>NZ_JBNCLW010000006.1:0-280467 GCF_049844875.1 Rhodococcus sp. DT1
GGCGTTCTTTGGTGGCGGGGTCATTTCTATTCGGTTCTGGTCAGCTCCCGTACCCCCACCCGCCCGGTCCCCGAGGCTGGGGCCCCGGGGCCGGTCGTCGCGTCGCACCCGGGTGGACGGCGGGCGGCGACGCGAACGTCTGTCGGACCTCGGGTCCGTCAGGCCTCGACGAGTTCCTTGGTGGCATTCACGAGCGCGTCGACGACGCCGGCGATCTCGGTGGCCGTCTCGGCATGCTCCTTGGCGTGTGCGTCGCCGAACTTTCCGAAGGTGCCGCCGACCGAGAGGGAAGCCCCTTCGGCGACCGTGCCGCCGGCGATCCCGACAGCCTTGACAGTGTCCTCGAGTGCCCACTTCGCGGCGTTGCCGCTCGGCGACGCGCTGACGACGGCCACCGGCTTGCCCGACAGCGCACCGGCGCCGTAGGGGCGCGAGAGCCAGTCGATCGCATTCTTGAGGACGCCCGAGGTCGATCCGTTGTATTCCGGGGTCAGGAACAGGACAGCGTCGACGCCGGCGACAGCCTCACGGAGGGCGACAGCAGCGGCGGGCACGGTCTCGCCGTCGAGGTCTTCGTTGTAGAACGGCACGTCGGCGAGGCCTTCGTGGATGCTCACCTCGACGCCCTCGGGGGCCACAGTGGCAGCGGTCTCGGCGAGCTGGCGGGTGACAGCGGCGGAGCGGAGGCTTCCGACGAGGGCGAGGACTCGAGTCTGAGCCATGAGGTACATCCTTCGATCGAGTTGGTTGATTCCGCAATCATAAACGGACCGCGGTCCACTTTCATTCCCGCGACGGTAGAATGTGACCTTGTGAACACTCACCCGCTGTGGCTGGTCGACGACGGCCCCGCAGAACGCGGCGACGCGGCGCGCAACCGGAAGCGCCTGCTCGACGCCGCGTCCGTGCTCGTCGCCGAGCACGGCGCCGACGCGATCACGATGGACGCCGTCGCAGCGAAAGCGGGTGTCGGTAAGGGAACGGTCTTCCGGCGCTTCGGATCCCGCGCCGGTCTCATGCAGGCGCTGCTCGACCACAGCGAGCGCGAACTACAGCAGGCATTTCTCTTCGGTCCCCCGCCGCTCGGACCGGGCGCGGATCCGGTCGAACGGCTCGTCGCCTTCGGCCGAGCGCGCATCGCACTCGTCGACGTCCAGGGTGAACTGCTCCGGGCCGCCGAGGCCGCAGGCGGCGGCGTGCGGTTCTCGGCACCGGCGCGCACGGTGTCGCTCACCCACGTGCAGACCCTGCTACGGGCGGCGGGAACAGGCGGCGACCTCCCGGTCCTCGCCCAGGCCCTGCTGGCACCGCTCGATGCGTCTCTCGTACTCCATCAGTGGCGCGACCTCGGTTATCCCCTCGAGCGTCTCGCCCAGGCCTGGTCCGACCTCGCGCGACGCGTCGCGCGTCCCGCCGACCGGTAGTTCCCGCCGGGTACGGTGAGCCCCATGACCGGTGCCCTCCGCGCGTTCGTCGTCCTCACCCTCGGCGGACTGCTCTGTGCGTGCGACACCGGCGCAACGGCGCCCTCGGCGTCCGATCTCGTGGGCCGCGACTTCGTATCCACCGAGGTCGTCGGCGCTCCCATCCCGGGCGGGGGCCCGTTCACCCTCGCCTTCCCGGCTCGCGAACGCGTGGCCGCGTACGCAGGGTGCAACCGGATGATGGGCACTGCGGACTTCTCCGGCGGGGTGGTGCAAGCCGATGGCCTCGCCACCACGATGATGGCGTGCCCGCCCCCGCTCGACGAGGCCGACCGGTGGGTGCAGAAACTCTTCGCCGCTCGGCCGCGGTGGCATCTGGACGGAGATGTGCTCACGCTCGCGACGGACAACCTCCGGGTCACTCTCGTCGAGCAGTCCGCCGACCGCTGACCCGCGACGGCAGCGGTGCCGTCAGTACATGTCCACGAGCCATTCCGCGAGCACCCGCGCGCTGTTGTCGATCTGCTTCGGCCAGTCCATCGCCGTTTCGTCCGCGTGATCGCTCACGTGCTTGACGAGCCTGCAGGACGCTCCCATGTGTGCCGACGCGGAGGCGATCGCGAAGCCCTCCATGTCGACGAGGTCCGCGCGGGCGGCCAGCGCATCGCGGACCTCGGCGTCGGAAACGAACGAATCCCCCGTCGCGAGGATCGTTCCGTCTCCGTCCTCGAAGGTGAGCGTGTCGGCCACCGGGTGCCCGAGACTGCGCAACACCTCGCTGCTGATGTCGTGGTTGATGACGGTGGAAGGAAGATAGAGCCCGCCGTGCGCACTCCGCAGGGCGCCGGCGGTTCCGATGTTGACGACCAGCGGTCTGCGGCCCTCCGGATAGCGCGCGAGCGCGGCCGTCACCGCAACGGCCGCGGTGACCTTCCCTATGCCCGTGATCAGCGTGTCGTACCGTTCCGGAACGTGCAGTGCCTCCGACTTCGTTGCGGATACGACGAGGATCCCGTTCACCTGCTGCCTCCGTGTTCGACGGCCGACGACACTGCCGTGTGCATGCGCGTGGCCTCGTCCCGCACCGTATCGCGCGGTCGTCTCGCAGCACGGCTCCGGTGACGCTAATGTGGCGGCAATGACGAACCTGCGCGATCGGATCATCGAAGAACTCGGCGTCAAGCCCTCCATCGATCCGCGGAGCGAGATCGATTCGCGAGTACAGTTTCTCGCCGACTATGTTGCCGCTACGCCGGCGAAGGGTCTGGTGCTCGGCATCAGCGGCGGTCAGGACAGCACGCTCGCCGGACGCCTCGCTCAGCTCGCCGTCGAGAAGCTTCGACACGGCGGGCACGACGCGGAATTCGTCGCCGTGCGCCTCCCCTACGGGCAGCAGGCCGACGAGCACGACGCACAGATCGCGCTCGACTTCATCCAGCCCGACCACACGGTGCGGGCGGACATCAAACCCGGAACCGACGCCACCGCGGCCGAAGCGGGACGAGCGCTGGGCGAAATCCCCGGCCACGGAAGCACCATTCGCGATTTCGTCCGGGGAAACATCAAGGCACGCGAGCGCATGATGCTCCAGTACGCGATCGCCGGCGAACTGGGACACCTCGTGGTCGGCACCGATCACGCCGCCGAGGCCGTCACGGGTTTCTACACCAAGTACGGAGACGGCGGTGTCGACATCACGCCGCTGGCCGGGCTCACCAAGCGGCAGGGGGCGGCGTTGCTCCGGGAACTCGGGGCACCGGAGAGCACCTGGAGCAAGGTCCCCACCGCAGACCTCGAGGACGACCGTCCGGCTCTGCCCGACGAAGAAGCACTCGGCATGACGTACAGCGAGATCGACGACTACCTCGAGGGCAAGGACGTCACCGATGATCTCGCGAAACGACTCGAAGGCAAATTCCTCGACACGTACCACAAGCGCGTGATGCCGGTGGCACCGTCCGACACCTGGTGGAGGTAGGGCAGACGCCCGGGAGGGTGCTCAGCCGCCGGCGAACGGGGGCAGCACGTCGACCCGGGCACCCGCCGGACGGGACAGATCGCGGGTGAGTTCCCCGGCGCCACCGTCTCCCGGCTCGACGAGATACGCCGCGACCGACAGAACCCGCTCCATGGCGGGGCCGTACCGCTCCACGAGCACCGTCCGTAGAGCACCGAGATCGGAGCCGGCGGGCAATGCCACGGTCTCCTTCTCGCACCCGGACGCGTCGGTCGCGGCCGCGAAATACCGGACCTCGATTCCGTTCACCACGTCAGCCACCGATCGCTCCCATACTGCGTTGCGGCGGCGCGAAGTCCGCCGCGTCGATACCGTGCCCGGCCCACTTGTTCCACATCGCACCCCGCCAGAGATCCACCAGCTCGTCGTCGGTCGCGCCGCCGCGCAGCGCAGCCCTCAGGTCCGTCTCCTGGTCGCTGAACAGGCAGGACCGGACCGTACCTTCCGCCGTGAGCCTGGTGCGGTCGCAGTCCGAGCAGAACGAGCGGGTCACCGAGGCGATGATGCCGACGGTCGCGGGACCCCCGTCGACGAGCCAGCGCTCGGCCGGTGCCGAAGGATCCTCACGTTCGGTCTCGGTAAGGGTGAAGCGCTCCCCGAGGGCATCGAGCAGGCCCTGTGCGGTCACCATCCGCGACCGCGCCCATTCGTGGTCGGCGTCGAGCGGCATCTGCTCGATGAACCGCAACTCCACCTGCTCCTCGAGACACCATCCGAGGAGGTCTGCGGCGCCGTGCAGGGTTTCGGGCATGAGGACGGCGTTGACCTTCACCCGGGCAAAGCCCGCGTCCTTCGCGGCGCGGATGCCGGCGAGCACCGACCCGAGGCGATCGCGGCGGGTGAGCTGGGCAAAGTGATCGCGGTCGATCGTGTCCAGGGAGATGTTGACGCGGGTGAGTCCGGCCTGCGCGAGCGCGTGCGCCCGATGCTCCAGACCGACCGCGTTGGTGGTGACCGCGAGCGGGATTCCGGGCGCGACACGGGAGCAGCCTTGGATGATCGCCTCGAGGTCGCGGCGTACCAGGGGTTCGCCGCCGGTGAAGCGCACCTCGCGGATGCCGAGCCTGCCGGTCGCGATACCGACCAGGCGCACGATCTCGTCGACCGTGAGGAGTTGCTCACGAGGGATGGGTGGAAGCCCCTCTTCCGGCATGCAATAGGTGCAGCGCAGCGAGCACTTCTCGGTGATGGAGACACGCAGGTCGCGGGCCACCCGACCGAAGCGGTCGAGAAGATCCGGTACGTCGGGCCGGTCGGAGGTGTCGTCTGCGCGTCGACGCACCGACGGAATCCCCACGTTCACCGCCGTCATCCGATCACCATCGCCATACGCCCAGTATGCCCATTGCCCGCGAACGTGAACACAGAAGCACCCGACGAGTCCGCTCTAACCGAGTACGCGGCCGGATGCGGACGGCGATATGCCTAGGATTGGCCGCATGACGAGCGGCAGGCGGTCCGTGGAAGAACACGAGCAGTACGTGGGTGAACTACTCGCGGTGCTGCGGGCGGGGTCCACCGCGACCGTCCCGCTTTCCCGGGCTCTGCACCGCACGCTCGCGGAGACGATCAGTTCCCCGCTCGACCTTCCGTCGTTCCGGAACTCGCAGATGGACGGCTACGCGGTCGCATCCGGCACCGTGGCCGACGCGCCGGTGACCCTGCCGGTGCAGGGCGTCGTGGCTGCGGGGGACACCGCGGGAGTCCTCGAACCGGGACACGCACTGAAAATCATGACCGGTGCGCCGATGCCCGAGGGGGCCGACGCCGTCGTTCCCGTCGAGGACACCACCGCTGACGAAGCCGCCGGCACGGTGACGATCGGCCGCGGGACGACGCCGGGCACCTATGTCCGGGAAGCCGGCAGCGATGTCCGGGTGGGCGACTGCCTGCTCACCGCGGGCACGGTGCTCGCGGCCCGCCACATCGCTGCGCTCGCCGCAGTCGGACTGACGGATATCCCGGTCCGGGCACGACCGCGCGTCGCGGTGATCTCCACCGGAAGCGAACTCGTCACCGCGGGCGACGTGCTCGGCCCCGGCCGCATCTACAACTCCAACGGCCCGGCCCTGGCCGCGAGTGCCGCCGCCAACGGCGCCGATGTCGTCTCGGTCGACCATTGCCACGACGACCCCGACGAGTTCGCCACGATGCTCTCCTACGCCGTGCGCGTGGCCGATGTCGTGTTCACCTCGGGAGGGGTGTCGAAAGGCGACTTCGAAGTCGTCAAAGACACTCTTCAGCCCAGGGGCGGCAGGTTCGTCTCGGTCGCGATGCAGCCCGGTGGCCCCCAAGGTTCCGCGGTGATCGACGGCGTTCCGGTGCTGACCTTTCCCGGCAACCCCGTCAGCGCACTGGTTTCCTTCGAGGTGTTCGCGCGCCCAGCACTCCGAGCCGCAGCGGGATACCCACCGCCCGTCACCGAAATGCTTCCCCTTGCCACCGATCTGACCTCGATCGCGGGCAAACGCCAGTTCCTGCGCGGTGTCCTCGACGGTCGCACCGTGAGACCCGCCGCCGGGCGCGGATCGCACCAGGTGGCCGGTCTGGCCGCTGCCGACGTCCTTCTCGACATCCCCGCCGACACCGTCTCACTCGAAGCCGGAGACCTCGTGAAAGTGCTGACACTGTGAGCGAATTGAGCCATCTCGACGACCAGGGCCGCGCCCGCATGGTCGACGTGTCCGCAAAGGCCGACACCACGCGGACAGCACTCGCCGCCGGCCACCTCGTCACCACGCCGGAAGTCGTCGCGCTCGTGCGGGCCGACGACATGCCCAAGGCCGACGTCCTCGCCACCGCCCGCATCGCCGGTATCGCCGCGGCGAAGCGGACCTGGGAACTGATTCCCTTGTGCCACCAGCTCGCATTGTCGTCGGTGAAGGTGACGTTCGGATTCACCGACACCGCGATCACCATCGAGGCGACCGCCAAGACGAAGGGCCCTACCGGCGTCGAGATGGAAGCACTCACCGCCGTTGCCGTCGCAGGACTCACGTTGCACGACATGGTCAAAGCCGTCGACCCCGCCGCGACCCTGGACGGGGTCCGACTCGTTTCGAAGGAAGGCGGCAAGCACGGTCGCTGGCGTCGCGGCGACTCCGACACCCAGCGCGCCGAACCGCAGGCCGATACCGCGCCGGACGGTGGCGATTCGGCAGAGCGTTCGGCGGTCGTCGTGGTGGCGTCCACCGGCGTCGCCGCGGGAACCCGCGATGATCGCACCGGCCCGGTGATCGAGAAGTGGCTGGGCGAGCACGGATTCAGCGTCCGCGGCCCGCTCGTGTATGCCGATGCGCAGATCGCCGCGGGCCTTGCAGATGCGCTCCGAGGTGCACCGGCGTTGATCGTGACCACCGGTGGCACCGGCGCGTCGCCGACCGACGCCACCCCCGAAGCGACCCGCGCGGTGCTCGATCGCGAACTACCGGGGGTTGCGGACTCGATCCGCAGACGCGGACTCGAGGTCACCCCTCACGCGGTCCTCTCACGTGGGGTCGCCGGGCTCGCGGGCCGCACGGTCGTCGTGAATCTGCCGGGATCGCCCGGTGGCGTGAAGGACGGACTCGCCGCGCTGGAACCGATCCTCGATCATCTACTGGCGCAAGTGGCAGGAGGCGGAGCACATGAGTGAAGCAGACGGCGTCGGCACGACGGGACGGACCGACGAGACCGGCGGCAAGAGCCAAGTGCTGGCCAGGATTTCGGCGGAGCCGCTCGACCCTGCGGTAGTGGACGCCGCGGTCGCCGGCCCCGAACACGGAGCGGTGGTGGTGTTCACCGGTGTCGTGCGCAACCACGACGGCGGCCAGGCCGTGACCGCGCTCGAGTACCAGGCGCATCCCGACGCGGAAGCCTTCCTGCGCCGCTGCTGCGAGGAGGCCGCCGCGGCGTCGGGACTTCCTGTGGCCGCCGTCCACCGAGTGGGACATCTCACCATCGGAGATCTCGCCCTCGTCGCCGCCGTCGCCGCGCCGCATCGCGCCGAAGCCTTCTCCACCTGCGCCGACCTGGTGGAACGCATCAAACACGAAGTGCCGATCTGGAAGCGCCAGCACTTCGCCCACGGTGTCACCGAGTGGGTCGGCCTGTAACCGAGCGGGCCGTACCCGTCCGGGTGTGCGGTAGGGTGATGTGGTTCGGGTGTCACGAAGACACCCACCGTCGTGGGATACCGGCGGGATCGGGATCGTGCCCGACCCGCATGCATACTGCAGCTCTCTGCACACGCACCGGCTTTCCTTGCGGCGATCACGTCAGCACCACGGGAACACTTCCCGTCGAGTGCACACACGCCGCAGTGAAAGGCAGCGCTGTTCTATGACCACATCTTTTTCCGATCTCGGTGTTCCCCGTCCTCTCGTCGCTACGTTGAGTGACTCCGGAATCACCAGCCCCTTCCCGATCCAGGTCGACACCCTCCCCGACACGCTCGCGGGACGCGACGTGCTCGGCCGCGGCCGTACGGGTAGCGGTAAGACCCTTGCTTTCTCGATCCCCCTCACCGCGCGTCTCGCCGGTGGCTCCACCCGCGCTGCGGGCCGTCCCCGCGGCCTCGTACTTGCGCCCACCCGCGAACTCGCAACGCAGATTGCAGCGGTCGTCGAGCCTCTCGCGCATGCGTCCGGCCTTCGGGTGACCACGATCTTCGGTGGCGTGTCGCAGAGCCGCCAGGTCGAGGCCCTGCGCCGCGGCGTCGACATCGTCATCGCCTGCCCGGGACGCCTCGAAGATCTCATGCGCCAGAAGTTCGTCTCGCTCGACGCGATCGAGATCACGGTGCTCGACGAGGCCGACCACATGGCCGATCTCGGCTTCCTCCCGGGCGTCACGCGCATCATGAACGCAACGCCGAGCAACGGCCAGCGCCTTCTGTTTTCGGCGACCCTGGACAACGGAGTCGACAAGCTCGTCAAGCGCTTCCTCCACAACCAGGTGATGCACTCGGTCGACGAGGCGAACTCCCCCGTCGCGGCGATGACGCACCACATCTTCGATGTGGCCGGCGTCGACGCCAAGAAGGATCTCATTCGCACCCTTGCCTCGGGCAACGGACGCCGAATCCTGTTCATGCGCACCAAGCATCAGGCCCGCAAGCTGGCCAAGCAGCTCACCGACTCGGGAATCCCGGCGGTCGATCTGCACGGCAACCTGTCGCAGAACGCTCGCGACCGGAACCTTGCAGCGTTCTCGTCGGGTGAGGCACGGGTTCTCGTGGCCACCGACGTCGCGGCCCGCGGCGTGCACGTCGACGACGTCGAACTCGTCGTCCACGTGGATCCGCCGGCCGAGCACAAGGCATACCTGCACCGTTCGGGTCGCACCGCGCGCGCCGGAAGCGCCGGCGACGTCGTCACGCTCGTCCTTCCGGACCAGCGCAGGGATCTCGCCGTCATCATGCGGAAGGCCGCGATCAACGTCACGCCGATCAAGTCGACGGCGAACTCCGAGCACGTTCTCGCGCTCGTCGGTGAAATCGCTCCGTATGTCGCGCCGAAGCCGGTCCAGGCTCAGGCCACCGGTACGTCGCGTCCGCAGCGGTCCGGTGGGTCCGCCGGCGGACGCCGCCGCACCCCGTCCCAGGGCGGCGCAGCACGTCAGGGCTCGGGTTCCTCGTCCCGTCAGGGTTCCTCGTCCCGTCAGGGCGCCGGTTCCGCCACCCGCCAGGGTGCGCCGGCCGGACAGCGTTCCTCGACCGGACACGGCGGAGTCGCTGCCACCGGTCGTCGTCGTTCGACGCGCCCGACTGCTACCCCGCGCTGATCCCCAGCCGGGTTCAGCGTGGCGTGAACCGGTGGACGGCGTACAGTGCGTCGCCCGACACCGGTTCGGTCGCAATGCATCCCGTCAATCGTTCGCGGACAGCGTCCGTGTCGAGATCGGCACCGATCACCACCAATGTGGTGCAGTCGGGGACGCTCTCGCCGCGGCCGACGGGTTCGAACCGGATGTGATCGCCCACCGTGTGCACCAGGTACGTGCTCACTCGTAGTCCGGCGGCGACGCGCACATAGCCTTTGATACGAAACACCCCTGCGGGCTGGTTCTCGAGAAAATCGACCAGCGCGCGGGGGTGTAGTGCGTCCCGGGTCTCGAACGTGACGGCGTTGTACCCGTCGTGCAGATGCACGTGGTCGTGTTCGTCTTCCGGGTAGAGCAACCGGTCGAGGGTGAGTTGTTCGCCCGGCTGCGGTTCGGGCCGGTCGGGTATGTCGAACAGCAGAGCCGGATCGATCCGCGCGTGCTCGGTGGAGACGACGGCGGCGCGGGAGTTGAGGCCGCACACTACGCCGAGCAGGTCGTCGTGCGCGTTGCTGTCGATACGGTCGGTTTTGTTGAGCAGCACCAGGTCTGCGAGCGCGACGTGCTGTTCGATCTCGGGATGTGCTGCCCGGACCCCGTCGAATTCCACGGCGTCGACAACGAGTACGAGGCCGCCGTAGGTGACGAACGGATTCTCCGACCCGACGACGAGACGGATCATGTTCCGGGGTTCGGCGAGACCGCTGGCTTCGACGACGATGACATCGAGATCCGACGACCGATGGGCGAGCCGGTCGAGCATCGCATCCATGTCGCTGACATCGACTGCGCAGCACAGGCATCCGTTGCTGAGCGAGACCATCGAGTCGACCTGGCCGGCCACCATCATCGAGTCGATGTTGACCGAGCCGAAATCGTTGACGATCACACCGATCCGCGCGCCGCGAGTGTTGCGCAGGAGATGGTTGAGGAGGGTCGTCTTTCCCGAGCCGAGGAACCCGGCGACCACCACCACCGGTATCTGCTTCTTCGCCATACGGTGAGGGTAGCGGCGAGCACTACGGCGCTCACGCGGGTGGTTCCGGCGGCGGTCCGGCCCCGGAACCACCCGCGACGGGTGTCAGCTACCCCGCTTGATCCACTCTTCGAGGTGCGGAGACTCCGTGCCGATCGTGGTTCCGTCACCGTGCCCGGTGTGCACCGTGGTCTCGGCGGGCAGCGCGAACAGTTTGTCGCGGATCGACCCGATGATCGTCGGGAAATCCGAGAAGGAGCGTCCGGTCGCACCCGGGCCGCCCGAGAACAACGTGTCGCCGGTGAACAATTCGCCGGCTTCGGGCAGGTACAGGCAGACCGAACCCGGTGAGTGACCCGGTGTCGCGATCGTCTGAATGTCGGTACCCGCCACCGAGATCCGTTGCCCGTCTTCGATTGTGCCGTGGGCGACGCCCGGGTGGGTCATCTCCCAGAGCATGTCGTCTGCGGGGTTGAGGAGGATCGGCGCGTCGAGCTTTTCCGACAGCTCGGGTGCGACGGTGATGTGATCGTTGTGCGCGTGGGTGCAGACGATCGCCACCACGTTGCGGCCGCCGACGGCATCGATGATCGGCTGCGCTGTGTGCGCGGCGTCGATCACCACCACCTCGTCGTCGTTGCCGACCAGCCAGATGTTGTTGTCGACTTCCCACTCCCCTCCGTCGAGGGCGAAGATCCCGCGGGTGACGACCCGATCCACCCGGATCGGGGACACGGTGCTCACAAGACCACCACCGATCGGAGAACCTCACCGCGGTGCATGGTCTCGAACGCCTTCTCGACATCGTCGATGCCGATACGTTCGGTGACGAACTTCTCGAGGGGCAGACGTCCCTGCTGGTACAGGTCGACGTACGTCGGGAAGTCACGTTCGGGCAGGCAATCCCCGTACCACGAGCTCTTGAGGGAGCCGCCGTGCGAGAAGAAGTCGATGAGCGGCATCTCGAGGGTCATGTCCGGAGTCGGAACACCCACCAGAACGACGGTGCCCGCCAGGTCGCGGGCGTAGAAGGCCTGCTTGTAAGTCTCCGGGCGACCGACGGCGTCGATCACGACGTCGGCACCGAAGCCGCCGGTGATCTCCTTGATCGCCTCGACCGCGTCGGTCGAGGTGGAGTTGATCGTGTGGGTCGCTCCCAAGTCGGTGGCCCACTCGAGCTTCTTGTCGTCGCGGTCGACGGCGATGATCTTGCCGGCGCCGGCGAGCCGGGCACCCATGATCGCGGCGTCGCCGACGCCGCCGCAGCCGATGACTGCGACCGACTGGCCGCGCGTCACGCCGCCCGTATTCACGGCGGCACCGAGGCCCGCCATCACGCCGCAGCCGAGCAGGCCCACCACGGCGGGATCCGCGCTCGGATCGACCTTGGTGCACTGGCCGGCGTGCACGAGGGTCTTGTCGGCAAACGCGCCGATACCCAGCGCAGGGCTCAGTTCCGTGCCGTCCTCGAGGGTCATCTTCTGGGTGGCGTTGAACGTCGAGAAGCAGTACTGGGGCTGACCACGCTTACACGCGCGGCACTGCCCGCACACGGCACGCCAGTTCAGGACCACGAAATCGCCCACGGCGACCGACTCGACACCTTCGCCGACCGATTCGACGACACCTGCCGCTTCGTGTCCGAGCAGGAACGGGAACTCGTCGTTGATTCCACCCTCGCGGTAGTGCAGATCCGTGTGGCACACACCGCACGCAGCGATCGCGACGACGACTTCGCCCGGCCCGGGATCGGGTATCACGATGGGGACGACCTCGACGGGGGCTCCCTTCGCGCGTGCGATAACTCCGCGGACTGTCTGCGACATGGTGATGTCTCCTTCGTACTGTGGCTCGCGCCGATCGGTGATATCGACCCTATCGCCTCTCGGCAGGCCCCGATGCGTCGTCGAGGACGAGCCCGACCGGCTGAAAGATCGGAACGGGCAGCCCGGCGGACGAACTCGGAACCCGGATCACGCTTCCCGGAAGCGCAGACCTCGTGCGGCGAGTTCCTCACCCAGAATGCGGATCGCCTTCGGGCCGACACCGTGGATGGTCAGCAGTTCTTTCGGCGTAACCGAGGTCAGGTGGTCGAACCGCGTATATCCGTGCTCGGACAGGGCGCGTCGAGACACCTTTCCCATCGCGGCCGGGAACTCGGTCCCGGACGAGCCGTCGGAGGTGTCCATGCGCCTCTCCTTCGCCGCGGGCTTCGATGTAACACGGGGACGGGTTTGTACGACGTGTGATGTGACCCGCCCGCATCCTCGCACCGGATGTTCGACAGGTGAAACGGATTGGAAAAGCCCATGGCTAATGGAACGTCGCCGTCACGCGGCAAGATTTTCGCGGGCGTGCTCGCGCCTCTCGCGCTCGGGGTCGCGGCGGCAGTCGCCATCGCGTGGCCGCAACCGACCCCGCCCACCGTCGCCGATCCCGCGCTGGTGGGTATGGCCTCGACAGCCGACTGCCACGACATGGTCAGCATCGGCGTCGGCGGACGTGGAGACACCCCCCGCGACCAGACCAAGATGCTCGTCGACGAGAAGGGCAACAGGTTGCCCGCGGCGCAGCAGGGCGCGTACCGGAGCCACTGGGTGGATCCGGTGATCAACGCACCGCTCAAGGACCACGAGGGCGAGAACGGGTACGCGGCGATCTACGTCGAGTACCCCGCCGACCTGTCGAGCTACGAAGACGCCGTGAACACGGGCGCCGACAACACCATCAAGGTCATGAAGGCGATCCAGGCCTCGTGCCCCGATACGCAGTTCGCCATCGTCGGCTTCAGCGAAGGCGCGGATGTCGCCCGGCGTGCGGCGATGCAGATCGGTAACCAGACGCAGAACCCGGACGGCACCTGGCCCAACGGCGATCCTTCTGCGGTCACGGGAGTCGTCATTCTGTCCGACGCCGGCCGCGGCGTCGACGGAGGATTCTTCCCGGGCGCCGAGGATCCCAGCAACCCCGACGGCTTCGACCGCCCCTACGAGCCGGGCGCGGGTACCGCTCCCGGTGGCGGAGTGCTGCCCGGAACGGGCGGCGAGTTCGGCTATCTGGACGGCAAGGTTGCCTCCTTCTGCTCCGAGGGCGACTTCGCGTGCTCGACGCCCGACAACATCGCCCTGATCGAACTGCTGGTCAACCTCGGCCGTCAGGTCAACGGCGATGCATTCGAGCGGGAGGGGCTGTCCCCCGCCACCGGCGCCGACCTCGCGCAGGTCGTCGGCCGCGTCGCGCTGCTCGCACTCGCCGATGTCTCCGCCAACGAGGACTGGATGCGTTCGGACGAGACGTTCCTCGACGTTCTGATCAAGGTGTCCGACCCCGACTACGTCCCGGCGGCTCCCAAGACCACGCCGGCCGCAGCCGACGGCTCCGCACCCATCCCGGCGGACCGCCTGGCCAACCTCGCGTACCTCCCGGAGAAGCTCCTCAAGGAGGTCATCGGATTCGTGCGGAGCAACCAGAACACCCTCGGGGTGATCATGAGCGACCCGTACGACCAGACCTTCGGTTACAACAAGGAGACGGACGACCATTACGGTCACCACTTCGACTACTGGGACGACGACATCGACGGTAAGGGCACCAGTACCGTCGACTATGCGGCCGCATGGCTCATCCACCTCGCCGAACAGGCCAAGCAGGGCAAGCCCGTGTCCACCGACGCCGAAGCCAAGGCGATGCGGATGATGGCCGCCGCCGAGGCTGCGGAAACCTCCGAGACCACGGAGACCTCCGAGACGGCACCCGCGCCCGCTCCCACCGAGCAGACGGACACCTCGCCGACACAGGACGGCGCTGTACCCGCACCCTCCGCTCCGGCACCGGGTGCTCCCGCACCGAGCGTCGCCCCCGCACCGGCCGCACCGTCCGGCACGCCGCCCGTCGTGGCACCGGCTCCGGGCACAGTTCCCGCTCCCGAAGGTGCCGGCGCGCCGGCGCCGGCGACGGGCGAGACCACCGCCGGTCAGCCGACCACCGGTGAGCCGACGACGGAGCAGCCGACGGGCACCACCGCCCCGGCCACCACGACGGTGCCTACGACGACCCCGTCGCCGCAGCCCGTTTCCTGACCACCCGGTAACTCGGCGCCAGTACTCGCAGCTTCGACCCCGGCCTCCCCCGAGCGCCGCGGCCGTACCGCGAGTCCTGGCGCCGAGTTTTTTCATCGGCTCCAGTACCGTGAGGAAAGACCGGTCCGAATCCTGACACCGGTAGGTGTTCCGGACGGAATCCCTTACCGGCAGTCTCGACAGCGCGCTCCCCTGACCAGAAGGGTCGGCGAGGCGGCTGCTTCTTCACCGCCTGCGCGGAGGGACTCACAGCATGGCCGAGCACGACGAACCGCAGAGTTCCCTCCCCACCTCGATTCGCGTGCGTGGCGCGCACGTGAACAACCTGCGGCACATCGACGTAGATCTACCGCTGAACACGCTCGTCTCCATCGCGGGCGTCTCCGGATCCGGAAAATCGTCGTTCGCTCTAGGGGTGCTCTACGCGGAAGGATCGCGACGCTATCTCGAGGCGCTGTCCACGTACACGCGTCGGCGGCTGACGCAGGCAACGTGCGCGGCAGTCGACAGCGTCGAGCACGTCCCCGCCGCGCTCGCACTCCGCCAGCGGCCCGCGATCCCCGGCGTGCGATCCACGTTCGGAACCTCCACAGAGCTGCTGAACAGCCTCCGGTTGATCTTCTCCCGCCTCGGCCACCATCGGTGTCCCAACGGGCACCTGATGGAACCCACGATCGATGTCGCCCGCGATCTGCCACTGACCTGCCCGGTGTGCGGGGTCGTGTTCGGCCCGCCGAGCGCCGAGTCCTTCGCGTTCAACAGCGAAGGCGCGTGCGAGCGTTGTGGCGGTACCGGCATCGTGCGCGACGTCGACGACACCACCCTGGTCCCGGACGAGTCGCTGACCATCGACGAGGGCGCGGTCGCGCCCTGGGGCATGTTCGGACTCGTGGCGAACCCGAAAGTTGTCGCCGAGATGGGTGTCCGCACCACGGTGCCGTTCGCCGAACTCACCGAGCAGGAACGGAAGATCGTGTTCGCCGGCCCGGAGGAGAAGCGCTCGATCCTGTACCCGTCGAAGAACGGGAAGCTGTTCGACCTCAACGTCACCTACCGCAATGCCCACCAGTCCGTCGTCGAAGCGTTGAAGAAGGCGGAGACGGAGAAGGGCCTCGGACGGATCGAGCGATTCCTGAGCGTGCAGACCTGCCAGGCCTGCGAGGGCACGAGACTCAGCACCCGGGCCCGCTCGACTCTCGTCGACGGAATATCCCTCGCCGACGCGACAGCGAAAACCCTGGAAGACGTCACGGCCTGGGTTCGGACTCTCCCGGCCCTCGTGCCCGCGGACATGACGGCGATGGCGGACAGCATCGTCACCCAGATGGTCGAGACCGCCCGGATGCTGCTCGGCCTCGGGCTGGGCTACCTCACCCTCGACCGCGCGTCGTCGACTCTCTCCACGGGAGAACGCCAGCGCGTGCAACTCTCGCGCGCCGTCCGCAATCGCACCACCGGCGTTCTGTACGTACTCGACGAGCCCTCCATCGGGATGCACCCGTCCAACATCGACGGGCTCATCGCGGTCATCAGGAAGCTGCTCGCGGACGGGAACTCCGTCGTCGTCGTAGACCACGACACCCAGGTCCTCCGGGAAGCGGACTGGCTCATCGAGATCGGCCCCGGCTCCGGCGCGGAGGGCGGCACCGTCATCGCATCCAGCACGCTGCCGGAACTCGAGGGCAACCCACGGTCCCGTATCGCGCCGTTCCTCACGGACACGGTGCACGAGCGTGTCCGTTCACGGGCCGAGGCCGGTGCGGTGTTCGATCACGGGCATATCCGGATGTCCACCACCCCGATCCACACGGTCCATGCCCTCGACGTCGACCTGCCCAAAGGACGGCTCACCGCTGTCACGGGCGTGTCCGGTTCGGGTAAGACGACCGTGATCCTCGAGAGCCTCGTCCCGGCCCTCACCGCGGTCGCCGCGGGGAACAGGCTTCCCCCACACGTGACGAGCATCGATCCCGCCGGCATCGGCAGCGTTGCGGTCGTCGACGCCGCGCCCATCGGCCTGAACGTCCGTTCGACCGTGGCCACCTACAGCGGCGTCCTCGACGAGTTGCGGCGCGCATACGCCGCTACCCCCGACGCGAAGGAACGCGGCCTGAAAGCCGGCGATTTCTCCTACAACACCGGGTCGTTGCGTTGCCCGGACTGCGACGGCACCGGGCAGATCTCTCTCGACGTGCAGTTCCTTCCCGACGTCGACATCGTCTGTCCCGGATGCGAGGGGGCCCGCTACAACGCCGCCGCCCACGACATCCTCCGCACCGTGCGCCATGCCGACGGAGAGCAGCGAGAAGCACTCTCACTACCCGCGGTGCTCCGGCTCACCGTCGAACTGGCCCTTCCCGAACTCGCCGACCTCAGAAAGGTCCACAGCCGGCTCCGGGTGCTCGCGGACCTCGGCCTCGGGTATCTCACCCTCGGTGAAGCGACCACGACCCTTTCCGGTGGTGAGGCACAACGGCTCAAGCTCTCCGCCGACATCGACCGAGACCAGCACGACACCCTGTTCGTGCTGGACGAGCCCTCGATCGGACTGCATCCCCTCGACGTGCAGACGCTCCTCCGTGTGCTCGACCGTCTCCTCGTCCGCGGCGCCACCGTCGTCATCATCGAGCACGATCTCGACATGATCCGCAACGCCGACTACGTGATCGACCTCGGTCCGGGAGGGGGCACCTCAGGGGGACGCATCACCGCCACGGGAACGCCGGACGAGATCGCCGCGGACGCTGACAGCATCACGGGCCGGTATCTCTGAAGTGGCGGCGACTCCGCGAAGCTGACTACGGGGTGCACGGTGAGCGATGAACGAGTCGACCTCATCGACCCACCCACAAACGAAACTTGCCCCGCCATCAGGCGGGGCAAGTTTGTGTTCGGGTTACGTGGAGCTAAGGGGACTCGAACCCCTGACCCCCACACTGCCAGTGTGGTGCGCTACCAGCTGCGCCATAGCCCCGTATCCATTTTCTGCGCGTCGGGGGCAACCCCGTGCGCTGAAAGAAAGTTACACCATTGCGCTCGCCGCCAACAAATCGCCTGGTCGGCGGGGGAACGGTGGGAGGCGCCCTGCCGGGGCCTCCCACCGCGCCGCTATCCGGACAGTTCCGCGATCCAGTTCTCGTTGCCGAGGGCATCGATGACGGTGCCGTTGTAGATCACGGCAGGCGTGCCGGTCGCGCCGGTCGTAGCAAGCTTCTGCCGGCCGGCCTCCGCGTCGACGGCCGCCTGCTCCACGCGGGCTCCGTCGGCGATGCACTGCACGGTTTCGTCGGATGCGCCCGCATCGCGTGCCAGTTGCGCGAGTGCAGCGTTGTCGAGGTCGCTGTCCCCGCCCTCCGCCGGCTGCGTATCGGGCGAGAGGAGCGTGTCGTGGAACTTGGAGAAGACCACCGCGTCACCGCTCTCCGCGACGCATTGCGCTGCGGCCACAGAACGTGTCGAGTAATCGCCGCTGCTGGACAGCCGGTCGAGGAACGCAAGAATGTGGTACCGGACAGCAACCTCGCCGTTGTCGATCGCCTGGGCGAGTTCCTGCGAGTGCTTGTGCTCGAGTTCGGCGCAGTACGGGCACATCGGGTCTTCGTACAGATCGATGGTGGCTGCGGCGTCGGGCCGACCGAGGAGAATCGCTCCGTCGTCGAGGCTCACCTCCACCGCGGCGTTCTGCACCGTCCCGTATCCGTCGTTCCGGGCGTCACTACCGCCCGAGGTCCACAGCACGCCGCCGATGACGAGCGCCGCGATCACCACGACAGCGACGCCGCCGAGGATGTAGGTGAACTTGTTCGACGTCGGTTCCGGCGTGTACTTCACCGGTTTGACCTTCTTCGCATTCACGACTTCTGCCCTTTGTTCGTCGGAGAATGTCCGGGTTCACTCTGCCACTGTGGGCTGAGGACGCACTGAGAGCGTCCGCGATCCGGGGCCCAGCGCGGCGGGTGTGCGCGGGAACACCATGAGCCAGACGGCTGCCGCGAGGAATCCCAGGTCTCGCAGGATCTCGGAGGCGTAATCCCAGGCGCCGACGTCGGCGACGACACCACCACCACCGAAGCATCCGCAGTCGATCGACAGGCCGCGCGCCCAAGCCGAGGCAATCGCCGCGATGAGCACTACCAGGCCCATCGCAGTCGCCACCGCCGCCGGGCGTACCGCCAACCCGATGAGCAGCAACAGTCCCAGGATGAGTTCGACCACCGGGAAGACCGCGGCGAACGGCCGCACCAGGTCCGCGGGAATCAGTTGGTACGCCCGTACCGCAACTACGGTCTGGGTGGGGTCGGAGAACTTGCTCCACCCCGACACCAGCCACACGGCTGCCAAACCCACGCGCGCAGCCGTCGAGACGATGCGAATCCACACACGTTCGACAGTACCGATCCCGTGCTCAGCTGCCAGTGTCCTTGATCACCTCGTCCGCTGGGGTGATGCTGTCGCGGGTGCGGCGGCCGGCGAGAAACCACGGAACCGCGGCGACCAGCATGATGACGCCTGTCACGGCGAACGCCGTCGAGAACGACAGGTACTGGGCGAGCAGTCCCGCCACGACCGGCCCGATCACCGTGCCGACGTCTGCCGTCATCTGGAAGGTGGCGAGGACGGGTCCACCGCGCGCCTTGCTGCCGACGACGTCGGCGACCGCGGCCTGCTGCGACGGGTTCGACAGACCTGACCCGAGTCCTGCCACGAACGACGTGATGAGGAAGAGCGCCACGCTCTCGGTCAGCCCCATCACGATGGTGCCGACACCGCAGATCATGAGCCCGGCGAGGACGAACGGTCGCCGTCCGTACCGGTCCGACCACCTGCCCGCGCGGATGAGCACGACAGCATTGCCCACGGCGAATGCGGTGAGAGCGATGCCTGCGAACGCCTCTCCCTGCCCCAGGGCTTCGACGACGAAGAGCGGCACCATCGCGACGCGCACCCCGAAGACCGCCCAGCCGTTGGCGAAGTTCGAACCGAGAGCGGCGCGATAGATCGGGGAGCCCAGCGCTTCCCGCAACCCCATGATCCGAAGCCCTTCACCCGTGGTGGGCTGCGCCAGGTGCGACGAGCGCAACATCACGCCCACCACAGCGGCGGCGATCAGCAGGGCCACGGCGTAGATCAGGAACGGTGCCCGCAGGCCGAGGCCTGTCAGCGCGCCGCCCACGAGGGGGCCGAAGATATTTCCGAGCAGGAAGCTGGTGGCGTACAGGCCCGAGACGCGACCACGGGCATCGGGCGGCGCGATACGCACCAGCAGGCCCAGTGCCGACACCGTGAACATCGTGGAGCCGATACCGCCGAGCCCCCGGAAGACGAGCAGCTGCCAGTAGGTTTCCGCAAAGGCACACGCGCCGGTCGAGACGGCCACGATGAGCAGCCCCGTGATGTAGATGGGCCGCTCCCCCAGCTTCTGGACGAGCCGTCCGCTGAACGGGGCGAATATCAGGCGCATCGCGGCGAACGCCGAGATCACGACGGATGCGGCAGTCACTCCCACGTCGAAGCTGCGCGCGAATTGCGGGAGTGCCGGGGCGACGAGCCCGAAGCCGAGCGCGATGACGAAACTCGCCGCGACCAGAACCCAGATCTCCCGCGGCAACGCCGCCTCACGTGTACGCATGATGCCCACGATGTTAGCTACGCGCACGACCCGGCCGGCGCTGCGGATCTCCGCGCCGCACGCCGGCCGGGACGGGACCGATCAGGACAGGACCGACGACACGAGGTCCCGGGCCGCCTGCTGCACCTCCGCGAGATGCTCCGGGCCCCGGAAGGACTCCGCATAGATCTTGTACACGTCCTCGGTCCCGGAGGGCCGGGCGGCGAACCATGCGTTCTCCGTGGTCACCTTCAGGCCACCGATAGGGGCCCCGTTGCCCGGGGCGGTGGTGAGCGTCGCGGTGATCGGCTCGCCGGCGAGTTCGGTGGCGTCGACCTGGTCGGGAGACAGTTTCGCGAGCACCGCCTTCTGGTCGCGCGTCGCCGGTGCGTCGACCCGGGCGTACGACGGACTGCCGTACCGGGCCGCGAGGTCTCCGTAGTACTGCGAGGGGCTCTTGCCCGCGACGGCCGTGATCTCGGCGGCGAGCAGAGCCAGGACGATGCCGTCCTTGTCGGTGGTCCAGACCGAGCCGTCGTGCCGGAGGAACGACGCACCCGCGCTCTCCTCGCCTCCGAAACCCAGCGAGCCGTCGAGCAGGCCGGGTACGAACCATTTGAAACCGACCGGTACCTCGAGCAGGGACCGGCCGAGACCCGAGGCGACCCGGTCGATCATCGACGAGCTGACCAGGGTCTTACCGACCTTGCTTTCGGCAGACCACCCGGGCCGGTTGCGGAACAGGTAGTCGATGGCCACCGCGAGGTAGTGGTTCGGATTGAGCAGACCGGCGTCCGGAGTGACGATGCCGTGCCGGTCGGCGTCGGCGTCGTTGCCGGTCGCCAGGTCGAAATCGTGACGGGCTTCGATCATGGACGCCATCGCATTGGGCGACGAGCAGTCCATGCGGATCTTGCCGTCGGTGTCGAGTGTCATGAAACGCCAGGTTCCGTCGACCAGGGGGTTCACGACGGTCAGGTCCAGATCGTGCCGTTCGGCGATTTCACCCCAGTAGTCGACGCTCGCCCCACCCATGGGGTCGGCACCGATGCGCAATCCTGCGGCGCGGACCGCGCCGAGGTCGACGACGTTCGGCAGGTCGTCGATGTAGGTCGCGAGGAAGTCGTATCGCCCTGCCCCACCCAGGGCGGAAGCCAGCGAAACCCTTTTCACACCGGCGAGTCCGGCGGCGAGCAGTTCGTTGGCGCGTGCCGCGATCGCCGAGGTCGCGTCACTGTCGGCAGGACCACCCGAAGGCGGGTTGTACTTGAAGCCGCCGTCGCGCGGAGGGTTGTGGGAGGGGGTCACCACGATCCCGTCGGCACGGTGACCTGCCCCTGCGTTGTGCCGCAGGATCGCATGGCTGACCGCAGGCGTCGGGGTGTAGCGATCGCGGGAATCGATGATGACTTCGACGTCGTTGGCGACGAGCACCTCGAGCGCGGTAGCCCATGCCGGTTCGGACAGTGCATGCGTGTCGCGGCCGAGGAACAGCGGCCCCCCGGTGCCCTGCCCCGCCCGGTATTCGACGATCGCCTGCGTGGTGGCGAGAATATGGTCTTCGTTGAACGCACCGGCGAGGCTCGAACCGCGATGCCCGGACGTTCCGAATGCCACCTGCTGCAGTGGGTCTTCCGGGTCCGGTTTCACGGTGTAGTACGCGGTGACCAAGTGTGCGAGGTCTTCCAGATCCTCCGCAGTCGCCCGCTGCCCCGCTCGTTCGTGCGCCATGTGACCTCCTCGTCGACGGTATAGGTCTCATCTTGCCCGTGTGCGCCAGGGCATGCGCGAGGTACACCCCTGATCGCGGGCGAACAGAACACGATTCGAACGACGGGTGCAGCCCCTCACGTGCCGGGTCTGCAGCGGACGAGACGCCGTGAGAGGGGGCTCTCGCACTGCACGACGATCATCCGAAATGAGAAGTACCGATGGCTGATTCGAACAACCCGGACAGTTCGGCAACCGTGAGGACACCGAAGAACTGGCCCATCGCGGAGGTGAAGCCGGCACCGCAAGCCTCGGCGACAAGAAAGTGCCGATCCCCAGGGAGGCCGGCAGCAAGGGCACGCAGGCGCAACCCACCGAAGCCAAGGCTCGCGGCGGCAAGAAGAGCGGAAACTCGTACCACGCATGCAGGGACGGGAGGGCTCGGCAGAAATGCCGAGCCCTCCCGCGTTCGATTGATCTCGGTGCAGCACCGCTCACCCGAGGTACCGGTCGGCTCATATCGCCACCTGCGGCGCCACTGTCCCGTAAACCCCGGTGCCCCAATATCTTCGGGGCGAACAATCGCGCCTACTGCCGATACGATTCGACCTCTCCCACCGGGCGCGGCTCCGCATCGTCGGGGTCGCCACCGAACTCCGCCCTTGCCCGCCGCTGCCGTAGCAGATCCCAGCACTGATCGAGGCGCTCCTCCACCATGCGCAGTTCCTCGCGGTCCTCGTCGGAGACCCCGTCGCTTCCTGATTGCCTGCGCAACTCCTGCTCACGCTGGACCAGCTGTTCGATTCGCCCGAACAGATCTTCTTCTGTCATCGTCGGCCTCCTTCTACACAGCGCGTGTCGAAACAGTGCATACCGAAGGCATAGCCGGTGGCGTGTATGCGAAACACTGTCCGCAACCCATGCACGGCGTCCACTAGGCCCGCGGAGGCGAGAACAACGGCGGCGGTAACTCGTCGCCGGCGCGCGGAAGGGCCCCGCTCGATGCCGGGCCCTTCCGGTGTGTTCGTGGCAGTAGACCAGCGGTGGCACACGATGTCGCCGGTCCCCGTTGATCGGGATCACACCCGCGTACCCGGAATACACCGGGACAGGAGTGTGTTGAACGGGGCGGATCGGGACGGCACCGTGTCCCCCGGGCTCAATCCCGTTGCCGTCGCAGAGTTCCGTTCGGCTGGAGCTGCGATATGCCTTTCGCCGTGAGGCGACCGGACGTCCCGATCCACTACGCACTTATCGGGAATCCCCATCCTCTGCGGAGGACGAGGCCTCGTCGGCGTCACCGAACATGACCGCGAGGCGCGCTTTGATCTCTGCTGTACTCATCGATCCGCTTCGGCTGGTATGGCGGACAGGGTCCGAGGACGAACCAGACGACGTGCCGATAGCTGAAAACGTGGAATCACTCATCTCGACCGGGTGGTCCTTTCAGGGCAATAGCTCGATACGACCTGTGTGCCTGACTGGAGAACTGCCTCGAGGAGGACGGGTAAGCCCGCTCCGGGAGAGAACCCCAGACAGGCGGGCAACTGGCTGTACCCGGGTCTCCCGGCGATCACGCCGGAGAAGACCTATTCTTTCTACCTCCGTTCGGTCCTCGGCGCCACTCGGACAACCGACCAGTCGCGTCGAAATCTGTTCTTACCCACAAGATCAGCCGCGCCCATTGCGCGGTGTGCCTACCGACGAAAGCCGGTCGATCAGTCGAGACGGTGCTCGGCCGGATCGACCGCGGACCGGGCCACGGCCTCGAGCAGCGCCCGATCCTCCGGGTGAATGTCGGTGCGGTCGGAAGCGGTCTCGAGAACCATCCGGATCTGCCGCTCGAGCGCGGGCACATGCTCGGGCCGCCCCGCGTCACGGACGTGCTCGACCAGCATCCGCAACACCCGGATCAGCGCCAGCATCACGTGCACCTGGCCGGCGCTGGTGCGGCGGATCTCGTCGAACGCATGCCCGATGTATTCGTCGGGCGAGAGCAGCCACGGTCGCACGAGCACGCGCCCGTCGGGGCCACACACCGACACTTCCTGCTCCGGTGCGACGAGGACGATCCGCAGCAGACTGCCCAGTCGCAGGACGACCTCGATTGCCGTCGTGGGGTCGTTGATCGCGGGACTGAGCGCGCGCAACGCGATGTCGACGAGTTGCCGCAGTCCGAAGTCGAAATCCTGCTGCATGGTTCGGGCGTCGCCGATCGTGACCGTGGCGAGAAGGCGGGCGCGAACACGTTCGGCGTCCTGCGGTGCGGGATGAATGCGCATGAGAACTTCGCCGCGGTGGATATACGCGCCCGGTCGCGTCTCGAGTCGCACGACCGTCGACGGCGGGATCGCGTGGAGGATGTACTCGGTCGGCGCCTGCGAGACCCACCCGTCCGCATTGGCAAGCACTGTGACGTCGTCTGCGGACTCGTCGAACCGCACCGGCCCGGCCGGGACTTCCCGTTCTGCCGCACGGATCATCGCCTCGATCACCACGTCGGCTTCGTTGCTGATGGAGCGGACCACCTCGCCGACCTGTAGCCGGTGCGCGAGCCGGTCGAGATACGCGACGATCAGCATCACCGTCGCGACGGTCAGGACAAGTGACACCGTCATCGCGATGCTCGGCGCAGGCGCCGTGGCGTCACCACCGACGTGCCGCAGGGTGAGCACGCAGAATACGAACGTCGCGACCAGCATGCCTATTACGGTCTGGCTGAAGCGATCCCGGATGAACGAGCGCATGACGCGAGGCGAGAACTGACTGCTCGCCAGTTGCAGACTCACGACCGTCAGCGAGAAGACCACGCCCGCGGTGGTGATGGTGGCGCCGGCGACAGTGCTGAGCAACCAGGTCGCCGCGTTGGTCTGCATGTCCACGGTCCACGGTGCCGAGTCCGCGTCCTCGACGGTTCGGTCGAGCACCGCGGTCACCTCAGCGGCGACCACGCCTGCGACGACGATGAGCGCGGGTAACGCGAACAGGCTTTCCCGGAATCCGTACACGGCCGACGCCAGGCGCAGGCGGGGCAGCGGAGCGGGACCGGTCCTCATGCCTGCCGACTGTATCCATCGAGCGACCCGTCGGCGGAACATCCGTCGACGTCGGCGGTCACACGTATTCGGTTTTCGCAGCCACCGGTTCCGATGACTTCTCCCCGACCCGCAGGTCATACCCGACGACCGCGTCCGATACACCCCACAGGAGGGCACCGTGCCCGATTCCTTCGATGTCGTCAGCACCCGCACGTTCACCGCGCCCGCCGAGGAGGTGTGGCGCGCATGGCAGGACCCGGAACACGTCAAGAGGTGGTGGGGACCTCACGGTTTCACCGTGCCGGTCACGGACCTCGACTTCCGGGTCGGCGGCACGTCGCTTGTCGGCATGCGCGCTCCGGCCGAGTACGGCGGACAGGACATGTTCAACACCTGGACCTACCGCAGGATGGAGCCGACCAGTCTGCTCGAATTCGACCTCGCCTTCACCGATGCGTCGGGTACGCGGGTTGCATCCCCGCCCGGGGTTCCGGACGACGTGCGGCACGTCATCACCTTCGCACCGGGCACCGACGGCCGGACACTGCTGACCGTCACAGAGTTCGGATACGCAGATGAACAGGCACGCGACCTGTCGAAGGCCGGGCTCGAGCAGTGCCTCGACAAGATGACGGATCTGCTGGCGAGCTAGTCGGCCCCCGCCAAAAAAGGACCCCGGGTGAGGGACCTCGAAAGGTCTCCCACCCGGGGTTCGGTGGAGCTGCCGGGAATCGAACCCGGGTCCTCCGCCGCCTCGCCAGGGCTTCTCCGTGTGCAGTTCGCTATGTCTCTACTTGGATCTCCCGTTCCCGCGAACAAGACGAGATGACGATCCCAGTCGCTGTTTGATGTCCCATCCGACTCCGCGACCGAGCCGAACGGTAAAGCTCTCTAGTCGATGCCAGGATCCGGGTCGAGAGCAAACCCGGTCTGACAGAGACGCAATCGCTACTTAGGCAGCGAGGGCGTACTCGCGCTGAGTGGTCTCGGCGCTTAATTGGTTGCAGCGACGCTTACGGTGGTCTCTTGCCTGCACCGACACGCTTCCCCTAGCTCAACGTACGCAGTCGAAACCGTTCAGCCCCGCACGTCCCCGTGAGGTCGTGTAACCCCGCAGGACTACCCACTGTAGCGACGAATCCGCCCGTTGTCATTCTCATTGTCACAGCGGGCCGACGAGAGGGAATGAGCCTGCTCACACCGCATCCGCTACCACTGGCGGACGCGGACCGGAATCACTCGGACCGGCACCGAGTAGTCGTCGCGAAAGCGGGCGGGCGTGTAGTCGAGGGAGGCCATCTGCTGCTCGTACTTCTCCACGTATCGGTTCCAGTCGTCGTCCGGAACGTCGGCGTCGAGGACGGCGTGGCCCGTGAACACCGCGACGTCGCCGCCGTGGGCATCCGAGTTGAGGTTGAGCGCCACGCGGGGATCGGCGGCGATGTTTGCGAGTTTGCGTGTGCCCGGCTGCGAGAACAACAGGAAGCTGCCATCCCTCCACAGAAACCACACGGGGGTCGGCACCGGCGTGGACTTCGCGTCCACCGTGGTCAGCCAGATCACCGATTCGTCGGCGAGCCTCCGCGCGACGGTGACGGACAGGTCGAGAGTATCGGTCATCGGTCGCCTCCCGGCAGCTCACACGGACTCGCGGCAAGCAGAGACGAGCTCGCAGGTCGCTGTCCCGAACAACCTTCAGGCTACGGTCGGCGCGCAGGTTCCGGCCGGGCTTCGAGCAGACTCACGCCGCGACACTGATGAGCGCTACCGCAACACCTGCCGCGAGCATGCCGAGCAGCCGGAGCCGGCCCACGCGTTCCCCCAGCACGATCATCGCGAGGAGGACCGTCGCGGCGGGGTACAGGGCTGCGACGACACTGACGAGCGACAACATGCCCTGCTGGTAGGCGAAGATGAGGGCACCGTTGGCGAGGACGTCGAGCGCACCGATCCCGAGCAGGATCGGCACCATGTCCCGGGTCGGCCACACCACCTTGCGCCAGACCACCGCGATGACGGACCACACGACGAGTGTCGCGGTCAGACGCGAGGCGACGAGCCCCCACAGCCCGGTGCCTTCGTCGATCTGGCCCAGCGTGATGAACGACAAAGCGAACGCGATGCCCGACCCCACCGTCAGCCACGCCACCTTCACGGTGAAGCGGGGATGTTCGTTGCCGACGACGGTCTCGTCGGATTCGCGGCTGACCAGTGCCACCGCGACGACCGCGATGACGATGCCCACATACGACAGCAGTCCCGGACGTTCACCGAGCGAAATGCCCACGAGCACAGGGATGCCCGCGACAAGGATCGCGGTGAGCGGGGACACTACCGACATCGGTCCGGAGGCGAGCGCCAGATAGAACCACCAGATCGCGATGCCGCCGGCGATCCCCGAGACCGCTCCCCACCCGAGCGACGCGGCCGTCGGCCCTCCCCCGACGAACGGCGCGACAAGGAGTGACACTACGAGCGAGACCGGGTACGTGACGGCGATGACGCCGAGGGCGCTGGCACGACGCGACGATGCTCCACCCGCGAAGTCGCTGAGCCCGTATGCGAGGGCCGCGACCAGCGCGAGGGCGACCGCGATCAGCGGCGCATACCCTTCACGCGTCGTCCCAGTTCGCGGGTCACCTCGCGTTCGGCGGTCCGGCGCGCGAGATCCTGGCGCTTGTCGTAGTCCTGCTTGCCGCGCGCGAGCGCGAGCTCGACCTTGACCTTGCCGTCGGAGAAGTACATCGACAGCGGCACGAGAGTCTGGTTGCCCTCGCGGGTCTTGCCGACGAGGGTGTCGATTTCGCGGCGGTGCAGTAGCAGCTTGCGGGTGCGGCGCGGAGCATGGTTGGTCCATGTGCCGTGCCCGTATTCCGGGATGTGCAATCCGCGCAGCCACACCTCACCGTCGTCGACGGTGGCGAATGCATCGACGAGCGATGCCTTGCCCTCCCGGAGGCTCTTCACCTCGGTCCCGACGAGCGCGATCCCCGCCTCGAAGGTGTCGATGATGGCGTAGTTGTGACGTGCCTTGCGGTTGGTCGCGATGACCTTCCGGCCCTTTTCCTTCACTTACAGGCCCTTCCGGTCCTCGAACGGTCGATACAGAACACAGTCCAGCATAGGAACCGCGGCAACTCGTTATTCACGCACGTACAGGCGAAGGGTCACGTACGAGGTCAACGCCGCCATTCCCACGCCGACGAGAACGAGGAACGGCGCGATGAACAGGACGTCGCTGTCGGTGATGCGGGCGACGATGTTCGCGTCGTACACCTCGGAAAGCATGTCGTCGACGAACATGCTCTTGGCTGCGAAGAGCCCCCCGATCGCCAGCGCGGCACCGACCACCGCGGCGACCACGGCCTCGAGCAGGAACGGCAGCTGGGTGTACCAGCGGGTCGCGCCGACCAGCCGCATGATGCCCACCTCGGTCCGGCGGGTGAACGCCGCGATCTGCACCATGTTGGCGATGAGCAGCACCGCCGCGATCGCCTGGATGGTCGCGATGGCGAAGGCGGCGTTGCGGATACCGCCGAGCACGCCGAACAGCCGCTCGACGAGGTCCTGCTGGTTGAGGACGCTGTCGACTCCGGGTCGCGTCCCGAATTCGTCCTGGATCATGGCGAACCGGTCCGGGTCCGACATCTTGATCTTGAACGATGCGGGGAAGCTGTCGGCGCTCACGAGTTCGGCGAGCTCGGGCTGGTCCGCGAACACGCGATCCGTCGCGTCGGCCACCGCGTCGTCGCGGCTGAGGTACTGCACCGAGACGACGTCGTCGGTGTTCTCGATGTCGCTGCGCAGCGTGCTGCAGATCTCCTGCTCGCACTCCGGGTCGAGTGAGGAGACGTCTTCGGTGAGGAACACCTGCACTTCCACGCGGTCGAGGAAGATCTGCTGCGTCTTGCCCGCCATCTGGACCACCAGCAGGCCGGCTCCGAACAACGCGAGAGAGATCGCGGTGGTGAGGATCATCGCGATCGTCATGGTGAGGTTTCGGCGCAGGCCGGTGGTGACCTCGCTGAACAGGAAACTGGCACGCATCGGGTGGGGGATCCTTCGGTTGCCGGGTGGAAGGCGGGAGCGGGACTGGTGCTAGCGGCCGACGCCGTACACGCCGCGTGCCTCATCGCGGACGAGCCGCCCGAGATCGAGTTCGACGACCCGTCGCCGCATCGAGTCGACGATGTGGTGATCGTGCGTCGCCATCAGGACCGTGGTGCCGGTGCGGTTGATGCGCTCGAGCAGCAGCATGATGTCCTGGCTGGTTTCCGGGTCGAGGTTGCCGGTGGGCTCGTCGGCCATCAGTACGAGCGGGCGGTTGACGAACGCCCGCGCGATCGCGACGCGCTGTTGCTCGCCGCCGGACAGTTCCGCGGGAAGCCTGTCGGCTTTACCCGAGAGCCCGACGAGGTCGAGAACCTCGGGGACGGTGCGCTCGATCACCGTGCGGGGTTTGCCGATCACCTCGAGAGCGAAGGAGATGTTCTCGGCGACGGTCTTGCGTTGCAGCAGCCGGAAGTCCTGGAAGACGCAGCCGAGGTTCTGCCGCAGTTTCGGCACCCGGCGACCGGACAGCCGATTGACGTGGAAGTCCGCGACGTGGATTTCTCCGCTCGTCGGCCGGTCCTCCCGCAGCAGCAGACGCAGAAACGTCGACTTACCGGAGCCGGACGGCCCGATGAGGAACACGAACTCGCCCTTCTCCACTTCGACGGACACGTTGTCGAGGGCAGGACGCGTGGACGTCTTGTAGGACTTGGACACATTCTCCAGCCGGATCACGACGCCATGCTAGCCGTTACCGGACGGTGATCTACTGCTCCGGCCCACCGGTCTCCGAGGTGTCGCTCTGCTCGTCCACGCTCGGGAGTCCCGGAATCTGCAGATCGAAGGGCATCTGCCTGGTCGTGGTGGTCGTGCCGGTCGTGGGTGCCGGCGGAGCAGGTTCGGTCCTCGTGGCGGTCGGCACGCCCGGGTTCGGCGGCACCGTCGTCGTCACGGACGGCGGGGTGCCGGTCCCGGACGGATAGGTGGTCGCCGTCGGAGGCAGTGTCGTCGCCGTCGGTGCGGTCGACGCCGGAGGCACATACGGAACGTAGGGCGTCTCGGAGATGATCACCGCCGACGGGGGAACTTCGGCAGGCTGGTCGGGCTGGTTGAGGAACAGGTAGAGCATCCACAGCGCGAGCCACAGCACACACAGCCCGAGCGTTGCGGTGCGGACCTTTCCACCGAACAGGTGAGACGGGATGCGTGACCAGAACGGCTTCTCGTCGCTCATGGGGCCTCCGACCGTTCGACGACGCTTGCGGTACCGAGTTGCGGTGTCACAGTGATCCCCTGGACTCGCAGAGCACGTGCGATCCGTGCACGCAGCAGGCGCCCCACCTGGAATTGCTTGCCGGGGAGGGTGCGCGCCACCATCCGCACGCTCAGCTGATCGACCTCGAGGCTCTCGACACCCATCACGCTCGGTTCGTCCAGAAGCAGTTCGCGCACGCGGGCGTCGTTGTAGGCCGCGACTCCCACCTCTCGCAGGATGTCGGTGACATCGGAGATGTCGGCGCTGACGGGAATGGGTACGTCGACCACGGCCCGCGCCCAGTCCTTCGACAGGTTGACCGCCTTGTTGATCTGCCCGTTCGGCACGATGATCACTTCGCCGGCGGTGCTCCGGACGCGCGTGACTCGCAGCGTCACGTCTTCGACGGTGCCCACCGCGTCCTCGGAGGCGCCGGTCACGGAGATCTGGACGGTGTCGCCGAACCCGTACTGCCGTTCGGTGATGATGAAGAATCCCGCGAGGATGTCCTGGACGATGCGCTGGGCACCGAAACCGAGCGCGGCACCGATCACGGTCGCCGGCGCCACCAGGGTGCCGAGCGGCAATTCGAGATGGTCGAACACCTTCAGCGTCGCGACGATGTAGATGAACGAGATCAGCATCCACGTGATGACCTGCGCCATCGAGTGGCGATGCTTGGTGGCCTCCGACCGGACGAGGTCGTCGGACTGCTCGTAGCTCTCGTCGATACGCCGGGTGATCCGCCCGCCGCCCCACGACACGAACCGGGCGATCAAGGTCGCACCCAGCACGGTCAGGACGATCAGCAGCCCGTTGCTCGAGAGCCAGTCGAGAAGACTACTCCCGGGAAACACCATGCGACCGCCTCTCGCCCCCACTCACGACTTCTGTTCCTCCCGCATCCGCCAGCGGATTCCGGCTTCGAGGAAACCGTCGATATCTCCGTCGAGCACAGCGGACGGGTTGTTGACCTCGTACTCGGTGCGCAGGTCCTTGACCATCTGGTACGGGTGCAGCACGTACGACCGCATCTGGTTGCCCCACGAGCTGCCGCCGTCGCCCTTGAGCGCGTCCATCTCGGCGCGCTCTTCCTTGCGCTTGCGCTCGAGCAGCTTGGCCTGCAGCACGCGCATCGCGGCAACCTTGTTCTGCAACTGCGACTTCTCGTTCTGGCAGGTGACGACGATGCCGGTCGGGATGTGGGTCAGTCGCACGGCGGAGTCGGTGGTGTTGACCGACTGGCCACCCGGGCCGGACGAGCGGTAGACGTCGACGCGGACGTCGTTCTCGTCGACCTCGATGTGGTCGGTGGTCTCCACCACGGGAAGCACCTCGACCTCCGCGAAGGACGTCTGACGACGGCCCTGGTTGTCGAACGGGCTGATGCGCACGAGCCGGTGCGTTCCCATCTCGACCGAGAGCGTCCCGTAGGTATACGGCGCCTTGACGGCGAAGGTCGCCGACTTGATGCCTGCTTCCTCCGCGTACGAGGTGTCGTAGACCTCGACGCCGTAGCCGTGCTTGTCCGCCCACCGGACGTACATACGCATGAGCATCTCGGCCCAGTCCGCCGCGTCGATGCCACCGGCACCCGCACGGATGTTGACGAGGGCGTCGCGCTGGTCGTACTCGCCCGACAGCAGCGTGCGCACCTCCATCGCCTGGATGTCGACACGCAGGCTCGCACGCTCGGCGTCGGCGTCGGCGTGTGCCGCGACGGCGGCGTCACCTTCTTCGCCTTCGGCGAGTTCGTAGAGCACGGGCAGATCGTCGAGGCGCTCGCGCAAGTTCTCGACACGCCGCAACTCGCCCTGCGCGTGGGACAGCTCGCTGGTCACCTTCTGCGCGTGCTCCTGGTTGTTCCACAACTCGGGATCCGCGGCCTGGTGCTCGAGTTCGTCGATCCGGCGGCGCAACTCCTCGACATCGAGGACGGACTCCACGGTGCGGAGGGTCGTATCGAGCTCGGCCAGGTCTGCAGAAACATCGGGGTGCACGATTTTCAAGGGTAGCCGCTAGCGTTTGCTGCATGCCCACCGACTACACCGCAGATCTGGACCTTGCTCTCCGCCTCGCCGACGAAGCGGATGCGATCACCCGCAACCGCTTCGGCGCACTCGACCTCGAGGTCGACGACAAGCCCGATCTGACCCCGGTGTCGGACGCCGACCTCGCCGTCGAACGGCTGATGCGGGAGGTTCTCGGAGCCGAGCGGCCCGGCGATGCGGTGCTCGGCGAGGAGTTCGGCGGCGACGCGGTGTTCTCCGGCCGCCAGTGGGTCGTCGATCCCATCGACGGCACCAAGAACTTCGTTCGGCGCGTGCCGGTGTGGGCCACCTTGATCTCTCTGCTCGACGACGGAGTGCCCGTGGTCGGCGTGGTGAGCGCGCCGGCCCTGAACCGGAGGTGGTGGGCGGCAGCGGGTGCGGGCGCCTTCGTCTCGTACGACTCGGGAGAGCCTCGGCGCATCACGGTGTCGCAGGTACGCGCACTCGAGGCGTCGTCACTGAGTTTCTCGAGCCTGACGGGCTGGCGGGAGCGGGGCGTGCGCGAGCAGTTCATCGGCCTCACCGACGATGTGTGGCGGGTGCGCGCCTACGGCGACTTCTTCTCGTATTGCCTGCTGGCGGAAGGCGCGCTCGAGATCGCGCTCGAGCCGGAGGTGTCGCTGTGGGATCTTGCGGCACTGGACGTACTGGTGCGCGAGGCCGGCGGCCGGTTCACCGATCTCGAGGGCGCCGACGGACCACACGGCGGCAGCGCGGTCGCGACGAACGGGCACCTGCAGGACGAGGTGGTCGGGCGCCTGCGGCCGTGAGGTGACCGGGTGGCGATGCGGGAACGGGAAAGAACTTACCGAAAAGTAGACACCGGACCTTACTCAGAAGTAAGATAGGTCACCGTCCGCTCCCGCATCGAGAAACCTCTGGTGATCATGAGCAAGCAAGACAGCGTGCCCCGGAACACACCTCGCGACACGTCCGCCGTGGGTCTGAACCCGTTCAAACGCGACGCCATGGGTGCCGCGATGCGCGTTCTCACGCGGATCACCGGGTCCGAACTCGCCGATCGGTACAACATCCGGCAGACCATCGACCGGGTCACGTACCAATCCACGAAGACCGGCTTCAAGACACTCGGCGCCGCGACCCGCACCTTCAAGAAGGTCTCGGGCGGGAGTTCGCCGCAGCGCCTGACGACAGCGAAGAACGCCGATTTCTTCGACCTCACGCCCACCGACGATCAGCAGATGATCACGGAAACGGTGCGCGAGTTCGCCGCGGAGATCATCCGCCCGGCCGCCTACGACGCCGACGCCGCCGCGGCCGCCCCCGCGGACCTGCTCGCACGCGCCGCCGAACTCGGCATCACCATGGTCAATGTCCCCGAGGCGTTCGACGGTGTCGCCACCGAACGCGGCGTCGTCACCAACTCCCTGGTCGCCGAAGCGCTTGCGCACGGCGACATGGGTCTCGCACTTCCGATCCTCGCCCCGAGCGGTGTCGCCGTCGCGCTGACCCAGTGGGGCACCGACGAGCAGCAGCAGACCTACCTTCCCGCATTCGCGAGCGAGGACGTCCCCCAGGCGTCGGTGGTGGTCGCGGAACCGCGTGCTCTGTTCGACCCGTTCGCCCTGCAGACCAAGGCGGTCCGCTCCCCCAGCGGTTACCGCCTCAACGGAGTCAAGGCGCTCGTACCGGCCGCGGGTAGCGCCGAACTGTTCATCGTCGCAGCGGAACTCGACGGAAAGCCGTCGTTCTTCATCGTGGAGGCGAAGAGCAAGGGTGTCGTCATCGAGGCGGACCCCAGCATGGGCCTGCGCGCCGCCGGACTCGGACGTCTCCTGCTCGAGGACGTCGCGGTTCCGCAGTCCGCCCTGCTCGGCGACGAGAACCCGGACGTGCGCGCCGAGCAGTACGCCGACGCCGTGCGGCTCTCGCGCCTCGGCTGGGCGTCGCTCGCACTCGGCACCTCCCAGGCGGTGCTCGACTACGTGATCCCCTACGTCAACGAGCGGCACGCGTTCGGCGAACCGGTCAGCAATCGTCAGGCCGTCGCATTCATGGTCGCCGACATCAAGATCGAATTGGACGGCATGCGTCTGGTGACCCTGCGCGGCGCATCGCGCGCGGAGCAGGGCCTGTCGTTCGCCCGCGAGGCCGCGCTCGCCCGCAAGCTCGCGACGGACAAGGGCATGAAGATCGGCCTCGACGGCGTGCAGCTGCTCGGTGGCCACGGTTTCACGAAGGAACATCCCGTCGAGCGCTGGTACCGCGACCTGCGTGCCATCGGTGTCGCCGAAGGCGTCGTCCTCATCTGAGCGGCCCGATCCGAACAAGGAACCTGTGATGATCAATCTCGAACTTCCCAAGAAGCTCAAGGCTTCCGCGAACCAGGCCCACCAGGTCGCCGCGCAGATCTTCCGTCCGATCTCCCGCAAATACGATCTCGCCGAGCACGAATACCCCGTCGAGCTCGACACGATGGCGGCCATGGTCGAGGGCCTCAACGATTCGGGTCAAGGCACCGCGGGTGCAACCCTCGGACGCGACGCGAAGGCCAAGACGGAAGCGTCCGGAAATCTCAACGGCGGCAACATGGCCGGCCTCCTCAATGTGATCGAAACCTGCTGGGGCGACGTCGGCCTCACGTTGTCGATCCCTTATCAGGGCCTGGGCAACTCCGCCATCGCAGCCGTCGCCACCGATGAGCAACTCGAGCGTTTCGGCAAGGTGTGGGCCTCGATGGCGATCACCGAGCCCGGATTCGGGTCCGACTCCGCAGCGGTGACCACCACCGCCGTGCTCGACGGCGACGAGTGGGTTCTCAACGGAGAGAAGATCTTCGTCACCGCGGGCGAGCGCTCGACGCACGTCGTCGTGTGGGCGACCGTGGACAAGTCCCAGGGCCGGGCCGCGATCAAGTCGTTCGTCGTGCCGCGGGAAGCACCGGGTCTCAGCGTCGCCCGGCTCGAACACAAACTCGGCATCAAGGCGTCCGACACTGCCGTCCTGCTGCTCGACAACTGCCGCATCCCCAAGGACAACATCCTCGGCTCACCCGAGGTGAATGCCGAAAAGGGTTTCGCCGGGGTCATGCAGACCTTCGACAACACCCGTCCGATCGTGGCCGGGATGGCCGTCGGTCTCGGCCGCGCGGTGCTCGAGGAGTTGCGGGTGATCCTGAAGGACGCCGGCGTCGAGGTGTCGTACGACGTTCCCGCCAACAATCAGCACGCTGCGGCGGCCGAGTTCCTGGCGCTCGAGGCAGATTGGGAAGCGGCGTATCTGCTCGCCCTCCGGGCGACGTGGATGGCCGACAACAAGAAGCCCAATTCCCTCGAGGCGTCGATCTCCAAGGCCAAGGCGGGCCGGACCGGCACGGCAGTGTCGCTCAAGGCGGTCGAACTGGCCGGCACGTACGGGTATTCGGAGCGTCCGCTGCTCGAGAAGTGGTCACGCGACTCGAAGATTCTCGACATCTTCGAAGGCACCCAGCAGATCCAGCAGCTCATCGTCGCGCGACGCGTACTCGGAAAGTCGTCGGCCGAGTTGAAGTAGACCGGCCGCACAGCAACTGCGCCACAAGCCGACAGACGCGATGGGCGGCACCTTCGGGTGCCGCCCATCGCTCGTCGAAAGCTCCTACCCCGCCCGCAGAGCGCTGAGGATGTGCGGCCGGGCCCGCCACAGTTCCTCGGACCAATACGGCCAACTGTGGGTGCCGACATTCGGGAAGTTGTACGTCGCACCGATGCCCAGGCTGTCCAGCCGCGCCTGGAACGCGCGGGTGGTCGCGAGGGACAACGCTTCGAGTCCCATGCCGTTGGCGGTGTTCACCACATCCACCATGTTCTCGACCCGGTTCGCATATCCGGGGATTCCGCTGCCCGCCGAGACGTACATCGGCAACCCGCGCAGGCTCTCGGCCTGAGTGAACGGGTCGTTGCGCGCCCACGACTCGTCCCACGGCGGACCGTACATCGCATCGACGTTGTACAGACCGGCGTCGAGCATCGCGATCCGGATCGCCGAGCGCATGCCCGGAGCATTGAGCCAGAGGTATCCCGAGAAGGATGCGGCGAACTTGAACTGATCGCGATGGTGCGCCGCGAGGTTCAGCGCCGCCGTGCCGCCCATCGACAACCCGGCGATGCCGGTGCGGGTGCGGTCCACTCCGCGTGCGGCGAGCGCGGCGGGCAGGTGACGGGTCAGGAACGTCTCCCACTTGTACGTCACGCCCTGCTGGTTGAAATTGCTCGCGTTGTACCAGTCGCTATACCAACTGGACTCACCGCCCACCGGCATCACGAGGGTGACGTCGTCGAGTGCGAACTGCTCGAAGGCGTTCGTCTCGAACGACCACGCGTTGGCATCCGGGCGGGCACGCATCCCGTCGAGCAGGTACAGCGACGCACTGCCGCCCCGCTTGGCCCACTGCACCTGGCACTTGATCGGGCCCATCTCCGAGGGCACCCAGACCTCTTCGTACCCTCCCCGGGGTACTGCCCTCGCAACGCCCGGTGCGGAGGTGGCCAGGGCCGCGGCGCCGGCGAGTCCGGCTGCGCCCGCGAACGCTGTCTTGAGCATCGTTCGCCTGCTGAGTGAGGGGTTGTCGGAGCGGGTCACGCGTAGCACCTGCACCCTTTCTGTGGGCATGTCACCCACGGACGTCGATCGAGTGTTCTCCGATTTCATCGACGCCCGGTGCGTCCGTATTACCCCGATCGACCTCCGCTCGGCGCGAATCGCCTGGTCGCCGGCGTTCTTCAGTGACATGTCCCACCCTGCGCAGACTGCTGGGCGGTCGGCGCTCCCGAAAATACGGACATTCCGCCCCATGTGACGTGTATCACTACTAGGGTGAGGAGCGCACGCCGTTACCTCCATCCATGTATGCCGCCGAAAGGGCCTCCCGATGCCGGTGCTCGACCTCGCCAAAAATGTCCGCGGTGCCCTCGACAGCGTCACCGACGCGGTCGGTGCTCTCGCCGTGATGCGGCGGGCGGGCCTCCTCCACTTCCCCCGGGTCGACCAGAGCCTCGCCACCATGGCCGCCGCACGTAAGTACGGGCCCTTCGCGGGGCCCGTGCACGCTCACGCCGCCCGCGGGTCGGACGTGGCCGCCATCATCGACGAACGGGGCGAGGTCACCTACCGGGAACTCGAAGACTGGTCGAACGGACTCGTGCACGCGTGGAAGAACGCCGGCGTCACTCCCGGCTCGTCGATGGGGATCATGGCCCGCAACCACCGTGGGCTCGTCGTCACGATGCTCGCAGCCGCCAAGCTCGGTGCGCGGCTGGTGATGATGAACACCGGGTTCGCCCCGCGCCAGCTCGCGGAAGTAGCGGAGCGGGAGGCGGTCACGACGTTCGTGTTCGACTCCGAGTTCGCCGATGTCGCCGCCGCGCTCCCCGAGAGCGTGCGTCGTTACGTGTCGTGGAAGGACGACGAGGTCCCCGGTGTTCCCACGCTCGAGGAAGCGATCGAAGGAGTCGACGTCTCCGCGCCTCCGGCACCGCCGGTCTTCGGAGGATTCGTGCTTCTGACCAGCGGCACGACCGGAACGCCGAAGGGCGCACCGCGCGGTCGCACCTCTCCGCTCGCCTCTGCCCAGTTCCTCGACCGGGTGCCGCTGCGTCCGGGTCAGACCATGCTGATGGCCGCTCCCGCGTTCCACGGCACCGGGGTGTCGCAGTTCGCGATCGCCCTCGCCCTGGGGCAGACGATCGTGATGATGCGTCGCTTCACGCCGACGGACACACTGAGCCTGATCGATCGGCACCACGCGAACGTGCTGGTCGTGGTGCCGACGATGCTCCAGCGAATTCTCGACCTCGGTCCGGAGAAGATCGCGGAGTACGACACGTCGAGCTTGAAGATCATCTTCTCGGCGGGTTCGGCGCTCTCCCCCGATCTGTGCCGCCGCACGCGCGAGTCGTTCGGAGATGTGCTGCACAACCTGTACGGCTCCACCGAGTGCGCCGTGGCGACCGTCGCGACACCGGAAGACATCCGCCTCGCCCCGGGCACTGCGGGGCGCCCTCCCGTGACCTGCCGGGTCGCGTTGTTCGATCCGGACGGTCGCCGCATCACCGAACCCGGCGTGGTGGGCCGCATCTTCGTGTCCAGCGGACTGAGTTTCGCCGGGTACACCGACGGCCGCGACAAGGAGCGCATCGACGGGATGCTCTCGATCGGTGATCTCGGGCACTGGGACGAGGAGGGACGGCTCTTCGTCGACGGCCGCGACGACGACATGATCGTCTCCGGCGGAGAGAACGTCTATCCGCTCGAGGTCGAGAACCTGCTCGCCGAGCGCGACGACGTGCTCGACGTGGCGGTGGTGGGCATCTCGGATGCGGATTTCGGGCATCGGCTGCGCGCGTTCGTCGTGCCGTCCCCGACCTCCGCCCGCGACAGCGAGGACATCAAGGTCTTCGTACGCTCCAACCTCGCGCGGTACAAGGTCCCGCGCGACGTGATCTTCCTCGACGAACTGCCGCGCAACGCGACCGGGAAACTGCTGCGGCGGGTTCTCGTCGAGATGGAGCCGCCACACAGCGGGGCCGCCGAGGGCGAGCCTGCCGCGCCGACCGGCTGATCACTCAGACGGGTCGTCGACGCCGGTGAGCCCGGAACCTTGGTGTTCCGGCCGGGACTCCCTTCTCTTCTCGACGCCCATGGCCGACCCCGTAGGCGACCAACCCAGCGAATGCCGAGGGCACCGCATACCGCACGGGTCTCCTCGCCCTGCGGGGGAATCTGCGGCACTCGTCGAGGGACGCCGGACCGTCCGGATAAATAAACCGAGCGTTTGGGTTATTATTCCGAAAACAGTCCGTGAGAGGCCGGAAGAGGGGAATCATGCCGTCGATGAGCAGCCCTGACCCCGAAGACGAGCAGCCCGAGGAGCCGGTCCGCCTCGGGCCTTCCCGCGCCGACCTTGCCTCTCTACTCGTCCTCGCTCCGTTCGTCGGAATGGGCATAGGGCTCGCATTGCCGTGGCTGGCCACGTTGGCCGAAGACCTGCCGTGGGTTCCTTTCCAGGGACCGCTCGCACTCGCGTCCTCGATTCCCGGGGCGTGGGCCACTGCGGTCGGCTGTATTGCCGGCGCGGTCTTCGGTGCCGGACTCGCTGTCGTCACCATTCGTGACGCCCTTCGAGTGACTGTTGCTTCCGACGTGGTGTCTTTCGAAAGGCACGGAGTCACGCGCCCGTACGTCCACTCCGAGGTGAGCGCGGTATTCCTCGATGGAAAACGACTGGTCGTGGTTGACGGCGCCTCCCGGGAGGTGCTGTGTGACGAACTGGACGCCACGCCGGAACAGATCGAAAACGCGTTCCGTCGCCACGGATACCCATGGCGCGAGGACGACCCTTACGCGGAGTTCTTCCAGCGCTGGGTGCCCGGGACACCCGAGCTTCCGTCGACGGTGAACGCCGTTTTCGCTGCGCGGGAGACCTCGCTCCGCAACAAGGATGGGAAGGACGTCGACGATCTGCGGTCCGAACTCCTCGAGAAGGGTTTCGTCGTGCGCGATCGGAAGGCCCGGCAGTACTGGCGGTCGCTCAGGTGAAACTCGGTGCGGCTGCTTCCCGAACGGTGGTGTGCACGGCATGAGGAAGAGACGTGCCGTGCTGCTCGCGGTCGCCGTGCTGTTGGGCACGGGCACCGGAGTCGCCGTGCTCTACGACCTCACGTCCTATCGGCCGCACACCGAACGCCACTCGGGCGACCTCGCCCTGGTCGGCGCGACTGTGCTTCGTGGTGACACCCTCGCCCCGATCACCGACGGGGTGGTTCTGGTTCGCGACGGAGTGATCACCGAGGTCGGCGCGGCGACCGAGCTGACTGTGCCGGAAAGAGCGGAGGTTCTCGACCTCAGCGGTTACACACTCGTACCCGGATTGATCGACTTGCACGTGCATCTCGGCTCCTCCGAGCTGCGGGATGGGGACGAACCAGGGCCGTTCACGCTGCCCAAGGCCGCTTGGGACGCGATGCGCTACGCGCCGGCACATCGGCGTGCCTCGCTCGAACACGGCGTCACCACCGTGCGCAGCCTGGGTGACGAGCTCTCGTGGGTCGCCCAGATACGTGCCCAGGTCGGCGAGGGGGAGTTGGAGGGCCCTCGAATCGTCATGTCAGGTCCGTTGTTCACCACGCGGAACGGCCACCCCGTCACCACCGCGGGAACGGAGCCGGACTCCGGCGTTGTTCTGCTCCCCTCGACTGCGATGGAAGCCCGCTCGATGGTCCGTGACCTTGCGGAGGGCCCGCACCGGGTGGACTTCATAAAAGTGGTGCACGACCGCGGGCACTCGGAGCGCCCACTCACGCCTCTCCCCTTCGACGTCCTCGACGCCATCGTCGACGAAGCCCACGCCCACGGCCTGAAGGTCACGGCCCACTGGAGCACGCTTCAGGATCTCGACGATCTGCTCTCGGTCGGAATCGACGGACTGGAGCATGTCGAATCCCGCGAACTCCTGACCGGCTGGCCTCAGCACGTGCTTGCCCGTCTGGTCGACGCCGACGTTCCGCTCACCGCCACCCTGATCGTCTCCGAGGCTGCTTTTGCCGGTCAGAACGCGCCCGGCGCCGTCGCAGCCCTCCAGGAGCGGGTGCGCGAGTTCCACGCCGCCGGCGGCCGGACCGTCGTCGGGAGCGACGCCGCCAGGCCCGGTGTCCGGTTCGGCGCCGGAGTACACCGCGAACTGGCGCTGTTGGTGGCGTCCGGCCTGAGCCCGCTCGACGCGCTTCGCGCCGCAACCGTCGAGGCTGCCCGGGTACTCGCGACCGACAAGTTCGGCACTATCGCGGCAGGCAAGGCCGCAGACCTGGTCGTCGTCGATGGCGATCCGACGACGGACATCGGCGTTATGCGGAACGTGGTCATGACGTTCCGCGACGGTCGTCCGGTCTTCGACATGCGTGGAGCGAATTGATGGCCCGGACAGTCAACGCGGAACAGCACCGGGCCAAACGCCGCCACATCCTTCACGCGGCCGCTCGGCTCTTTGCGGACCGGGGGTACAACGGCACGTCCACTGCTCAAATCTGCCGAGCAGCAGCCGTCAGCTCCGGAACGCTTTTTCACTACTTCCCTACCAAGCGAGCCCTTTTCGCGGCGCTTATCGCGGGTGATGACCTCGGAGACAACGACTCTCGTACGGCGGCCGAACGCGCGTACGACGCGGACCCGATGGAGGGGCTACTCGGGTTCGTGGACCACCTGGCTGCCGGTGCCGCCGAACCGATAGTGCCCGGACTGGTCGTCGAAGCGATGCTGCAGGCAGGGCGAGACCCCGATCTCGCCGCACTGATGGAAGACGCCTCGGACACCGACCAGATGCACCTCACCAGCCTGCTGAGCAGAGCACAACAGGCCGGCGACATCAGCACCGCGCTGGACCCCGAGGAATGCGCTTCCTGGATCATGACTCTCATCGGCGCTCTTTACCTCCACGCCGCCACACACGAGGACTCCGACCACACCACCCAACTCACGATGTTTCGCCGCACCGTGAAGCGATACCTCCAGCCCTGACTATCGGGCGCGACCGCCCTGATCCGGCTGTGGGGCCTGATCACAAGCTTCAGGCCCGGAGATCACTGATCTCCGGGCCTGAATTGGTAGCGGGGACAGGATTTGAACCTGCGACCTCTGGGTTATGAGCCCAGCGAGCTACCGAGCTGCTCCACCCCGCGTTGCATGATCGAACCTACAGGAGCGCGGAATCGGAAAGCAAATCGCTCGGTCGGCCACCCCGAATGCACAGATGCGGCCCCTCCAACGAGTGAGGGCCGCCACGGCCATCGCATGATCCCCAACACATAACGTTGCGGTAACGATCTTGTCTCTACCAGCGCAACACGCCGCCGTGACCTGCGACGACATGTTTTTTCTATCCCATATATCGGACGAGCGTCGTAACAATTCGCGGGATGAACCGGCCGAAAGGGACTTGTACCTTCGGTGCCGGTTCGACACAACCGAACCTCCGCCGGCCCGCCGCCTTCCACTCTGCCCCGCGGGATCCGGTGGCTACGACACGTCCGAGGGGCGGAGAGCGCGGACACGCGCCCAGACCTCGAGCACCTCGAGTGCGCCGGTCTTCGTGGCCACCGCAGTCCGCGAGCGCGAGAGGATCACAAAACCGATGACCAAATTCTTCAGCAAACGTACTGTCGGCACCGTGCTCGTCACCGGAGTCCTGGCGACCGTTCCGCTCGCTCTGACAACCGGTACCGCGTCTGCCGCCACCCACAACTGGGATGCGGTGGCGCAGTGCGAGTCCGGTGGCAACTGGTCCATCAACACGGGCAACGGTTACTACGGCGGCCTGCAGTTCTCGCAGAGCACCTGGGAGGCCAACGGCGGCACCGGCATGCCGCACCAGGCCACGAAGGAAGAGCAGATCCGCGTCGCGGAGAACACGCTGCAGACGCAGGGGCCGGGCGCATGGCCCGTGTGCGGTCAGTATCTGACGACGGTCGAAGAGCCGGCACCCGCGCCGGCACCGGCACCCGCGCCGGCACCTGAGGTTGCACCGGCACCGGCACCGGCTCCCGTCCAGGAAGCACCGGCCCTCCCGGCCGAGGTGCAGCCGTACGTCGACATCGCGGTCCCCGCGGTTCCCGCCGAGGTCCATCAGTACATCGACGTCGCGCGCGGCGTGGCCGTGGAGCTGGGCTACGGCGAGCAGTTCGAGCAGGTCCTCGACGCCCTGCCCGCCGTCTGATCCGGCCGACCCTCGGCATCCGCCGTCACGAAACGAAGCGGGGCCCCGCGGTAGAAACCGCGGGGCCCCGCTTCGTCGTCGTCCGCACTCACTCGGCGGGCGGTTCAACCGGACGCGGAGATCAGCCTCCGCTGGACTCGTAGGCGTCCGTCGCGCGCTGCAATCGTTCCAGCGCCCGGCCGTACGCGGCGAAGTCACCGCTGCTCTGCGCCTCGGCCAGCTCGCTGAGTGCGGCATCCAGTTCGGCAACCGCGGCGTCGCGGCCCGCCGGGATCGGCGCAGCCGGGGACGCCTGGTCGCCGGGCGCCGGCTCGGCAGCACCTTGCACGGCTTCCTCACGCGCCTCGTCCTCGACTTCGGCGGTCGGGAGAGCCACCCCGCCCGGAGCGGTGGCGGCATCGCCCACGCCGGCGCCGAACACCTGGTCGAGCGCTGCCGCGAGAGTCGGCGCGTAGCCGATCCGCACGCCACCACCGGTACCCGGCTCCCGGTAGCTCACGAGCACCCGCGAAAGCTGCGGGAACGTCGAGGTACTACCCGCCGTCGGGTTGCGTTCGGTGTACATCGGCTGCACGTAGAGGATCCCGCCTTCGGCGATCGGCAACGTGAGCAAGTTGCCGTACTGGATCCGGTTCGATCTCTCGAGCAGCGTGCGTTCGGAGGCGACACGCGTGTCGGAGATCATCGCGTTCTGCGTTTGTTCCGGACCGAAAGTCTGCGTATCGGTGGGCAATTGCAGAATCGTGAACTTGCCGTAGTTCTCCGGGTCGGCCTCCACCGAGATGTACGCCGAGAGGAACTGCCGGTTGTAGCCGACCATCGCCGACGTCAACCTGAATGCCGGCTCGGCATTCTCCTGGTTACCCGTGAGCAGGTAGTACGGCGGCTGGTTGGCGCTGGTGTCCACGGTGGGATCCGCGGGCACCGACCAGAACGCGTTGTTGGTGAAGAACTCACGCGGGTCGTCCACGTGGTACTTCGCGAGCATCTCCCGCTGGACCTTGAACAGATCCTCCGGGTACCGGAAATGCGAGCGCAGTTCGTCGGAGATCTGATCCTGCGGGGTCACCGCATCCGGGAACACGCCCATCCACGCATCCAGAACGGGGTCTTCCTCGTCGACCTGGTACAGGGTGACGGTGCCGTCGTAGGCATCGACGGTCGCCTTCACCGAGTTGCGGATGTAGGAGACCTCCTTGCGCGGGATCAGCCGGCCGGTGTTCTGGTCGATGCTGTCCTCGACCAGGCCCTCGAGCGACGCGCGCTGCGCGTACGGGTAGTTGTCGAGCGTGGTGTACGCGTCGACGATCCACACGATGCGACCGTCGACAGCGGCCGGGTAGGCGTCGCCGTCCGCGGTGAGCCACGGAGCGACCTTGGTGACGCGCTCGCGCGGATCGCGGTTGAACAGGATCTTCGAGTTTTCGCCGATGGCGCTCGAGAAGAGGATGTTGCGTTCGGCGTACTTCGCCGCGAAGGCGAGACGGTTGAACCAGTTGCCGATCCCGACGCCACCGCTGCCGGTGTACGTGTACTTCTCGGTGTCGGTGTCGTACTCACGCGGGCCGGACGCGTCGGCGCTGTTACCCACGATCGAGTAGTCCGGGTCTGCCTCGGCGATGACCTCACCGAAGTAGATACGCGGCTGCTCGACCGGGATCACCTGGTTCTCGGCGGCGAGCGACGCGAGGTCGCTGATCTGGTAGACCGGGTAGCCGCTGTTGCTGTTCGCGGCTTCTTCCGCCGATGTGCTCGCCGCAGCGTTGACCCGGTTCGCCGGAGCGGTGACCAGGCCGTTGCCGTGGGTGTACACGGTGTGGCGGTTGATCCAGTCGGTCTGGTTGCCCGTCAGGCTGGTCGGCGAGAGCTCACGAGCCGCAACGATGTAGTCCTCGACCTTGCCGTCGACCTCGTACCGGTCGATGTCGAGCGACTCCGGGTATCCGTAGAAGTTCTTCAGCTGAGTCTGCTGCGTGAACGTTCGGGGCAGGACGTTGGGATCGAGCAGGCGGGCGTTCGCGATCGTCGTGATGTCGGCCGGAACGTCCTCGGGGGATGTGGTGCCCACCCCCGGGTAGTCCTTGTACTCGACCTTGTCGTCGGTGATCCCGTACGCCACCCTCGTGGCAGCGATATTCCGCTCGATGTACTCGCTCTCCTTGTCTGCCGCGTTCGGACGGACGGAGAACTGCTCGACCATCAGCGGGTAGACAGCGCCGACCAGGATCGACGAGAGCACCAGCAACGCCGTCGCGAGCGCAGGAATGCGCAGGTCGCGCAGGAAGATCGCGGCGAAGAACGCGAGCGCGCAGATGACGGCGATCGCGAGCAGGATCAGCTTCGCAGGGAGCACGGCGTTGGTGTCGGTGAAGCCCATTCCGGTGAACGTGGGCTCCTTGCGTCCGCTCCAGAGCAGCTCGTACCGGTCGAGCCAGTACGCGACAGCCTTGAGTGCGACGAAGACGCCGGCCAGCACGGCGAGCTGGACACGCGCGGCGGTGGACATGCTGCCGCCACGCCCGGCGAGGCGGATGCCGCCGAAGATGTACTGCGTCACGAGGTTGGCGAAGAACGCCAGCACGACCGCGACGAACAACCAGTTCAGGATGAAGCGGTAGAACGGGAGGTCGAATGCGTAGAACCCGACATCGAGCCCGAACTGCGGGTCGGTGGTGCCGAACTCTCCGCCGTTGAAGAACATCTGCACGGTCACCCAGCTCGCCTGTGCGACGAGTCCGGACAGCACGCCCAGCACGATCGGGATACCGAGCCCGAACGCACGCATCCGGGTCAGCACGCTCGTGCGGTAGCGGGCCACCGGATCGTTGGGTCCGGTGGTGGGGACGAATACCGGCCGTGACCGGTACGCGAGCAGCATCGCCAGCCATACGGCGACGCCGACGAAGAGACCCACCGCGAAGAACAGCAGGACTCGGGTCAGAAGAACCTTGATGTAGACGTCGCGGAAATCGACTTCCCCGAACCAGAGCCAGTTGGTGTAGGTATCCACCAGGCGCGGCCCCAGCAACAGCAGCACAGCGGCCACCAATGCGAGAACCAGCAGCACTTTGCTCCGTCTCGACAACGTCGGTACTCCGGTCGGGGGCCTCATGCCCACGTGCCACGCTCCCAATCGTCCGGCGGCGAGAAGAACGCCGCGAATGTATACCTCGTGCGTCACACCGCGTGACCGTTTCGCCCCACTCTACGGACTAGTCGCAGGACAGGTACGCGGTCCTCGATCCGTGGCCGGCGGCATCGGACGCACAGCCGACACCGATCCGGCCCACCAATGACAGGATAGGCGTGTGAATCAGCACCTTCCCGTTCCTTCCGAAGCCGCCCTGTCGCGTACGGTCCACGAGATCATCGACTACGTCGACGCCGAGGGATGGGACCAGCCGCCCGTCATGTTTGCGCTGGTACCGACCGTGCTGCTCGCGGCTTCGGAGCCGAGCCTCGGCGACCAGCTCGACGAGGGACACGAGTACACGCCGATCGCGCAGGAAGCGTTTCCCGAGGACGTGCAGGGCGGAAGCCCGGCCCTCGGCGAGTTCCTCGCGACCACGAGCTGGCCTTCCTCGGTCGCGGGCTGCGCACTCGTCCAGGAGATCGTGGTCCTGCCACCCAACGCCGAAGCCGACCTCGACGACGCGGTGGTTCCGCTCGTCACCGACTCGCACTCGGTGGACGAGGCGGCCCGCTTCGCGGCGCACGCGCACCCCGACAGCAGACGAGCGCGGCTCATCGCCGCGGTGCTGCGGGACGGGCCGGCGATGACGTTGCTGCAACTCCGTCCCCTCGACGACGACGATCCGTTCGCCGGGGCGGAATTGCGGACCTACGAGAACCTCGCTCCCGAGGTGGTCGGAGCGCTGTACGCGACCCTGGAAGCAGAAGAAGACGACGACTGACGGACTCAGCAGGTGGGCGCGTCGCCGCCTGCCGCGATCGACTCGAGCGCGGCGGCCGCGCCCTCCAGCGTCTCGACCCTGACGAGCCGGACATCGTCCGGCTCGTTGGTGAGCGCCTCGGCGCAGTTGTCGGCGGGCACGAGGAAGACCTCGGCGCCTTCCTCGTCCGCAGCGGTGAGCTTGTGGGTGATGCCGCCGATGGGGCCGACGATGCCGTCGGAGTCGATGGTTCCGGTCCCCGCGACGTTCAGCCCACCGTTGATCTCGCCGGGACTGAGCTTGTCGACGAGCGCGAGACTGAACATCAACCCGGCCGACGGCCCGCCGATGTCGGCGAGGTTGAAGACCACCTCGAACGGCACGTCGGGAATCTCCTCGGTTGCGATACCGAGGAATCCCGCGCCCTCTCCTCCGGGTCGCTCCCCCACCACGACGTCGATCGTTTCCTCGGCGTCGCCGCGCAGGACGGTGATCGCGACGCTCTCGCCGGGAGTGACCGCTCCGACCGCACGCTGTACCTGTCCGGCCGTTTCCACCGGTTCACCCGCGATCGCCACGATCCGGTCGTCCAACTGCAGATGTCCCGACGCGGGGGCGTCGTCCGCGATCTCGGCAACCCGGAGTATGACGGGCAGATCCAGGTAGTGCAGAGCAGCAAGTTCGGCACTGCGCTCCGACTGCGCGAACTGGGCTTGATCGACTGCTCGCACCTCGTCCTTGCTGCGGTTGGGCGGATACACCTGCTCACGTGGTGCCAGTCCGTACCGGCCGCTGAGCCACGCCGTCACCGTTTGCGCGAGGTTGAGGTTGTCGGTGACGCCGACGGTCGTCATCACCAGGCTGCCCGTCGTCTCGTCCGTCTCGACGCCCTCGATCTCGATGACCGGCTTGTCGTCCACGTCGCCGAGCGTGTCGAACGTGGGCCCGGGACCGAGTGCGACATAGGGAACGGTCAGATTGAATGCGATCAGGACGAGGGTGAGAACCGGGAGCAGCACGGCGAGAGGCATCACGAAGCGTCGATTCACCCGGCCAGAGTATCGGGCCGATCGTGTTCGCGGTCAGCGTGACCACGATGCCCGTGCTCCGACGGCGCGCCTTGTACCGTTGAGAACATGAGTGACACGCCCTTCGGATTCTCGAATCCCGACGACGACCCCGACCGCAAAAAGGACGAGGGTTCAGGAAGCGGGGGTGGGTCGCCGTTCGGCTTCGGCCTTCCCGGCGGTGGTGGCGACAACCCGTTCGGTGCGCAGGGCTTCGATCCCGCCCAGTTCGGGCAGATGCTCAGCCAGTTCGGCCAGATGCTCGCCGGGATGGGCAGCGCGATGGGCACCGGCGGGGCCGGCCCCGTGAACTACGAGATCGCCTCGAAGCTCGCGCGCCAGCAGATCGGTTCGGTCACTCCCGTCTCCGCGGGGACGGCCGACGCAGTGCGCGACGCGTCGCGGCTCGCGGAATTGTGGCTCGACGCGGCGACGACGCTGCCCGCCGGCGCCACCAAGACCGTCGCCTGGACGCCCGTCGAGTGGCTCGAGAACACCCTCGACACCTGGAAGCGCCTGTGCGATCCCATTGCCGAGCAGGTCAACGGCATGATGCTGCAGGGCCTGCCCGAGGAGGCCCGCGCGATGGCCGGACCGATGATGGGCATGTTCTCCCAGATGGGCGGGGTCGCGTTCGGTTCCCAGCTCGGTCAGGCACTGGGCCAGCTGTCCAAGGAGGTCATGACCTCCACCGATATCGGCCTGCCGCTGGGCCCGGCCGGCACCGCCGCCCTGCTGCCCGCCGCCATCGAGGAGTTCGGTGAGGGCCTCGAACAACCCGCCCAGGAAATCCTCGTGTTCATCGCCGCGCGGGAAGCCGCGCATCAGCGGCTCTACAGCCACGTGCCGTGGCTGCGCCAGCGGCTCCTCGCGATCGTCGAGGAATACGCCCGCGGAATTCGCATGGACATGTCGTCGATCGAAGATCTGGCCCAAGGCCTCGACCCGTCCGCGCTGAGCGATCCGTCCAAGATCGAGGAAATCCTCAAGCAGGGTGCCTTCGAGCCGCAGACCACGCCCGAACAACTGGCAGCGCTCGAGCGACTCGAGACGATGCTCGCGCTGGTCGAGGGCTGGGTCGAGACAGTCGTGATAGATGCCCTCGGCGACCGGCTCCCCGGTGTGGCGGCGCTGAGCGAGACGCTGCGTCGCCGCAGGGCCACCGGCGGACCCGCCGAGCAGACCTTCGCGACCCTCGTCGGTCTCGAACTCCGTCCCCGCAAGCTGCGGGAAGCCGCCGCGCTGTGGCGTCGGCTCACCACCGACGCCGGAGCGGACGCGCGCGACAAGGTGTGGGAGCACCCGGACCTGTTGCCGGATTCGTCGGATCTGGACAATCCCGCCGCGTTCGTCGACCGCGTCATCGGTGGAGGCACCAGTGCCTTCGAGGATCCGATCGCACAGCTCCGCGAAACGATGGAACGCGAGCGTGCCGAGAAGGATCAGGACGGCGGGGACGACACTGCCGACCGCGAGCCGGACGACGATTCCGGAAAGAACTCCTGACACCACGTCGTCGCTGATAGAAGCCGCGATCGCCCTGTGGACAACAGCGTCGGGGGCGACCGCGGCGGGCCGGATGCCTGTGATGCTGCCCGTATGACATCCCCCGTGCGGGCGGCCACAGGTCTCGTCCTCGATCCCGATGTGCTGGTGCTGCACCGAGCCGACGGTTCGGTGCAGCTCGGGTGGGGTCCCGACACTGCCGCAGTCGTCGTGCCGCCCGACGGTATGGACGCGTTCGATGTCCGTGCCCTGCTCGTACTGCTGGACGGGAGCCTGCCGTACGAGGCTGTCGTCGAGGCGGCCGCAGCGCGCGGCCTGCCGGCGCCCGCTGTCCGGGCGCTCCTCGACGAACTGGTCGGCGCCGGATCCGTGCGGCCGGCGCGACCCGCAACCGCGGCCGCGTCGTCTCCGCCGTGCGTGCGGTTGTACGGGGCGGGGCCCCTCGCCCACGCGCTCGCCCCGCATCTGTCGCTGTGGGACACGAGGTGGTTCCGGTCGGTTCCGCGTACCGACGACGCCGGTCTCACCACCCGGCTACCGGACTGCGTCGTGCTCGCCGACACCCAGGTGCCAGATCCGCGTCTCGTGCAGATCCTGATGCGCCACCGGGTCCCTCATCTGGCGGTCCGCGTACGTGACGGGCGCGGCGTCATCGGCCCGTTCGTTGTTCCCGGCCGTACCAGCTGCCTGCGCTGCGCCGACCTGGCTCGCACCGATGCCGACCCGTCGTGGCCGCGGCTCGCGGCACAGTTGTCCGGGCGGGAGGGACGAGCCGAGCGCTCCGTGATCGGCGCCACCGTCGCGGCCGCGCTGGCGCAACTCGATCTGTTCTTCGCCGACACTGCGTCGCCCACGCGGATCGCGGGCGCCGGTGCGCTCGCCCTCGACCGCACGATCGAGTGGGATATCCGCAGGACACAGCTCATCACCCGCAGGTGGCACCGCCATCCCGACTGCGACTGCCCGACTATCCCCGTCCCCGTTCAGGCATGATGGGGAGCGTGTCAGACATCCCTCGCAGAAGCTCTTCGCGTACCGCCAAACTCGCGAGCATCCCGCTGGGCATCGCCGGACGCGCCGCTGTAGGTTTCGGCCGGCGCCTCGCAGGTGGTGATCGCGGCGAGATCGACGCCGAGATGACTGCGAAGGCCGCCGAGCAGTTGTTCACGGTACTCGGTGAGCTCAAGGGCGGCGCCATGAAGTTCGGGCAGGCTCTCAGTGTCATGGAGGCCGCTGTCCCGGAGGAATTCGCGGAGCCGTATCGCGAGGCACTGACCAAGCTGCAGGCGGCAGCACCTCCACTTCCGGCCAAGTCCGTGCACCGTGTGCTCGATCAGCAACTCGGCACGAAGTGGCGCGAGCGATTCCAATCCTTCGACGACGTGCCCACCGCCTCGGCGAGCATCGGGCAGGTGCACCGAGCAGTGTGGTCCGACGGACGCGACGTCGCCGTGAAGGTGCAGTACCCCGGGGCCGACGAAGCACTGCGCGCGGACTTGCGGACGTTGTCGCGGTTCGCGGGAGTATTCGCGACCATGATGCCGGGCGCGGACGTCAGGGCGCTCCTCGACGAACTGACCGCCCGCACCGAGGAAGAACTCGACTATCGCACCGAAGCCGACAGCCAGCGGGCATTCGCGCGGGCCTTCGACGGCGACGAGAAGTTTCTCATCCCCCGCGTGGTGGCCAGTGCGCCGAAAGTGATGGTGACGGAATGGCTTTCCGCCACGCCGCTGTCGGTGATCATCAACGAGGGCACCCGCGAGCAACGTGACCGCGCGGGGGCACTCCTCGCCGAATTCCACTTCTGCAGTCCGGCCAGAGCCGGTCTGCTGCACTGTGATCCGCATCCCGGCAACTTCATGTTGCTCGAGGACGGACGACTCGGCGTGATCGACTTCGGTGCCACCGCCGCGATGCCGGACGGATTCCCCCCGGTGCTCGGGCGCATGGTGCGACTCGCCCTCGAGGAACGTTTCGACGAGTTGACCGCCCTGCTCTACGACGAGAAGTTCGTACTCCCCGGCCGCACTGTCACCGATCAGGAGATCGCCGACTACCTACGGCCCTTCACCGACCCTATTCAGACCGAGTCGTTCCATTTCACGCGGGCGTGGCTGCAGAAGGTGGCGGGCACCGCGACGGATTTCTCGAGTGCGCAGTTCCGGACTGCACGGACGTTGAATCTGCCACCGGAGTACGCAAGCATCTTCCGCGTTCTGCTCGGGTCGGTGGGTATCTGCGCGCAACTCGACGCGCAGGCTCCCTATATGGCGATTCTCTCCGAATGGCTGCCCGGCTTCACCGAGGAGTAGTCGGGGCCGGGCAGCCGATTCAGGCGTACACCAGTTCTTTTCGCGGTTCGGCGACGACCGTCTTCCGGGGTCGTCCGCGGGGGCGTTTCCGGGCGACGACCGCGCCCTGGTGGATGATTTCGCCGCCCCACACACCCCACGGTTCTTCGCGGTCCAGCGCTGCGGCGAGGCAGCGCGCGCGTACGGGGCATCCGGCGCACAGCGATTTCGCCAGTTCCAGATCTGCCGGGGCCTCGGCAAACCACAGATCGGGATCGTCGCCGTGACAGGGCAGGGGATCGCCCGCACGGATGGTTTTTTCGCCGACACCTGATGCGGTCGAAGGGTTTTCGCTCGGCACGAGGACTCCTAGAGGTTCGATCGAAAGAGATGCGATGCGAACTCCGGCCGAAAAGACAAAGGCCACGGTCCGCTGGGCGGTTGTCCGTGGCCTGGAGTCGGAAGGGACTACCGCGTAGGTGTCCCGACGAGTCGTCCGGCCACGGACGAGAAGGCTGCTGCACGCCGGCGCCATGTGCGCGGGGCGGCGGCGGATGCGGCGCGCGCCACGACGGGAGCGACGGCCGCATAATTGATGCTGATCATCACGGGCCACCTCGCTTTCGTCGTCACGCACGGGCTTCTCCCGTGGCAATGCAATACACAATAGTAATGCTGGTGCGATCAGCACAAGTTATTTTCTACCTGCGGTTTTGTCCAATTTTTGTCGAGCGTGGTTCGATTCGCCGCTCGCAACCGCACGCGGGACTAGAGTCCCGGCCATGCCACTGTCGACAACGAAATGTGTATCGGTTCTCGATTGTCCCGATCCGCGCGCGCTCGCGGGCTTCTACCGGGACCTGCTCGGCTGGACCACCGCGCGGGACGACGACGATTGGGTCGAACTCGCGCGCGACGACGCGAATTCGCTCGCATTCCAACGCGCACCCGATTTCACGCCCGCGCGCTGGCCTTCCGAAAGTGTGCACGTCCACCTCGACTTCTACGTCCCCGAATTCGAGGACGCCGAACGTCTCGCGCTCGACCTCGGCGCGACCCGCGTCGACGATCCGTCGAGCACAAAGAACTTCCGGGTGTACCGCGACCCCGCAGGCCACCACTTCTGCCTCTGCGTGGAGCCGGTAGGCCTAGATATCTAGCGTTGCCGCGGTACGTTCGCCCCGCACGAGCGCGAGCACGTCGGCGCCGTACTGCTCGAGCTTCTTCGCGCCGATGCCCGGAATCGAGACGAGCGCGCGGTCGTCGCGTGGCTGTTGTTCCGCGATCGCCACCAGGGTGTTGTCGCTGAACACGACGTAGGCGGGGACCTTGAGCTCCTTCGATCGCTCGCGGCGCCATTCCTTCAGCGCGACGAGCAGTTCCTCGTCGAGGTCGGACGGACAGCCCTCGCAACGCCCGAGCATCGTCGAGGTGGTGCCCAGGAGCGGCTTACCGCAGATCCGGCACTGCGGACGCTTCTTCTTCGGTGAGGCCGGCTCGACGATCTTCGACGCCGGAGAACTGTCGGGGATCAACCCGTTCAGGAAGCGGGACCGCCGCCGTGAGCGGCGCCCGCCTTCGGTGCGCGCCAACGCCCACGACAGCGACAGGTGCACCCGGGCGCGGGTGACGCCGACGTAGAGCAGACGGCGTTCCTCCTCGATACCCGCTTCGTCCGGAGGGGTGTCCTTGTCTCCGGTGACGTGGGTGATCGGCAGGGTGCCGTCGGTGAGCCCGACGAGGAACACCGCGTCCCACTCGAGGCCCTTCGCGGCGTGCAGCGATGCCAGAGTCACGCCCTGCACCGTCGGGGGCTGCCGCGATTCGGCGCGGGCCGCGAGGTCGCGCAGCAGACCGGTGAGGGTCAGCTCGGGTTCGTGCTCGAGCAGTTCTTCCGTGAGCTGGACCAGCGCCACCAGCGACGACCACCGTTCCCGGGCCTGCGCACCGGTGGGTTCGGTGTCGGTCAGGCCGAGCGGCACCAACGTGGCCCGGACCAGCGTGACGAGATGGCTGCCGCGATCGGCTCCGTCGGGCAGGTCGTTGCGCGCGTCGACCTGCCGAAGCGCGTTGATCGCCTGCCGCACCTCGGCGCGGTTGAAGAACCCCTCGCCGCCGCGCACCTGATACGGGATGCCGGTCTCGGTGAAGGCTTGCTCGTACACTTCCGATTGCGCGTTGATCCGGTACAGCACCGCGATTTCCGACGCCGGCACGCCGTCGCGCAGCAGTTTTGCGATGGCCTTCGCGGTCGCCTTCGCCTCCGCGGGTTCGTCGTCGTACTCGGCGAACGTGGGTTCCGGGCCGGGCGGCCGCTGCCCGATCAGTTTCAGCCGGGTGCCGGCGATCCGCCCGCGGGCTTCGCCGATGACGCGGTTGGCCAGTTCCACCACCTGCGGGGTCGAGCGGTAGTCGCGCTCGAGCCGGACGACGGTGGCGTCGGGGAACCGGCGCGAGAAATCGAGCAGGTACTTGGGCGACGCGCCCGTGAACGAGTAGATGGTCTGGTTGGCGTCGCCGACCACGGTGAGATCGTCGCGGTCCCCGAGCCATGCGTCGAGCACGCGCTGTTGCAGCGGCGTCACGTCCTGGTATTCGTCGACGACGAAACAGCGGTAGCGGTCGCGGAACTCGTCGGCGACAGCGGTGTTGTCCTCGAGCGCGGCGGCCGTGTGCAACAACAGATCGTCGAAGTCCAGGTAGAACCCTTCGTCGCCGCGGAACTTCAGCGATTCGTACATCTCGTACACCGCTGCGACGCGCTCGGCGGCGGCCGGCGGCTCGCGGCGGACCCGCGCGACCGTGGCCGGATAGTCTTCCGGCGCGATCAGCGACCCCTTGGACCACTCGATCTCCGAGAGCAGGTCGCGCACGGTGTCGGTGTCGGTCGGGAAGCCGCACCGATGTGCTGCCTGCGAGACGACGGAGAACTTGCGATCGAGCAACTGCCACGGAGTGTCGCCGACGACCTGCGGCCAGAAATACCGCAACTGCCGCAGCGCCGCGGCGTGGAAGGTGCGGGCCTGCACCGACGGTCCCGGTGCACCGACCCCCAGTTCACGGAGCCGCGAGCGCATCTCCCCCGCAGCCCGCGCGGTGAAGGTGACTGCCAGAACCTGGCCGGCGGCGACGTGCCCGTCGGAGACGAGGTGCGCGATGCGGCGGGTGATGGTGCGGGTCTTGCCCGTCCCGGCGCCGGCCAGCACACACACGGGGCCACGCGGCGCCCGCACAGCCGCCGCCTGTTGAGGGTCCAGGCCGTCCGCAACCGCATCCACACGCATGGCCTCCATCATGACAGTGCGAACCGACAACGCGACGCCGCACATCCTGTGCAGGCATATCCGCTGTGTCCGCGACCACATTCGGGGACCGGTCGGAACAGATCGCGGCGGCTGTGATGTTCTCGAAGTCATGACCACCACCGATGCACCCGCCTTGACCGTCTACTCCACCACGTGGTGCGGCTACTGCAAGCGTCTGAAGAAGCAGCTCGACGAGAACGGCATCGCCTACACCGAGATCGACATCGAGGCCGATCCCTCGGCAGCGGAATTCGTCGGCAGTGTCAACGACGGCAACCACATCGTGCCGACCGTCAAGTACGCAGACGGCACCACCGCCACCAACCCGCCGCTGTCGGCGGTCAAGCGCGCGCTCGGTCTGTAACGGCCCGGATCAGCCCCGGGCCCATCCTTCGAGCATGCCCCGGGCAATGGAGATCGAGCCCGGCAGCAGCAGAGGCACCTCGTCGGCCGACGCCCAGTCGCCGGCCTCGAGTGCGTTCCGCACCTCGTCGCGAGTGAACCATCGCGCCTCGCCGATCTCGCCGTCCCGGAATTCCAGGGGCTGAGCGGGGTCGGCGACGGCCGCGAACCCGAGCATCAACGACCGCGGAAACGGCCACGGCTGGCTTCCGAGGTAGCGGATGTCACGCACGTCGACGCCGACTTCTTCGCGGATCTCCCGCACCACACACGATTCCAGCGATTCGCCCGCCTCCACGAATCCTGCCAGGACGGAGAAGCGCCGCTCCGGCCACACGGGTTGACGCCCGAGCAGCACCCTGTCGCCGCCGTCGTGCACCAGGCAGATGACCGCCGGGTCCGTGCGCGGGAATTCCTCGTGCCCGGTCTCGGAACTGATCCGCGACCATCCGGACATGGTGGGTTCGGTGACGGAACCGTCGACCGCGCTGAACCCTGCCCGGTCGTGCCAGTTGAGCAAGGCCACCGCACTCACCATCAGGTCCGCGTCCGCGTCGTCGAGTGCGTCGCCGACCTTGCGCAGGTCCGCAACCTCTCCCGTCTGTGCGAGTACGCGGACGGCCCACACGTGCCGCTCGTCGCGCACACCGAGAAACACCGCCCCGGGGGCCGGCTCGGGGCCGAGTTCCGCGGCGGCACGGAACACCAGTGCCCCGTCCGCCACGGGCACCTGTCCCCGTCGGTCCACCTTCAGGAGTTTCGCGTCCGCCCACCCCGCCCGCAGCGCGTCCTCGTCGGAGCGAAGCTCTTCGGCGCGCTCGACGACGGTGCGCGACAGGAGTGGGGTACCGGACAGAGAGAAACTGGTCACTTCGAGCACACTAGCCGCGCATCGCGCCCGGCTGCGTGCCCACGAGCCGGATGTAGAGCAGCTTGTCGCCGGCCTCCACCGCATCCACCTCGGGCGAGCCGATCCGCCACATCCGGCCGTCGCGCACCACGGCAAGGACGATGTCCTTGAGGTGTCGCGGCGAACCGCCGATCTCCGACGGTTCCACGTCACGTTCGGCGATGGCGAATCCGGCTTCGGGGGTGAGCAGGTCCTCGATCATCTCGACCACGTTGGGTGTCGTCGTAGCGATACCCAGCAGGCGGCCCGCGGTCTCGGAGGAGATGACCACCGAGTCGGCACCGGACTGCCGCAGCAGGTGCGTGTTCTCGGACTCGCGGATCGCGGCGACGATCTTGGCCTTGGGGGCGATCTCGCGGGCACTCAGAGTCACCAGCACCGCGGTGTCGTCGCGGTTCGCGGCGACGATGACAGCGGCGGCGTGCTGCACACCCGCGAGGCGGAGAACGTCCGACTTGGTCGCCGAACCCTGGACCGTCACCAACCCCTGCCCGGCCGCGGATTCCAGGACGACGGGATCGGTGTCCACCACCACGATGTCGGATGGGGCGACACCGTCGCCCAGCATGGCGTCGACGGCGGTACGGCCCTTGGTGCCGTAGCCGATGACGACGGTGTGATTACGCACGCGGCGCCTCCATCGTTGGATCTTGAATGCTTGTCGTGAACTCGCGGTCAGAGCCGACAACGTCGTTCCGACCAGCACGATCAGGAAGAACACCCGCAGCGGGGTGATCACGAGAACGTTGATCAGGCGCGCTTCGGGTGTGAAGGGAGTGATGTCGCCGTACCCGGTGGTCGACAGCGACACGGTCGCGTAATAGAGGCAGTCCAGCAACGACAACGCGTTGCCTTGGGCGTCGCGGTACCCGTCGCGGTCGAGGTAGACGACCACCACCGCGAACAGCAGCGCCGCGAAGGCGTAACCGATGCGACGCGCAATCGCGATTCCGGGACTCGTCTGCTCTTCCGGCACCCGGAGGACGCCCACCAAAGCGAAGTCCGGACGCTCGGTGAGCTGATCGGAGCGACTGAACCTCGCACGCAATCTACCGGGCATCGTGCCTACTCCACCTCGTCTCGGTCCCCAGGGGGGACCTCACTTACACCGTAGCGATGCCGGACGGCCATCGATTCCGGATCGCAGCCTACGCGCCGCCCGCTACTGTGGCGCCCATGTCCACCCAACCGTCCCGACGACCGGCGTTGCGGCTCGCCGCATTGCTCCTCGGCGCAGGCACGATGCACTTCGTCCGACCGCAACCCTTCGACGGCATCGTCCCCCGCGCGCTGCCCGGTTCCGCCCGCACCTACACCTACGTCTCGGGAGTCGCCGAGCTCGGGGTCGGGCTCGCGCTCGTGGTGCCGCGTACCCGCCGGACGGGTGGCGCGCTGGCTGCTGCGCTGTTTCTCGCGGTGTTCCCTGCGAACGCGCAGATGGCCGTCACGTGGCTGCGCAGCGACCGGATCTCACCGGTGGCAAAGGCCGTCGCGGTGGCACGGCTGCCGCTGCAGATCCCTCTCGTCACCGCGGCCCTCGAGGTGCGTCGCCTCGCCCCGGGGGCGCACCGCCGCTGACCCCGTGCGTCTACGCACCGAGGAGAATGTCGACGAGTTCGGACGGGCGCGCAAGTGCCACAAGGTGTCCCGAGTCGACGACCACCGGCTCGACACCGACGCGCGCACGGGACAGTGCCGTCAGGAACGGGAGCGGGAACAACCGGTCGCGCCGGCCTGCGACAACCCGCACCGGAACGTCGGGCCAGCGCTCGGCATCCCAGGCGGGTTCGAACGCCGCGTCCGACAGGCGCGTCTCCTCGTGGGCGAACGCTTCCTCGGTGACGGCGTCCGGGATGTCGTGGAAGAACAACTCCCGTATGTCGAGCGGTGCATCGGGGTCCCGTCCGTCCGCGACGGCCTGCTCCCGCTGAGCATCCTCGTGCCCGACGTCGCCCCACCACTGCGCCGGTGATTCGCCGGGCGCAGGGATCATCGGTGCCACCAGCACGAGTTCGTCCACAGCACACCGCTCTGCGATACGAACGGCGGTGAACGCCGACATCGATTGGGCCACCACCACGAGGGGTCCGGGAGCATCGCCGAGCGCCGCAACCACGAAGTCTGCGTACGAGTCCTGGTTCTCGTTGTCGTCGGCGTACGGGAGATCGACGGCGAGCGCGTCGTGCCCGCGTCCCTCGAGCATCGGCACCACCCGGTGCCAGTACCAGGAGTCCGACCCTGCTCCCGGCAACAGCACAAAGGTCGACACGGCCGCCCCTTTCCGTCGAACGGTGCCTACGAGCGTAACGGCGCGCGGGGGCCCCGCACAGCGGGTTTCACAGGCCGGCGGGTTTTCACGGGCCTGAGCCTCGTGTCCACCTGATGCAGACCGCGGATGTGCCTCTGGTCTGCGCGTCATCGATGTGGCGCGTTACCAGTACTGGTGCTGGTGCCCGTCGGTGTCGGCAACGAAGACGATCGCGTCGGCGCGCTCCACGTCGGCCGGACTCAGCGGAATATGTCCTCGGACAATGGGTTCGCCCGTGCCGAGCGAGCGCGGAAGGGCAGCGTGCAACGGCTTCGCAGGGAACAGAGCGCGCCGTGCGGTCGCCTCGGCGAGTGTGCCCTGAAGGGTGCCTGGACGGGGGTGCGGCCCGGCGTCCGCGGCAACGAACATGTAGCGCTCTCCGAGAGCAAAGCCGACGAGCGCACCGGCACTTGGCCATATCGCTCCCTCGTCGCCGTCCGGCATAGACGACTGCATCTGCTGGAGGTGGGCGTTGTGCGCAAACACCAGGCTCGGCCCACGGCCCTTCTCCTTGGACACGATCGCGAGAAGGTTCTCGGCCATCATGGCGGCGCGCAGGCCGAGCAGGGTGGCGATGCGGTCCGATGCGGTGTGGGCCATGGCCGCGTGGTAGCGAAGCAGACCTCGCGCGGTGTGCGCGTACGCGAGGGCATCGTCGTACGCCACCGGATCGGCGGGAGCGAGGACGGGCGCTGCACGGCGCAGCACGCTGACGAGGTCGTCCGCGACCAGGCGCAGGGCGCGAGCACGCTCGGAGTCCCCGATGGACGCGGCCGGGTCGCGCATCGCGTCCGGGTTCGTCCAGGCCGTGTCGTCGCCGAGCAGTCCGTCGATGTCCCCGGCCGAGTCCGGATGCAGCGCAGCGGGCAGGTACTCCAGAACGACGGACAGTGCGTGTCGTGGACTGGGTGCGCCGGAGAATTCCACCGGGGCGTCGAATCCGTAGAAGCGCACCCGATCCCGCGCGGGACGACCGGTGTTGTAACCGCGGAGCCATTCGACGAGTTCGCGGTTGCCGGGGACGCGGCCGAAACCATGACTGAAACCGCGCTCGAGGACATCGTCGATCTCCGTTGCCCCGCCCCCGACATAGTTGTCGACGACAGAAGCGGCGAGGACATCGGTCTCCAGCACGATCGAGCGGTATCCGCGTTCGACGAGGTGACAGAGAAGTTCGTTGCGCAGCAACGGGAATGCAGCGATTCCGTGGGTCGGCTCGCCGAGGGCGAGCAGGCTCGGGGGTTCCTGCCGCGTGGCAAGCAACTCGTCGAACGCGCTTCCCAGATCTCCGGGCGTGTCCAATTGCCGGCAGATCTCGGTCGGCGACGTGGTCGTAGACATGAATTCTCCTTCCGGGAAAACCTGCCTTCGACGCTATCGTTGAAGAATCGGGTGAAGGTTGTCTCCTATCGGCCCACGACAGGGAGATCCAAGCCTCAAACAAAGGAAATACGATGCGGCCCGTCGACCTCGCCCGCGAACACGGGTTGTCCGCACAGGCGATCCGCAATTACGACGATGCGGGCATCTTCCCGCCGACCGGGCGCACCGAGGCCGGCTACCGGTATTACACCCCTCTTCACGCGCAGGCTCTGCGGACCTTCCTCACGTTGCGGCGCGGACACGGGCACCGGCGAGCGACGGACATCATGCGTGCGGTCAATCGGCACGACACCGAGTCCGCCTACCGGCTGATCGACGCGACACACGTCGAGGTGCTCGCCGAACGCGACACCCGAACAGAGGTCGCGACGGTTCTCGGTGGTCTCACCGCGACGGCACCTGCTTCCGTCCCGGGCCGGCCCCTCACGGTGGGCGAACTGGCACGAAGGCTCGGAGTTCACGCGGCGACGCTGCGGGCGTGGGAGTCCCAGGGAATCCTCCGGCCCGAACGTGATCGCGCGACCGGTTACCGCATGTTCGGTGCCGAGTCCGTGCACGACGCCGAGATCGCACGACAGTTGCGCCGGGGCGGCTACCCGCTGCGCCAGGTCGCCCGGTTCCTCGCATCGCTGCGCGACGCGGGCGGTGCGGACGCACTGAGCCGGTTCCTCGGCTCCTGGCAGGCGCGGCTGGCTGTGCGCAGCCGGGACCTCCTTGCCGGCGCGGGGACACTCGACGCCTACCTGTCCCTCCTCGACCACGCCGCGGCCTCCTCCGGCGCTGCTGCACCTTCCGACAGCGCGCCGCCGCCCCACACCGGCTAGGAGGCGGGCTCCCCCGGCTGTCCGGCATCCCCGGCAGAATCGTCCCGGGCAGAGTCGTCCCCGGCACCCCGCACGAGCTGTTCCATCGCGGCCGCGCCGGGGAGATCTCCGGGTGCGACGGTGCGGCCCGTACGGACGTAATGGAATGCCGCACGCACCTTGTTCAATGGAGGCTCGGCCGGTCGCCCGGTGATGCGTGTGATGCGGGCCGCCATGAGCTGCGCCCACGCCAGCCGATATGCGGCCAGCTGCAGACCGACCGACGCCAGTGCGTCCGCGTCGGGCTCGGCACCGGTCTTCCAGTCGATGACCGTCCAGCCTCCGTCGGGATCCTCGAACACCGCATCGATGCGACCACGGATGACGGTGCCGCCCAGCGACGTCTCGAACGGGACTTCCACCTCGACCGGGTTGCGGGCAGCCCACGGCGACCGCAGGAACGCCTCCTGCAGCCGCTCGAAGTGGGATTCGTCGCCGCCTTCGTCGTCGGCGCCGGGAAGTTCGTCGAGGTCGAGCAGACGCGTTGCGCCGAAACGGCGTTCGAGCCACGCGTGGAAGGCGGTACCCCGGCGCGCCAGTGGGTTCGGCCGGAACGGCAGCGGACGACGCAGACGTGCTGCCAGCGCCTCCGGGTCGGTCGCGAGGTCGACCAGTTGGCTGACCGACAGCTGGGCCGGGAGCATCACCTCGGCGGCCCGTTCGAACCGCTGTTCCCGTTCGGCGAGCAACGCATCGACGTCGGCTGCCCAGTCGTCCGGATCGTCCTCGCTGCTGCCGGGCGGATTCGGTTCGCCGGCGTCGAGTGCCGAGAGCACGAGCGCAGCTCCCCGCTGGACGTCGGCACGACGCGAACCGAGCGGGTCGCGAGGCCAGGTGGCACTGCGGGGTGACTCCGTCATGGGGTTGCGAGCACCGGGTTCCGGTGCCGGCTCCCACACCTCGATCGTCCCCAGTTCGCTTCGCGCCGAGACCAATTCGTGCATCTCCTCGAGGAACTCGGACGGGCCCTTCGGTTCGGCCCCCGTATCGCCCCAGTGGTGACCCGACACGAACAGGGCACGCTCGGTGCGCGTGAGCGCGACATAGAACAACCGGCGATCCTCGTCGAGCTTGCGACTCTTGAGGGCACCCTTGTGGCGGTCGATGGCGTTCTCGAGCATCTTGCGATCGAAGATGTCGTCGAGTTCGAGCACCGGCACCCCGTCGGTGCTCGACCCCGGATCGTCGCCCGGCATCGCGCGGTCGCCACGCAGCTGCGGGGGCAATTCGGTGACGGACCCCAGCCACGTCGCGGCGGCAGACGAGGACGGAAAGACGCCCGCGGTGACGTGCGGAACCGCCACGACCTCCCATTCGAGCCCCTTCGCCGAATGGACGGTGAGTATCTGCACCCGTTCGGGGTCGACTTCGACCTCACCCGGCGCGAGCCCCTTTTCGATCTCCTCCGCGGCCGCGAGGTAGCCGAGCAGTCCACCGAGGGTCGCGTGTGTGCGCGCCGCATACGACGCCACCACATCGGCGAACGCGTCGAGGTGCTCACGGCCGGCGATACCGCCGCGACCACCGACTCGCGCTTCCGCTTCGATACCGATTCCGAGGACCCGTTCGACCTCGGCAACGAGTTCGGTGAGCGGCTGGCCGAGACGCTCACGCAGCGAGGCGAGTTCGCGGGCCAGCGCGGTGATGCGCGCGAACCCGAATTCCGAGTACTGGCCCGGATCACCCGGATCGGAGATGGCGTCTGCCAGGCCCGCCTGGTCGGCGTATTCGCCGGGCAGCGAGGAATCGAGTGCCTCGTCGAGCGCATCGGGGTCGGTGACGGCACCGGCCACTCCGTAGCGACCGGCGATGGCGAGTGTCTGGGCGCGTCGCCACAGTGCCTTCAGATCGGCCGCGCCGATCTGCCACCGGGCACCGGTCAGCACACGCACGGCCGCACTGCCGGCCAGCGGGTCGGCCGCGAGCCGCAACATGGCGAGCAGGTCGGCGACCTCGGGCGTGTGCAACAAGCCCCCGATGCCGACGACCTCCACCGGCAGGTCGCGGGCACGCAGGGCTTCGGCGATCGGGGCGGCGTCGGCGTTGCGCCGCACCAGCACCGCCGCACTCGGCGGTGGTTTTCCGGCCTCGCGCGCGGCTGCGTACTCCGCGGCGATGCGGTCGGCGACCCAGTTGCGCTCGGCGTCGATGTCGGTGTGCAGCGCCAACCGCACGTCGCCGGGCACGGCGTCGGGCCGGGGCCGCAGGCGGCTGACCGCCACGCCACGATCGCGCAGGGGTTCGGACGAGACGTTCGCGAGGTCCAGGGCTTCGGGAGGATTGCGCCAGCTGGTCAGCAGTTCGAGGGTGGGCGCGGGACGCCCGCCCGGCAACGCGAAGTCGGTGGCGAATCGCGGGAGGTTCGCCGCCGAGGCGCCGCGCCAGCCGTAGATCGACTGCATCGGGTCGCCCACGGCGGTGACCGCGAGATTCGGGTCCTGAGCACCTCCGAACAGCGATCCGAGCAGCACGCGCTGCGAGTGACCGGTGTCCTGGTATTCGTCGAGCAGCACGGCCCGGAACCGTTCGCGTTCCCCGGCGCCCACTTCGTAATGATCGCGGGCGACCCGCGCGGCGAGCGACATCTGACTGCCGAAGTCCAGGGCGCCTTCCCTGCGGAGGGTGTCGGACAGTCGCTGGACGAGCGGGAGCAACTGCAACCGGTCGTGCTGTGTCTCCAGGTATCCGAGAAGCGTTTTCGACGGTCCGCCGCGCTGGCCCGGCCCTGCCGGCAGCGTATGGATCAGCTTGTCGAGTTCGGTGTGCGCCTCGCGAAGGTCTTCCGGCTCGACGAGATGTTCGGCGAGCTGGCCGGACAGCGCGAGCACCGCCTCCGTCACCGACGCCGGGCTGCGGTCGGTATCGAGTTCGCCGTCCCACGCGCTGACGACCCGGTGGGCGACCTGCCACAATTCCGTTTCCGACAGGAGCGTTGCCGTCGGTTCGATCGGCAGCAGCAAGCCGTGCTCGCCGAGCAACCGGCCGGCGTACGCGTGGTAGGTACCCACCTCGGGCTCACCGGCGAGGATGCGGGCGCGCAGGCCTCCCTCCGGGTCCAGATCCCGGATCAGGGCCGAGCCTGCGAGTTTCGCGAGACGGGTTCGGATGCGGGCGGTGAGCTGTTGGGCGGCCTTGCGCGTGAAGGTCAGTCCCAGCACCTGTTCCGGTTCGACAAGCCCGTTGGCGACGAGCCACACCACCCGTGCGGCCATCGTCTCCGTCTTGCCTGCTCCGGCACCCGCCACGACGAGCACGGGCCCCATGGGCGCTTCGATGACGGCGGCCTGCTCGTCGGTCGGTGGATGTTGTCCGAGCGCCTCGGCCAGCCGGGCGGCACTCACTGAGGGGGTGGTCATCCGTCCGTCACCTGCCTTCCTTCGTCGTGGGCAGGGCAACTGGACAGCACCGGGCAATGCCGGCAGCCGTCGTTGACCTGCGCGAGGAACTGCGGTCCCTGCGTCGCCGCGGCCGCCTCGTGGATCACCTCGCGCCAGTGGGCGAGGCCCTCTTCGTCGAGGGGCGGCTGTAAACGCTGGGTCGCGCCTTCCTTGTTGTGAGGTTTGGCCACGAACACCAGCCGGGCACCACCCGGCGACGACGCCGGTTCCCCTTCGATCGCTCCGGCAGCAGCCGCCACCTGGTACGCGGCGAGCTGTGCGTGGTCGCGCGCGGCGTCCTTGGACACGGGATTCTTCGCGGTCTTGACGTCGACGACGACGGGCCGCCCATCGGGGTCGCGTTCGAGCCGGTCGATGCGACCTTTCAGCCGCACGCGCGGCAGGTCGTCTGAGGGGGGTTCGAGTATTCCGTCGACACTGACCTCGACGCCGATCTCGGTGAGGTCGTTGCGCGTGCCCTGCAGCCAGGTCGAGAACGTGTCGAGCATGCGGCGGGTGCGCTCGAGTTCACGTTTCGCATACCACTCGGACCCCAAATCGACTGAATCCCACGCCTTTTCGAGAGCCTGATCGATGCGCTCGGGCGGGATACGGCCGGCGAGGGCCTGCACGAGCGTGTGGACGAGCGTGCCGGTGACGGCGTGACTGTTCTCGCCGTCGGCACCTCCGTGCCGCTCGAACATCCATCGCAGCGGGCAGGTGACGAGTTGTTCGACGGTGGACGGCGACAACCGCACCGCGTCGTCGTCGGGATCCCACAGCGGCGCCGCGGTGCTGGGATCGGAAGTGCCGTACCACTCGTCGGGGTGGGCACCGCGCACGCCCGCGCGGGCGAGCCGGGCCAGTTGCGCGGCCGCCGTGCGCTGCCGCTCCGGTTCGTGTTCGGCAACCAGCGGATCGCACACCACGCTGCGCAGTTCGGCGACGAGCGCGGGCAACGCGAGCACCCGGATGCGCACCTCTTCGGGCATCTCGGAGTCGGGCACGGCATCGGGATCGTCGCCGCCGAGCAGTTCGTCGACGAACCGCGAACGTACGAGTTCGGTATCGCCGCTCACCGAATCGACCGCGGTGACCAGCAGGTGTGTGCGGGCTCGGCTGCAGGCGACGAGGAACAGCCTGCGCTCGTCGGCGAGCAGTGGTGCCATGCGTGACAACCGCACCGACGCATGCTCGCCACCGTCGGCACCCGACACCGCATCGATGAGCGATTCGATGCCGAGCAGTGTGCCGCGCGCCCGCAGGCTCGGCCACAAGCCTTCCTGCACACCGGCGACCACGACGACATCCCATTCGCGCCCGGCGGCAGAATGCGCGCTGACCACCGTCACCGCTTCGGTCTCGGCGACCAACCGCGTGCGCACGGTGCCGGGAATCTCCTGCTCGGTCAGGTAATCCACGAATCCTGCGATCTGCGCGCGGGGTAGGCGGTCGACATAGTCGGCGGCGGCGTCGAACAGTGCCACGACAGCGTCGAGGTCGCGGTCGGCCTGCGCACCGACCGGTCCGCCGCGGGCCGACGCGGCGGCCCAGCGTCGTTCGAGACCGGTGGCTTGCCAGGCCTCCCACAGCACGTCCTCGAGTCCGCCGCCCCGCAGGGCCGCGGAGCGGGCTTTGCGCAGCACGCCGAGAACCTTTCGCAGCGGCGCGGACTCCACCTCGGTCAGGCCGCGGACGAGGTGAGCGGTCTCGCCGCCCTTGTCACCGTGGTCACCGCCGTCGCCGTCGGTGAGCAGCAGACGCAGCAGTTCCGCAGAGTCGCGGTCGCGCCCGGACGCCAATTCGACGCGGCGCAGACCTCGCCGCAGACGACGCAGGGCGACGGGTTCGGCACCGCCGACCGGACCCGACAGCAGCGCCAGCGCCTCCTCGCCGCCGAACCGGCGACCGGACACTGCCCGCAGCACGAGCAGCAGACCTGCCACGCTGTGCTGCCGGGCGAGAGGCAACTCGGAGGCCGCGGTGGTCATGGGGACGCCGGCGGCGAGCAGCGCGCGTCGCAGCGGTGCGAGGACTCGCGGCACCGATCGGACGACGATCGCCATGCGGGACCAGGGCACTCCGTCGACGAGGTGGGCGCGGCGCAGGGTGTCGGCGACGAGCGCGGCTTCCTTCGCCTGCGACGGCTGCACCACCACCCGCACCGAGCCGGGTTCGGTTGCGGCCTCGGGTGAGATGCCATCGGGCGAGGTGCCATCGGGTGAGGCGGCGCCGCGATGCGGAGGCAGCCCGGGCACTCTGCGCGCGATGCGGTGGGTCACCGCCGCTACCGCGGGCGCGGCCCGGTAATTGGTACCGAGCACGATGCGGCGGGACGGATCGTCGTCGGCCAACCGTTCGAGAAAGGTGGGATCGGCGCCACGGAAACCGAACACGCTCTGGTCGGGGTCGCCCGCGACGGTGCTCGTCCGGGTACCGGTGCCGATCACCCGCACGAGGTGAGCCGCCTGCGGGTCGAGGTGCTGCGCATCGTCGACGAGCAGGTGACGGATCCGGTTGCGCTCGGACGCGAGCAGGTCGGGGTCGGTCGCGAAGGCGGCAAGCGCCGCCCCGACGAGTTCTGCCGCGTCGAGCGCGGGCGCGGTCGCTTCGGGTGCTTCGAGACCGACGGCGCCGCGCAGCAGCATGACCTGCTCGTACCGCTGCGCGAATCGCCCGGCCGCGACCCACTCGGGGCGATCACGCCGCTCGCCCAGTGCGACGAGGTCTTCGGGACCGAGCCCGCGCTCGCTGGCACGCAGCATCAGATCGCGGAGTTCGACGGCGAATCCGGTCATACCGAGGGCGGGGCGGAGTCGCTCGGGCCACCCGGTGGCACCGTCGTCGATGTCGCCACGGAGCAGTTCGCGTAGGACCGCGTCCTGTTCGGCGCCGGTGATCAGTCGCGGCGGCGGGTTGCCGTGCGCAGTTGCCTGTAAGCGCAATACCGCGAACGCGTACGAGTGGACGGTGCGGACCAGCGGCTCCCGGGTGGCGCGTGCACCGGCACCCAGCAGCCCGGCGGTGATCGCCTCGCGCAGCGCTGTCGCGGCGCGGCGGGAGTGGGTGAGTACGAGGACGGACTCGGGATCGACCCCGGAGGAGATGCGATGTACCACCAGGTCGACCAGCAGCGACGTTTTGCCGGTACCGGGCCCGCCGAGCACCTGCCAGGGGCGCCATCGCGGGGCGGGCGGTGCGTCGGCGAACACTGCCCGCACATCGTCGGGCCACGTCCTGGCGGCCGGTGCGACATCCGGTCGCCGGACCAGTCGCGCGGCAGGTCGTCGCGAGCGGTCGGGCGCACGGAGGTCGAGGTCGGGCATATCGACATCCCACCAGAACCCCCCGACAACCGGCCGGTGGCATCTGCCGTCTCCCTGCCCGGAGAATCGTTAACGCCCGGAAGCAACGGGTAGGTAAGGCTAGGTTAAGCTCTGCCTCGGCTGCGGCACCACGCCGCCGACTGTCGACGCAGAACGAGGATCACAGCTATGAACGCCATCCGTAACTACCGGCGCGCCGCAATCGGCGCCCTGGCCGTCATCGCCCTGGCCGGGTGCTCCACTTCCACGACCGACGACGCCGACACCACCGCGGCAGCCCAGACGGTCGCGATCGAGGACAACTTCGGCGAGCAGACCGTGACGACTCCGCCGAAGTCCGTGGTGGCGACGGACAACAGCACGTTCGAGACGCTCGACTCGTGGGGCGTGGACCTGTCGGCCGGCGCCGTGAGCCTGATGCCGAGCACGATCGGGTACAAGCAGGACAGCGACGTCGTCGACCTCGGCACCCACCGCGAGCCGAACCTCGAGGCGGTTGTCGCGGCCGAGCCCGACCTCATCATCAACGGCGGCCGGTTCGCGCAGTTCCGCGGGGACTTCGAGCGCCTCGCGCCCGACGCCGCCATCGTCGAGGTCACTCCGCGCGACGACCAGCCGTTCGACGCCGAGCTCAAGCGCGGCACCACCGTTCTCGGCGAGATCTTCGGCAAGCAGGCCGAAGCCCAGGCCCTCAACGACGCATTCGACGCCTCGATCGCGCGCGTGAAAGCCGCCTACTCCCCCGACACGTCCGTGATGGGCTTGATCACCTCCGGCGGCGAAATCGGCTACGTCGCGCCGAGCACCGGCCGCACGATCGGCCCCATGTTCGACATCTTCGGTTTCACCCCGTCGCTCGAGGTGCCCGAGAGCTCGGACAACCACCAGGGCGACGACATCTCGGTCGAGGCCGTCGCAGCCTCCAACCCCGACCTGATCATCGTGATGGACCGTGACGCGGGAACCGCCAACGGTGGCGGCGAGGGATTCGTCCCCGCGGCGAACATCATCGAGAACACCGAAGCGCTGAAGTCCGTCACCGCCGTCAAGGACGGCAAGGTGATCTTCCTGCCGACCGATACCTACACCAACGAGAGCATCCAGACGTACACGGAGTTCTTCAACTCCCTCGCGGACCTGCTCGAGCAGCAGAAGTCCTGATCTTCGTCACTCCTGGCGCCCGCGGGTTCGTCCCGCGGGCCCAGGCATGAATGCCTCACGGAAGACAGCAGCATCGATGAGCACAACGACGGTTTCCCCGACCCGCAAGGGCCGGTTGTTCGACTGGAAACTCCTCCTGGGAATCCTCGGAGTCTGTGTCCTGCTGACCATGTCGCTGTTCACCGGGGTGTACGACATCTTCGGCGGCGAACAGGGCTGGGAGATGTTCGAGATCACCCGCATCCCCCGGACGATCGCGCTGGTTCTGGCGGGCGCGGCAATGGCGATGTCGGGGCTGGTGATGCAGTTGCTCACCCAGAACCGGTTCGTCGAGCCGACCACCGCCGGCACGACGGAGTGGGCGGGCCTCGGCCTCATCCTGATGATGATCCTCCTGCCCGGATCCGGACTCGTACCGCGGATGATCGGGGCGATCGCCGCCGCCTTCGTCGGCACGATGATCTTCTTCCTGTTCCTCCGCCGCGTCTCGCTGTCCTCGTCCCTCATCGTGCCGATCGTCGGCATCATGCTCGGCGCCGTCGTCGGCTCGATCACGACGTACCTCGCCCTGGCCACCGACATGCTCCAGAGCTTGGGCGTGTGGTTCGCCGGAAGCTTCACCTCCGTCCTGCGGGGACAGTACGAGGTGCTCTGGATCGTCGCCGCGGTTGCGGTCGCGGTGTTCCTGGTCGCGGACCGCCTCACGGTGGCCGGCCTGGGCGAAGACGTGGCGACGAACGTCGGGCTCAACTACACCCGGATCATCTTCCTGGGCACCGGCCTCATCGCTGTGGCCACCGGCGTCGTGACCGTCGTCGTGGGAAATCTGCCGTTCATCGGCCTCATCGTCCCGAACATCGTCTCCATGTTCCGCGGCGACGACCTGCGCAGCAATCTGCCCTGGGTCTGCTTGCTGGGCATCGCGATCGTGACGGTGTGCGACCTCATCGGGCGGACGATCATCGCCCCGTTCGAGGTCCCCGTCTCGCTCATCCTCGGCGTGGTCGGCGCCGTCGTGTTCATCGCTCTACTGCTGCGGAGCCGTCGTCATGCCTGAAACCATGCCCGTCAGCGCGGAACCGGCGGTCGCGGCACCGCCGGCGGAACTTCCCGCGTCGGACGTCTTTCCGAACCCGAAGGCGCGCCGGCGCTACTGGATTCTGCTCGCCGGCCTGTCGCTGCTCGCGTGCTTCTTCGCGGTGGGAACGCTGGTATGGAACAACCCGATGCCGTTCGGGAGTTCCGGCTTCTGGCGGATCACGGAGATGCGGGCGACCAGCCTTGTCGTCATCGCAATCGTCGTGGTGTGCCAGGCCACCGCCACCGTCGCGTTCCAGACGGCCACGAACAATCGGATCATCACACCGTCGATCATGGGATTCGAGGCACTGTACGTCGCGATCTCCACCGCCGCGGTGTACTTTCTGGGTGCCGTCGGAGTCGTTGCACTGCAAGGAACTCCGCAGTTCCTCCTGCAGATCGCGCTGATGGTCTTCTTCTCGCTCGTCCTCTACGGGTGGTTGCTGTCGGGTAAGTACGGCAACCTGCAGGTGATGCTGCTCGTCGGGATCATCCTCGGCGGTGGGCTCGGCTCCGTCTCGACCTTCATGCAGCGACTGCTCACCCCGAGCGAATTCGACATCCTCACCGCGCGGTTGTTCGGGTCCGTGTCCAACGCGGACGCCTCCTACCTCCCCGTCGCGATTCCCCTGTGTCTAGCCGCTGCCGCCGCACTGTGGTGGCGTGCACGGAAACTCAACCTGGTGGCGCTGGGACGCGACATCACCACCAACCTCGGCCTGAATCACCGCCGCGAGATCATGATCGTGCTGTTCCTCGTGTCGGTCCTGATGGCCGTCTCCACCGCCCTCATCGGACCGATGACCTTCCTGGGCTTTCTCGTGGCCACCCTCGCGTACCAGTTCGCGAACACCTACGACCACCGATACGTGTTTCCCGTCGCGGTGCTGACCGGGTTCGTCGTCCTCACGGGGGCCTACTTCGTTCTCAAGAACATCTTCTACGCCGAGGGCGCGGTGTCGATCATCATCGAAGCCGTCGGCGGATCGGTGTTCCTCTACGTCCTCCTCCGAAAGGGCAGACTGTGATCGAGCTCAAGGGCGTCCGCAAGGACTACGGTGACGGGGTGTCGATCGGCCCCGTCGATCTCCAGATTCCGGCGGGCGGTATCACCGCACTGGTCGGGCCCAACGGAGCCGGCAAGTCGACGCTGCTGACGATCATCGGCCGGCTGCTCGGTGCCGATTCCGGTTCGATCGAGATCGCCGGATACGACATCGCCCGCACCCCGTCGAAAGACCTCGCGAAGATCGTCTCGATCCTGCGTCAGGAGAACCACTTCGTCACCCGGCTGACGGTGCGTCAGCTCGTGGGCTTCGGCCGGTTCCCGCATTCGAAGGGCCGCATCACCCGGCAGGATCAGGAGATCATCAGCCGCGCGATCGAGTTCTTCGACCTCGGCCCGCTCGAGAACCGCTATCTCGATCAGCTCTCCGGCGGGCAGCGCCAGCGCGCCTACGTCGCGATGGTGCTGTGCCAGGACACCGACTACGTCCTTCTCGACGAGCCGCTCAACAATCTCGACATGCGGCATTCGGTCCTGATGATGCAGCACCTGCGCCGTGCCGCCGACGAACTCGGGAGGACGGTGGTCATCGTCCTGCACGACATCAACTTTGCCGCGCACTACGCGGACCGGATCTGCGCGGTGAAGAACGGGCGCGTCGTCGAGTTCGGGACCCCGCAGGAGATCGTGGTCGACGACACGCTCACCCGCGTGTTCGACACCCCGGTGACCTGCGTGGACGGCCCCAACGGCCCGCTGGCCGTCTACTACCGGTAGCCGGCTGCGATAGTGGTCGCGTGAACGCTGCCGAGACCCTCCGCACCCACCTGTTCGGCCCCGCCGACGGGCCGCAGATCCTTGCTCTGCACGGGCTCACGGGTCACGGCCGGCGCTGGCGGCACCTCGCGGAGACTCATCTCCCCCACGCCCGGTTCCTCGCACCCGACCTTCGCGGCCACGGCCGATCGCCGTGGACACCGCCCTGGACGTTCGAGCGCCACGTCGACGACCTGCTCCGCGTGCTGGACACGCATGCCTCCGGTCCGGTGACGGTGGTGGGTCATTCCTTCGGGGGCGCTTTGGCGCTGCATCTCGCCGCCGCGGCACCGGAACGCGTGCGAGCGCTCGTCCTGCTCGATCCGGCGATCGCGTTGCCACCGGAGCGGATGCTCGAGGTCGCCGACTCGACGGCCCGCTACCCGGACTACACCGACGAGGCGGAGGCGCGTGCCGAGAAAGTCGGCGCCGACTGGGCCGAAGTCGATCCGGAACTGCTCGACGCGGAGGTCGAAGAGCATCTGGTGGCGCTCGATTCGGGGCGCGTCGCCTGGCGCGTGTGCGTGGCCGCGACGGTGACGTCGTGGAGCGAACTCGCCCGGGACTACGTGTTGCCCCCCGCTCACATCCGGACCGTGTTCGCGCGGGCCGGAAAGGTCCAGCCCGGATACACCTCGCCCGAGTTCCGCGCCGCACTCGCCGACCGGCTGGGATCGAACCTGACGGAGGTGGAGGTGGACTGCGATCACATGATCGAGCAGGCCCGCCCCGCCGAGACCGCCGACCTCATCTCCCGGGTGCTGTAGATGGCCGCGACCACCGACGACCAGATCGAAAAGGTGCGCGCGCTCGTCGCGTCCATCCCGGAGGGGCGCGTGGCCACCTACGGCGACATCGCCGATGCCGCAGAGCTTTCCAGCCCGCGTACGGTCGGCTGGATCATGCGTACCGATACCGCCGACCTGCCGTGGCATCGCGTGGTGCCGGCGTCCGGCAGACCTGCCGCGCACCTCGCCTACCGGCAACTGGCCCGGCTGGCGCTCGAAGGCACACCGATCCGCGGAGACCGAGTGGATCTGGCGCAGGCACGCCACCTCTTCCCCGCCCCGTGACAACGACCTCGCCGGTCGGTCCGGCCATCCGGACCCACCGGCGAGGTGCGTGATTCGCTGGTGCTCAGGCGCGTTCGGGCCTGGCCAACGCCATCGCACCCAACGCGATGACGCCGCTGACGACCATCGCCACCGCCATGGGCACCGCGGTGTCCTCTCCGCCGATTCCGACGAGCGGGGCGATCGCTGCCGCGAGCAGGAACTGGAGCGCACCGAGCAACGCCGAGCCGGTGCCCGCCGCGCGCTGCGCCTGGCCCAGGGCCAAGGTGGTGGCGTTCGCGATGATGAGTCCGAGGCTGCTCATCGTGCACCACAGCAGGATCAGCGTCACCCACATCGCCGGTCCGGCAAGGCTGTTGATGAGCATCAGGACAGACATGGACGCCAGGATCGTGAGGCCGATCCGCAACGTTCGGCCGGAGCCGATCCGGCGGACGATGTTGTCGTTCGCGATACTGCCGATCACGAGACCTATCGCGTTGGCGGTGAACGCCACCGTGTACCAGCCGGTGGACATGCCGTGGACGTTCTGCAGCACGAACGGCGACGCGGAGATGTACGCGAACATCACACCGAAGGCGAAGGCGTACGCGAGTGTGTATCCGACGTACCGGCGGTTCCGGAGTACTTCCCGGGCATCCCGCAGCATCGCGGTGGCGCCGCCTTGGGTGCGGCGCTCGACGGGATGGGTCTCGGCCACCAGAAGCAGCACGGCCAGGAACATGAGGACGGACAAGCCGGCGAGCACCCAGTAGACGGCACGCCAGCCGACGTTCGTGACGATCACACCGCCGACGAGAGGCGCGATGATCGGAGCTACCGCGTTGATGACGACGAGCAGGCTGAACAGCTTGGCAGCCGCGACGCCCTCGGCCCGGTCGGCGATGACGGCGCGGCCGAGCACGATGCCCGCCGCACCGGCGAAGCCCTGCACGAACCGCGCGCCCGCGAGCAATTCGATGGTGGGCGCGAGCGCACTCGCGGCACTGAACACCGCGCACGCGAGGGTGCCGACGAGCAGGAGCGGGCGGCGGCCGAACCGGTCGGACAAGGGGCCGAAGACGAGCTGGCCGATGGCCATTCCGAGCAGGAATGTCGTGAGGGTCAGCTGAATCGCCGACGCGCTCGTGTCGAATTCCTCGGCCATTTCCGGAAAGGCCGGGAGGTACATGTCGATCGCCAGCGGCGCCACTGCCGCGAGGAGAGCCAGGACCGCGATCAACTTCGCCGAGAACGGCGTGCCGCCGGTGTCGTCACCGGTCTCGGTGCTCCCGGGGAGATCCGGCGCCTGGGTGGTCGCGGAGTCATGCTGGGGCATACGTGCCTTTCATTGCCGATGTATATTTAAATGTATATATACATTTAAGAGCTAGTATCGTAGCATGGTGAATCCACGGGACGTAAGCGACAGCGACGTCGACAGCCTCGCCCGGACCTCTCGTTCGCTGGTGTGGGCGCTCCGGAGATTCGGCGAGCGCGAGGCGGGCCTGTCGGCCATGCCGAACTCCGAGATCGAGGTCCTGCGCGCGGTTGCCGAGCGCCCGGGCAGTTCGATTTCGGAGATCGCGCGCGCGCTCGACCTGCAGAACAGCAACGTCAGCACCACCGTCAGCCGCCTCGTCGATCGGGGACTGCTCGAGCGACGCGCCGATCCGAACGACGGGCGATCGCACCGGATTCACCAGACCGACCTGGCCCGGCGCAACAACGCGCTGATCGACGCCATGTGGGCACGGGGCATACGCGATCTGCTCACCACGCTGAGCCCCGAAGAAGCGCACACCCTGATCGAGGCCGCGCCTCTGCTCGCCCGGCTCGGCTCGATGCCCAAGAACTACTGATCGACATTCGGCAGGACACCGGCCCCTGCGAAAACTGCGGCGTCATGGGGCAGCATGAGGATATGAGTGCACTGACCGACGTGGAGGCAGTGATCGTCGCGGGCGGCCGCGCGACCCGGATGGGAGGCGTCGACAAACCCGCCCTGGCGGTCGGGGGGCGGCGCCTCCTCGACACCGCCCTCGCCTCCGTCACCGGGTGTGCGCGGATCACGGTGGTGGGCCCCCGGCGCGACGACCTCGACCCCGCGATCATCCAGGTCCAGGAACACCCGGCCGGCGCCGGGCCCGTCGCGGCGCTCGCCGCCGCAAGCCCTGTGGCCGACGTCGTGGTGACGCTGGCGGCGGACCTGCCCTTCGTCACCGCCGCCACCGTGGCAACACTGATCGCGGCCCTCGACGCCGATCTGTCCGCGGATGCCGCCTTTGCGGTGGACGACGAGGGCAGGACGCAGTACCTGCTCGCGGTGTGGCGAGGCCCCGCGCTCTCTGCACGCCTCGCGCATCTCGGCGAGGAGGTGGCCGACCGGCCGATGAAGGCTCTGCTCCCCGACCGGTACGCCTCGGTCACCGTGACGGGCACCGCCGACTGCGACACTCCGGCAGATCTGCACCGTGCGCGCGTCGCCCACGCCCCGGGACGCGTCGCATCCGGCCCGGACGACGCACGATCGCTGGTGCGTCAGGCCTTGCTCCCGCTGGACGCTCGGCGGATACCCGTCGCCGCGGCGGAGGGCGCGACACTCGCCGCCCCACTCGTCGCCGAAGCGGCCCTGCCTCCCCTGCCGACGTCCGCGATGGACGGCTACGCCGTTGCAGGTGACGGACCGTGGGCACTGCGGCCCGAGGTCCGCCGCGCGGGTGATCCCGTGGTGTTCACGCTCGCCGACGGCGAGGCTGCCCGCATCGCGACCGGCGCCCATCTCCCGGCCGGTGCCACCGCGGCCGTCCGCGACGAGTTCGTCCGCGTGGACAACGGTGTGGTGCACCGGCTTCCGGAGTGCCCGGTGCGTGACGACACCCGCCGACGGGGCGAAGACTGGGACCCCGGGTTCGTGCTCGCCGAAAGCGGCGAGACCGTCACCCCCGCCGTCCTGTCCGCGGCACTGAGCGGCGAGGTCGCCGAGATCGACGTCCGGGGCCCGCTCCGGGTGCACCTCGTCATCAGTGGCGACGAGATCGTGCGCCACGGTCCGCTGCTCGAGGGCCGGACCCGGGATTCTCTGGGCCCTGTGCTCCCCCGTTTCGTCCGGTGGTGTGGCGCCGAACCGGTCGGTGAGACGCTGTTGCACGACAGCCCCGGCGGGTTCGAGGCCCTCTTCGCAGGCACACAGGACGTCGACGTGCTCGTGATCGTGGGGGCTACGGGCGGCGGCGCCGCGGATCAGCTGCGCGGCGCTCTGGACCGGGCAGGTGCGCACATCGTCGTCGAACGTGTGCGGTGCAAGCCCGGCGGTTCCCAGGTCGCCGCCGTGCTGCCCGACGGCCGCGCGGTGCTGGGCCTGCCGGGAAACCCGGTTGCGGCGTTGTCGACGCTGCTGGTGATGCTTCCGGCCGTCGTCGACGGCCGTACCGGCCGCACGCCGCCGTCACGCCTGGTCGGCCCTCTGGCGAACGCGTCGGAGGTGGAGGGCGATCGCACACGCCTGTTACCCGCTCGCCAGCGTGAGGATGGACAGTGGTTGTGCGACAACGCGATCCGCACCGCCCACCTCGCCGGCCTGATCGGCCGCACCGCGATAGCGCTGGTGCCGCCCCGGTGCTCCGACGGAGATGTCGTGGAGTTGCTGCCGCTCCCCCGCTGACGCGTCCGGCGTACGGCCGTATCACCGCGCCGGGCGCACCCCCGCGCTTGCCCTCAGCGCAGGAACGGCGGCGTAGTACCGGCGGGCGACCAGATCGACCACAGGCGCCGTCACGCCGAGCGGGGCGGTGACCCCGTCGGCGCCGGCGCCGGACAGACGGGAGTGGAACAGTCCTTCGGCCAACAGATACGACGCGACGAACACCCGCCGGGCTCCTCGCTCGCGCAGCCCCTCGACCACCTGCGGCACGCGCGGTTCTCCGGTCGCGACGTAGCCGATGGACACGGTCCGGTGCGTCAGAGCCGACAGCATGTCGGCTGCCCGGTGCACGTCGTGCAGTGCCCTCGGGTCGGAGGACCCGGCCGCCGCGAGCACCACGGCATCCCCGGGACGCCACCCGGCCTCGCGCAACCGCTGGACGAGCACACGCGCCAGGACCGGGTCGGGGCCGAGAGCCGGAGTGACCAGCACTCTGCCGTGACCGCTGTCGGCGACCTCCCGTGGCACGTCGGCGTGCACGTGATATCCGGAGGCGAGGAATGCCGGCACCAGCACCACCGGCCCCGCGATCTCGCGCAGCACCTCGGACGGCGAGGGACCGAGTACGTCGACGAACGCCACCCGGGTCGCGCCGACCCGGCCGGATACCGCGTCGGCGAGGCGGGCGATCATCTCGACTCCGCGCGGGTTGCGGGTGCCGTGGGCGACGAGCAGCAGGGCGGGATCGGTCATGGCTCAGGGTCCTTCCGGATCGACCGCCAAGCGGTAGCCGCGCTTGACCACGGTTTGGACGATCGACGGCGCTCCGAGGGCCGACCGCAACCTCGCGACCGCCGTCTCCACCGCATGGGTGTCTCCGCCGCCCCCGGGGAGCGCGGCGAGCAGTTCTTCGCGGGAGACGACGCGTCCGGGCCGCGACGCGAGCGTCCGGATCAGCGCCATCCCCGCAGGGGCCAGACACCGGGTGGTGTCGTCGACCATCACGCACCGCCCGCGCATTCCGAGGACATGCCCTCCGGCTTCGATCCGCACGGCGCGGCGCGGAAGTTCCTCGGCGAGGTGCCGCGCCAGCGAGCCGAGCCGTGCACGCGAGGGCATCGTCACCGGCACCTCGAGAGCGACGAACGGCGCCGCGGTGACCGGGCCGACGCACACCGCGGCGACACCGGTGCGAAACCCTCGCAACATCAGTTCGAGCATTCCGGTGTCCTTGGCGCGCATGAGCATCGAGGCCACCGCCGGTGCACTCGTGAAGCTCACCGCGTCGAGTCCGTAATCGGCGACCTGCTCGATCATGCGGTCCAGCGTCGCGGGATCGTCGGGCGGAGTCCACCGGTAGACGGGGACCGCGACGACATCCGCACCCGCGGCCCGAAGTGCTTCGCACACATCCGTTCCCGGCTCCCACTCGGTGCGCTCACCGTGCAGCTGGACCGCGATCCGGCGGCCCCGGACACCTTCGGCGAGCAGGTGTTCGAGCACCTCGGCGGACGACTCCGACGCCGGTGACCACTCCTCGCGCAATTCCGCGGCGCGGATCGCCCCGGTGACTTTCGGTCCCCGGGCCAGGATGCGGCTGCCCGCAAGGGAGCGCGCCAGATCGTCGGAAAGCCCCCACCCGTCCGCTGCTCCCATCCAGCCGCGGAATCCGATCGCGGTCGTCGCGACCGTGATGTCCGGTGGGCCGGCGACGATGCTGCGGGTCACCCGCTCGAGTTCGGTGTCGTCCGAGAGCGGGATGATGCGGATCGCCGGTGCGTGCACCACGTCGGCGCCGCGCCGCGTGAGCAACGTCGCGAACTCGTCCGCACGTCGCGCCGCCGTGACTCCGACGGTGAAACCGCGCAGCGGCGTGTTGTCCTGGTTCACGAAAGCTCGGCGCCGGTCGCCGGACCGTCGTCGGAGCGCGCGCTGGTGAGGTGGCTGTGGACCTGCACGACACCCGCCCACACTCGCACGTCGTAGACCGGCAACCGCACCGACGGGTCGTCGAGGCAGCGACCGTCGTCGAGCGAGAACACCTGCTTGAGAAGGGGTGAGGCAAGGGTGGGTTCGCCCGCGCGGTCCCCGACGATGCCGCGGGACATCACGGCGGCGCGGCCGAACGGATCGAAGTTCCCGACCGCGCGCAGCGTGCCGTCGTCGAGCAGGAACACCGCGACCTGTTCGCCCCCGCGCAGCAGGACGGCCACTCCGCGGCCGGGAATGAGGTGGCTGAGCGGACAGGCCGACGTCCATTCCAGGCGCCCGTCGAACACGCTCTCACGCGTCGAACCCCCAGCGGTATGCGACTCGATGACGGTCATGGGATGGTCCCTCCTCGAAACTTCCGTCCTGGCATTCTGTGGCCCCGGTGTTTCACGCGCGTTACCCACCGATTCCCTCCACGTAAGCAGGCACGTCACGCGGACGCATCCCGCCCGATCTTCGGCATGCCGACCAGGACGGGTACCTTCCGCTTGCCGGAGTCGTCGAATCGGATGGTCGGGTCCGGCTGGTCCGGGGCATTGACGAAGGAGACGAAACGCGCCAGCAGTTCGGGATCCTCGAGCACTCCCGCCCATTCGTCCTTGTACCCGGCGACATGCTTTGCCATCGCGGCTTCGAGTTCGGCGGCGATGCCGAGGCTGTCGCCGCACACGACGTCCTTCAGGTGCTCGAGCCCGCCGTCGAGCGCGTCGAGCCAGGGCGCCGTGCGCTGCAACCGGTCGGCGGTGCGGATGTAGAACATCAGGAACCGGTCGATGTACCGGACCAGGGTCTCGTCGTCGAGCCCACCGGCGAGCAACTGCGCGTGCTTCGGGGACTGCCCGCCGTTACCGCACACGTAGAGGTTCCAGCCGTTTTCCGTGGCGATCACCCCGACGTCCTTGCCGCGCGCTTCGGCGCATTCGCGCGCGCAACCGGAGACGCCGAACTTGAACTTGTGCGGCGCTCGCAAACCGCGATACCGCATTTCGAGATCCACCGCCATCCCGACCGAATCCTGCACGCCGTACCGGCACCAGGTCGAGCCGACACAGCTCTTCACCGTGCGCAGCGATTTACCGTAGGCCTGCCCGGACTCCATCCCGGCGTCGACGAGCCGTTTCCAGATCGCCGGCAGTTGCTCCACCCGGGCACCGAACATGTCGATACGCTGGCCGCCGGTCATCTTGACGTACAGCCCGAAATCGCGCGCGACCTCCCCGATGACGATGAGCTGTTCGGGGGTGCACTCGCCACCGGGCATCCGCGGCACCACCGAGTAGGTACCGTTCTTCTGAATGTTGGCGAGGAAGTGGTCGTTGGTGTCCTGGAGCCCTGCCTGCTGACGATGCAGGATGTGGTCGGAGTCGGTGGACGCGAGGATCGACGCGACGACGGGCTTGCAGATGTCGCAGCCCCGGCCGGTGCCGTAGCGCGAGATCAGTGCCGAGAAGGTGCGGATCTGCGTGGCTCGCACGATCTCGAACAGCTCGGCGCGCGACTGCTCGAAGTGCTCGCACAGTGCCTTCGACATCGGCACACCGGAACTGCTGAGAAGTTGTTTGACGGTCGGGAGGCACCCGCCGCACGTGGTGCCGGCGTTGGTGCACGCTTTGACCTGCGCGATGTCGCACGCCCCGTCCGCAATCGCCCCGCAGATCGCGCCCTTGGTGACGCCGTTGCACGAACACACCTCGGCATCGTCGGGAAGCGCTCCGGCGCCGGGCTTTTCACCTGCCGGGGAGATGAGCGCCGCCGGATCGCCCGGAAGCTCGCGGCCGACGAGCGGACGCAAGGTGCCGTACGCCGACGCGTCGCCGACGAGAATTCCGCCGAGCAGCGTCTTCGCGTCGTCCGACACGACCAGCTTCGCGTAGGTTCCCTTCGCCGAGTCGGACAGCACCACCTCGAGCGCACCGGGCGTGACCCCGTGCGCGTCGCCGAAGCTGGCGACGTCCACACCGAGCAACTTGAGTTTGGTCGACAGATCCGCGCCGGGGAATTCGGCGGCGCCGCCGAGCAGTCGGTCGGCGACCACCTCTGCGGTGCTGTACCCGGGAGCCACGAGCCCGTAGCAGGTGCCCTCGACGGCCGCGCACTCTCCGATGGCATAGATCGCGTCGTCCGTGGTGCTGCGGCACCCGAGGTCGGTGAGAACACCGCCGCGCGCGCCCAGGTCGAGACCGGCGTCGCGAGCGAGCGCGTCCTGCGGGCGCACTCCGGCGGAGAACACCAGCACCGCGGCGTCGATCGTCGATCCGTCGGACAGTTCGACGACGAGACCGGAAGGCCCCTCGGTGATTCCGGCCGTGCCCACCCCGGTGTGCACCGTGAGCCCGAGCTCGGTCACGAGCCGTTCGAGGACCCGTCCGCCGCCCTCGTCGACCTGCAGCGGCATCAGACGCGGCGCGAACTCCACCACGTGCGGAGACATTCCCAGCCGGCGGAGAGCGTTCGCGGCCTCGAGCCCGAGCAGGCCGCCGCCGACCACCACACCGACCGGGGCGTCACCGTGCACGGACGCGGCGTCGGCCGCCGCCCGGATGCCGTCGAGATCGTCGAGCGTGCGGTAGACGAAACACCCCGGCAGTGCGTTGCCGGGGATCGGCGGCACGAACGGGTAGGAACCGGTCGCGAGGACGAGCGCGTCGTAGGCCAGCACGTCACCGGCATCGGTGGTCACCGTACGCGCCGCCCGATCGACCGACACGACGTGGGAAGAAACCCGAAGATCGACGAGAGGGTCTGCCGCATAGTCGTTTCCGGCGAGCGCGAGTTCTCTGCGATCCCAGGTTCCGACGTACGAGGACAATCCGACGCGATCGTAGGCGGGGTCCGGTTCCTCGCAGAGGACCGTGATCTTCCACGCGTCGTGCTCGTCGCGGGAACGCAATGCCTCCACGAAGCGGTGCCCGACCATTCCGTGTCCGACGACGACGACGTTCTTGCGGCTCATGGGAAGTCTCTCTCTGTTCGTGCAGGCGGATCGGTGTCAGACGGTGGCGTCGGACAGTCGCGTCGCCGGGGTCACCGGTGCGGTCGATGTGGGTGCGGACGACTCGACGGGTTGCTGCGGGCGGCGAAGGAAGACGACCCACGTCACCGCGATGCAGACGAGGTAGAAGATCGCGAAGACCCAGAACGCCATGGTGGCGGACTGTGCCTCGCCGCCGTACGAACCGCGGAAGACGAGGTTGATACCGACGCCGCCGAGTCCGCCGATGGCACCGGCGAATCCGATGAGGGCGCCGGACATGCTGCGCGACCACGCCGCCTTCTCGGCACGATCGGCACCGGCAAGGCCCTGGGCCTTCGCTTCGAAGATCGAGGGGATCATCTTGTACACCGAGCCGTTGCCCAAGCCGGACAACAGGAACAGTGCGATGAACCCGAGCACCATGGCCGTCAGGACGCCGCCGGACGCTGCGCCGGCGCTCGCGTCGTCGAGGGTTCCCGCCACGATCAGTACCGCGGCGGCGAGCGCCATACCGACGAATGTGTACATCGTGATGCGGCCGCCGCCGATACGGTCGGCCAGTTTCCCGCCGATCGGACGCGAGAGCGAGCCGAGCAACGGGCCGATGAAGGCGATCTGGGCGGCGTGCAGAGCAGCCTGGGCGGGTGTGTCGCCGCCGGCGAGGAAGTTGATCTGAAGCACCTGGCCGAACGCGAAACTGAAGCCGATGAAGGAACCGAACGTGCCGATGTACAGGAAGGAGATAACCCACGAGTCGCTGAACTTCAGCGCGCGGCCCATGGCGCGCAGGTCCGCTTTCTGGTCGCCGAGGTTGTCCATGAACAGGGCCGCACCGATCGCGGCCGCACCGCACAGCACCAGGTAGACGGCGCAGACGATCCACGGTTCGGTATTGCCGACGGTCGCGATGACCAGCAGGCCGATAAGCTGAATCGCCGGCACCCCGATGTTGCCGCCACCCGCGTTGAGCCCGAGTGCCCAGCCCTTGAGTCGCTGGGGGTAGAACGCGTTGATGTTCGTCATCGACGAGGCGAAGTTACCGCCGCCGACGCCGGCAAGCGCCGCGACCAGCATGAACGTGCTGTACGAGTGCCCCGGGTTCAGCATCAGATACAGCGCGCCCATGAGCGGGACGAACAGCACGAGCGCACTGAAGACGGTCCAGTTACGGCCACCGAATCGTGCGGTCGCCACGGTGTAGGGAATGCGGAGCACGGCACCGACGAGCGTGGGCACCGCGACGAGGAAGAACTTGCCCGCGGCGTCGATGCCGTAGATGTCGGTGGGCATGAACAGCACCATGACCGACCACACGGACCACACCGAGAATCCGACGTGTTCGGCGATGACCGACCAGATCAGGTTTCTCTTGGCGATCTGCTTGCCGCCGGACTCCCACGCCTCGACGTCTTCGGCGTCCCAGCTCTCGATGTAGTGCTTGCGCGCGAATCTCTCTCGGAGAGTCTCGTTCCGGACCGAATCCGCCATGCCGGCCGCCCTTCTCAGGTGTGTGATGAACCCAAGGTAGGCAACGGGTGTTGCCGCGGTGCTGCCCGCGATGACCGTCGCGTCAAGAGATGCTCACCCGGTGACGGGCGACGGTGTGAGGTGGCGGTAACCGATATCAGAGAAGGAATCGGACCAGGTCGGCGGTGTGCGCCAGCCCGGGGAACGCTTCTTCGGTGGATCGGGGGTGCAGCGCATGGACCGCGAGCCTGAACATCACGGCGCGCAACAGCATCTGCGGCCACTCCGGAAGGTCTTCCCACCGTGCGATGAGACCGTCGTCGGCGCCGCCCCACGACAACGCGTCGACGACGGTCACCGCGGCCGCCCACGACGCGGGACGCCAGTAGGGCGTGATGTCGGTGAGGCCCGGCGCGGCTCGTCCCGCGAACAAGACGGTGCCGAAGAGATCGCCGTGTACGAGTTGGTCGGGCAGGTGCACCGGCTTCCGGAACGTGGCGAGCTGCCCGATGAGGTCGAGGCTCTTGAGTCCGTCGGGGGTGACCGTCTCGGGGGCACCCGCAGCGCGCGCGGTCCGCAGCGGCACCGTTTCCCACGCCGCGCGGTCGGCCGCGACGAACACGTCGACGTCCTGCCACGGTGCCACCGGTGGCTGCATGAGGAAGCGCGGGCGCTCGAGTTGTGAGGTCGCGACGTGCAGCCGCAGCGACAGCGAGACCACCTCGTCGTGCCGGGGTTCGGAAGTTCCGACGATGTACGTGTCGGCGCGCCATCCGGACACCACGTAACGCCCGTCGGTCGAGCGGACGGGCCGGGCGAGCCGTACTCCGTCGACGGTCAGCGTCTCCCTGATCTTCGCGGACCACGCCGCGCGGGCGTGGTCGGCGACCCGGGACAGCACCACGTCTCCACACCGGAAACCGCCGTCCCAGTCGGCGCCGAGGGCGACCGGCTCGACGTCGCGAAGGCCGAACGTAGAGCACACGTGCTGCGGTGGTTCGAGTGAGCTCACGCCCACACGGTACCGGCGTACCCTGCCGGGTCCCGGGAGGCACTCCGCTGTTTTCCGGTCACAGCTCGGCGACAACGGGCCGGAGGATGCGGCAACGGCCCGGCGCCGGCGGTCAGTAGACGGGCAGGGAGGGATCGATCTGCTGCGCCCAGGCGAGTACACCGCCGCGAAGGTGGGTGGCATCGGAGAACCCCGCGCGCGTGAGCACGGCGAGCGCCTCCGCCGACCGCACGCCCGTCTTGCAGTAGAGGACGATCGGCCGGTTCTGCGGCAGTTCGGCCAGGGCCTCGCCCGACAGGATGCGGCCCTTGGGAACCAGCCGGGCACCGTCGATGCGGACGATGTCCCACTCCACCGGTTCGCGGACGTCGATCACTTCGACGTCGCGGCCCTCGTCGAGCATCCTGCGCAACTCGCCCGGCGTGATCGTCGCATCGGCGGCTGCCGCCGCGTTGTCCGGGACGACGCCGCAGAACACGTCGTAATCGATCAGTTCGGTGACCGGTACGCGGCCGGGATCCCGGCGCAACGTCACGGTGCGGAACGACATCGCGAGTGCGTCGTAGATCATCAGCCGTCCCAGCAGCGGCTCACCGATCCCGGTGATCAGCTTGATGGCCTCGGTCGCCATGATCGTGCCGACGGTGCCGGGCAGGACACCGAGGACACCGCCTTCGGCGCAGGACGGCACCATGCCCGGCGGCGGCGCCTCGGGATACAGATCGCGGTAGTTCAGGCCGCGCCCGCCGGGAGCGTTCTCCCAGAACACGGACACCTGGCCTTCGAAACGGAAGATCGATCCCCACACGTACGGCTTGCCGGCGAGCACCGCGGCGTCGTTCACGAGGTAGCGGGTCGCGAAATTGTCGGTGCCGTCCACGATCAGGTCGTACTGCTCGAACAGAGCCACCGCGTTGCCGGAATCGAGGCGGGTCGGATGCAACCGCACGTCGACGTGCTCGTTGATGGCGTTGATGCTGTCGCGGGCACTCTCGCCCTTCGCCCTGCCCACATCGGAGCGGCCGTGGATCACCTGCCGCTGCAGATTCGACATGTCGACTTCGTCGAACTCGACGATGCCCAGGGTGCCGACACCCGCCGCGGCCAGGTACAGCAACACCGGTGAACCGAGGCCGCCCGCACCGATGCACAGCACCTTCGCGTTCTTGAGCCGCTTCTGTCCGGTCACACCGACGTCCGGAACGATCAGGTGCCGGCTGTATCGGGCGACCTCGTCACGATCGAGGTCGGCAGCCGGTTCCACCAGCGGTTGCAAGGCGCTCGGATCCACCGAGGGCGTCGATACGGTCACGGATACTCCTCGGCCGGCGGGACGGTCGTGGTCCATTGTTCCACCGCTCACAGTCGCGGCGGCGTCACGCCCTCGGGTACGGCCACGGGTTGAAGCGGCACCGCAGCCCGTCGGCCGGCACCACCCCGCCGGGATCGAGCCGGGCGATGTCGTCGTTGTTCGTGCCGAAGGTCTGCTGCATCATGATCGGCGCGAGACCGTCCTGCACCCCGCACCGCTCGTGCTGAGCGAAGCCGATGGCGTGCCCGACCTCATGATTGACCAGGTACTGGCGGTAGGAGCCGAGGTCGCCCTGGAAGGCGACCGCTCCTCGAACCCAGCGCGCTTCGTTGAGCAGGACCCGCCCGAGCGACGGATTGAAGCACGACCCTTCGAGCCGGATGTCGTACCCGCATCCCTCCCGGATGGTCATCTGCGAGGTGAGCGAGATACGGAAGTCGGGGGTGCCGACGTCGATCCGGCGGAAAGCGAACTGGGGATCACCGACCCAGCTCCGAGGGTCGGCGAGCGTCTGGTCGACCAGGAGTCCGAAGGCGTCGTCACCGCCGTAGCCCGCGGTGTCGATCCCGTCCTCGACCTCGACCGTGTAGGTGAAGGTGCGTGCCGCCTCCGAGCCCACTCGTGCGGTCGTGCCGGGCAGCACTCGCCACCTCTGCGCACCCCGCTCGGTGAACGGTCCGCCGTCGGGAAGGGTGCCGGACGCGAGATCCGCCGGGAACAGCCCGTCCGCCCGCGGCGCTTCCGCGACGATCTCGCCCGCGTCCACCATGCTCTGTTCTTCGGCTGCGCCGTCGTCGCCGGTTCCTCTGAACGCATCCCACAGCACCACGACGGTCACCACGACGAGCACGGGCACCACGTACGCGCGCCATCCGTATGTTGCGACGAACTTGCCGAGCCGGCTCTGCTTCCGGACCTCTCGGACGGGCCGGGGCCTGCGCGGTTCCCGCGCCGGGTCGTCTCCACCCACAGGGTCCCACTGGGCTCGCAGCGGCTGGTACGCATCGCGCCTGGATACCCGCGACGCACCGGAAGTGCGGCGCGGTTCGGACGGGTGTCGCGGTTCGGGAGGTTGCCGGGAGCCGGACGGCGGTCGCTGTGCCGGGGAACCGGATGGCGGGGTCCGGGTGGAGTCCTCCGCGGACCCGTTCGGTCGCACTCCTCCTCGGTCGATCACGGTTGACAGAATGTCACATCCACGAGAATCCGACGGGCGGTCCCGGCAGTCCTGCGGAGCGGGCGGGGAAAAGCGGATACTGGGCGTGGGGCCGACCAGGAGAAAAGCGCGGCGGCCTGTAACCTGCAAGGACGATCGAAGCCGAAGTGGCGCTGCTCACTGTCGGCGAAAGTGCGCAGACTGGAGCAAGCATGACCGAACTGGCCGACCGGGCATCCGGCCGCGGCAACAACGGCAACAAGCGTGGTGCCCGGATGCCGAGGGACGAACGGCGTGCCCAGCTGCTCGAGGCTGCGAGTGAAGTGTTCGTCACCCGCGGTTACCACTCCGCCGGCATGGACGAGATCGCCGAGTGCGCGGGTGTGAGCAAGCCGGTGCTCTACCAGCATTTCCCCGGGAAGCTCGAGCTGTATTGCGCCGTCCTCCAGAACTATGTGGACGTCCTCATCAACGGGGTCCGGCAGGCGCTTCGGTCCACCACCGACAACCGCCAGCGCGTCCGCGCCGCCGTCCAGGCGTTCTTCGACTTCGTGGACAACGACAGCCAAGGTTTCCGGCTGGTCTTCGAATCGGACCTGATGGGTGAGCCGGAAGTGTCCCGCCGCGTGGAACAGGCCACGGAAGCGTGTGTGGACGCCGTGTTCGACCTGGTCAGTCACGATTCCGGTCTCGACCCCTACCGTGCGCGGATCCTCGCCGTCGGGCTGGTGGGCACCAGCCAGTTCACGGCGCGTTACTGGCTCGACGCCGCGCGGCCCATCCCGAAGGACGATGCCGTCGATACGACGGTCGCGCTCGCATGGGGCGGACTCAAGCACGTCCCGCTCCAGCCCGAACTACGGCTGCGCTGAGGAGGCCGTCCCGGCCGGCCGCACGTCGCGGACGCAGCCGGGAGAACAGCGATACGGCGAGAGGCCGGGGCGATGTCGCCCCGGCCTCTCGCCGTATCGGTCCCGTGGTCAGATGGCTGCGAAGCCGACCTTCCCGATGGTGGAGGGGCCGATCTCCACGTACGCGATCTTCGCCGCCTGCACCAGAACCTTGCGGCCCTTCTCGTCGATGAGAGCGAGCACGCCGCTGCCGTTGCCGCTCAGTGCGTCGGTCACAAGCTTTTCCACCTCGTCGTGCGTCTGGTCGCTGACGAGGACGAGTTCACGCGGGCTGTCCGCAACGCCGATCTTGACCTCCACTGGGGACCTCCGAAATCTCAGGCTGTACTGCTTGTCACCGCCAGGCTAATGCAGTCCGAGCACTGCCATCCGCTTGGTGTGCTCGACCTGCATCCGGTCGAACAGGGCGGCAATGCCGGCGAGGTCGCCCGAGGTGAGAATCACCAGTTCGGCAAGCTCCTCGTTCTGGGCGAGCACGTACTGGGCCTGCGTGATCGCTTCGCCCAGCAACCGGCGCCCCCACAACATCAGGCGGTCCTTCTGGAGTGGGCTTCGTTCCACGACTTCACGGACTTCGCGCACCACGAACTCGGAGTGCCCGGTCGCGGCGAGCACGTCGCGCACCACCGCGGCGACCTCCGGGGCGAGCCGGTCGGCGATCTCACAGTAGAAGTCGGCGGCGATCCCGTCCCCCACGTACGCCTTGACGAGGGATTCGAGCCACGTCGACGGGGTGGTGGACGCGTGATAGGCGTCGAGAGCCTGCCGGTACGGCTCCATCGCGGCATAGATCTCCACACCGCGGTCGGCGAGCGCCGCGTGCAGCGTCTCGAAGTGACTCATCTCCGCCGCTGCCATGCTCGCAAGGGCCACACGCCCCCGCACCGACGGGGAGAACTTGGCATCGTCCGCGAGACGGTAGAACGCGGCGATCTCGCCGTAGGCGATCACCGCGAACAACTCGGCGACGCCGGGATGGTCGGCGGGGACGAGGGTCGGGCTGGATGATGCTGTGGACGGCGACGATTCGGCTCCCATGACGACAAAGCGTAGTACTACCTCGGCGAATCCGCCGGAACCGGTACAATGGTCCTTGAAGTTCGCGCTTCGAGCCGCTGAACGCAGCCCGCGAGCTTCACCGATAATGTGCGCGCACCCGACCGCGGATCGCCGCGCTTCGCCGAGCTTCTGACAACGCTCGTGCTGAGGCGCAGGCCGGTCCCCTGCCCGACCTCGTGCGTGCGTGCCGAGACCAGGAAGGCCGGACCCCTGAGCAAGATCACAATCGACCACGAAGACGACGCGACCGAAACGACCGTCTCCGCACAGCTCGACTCCACCCACGTTCCCCCCACCTTCGGAGAGCTCGGCGTCCGTGACGAAATCGTCCGGGCACTCTCCGAGGTCGGCATCGAACGTACGTTCGCAATCCAGGAGCTCACGCTCCCCCTCGCCCTCGCAGGCGACGACCTCATCGGCCAGGCCCGCACGGGCATGGGCAAGACCTTCGGGTTCGGGGTTCCGCTGCTCAACCGCATCACCACCGACGGTTCGGGCACCACGACCCTCGACGGCACCCCGCGTGCGCTCGTCATCGTCCCGACGCGCGAACTGTGCGTCCAGGTGACCGGCGACCTGGTGAGCGCCGCGAAGTACCTGCCCGGCAGCGGCAAGAAGGGCCTCGAAGTCCTCTCGATCTACGGCGGACGCCCGTACGAGCAGCAGATCTCCCAGCTGCAGAAGGGCGTCGACGTCGTCGTCGGCACCCCGGGCCGGCTTCTCGACCTCGCCAACCAGGGTCACCTGATCCTCGGCAAGATCGGCGTGCTCGTCATGGACGAGGCCGACGAGATGCTCGACCTGGGCTTCCTGCCCGACATCGAACGCATTTTGACGATGGTGCCCGACAAGCGTCAGACGATGCTGTTCTCGGCCACCATGCCGGGCCCGATCATCACGCTCGCCCGCACCTTCCTGAACCGCCCGACGCACATCCGCGCGGAGGAAGCCGAGTCGTCGGCGGTGCACGAGCGCACCCAGCAGCACGTCTACCGTGCGCACGCGCTCGACAAGGCCGAACTCGTCGCGCGCGTGCTGCAGGCCGAGGGCCGCGGCGCGACCATGATCTTCACCCGTACCAAGCGCACCGCACAGAAGGTCGCCGACGATCTCGTCGAGCGTGGCTTCGCCTGCGGCGCCGTGCACGGCGACCTGGGCCAGATCGCACGCGAAAAGGCACTCGACAAGTTCCGCGCCGGCAAGATCGACGTGCTGGTCGCCACCGATGTCGCGGCACGCGGCATCGACATCGACGACGTCACCCACGTCATCAACTACCAGTGCCCCGAAGACGAGAAGACGTACGTGCACCGCATCGGCCGTACGGGTCGCGCGGGCCGCACCGGCATCGCGATCACCCTCGTCGACTGGGACGACATTCCCCGCTGGCAACTGATCGACAAGGCGCTCGGCCTCAACATGCCCGATCCGGTCGAGACCTACTCCAGTTCGCCGCACCTCTTCGAGGAACTCGGCATTCCTGCCGGCACCACGGGGCGCGTGCACAAGCAGGCTCCGGCGCGGTCCGCCGAGAGCGAGCCCGCCGAACGTCGCCCGCGTGAGGATCGCGAGGAGACGGCGTCCCGGCCCAAGCGCAACCGCGTGCGCCGCCGCACCGTCCGCGGCAAGGCGTCCGACGGTGACACCGCTGCCGCCTCGGGCGCCGACGCTACGGAGCCGAAGGCGTCGAACGGCCAACAGAAGGACCCGCAGGCCGAGGGCGCATCCGAGCGCGCCGGTTCCGACGCACCCGCTTCCCCGGCACGGCGTCGTCGCCGTCGTCGCGGCAACGGCGCCGCGGGCCACGACACGGCCTCACAGGACGCCTCGAGCGCGGACACCGTCGCGGCATCGTCCGCTCAGTAGGACCCGTGCTCGCGCCGGAGCGCCGCACACGCACGGATCTGCTCGTCGCCGCCACACTCGTCGTCACCGTCCTGGTGGCGGCGAGTGTCGTCTGGCTACGGTCCGATGCGCGCGGCACCACCTCGATCACGTGGGACGAGCCGGTGTCCGCTCCCCCTCTCGCCGGTACGCTGCCCGACACCCTCACCGAGGTGTGGCAGGCGCCCAGCGGGGCCACGTCGGCGCCCGTCGCGCTCGGAGGCACCGTCGCGACGGCCGACGCGAACACGGTGGTGGGCCGGGATCCGGTCACCGGCGACGAACGATGGCGGTATGAGCGCAACCGCCCGCTGTGCGCCGCAACGGGTGCGTGGGGTTCGGTGATCTCGGTCTACCGCGACGCACGCGGCTGCGGGCAGGTCACCGCGCTCGACTCGGACAGCGGAGCGCGCGGGGCACAGCGGACCGGTGACGCAGACGAGGAGATCCGGCTCATCGACGCCGGCTCCCACGTCATCGCACTCGGCGACACCCGGCTCGAGATGTGGCGGTCCGACCTCGTGCGCACCGTCGAATACGGGTACGTCGACGCCCCCGTCAACCCGCGCGCCCAGCCCCGGTCCGGCTGCGAACTACTTTCCGCCGACGCCGGGACGAGCCGTCTCGCGGTACTCGAGCAGTGCCCCAACGAGCCGGCCAATCGGCTCACGTTGCTGGACCCCACTCCCGACGACAGTCAGAAACCCGAGCAATACGCGTCGTCGGTGCTGCCGGAAGCGCAGACCGGAGCAGGCGCCCGCATCGTCGCCGTGCTCGGTGAACGCACCGCTGTGTACATGCCGCCGGGACCCGGCGGCGGCCCACGCATCGCGGTGTACGACGGCTCGGGCGCACTCGTCGACACCCACGACCTCGGACGTGTCGCCGGCAACGGCACCGCACCCGCCACCGAACAGGAGGGGGTCCTGGTCTGGTGGACGGGTCTCGACACGGTCGCCCTCTCCCCCGAGGATTTCGCACCGGCATGGACCGTCGAGGACACCCTCGGGACCGGAGCGGCGATGGCCGGCTCACTGCTCCTGCCGGTCGACGACGCGGTCGCGGCGGTCGATCCCGCGTCCGGCAACGTCCGGCGGCGGATTCCCGTCGAACGAGGCGACGCACCGGACGTGGACGTCGCGGTCACCGGTGAACTCGTGCTCGAGCAACGCGGAGACCGGGTCGTCGCGCTGCGCTGACGACGCCGGGGTCAGTCCAGCGTGGGCAGTGCGGTGTCCTTCGTCCACGACGCGAGCAGGTTCTCGGCCAGTTCCCGGTAGGCGTCCGCGCCCTTGTTCTTCCGACCGGCGAGCACGGTCGAACCCGATGCAGACGCCTCGGCGAACCGCACGGTTCGCGGGATGGGTGGCGAGAGCACCGGCAGGTCGTACCGGTCCGACACGTCGGCGAGCACGTCACGACTGTGTGTGGTCCGCGAGTCGTACAGCGTGGGAAGTGCGCCGAGGAGTTCGAGTTCGGGGTTGGTGATCTGCTTGATCTCCTGGACCGTCCGCAGAAGCTGACCGACGCCGCGGTGTGCGAGCGTTTCGCACTGCAGCGGGACGAGGACGGAGTCTGCCGCGGTGAGCCCGTTGAGGGTGAGCACCCCGAGGGACGGAGGACAGTCGACGATCACCACGTCGAAGTCGTCCGCGACCGTCGCCAGTGCGCGTTTGAGGGTGTATTCCCGGCCCGGTTTCATGAGCAGCATCGCCTCGGCACCGGCCAGGTCGATGGTCGCGGGCATGAGCGTGATGCCTTCTCCCGCCTCGACCAGCACCTCCTGCACCTTGGTCTCCCCCACGAGGACGTCGTGCACCGACTTGTCGAGCCGGTCCGGGTTGTGGCCCAGGGAGAAGGTGAGACATCCCTGGGGATCGAGGTCGACGAGGAGCACCCGCTGTCCCAGCGCGGACAGGGCGGCCCCCAGCGACGCGACGGTGGTGGTCTTGGCGACGCCACCCTTCTGGTTTGCCACTGCAAGTACGGTTGTCACGGGTCGATCCTCGCGTATTCGGCGCTCCGGTGTGCGGTAACGACGCGGCATCTTCCCGGCACATCGTGCAGACCCCTCCGACGCTCCCGAAAGGCGTACCGCCCGTGATCCGCAGAGTCCGTCCCGACGATGTCGACGCCGTCACCGGCCTGATCTACGACCTTGCGGAGTACGAGAAGGCCCGGCACGAGTGCACCGTGACGACGGAACAGATCCGGGCCGCGCTGTTCGGTCCGGAACCGTCGGTGTTCGGCCATGTGGCGGAAGAGGCGGACGGCACCGTCGTCGGGGTCGCGCTGTGGTTCCGGAACTTCTCCACGTGGGACGGGGTCCACGGCGTGTACCTGGAGGACCTCTACGTCCGGCCGGAGCATCGCGGCGCGGGACACGGGCGCGCGCTGCTCGCCGCACTGGCCCACGAATGTGTGGAGCGCGGTTACACCCGGCTGAGCTGGTCTGTGCTGAACTGGAACGAGCCGTCCATCGGTTTCTACCGGTCGCTGGGTGCGGTCCCTCAGGACGAGTGGACGACGTTCCGTCTCAGCGGTGACGCGTTGCGCGAGCTCGGCGCCTGACCGGCCTCCGACGCGGCCCGGTTCAGTGCTCGTCCTCGGGCACGTAGTCGCGGGCGAGCCACCGGGTGGTGGCGGGGCTGAAGAGGAGCACGAGCGCCGGCACCACGATCAGCCCCATGAGCGCACCGAGGAACACCTGATGGGAATCGGTGAGGAGCGACCACACCACGGGCAACAGCAGAAGCTGCGCGACGACAGCGATCGAACGTCCCCAGTGCGCGCCGCGCAGGAGCGCGATGCCCGCGGCCAGGACGCCGCCGAAGAGGATCGACAGCCACAGCGCGAGGCCGTAGCCGTTACTCACCGACTGGTCGTAGTTACCCGACCATGCCCGGATGACCGAGTACACCGCGAACCCGATGGCGATGACGCCTTCGAGCACGACGAGCGACCCGGCAACCTTGACGGTCGACGGGGTACGGGTACGAGGTGTTTCAGTGGGCACCCGACCAGCGTAGTGGACCGGCGCGATAGCACTTAGGCTGATGCTCCGTGCGTGCCCTGCTGATCGTGAACCCGAACGCGACGACCACCACTCCGGCCGGTCGTGACCGGCTGGCTCACGCGCTGTCGGGCAGAACGCAGCTCACCGTGGCGCATACGACGCACCGGGGGCATGCCGCGGACCTGGCACGTTCCGCACACGCGGACGGGATGGATGTCGTCATCGCTCACGGTGGCGACGGCACCGTGAACGAGATCGTCAACGGCCTGCTGGGGCCTTCCCCCGACCGTGGTCCCGATCCGACGCTGCCTCGCCTCGCCGTGGTGCCGGGCGGATCGGCGAACGTGTTCGCTCGCTCCCTCGGGATCGCACCGGACCCGATGGAGGCGACGGAACAACTGCTCGCCCTGCTCGCCGATCGCACGGCCCGCCGCATCGGGCTCGGCCACTGCGACGGGCGGTGGTTCGTATTCAACGCGGGGCTCGGTCTCGACGCGCAGGTGTGCGAAGCGGTCGATCTGAGTCGTCTCAGCGGCAAGAAGGCGACGAGTTCGCGGTATGTGCGACATGCGATCACACAGTTCTTCGCGTCGAAGCGGATCGAACCGGCACTCACGCTCGAAGTGCCGGGGCAGGATCCGGTCGCTGGGGTGTATTACGCCTTCGTGTCCAACTCGAGCCCGTGGACCTTTCTCGACAGGCGCCCGGTGCACACGAACCCGGGTACGTCGTTCGGCACGGGCCTCGGGGTCTTCGCGATGGCGACGATGCGGGTCGTGCCGAGCCTGCGCGTCGTGCGGCAGTTGCTCGCGAAGCAGGGAGATCCGTCGTCTCCGTATCTGTTGCGCGCGGACGACGTCACGCACGTGCGCGCACGGTCGACGCGACCGATCGGCCTGCAGGTGGACGGCGACTACCTGGGGCTTCGCACCGATGTGGAGTTCGTGTCCGTGCCTTCGATACTCGAAGTCGTCGCTCCTGCACAGTGAGCAGAGTGCTCGAATGTTGTGATTCTGCTTACTTTTCGGCCGAACAGGTGTAGAAAGAAGGATTGACGAATGCTTCGCCCCTTCGTCGGCGTGAGCTTCCACACGGTCGCGGTCGATTCTCTTGACTTCACGCAAGTTCGTGAAAGCATTCACAAGTAACCGCGCGGAAATACTTCGCGCCGCAAGCGTGAACACGCACAGACAATCATCCGGTGCACAGCACCATCGAAGGAGAGTAGAAGCATGGACTGGCGCCACGAAGCCATCTGCCGCGACGAGGATCCGGAACTGTTCTTCCCTGTGGGCAACAGTGGACCGGCTCTCGCGCAGATTGCCGATGCCAAGCTCGTGTGCAACCGCTGCCCCGTCACCGCCGAGTGCCTCTCGTGGGCCCTCGAATCGGGTCAGGACGCCGGCGTATGGGGCGGCATGAGCGAAGACGAGCGACGCGCACTCAAGCGCCGCAACGCCCGCACCCGGGCTCGCACCACGGTCTGACGATCGCGACCTGTACGAAGGCCCGGCCCCCGAGGGGACCGGGCCTTCGTACGTCGTAGGTGTCTCGCCGACAACGTGGATCAGGTTCCGGCAACCTTGCCGAGCGCCAGTCGCAGGCGCGCGTCGGTTCCGCCGGTTTCGTTCGCGGCCAGGTCGAGCGTGCCGCCGAGTTCGGCAGCGACCAGCGTCCGCACGATCTGCAGCCCGAGACGGTCGGAATCTTCGAGACGGAACCCCTCCGGCAGGCCTTTACCCTCGTCCCGCACGACGACATCGAGCCACCGGGCCGACCGGTTCGCCCGGACCGTCACCGTGCCGTGAACACCGGGGTCGAATGCGTGCTCGACGGCGTTCTGCACGAGTTCGGTGAGCACCATCACGAGCGGGGTGGCGCGATCCGCGGGGAACACACCGAGGTTTCCCTCACGGCGCACCCGGATCTGGCTGCCCACCGCCGAGACATCCACCACGATCGGGATCAACTGGTCGAAAACACCGTCGAGGTCGACCTCTTCGTCGACCGACATCGACAGGGCTTCGTGCACCAGTGCAATCGACGTGACCCGGCGTACCGCTTCGCCGAGCGCCTCTTTGGCCTCGACATTGCCGGTGCGCCTCGCTTGCAGCCGCAGCAGCGCCGCGACCGTCTGCAGGTTGTTCTTCACCCGGTGGTGGATTTCCCGGATCGTGGCGTCCTTGCTGAGTAGGGCACGGTCACGGCGCTTGACCTCGGTGACGTCGCGGATGACCACAGCGGCGCCCTCGATGCGGCCGCCGGGCGACAGGACGAGAGCACGGATGAGCACCGTCGCTCCGCGCGCCTCCACCTCCATGCGCTGCCCCAGCCGTCCGTGCACGGCCCCGCTGAGATATTCGGAGACGTCCGCACTTTCGAACGGATCCGTCACGAGCGAGCGGGTCGTCTCGACGAGGTCCTGGCCCAGCAGATCGGAATTGAATCCCATGCGGTGGTACGCGGACAACGCATTCGGGCTGGCGTAGACGACGCGACCCTCACGGTCGAGACGGATGAAACCGTCACCGGCGCGCGGGCTGGACTTCGTGTCGGACCGTGCTTCCGGAGTGGGAAACGTTCCCTCGCTGATCATGCTGTAGAGCGCATCGGCACATTCGAGATATGCCGTCTCGAGCGCACTCGCCGAGCGCCGTGACACCCGCGCGGCGTCCCGGCTCAGTACCGCGACCACCTGCCCGGCCCACCGCACCGGCACGGCCTGACGCAAATGGATCGAGTCGCTGGATCCGCGACGGACCGTGACGATCTCGCCCGATTTGAAAGCCTTACGGACATAAGGATGTTCGTCGTCGGACACGACGGTCCCCACCGCATCCTCCGGGATGACGGTCGAGGCGGTGGTGGGACGGCACTGCGCCACACACACGATCCCGTCGGGCGCGGCATCCACCCACAGCAACACGTCCGCGAACGACAGGTCGGCGAGCAGTTGCCACTCCCCGACGACGCGCTGCAGGTGGTCGACAGCGGCACCGGGAAGATCGGTGTGGGTGGCGAGAAGGGCACTGAGGGTGGACACGGAGGCCGCCTTCTTGTTCAGGAGATGACCGCGATGAGATCGCCCTGCTGGATCACATCTCCCACGGCGACGCCGACCGACGTCACCGTGCCCGAGGTCTCCGCGAGCACCGGGATCTCCATCTTCATCGACTCGAGGATGACCAGGGTGTCGCCTTCCGCGACGACCTGTCCCTCGTTCACCACCACCTCGAAGACCGTGGATACCATCTCGGCCCGTACGTCCTCTGCCATCGAACACCTCATTCCGCGAACCGGACGGTGGACCTGCCGACAGGACCACTCGACCGCACGTGAAACACTGTAATGAAAGAGAAAGGAGATCCAACCATGGGTAAGCGAGGCCGCAAGAAGCGTAGCCGCAAGGGGAACGCCGCCAACCACGGCAAGCGTCCCAACGCCTGAGGCGTTCGGAAACACGGAAGGACCGGAAAGCGTTGCTTTCCGGTCCTTCTTGCTCGGGGGGCCGAGTCGGTCAGTTCTGGGCGTCGCGGTGGTGGTGCACCACCACATTCCGGCGGATCTCCAGTACCAGGCGTTCCCGCAGTCCCGCGGGCGCATGCTCTCCGCCACACTTGCGGCTCAGCAGGGACTTGATCTTCTCCTCGATGCCGTAGGCCTCGAGGCAGGCACCACAGTCGTCGAGGTGCCCCTGGAGTCTCGCTCGCGCATCTTCGTCACACTCGGAATCCAGCAACAGATACACGTCCGCAATGACCGCAGAGCAGTCCACCCGCTCGAAGTCTGTCGGCTCGCTCACTGCGAGACTCCCTTCCTGTTCTTGCTGTTCTCGCTGTTCCCGGACGGTTCACCCGCGCCCGGTTCCACATCCACTGCCGCATCGACTCCACCGCCGCGATTGAAGCCGCGTTCGCGAGCCACGTCGCCGAGCAGGCCACGCAGTTGCTTGCGGCCGCGGTGCAGGCGCGACATCACCGTCCCGATCGGGGTTCCCATGATCTCGGCGATGTCCTTGTACGGAAATCCCTCGACGTCGGCGTAATACACCGCCATGCGGAAGTCTTCGGGGAGTTCCTGCAACGCCGCCTTGATGTCGTCGTCGGGCAGCGCGTCGAGCGCCTCGACCTCCGCCGAACGGAGCCCCGTCGACGAGTGCTCCGCGGTCGCCGCGAGCTGCCAGTCGGTGATCTCGTCCGTCGGATACTGCGCGGGCTGCCGCTGCCGCTTCCGGTAGGAGTTGATGTAGGTGTTCGTGAGGATGCGGTACAGCCAGGCTTTGATGTTCGTGCCTTCACGGAAGGACGCGAACGCGGAAAACGCCTTGATATACGTCTCCTGGACGAGATCTTCGGCGTCGGCCGGGTTGCGGGTCATCCGCAACGCAGCACCGTAGAGCTGGTCGAGCAGCGGCAGTGCCTCACGCTCGAACCGTTCGGCCAATTGTTCGACAGACTCCTCGACCACACCGATCCCTTCACCGACGTTCTCCGTGAAGGCTACCGGTCCTGCCGTAGCCGGACGGGGCGGGCAAAGGATTGCCAACAGGGTCTCCGATCCTCGAGCAACAGCGGTCGCGCCGGCGGGCACGTCCGAAGGGGTCAACACACCGCATACCGGACTTGTTCCCGACGGGCGGCGAGTCGGCGCGCGGGTCGGCTGGTCGGCGGCGGTGTCTCCGCGCCAAGGGGGATAGATGACGCCGGCGAGGACCGGATCTCGGCATTCGGCCGTCGGCGTCCCCCTGACTACCCTTGCGCCGTGACCCTCCGCATCCATCGCGCCGACTTCTCCGACCCCCGACTGGCCGCATTCCTCCAGGCTCATCTGGACGAGCTCGCCCCGACTGCGCCCCCGGAGAGCAGGCACGCCCTGGACCTGTCCGGTCTCCGGCAGCCGGGTGTACGGCTCTGGGTCGGCGAGTGGGACGACGGAATCGCAGCGACAGGTGCCCTCGCCGCACTCGGGCAGGAGCACGAAGAGGTCAAGTCCATGCGCACGGACCCTCGCCGGCGAGGAAGCGGGGTGGGCCGGGCGATGCTGCGCCATCTGCTCGGCGATGCCGCCTCGCGGGGTGTCCGGCAACTCTCGCTGGAGACGGGAAGCACGGAGTTCTTCGCTCCGGCGCGGGCACTGTATGCCGGTGCGGGCTTCGTCGTCTGTGGGCCCTTCGGTGATTACCGGGACGATCCCCACAGCGTCTATATGACGTTGACTGCCGCTTCGGCCGGTGGCGCCGAGTACGCGTCCTTTGCTTGCGAAGCGGGCGCCGAACCCCGAAGGGTGCGGCGCCCGCTCTCATCCGTCCTGAACGTCCGTCCTGAACGTCCGTCCTGATGTCTCGGTCTCCTCCGTGCGGAAGACCCGGCGTCAGCTGAAGGAGTTTCGTCCCTCGAGTGCCGACGCGACGAGATTGTCCTTGGGAAGGGCGGTGCCCGACGACACGGCGTCGGTCCACATCTCGGTGCTCGCGACCGCGGCGAAGTTGGAGTGGAACAGCGTCATCAGTGTGGTGTGAACCTGCTCGGCGGAAACCTTGCCCGCTGCGTTGGCGAGGTGGATCGCGCCGGTGGCGTCGGAGATGATCTCCGCGACGAGGCCGTGCACTTCGGCTTCTGCGGCAGTGGCCAGATCGCAGTTGTTGGTCATGTACCCGACGATCGTGATGGTGTCGACGTTCTGCTCACGCAGCCACTGCGCCACGTCGGTGTTGCCGAACACCGACCCGTAGTTCTTGGTGACCTGCTTCCAGTGCGGCTTGACCCGGGCGGCCACGTCCGGATGCAGCTGCCAGCCGTGCGACCCTTCCGCGTAGACAGGAGCCTCGGCCGGGAGTGTGTGCTGGACGACGGCGACGGGAAGCCCGGCGGCGTCGGCGTGGTCGAGGACCCGCGTGATGTTCGCAAGGGTCGCCTCGCGCGGAGGATATTGAATCTGCATGGGACCGTCGAAGTACTCGTTCTGCACGTCGACGACGAGCAGCGCGCGGCGGGGGGACGTCATGGTGTTCTCCTTCTCGAGACGACCGAGTGGTCGAGTGTGCGGATGCGCCGAGTTGTTCGATGCGTCCGTGTCGTACCGGGATTGTGCTTGTCAGAGTCCGGGCAGACCGTAGTGATCGGCCATGAGTTCCACTGTTCTGGCCTGGGCCTGCCGGGAGTGGCCCACCAGAACCAGCATCACCTCGTCGACGCCGGTGTGCTCGTGGAGTTGCTCGAGGCGGTGGGCCACGGTCGGCGCTGTGCCGTGCAGCGTGCGGTCCGTCCATTCGTCCAGGATCTGCCGCTCCTGGGCGGTGGCGGGATATGCCTCGACGTCTTCCGGACGAAGCAGGGAGTACGGCTCGCGCCGGAACATCCGCAACATGCCCATCGCGGTGGACGCGGATTGACGCCGGGCCTCCACGGGGTCGTCGTCGGCAACGACTCCGACGCTGACCAGACCGTACGGCTCCGCGAGCACGGCGGACGGCCGGAAATGCTTGCGGTACAGCGCCATAGCGGTGACGACGTCGGCGCTGCCGAATTGCAAGGCGAAGGCATAGGGCAGCCCTAGCCGCCCTGCCAACTGCGCGGAGTACGGCGAGGAACCCAGGATCCACACGCCGGGGCGGGTCGTGGCTCGGGGTACTTCGTTCTGCTCGGCCTGCCACGGACCGGGTACCGCGTGAACGTCGCGGTAAGGATGTCCCTGCGGAAACTCGTCGTCGAGAAACCCGAGCAGTTCCAGAACCTGCTGAGGAAAGTCGTCGCCGGCGCCACGATGCCGCCGCAGCGCTGCCGCGGTCGCGCCGTCCGTGCCGGGTGCCCGGCCGACGCCGAGATCGATCCGCCCGGGGGCCAGGGTGTCGAGCATGCCGAACTGTTCGGCAATCACCAGGGGCGCATGGTTGGGCAGCATGACCCCGCCCGCACCGAGCCGGATCCGTTCGGTTTCGCCGGTCAATCGCGCCACCATCAATTGGGGTGACGACGTGGCAGCGCCCGGCATCGCGTGGTGTTCGGACATCCAGAAACGTCGGTATCCCTGCCGGTCGGCCAGCTTCGCCAGCGCGATGATCTCCTGGAAGGTCTCCTGGACGGTGCTCCCGACGCCGGTATGTGCGTTGTCGAGCACGGAAAGGGAAAAAGGGGCGGTGCCGGACGTGCGCGGCTCGAGCATGAAGCGATCTCAACTCTCACGGAAACAGTTGCCATTCAACGTGAGGTTCACTGTACGGGCATATCACGGAAAACCACAACGGTTACCATGAGAGGCATGGTGACGATTCCGCTCCCGCCGGCGCCCGGCGCCGAGACTCACTGGAGTCTGGCGCTGGTGAACAGCACCGTGAGCCTCCCCGGCGGACTCGAGGCAGACGAATTGAGCACGCCGGCGGAGGCCACCGGGTGGCTGATCGGTCACGGTCTCGCGCCTCGCGACACCGAACTTCTGGCCTACTGCCGGAGCCAACTCGTCGGATTGCGGACGGACCTGCGCACGGTGTTCGCCGCCCATGTGAACGGCAACGCTCCCGATCCGGCGGCACTGGAGGGCATCAACCGAGCACTCACCACCGTGCCCAGCGCGGTCGTCCTCAGGTACGAGGAGAAGACCGGATTACGCCGGACCTCGATCCATCCGACGACTCGGATCGTCGAGCACGCGATGATGCAGATCGCCGAGGACGCCGCCGCGTTGCTGACCGGCGAGAGCGCAACGCTCATATCCCGCTGCGGTGCGACCCCGTGCGATCGCTTCCTGCTGCGCACTCACGCCCGCCGGTACTGGTGCTGCACTCGGTGCGGCGACCGGGTGCGGGCCGCGCGAGCCTATGCGCGCCGGTCGCCGCAGCGCGTTGCCACAGAATGAGGGAACGCTGTTGCCTAAGGTGAGCACATGGCATCCACGTCGACCCCCGCCACCACGCTTCTCACCCGCGAGAAGGTGCCCCACGTGGTCCACGAATACCCCCACGACCCTCGGTCCGGCTCTTTCGGATCCGAAGCGGTCGAGGCGCTCGCCGACCGCCTCGGCGTGGTGCCCGCCCAGATCTTCAAGACACTCGTGATCGCCCTGCCGTCCGGCAAGCTGGGCGTCGCCGTCGTCCCCGTCCCGGAGACGCTGTCGCTCAAGGCCGCGTCGGCGGCGCTCGGTGGTGGCAAGGCCACGATGGCCGAGCGCGCCGCCGCGGAACGCGCGACCGGCTACGTACTCGGTGGCATCTCCCCGCTCGGTCAGCGCAAACGCCTCCCGACGGTGATCGACGCGTCGGCGGGCCACTGGGACAAGGTGTTGTGCAGCGCGGGGCGGCGCGGCCTCGAAATCGAACTCGCCCCCGCGGACCTGATCCGCCTGACCGGAGCCGTGGTCGCCCCGGTCGCAGCAGGTCACTGACGGCGCAGCCGCTACAGCAACGCCATCTGGTCGCCGGCGCCGTCGTCGGGCACGAGCAGTTCCGGGCCGTTGTTGCGCACGCTGTTGACCTTGTCCGACACCCTGCGGATCCGAATCCGCGCCACGGCGTCTTCGCTCGGCACGATGAGGTCGGGGTGTCCGAGGCTGTCGGGATCGAGCCAGGCATCCCACCGCTCGGGCGGGAGCATCAGGGGCATCCGGTGGTGCATATTGCCCAGTTGCGCAACGGAATCCGCGGTGAGGATCGTGGTGCTCATCAGCGGTGGCGCGTCGGGGGTACGCGGATCGCGCCACACCGCCCACAGACCCGCCATGTAGACGCGTGCACCGTCGGCGGGCGCCATGAAATACGGCACCTTGCGGGTCTTGCCGTCCGGCGCCGGTTCCACCTGCCACTCGTACCAGCCGTCCATCGGAACGAGACACCGTCGGTAACGCAGCGAGTGCGCGAACGCCGGTTTGGTTGCCACCGACTCGGACCGCGCATTGAACAGCGGAGCGCCCGAAGACACCTCCTTCGCGAACGGAGGCACCAGTCCCCAGCGCATCCGCCGGATACGGCGCCGCGCCGGGCCGTCCGCATCGTCGCGGTCGTGCCGCGCCACCACGGTGAGCACCTGCGTGGTGGGCGCAACGTTGTAGTCGGACCGCAGTTCCTCGTCGCCCGTCTCGTCGATCGCGTCGAGTTCCATCGCGAGAGTGGCCGGATCGGCCGTCGATGCATACCTGCCGCACATGCCCACGAGTGTGGCAGCGACCGCCGACACGGCACACACCGGTCGCGCGGACGGGTGGGAGTCGATGCCCGGGCGGACCATGGGCGAAGATGGACGGGTGAGCCTGTGGAAAGCACCCCGAGCCGTGTCCCCCGTCGACGCGTCCGTGACGCTGCCTGGATCCAAGTCCATCACCAACCGTGCCCTCGTCCTGGCGGCCCTGGCGGCCGGTCCCTCGACGGTGACCGGAGCGCTGCGCAGCCGCGACACCGACCTCATGATCGCCGCGCTGCGGTCCCTCGGCGCGGCGATCACCGAGCGCGACGGCGGCACCACCCTGGACGTGACTCCGGGACCCCTGCGAGCCGGCGCGGTGGACTGCGGCCTCGCGGGGACCGTGATGCGCTTCGTTCCGCCGGTGGCTGCGCTCGCCGACGGGGACGTCCGCTTCGACGGGGACGAGCAGGCACGATCCCGGCCGATGGGCACGGTGCTCGACGCACTCCGGGCACTCGGCTCGGACATCGACGGCGACACGCTGCCCTTCACGGTCCACGGTCGCGCCGGCGTGCGCGGCGGGTCCGTCACGATCGATGCGTCCGGGTCGTCGCAGTTCGTGTCCGGTCTGCTGCTCTCCGCCGCGAGGTTCGACGACGGTGTGACCGTGCACCACGACGGCAAGCCCGTCCCGTCCACCCCGCACATCGACATGACGGTCGACATGCTCCGCGACGCGGGCGTGCAAGTCGACACCTCGGAGGCGAACACGTGGCGGGTGCTGCCCGGCCCGATCGCCGCCCACGACGTGGTCGTCGAACCCGACCTCTCGAATGCCACCCCGTTTCTCGCCGCCGCCGCGGTCACCGGAGGCACGGTGTCGGTCCCGTGCTGGCCGGAGAAGACCACGCAGGCGGGCGACGCCATCCGGGACATCCTCGAGCGCATGGGAGCGGCTGTGTCGCTGTCGGACGGGACGCTCACGGTGCGGGGACCGGCCACGCTCACCGGCATCGACATCGACCTGCACGACGTCGGTGAACTGACGCCCACGGTGGCCGCGGTGGCCGCGCTGGCCTCGACCCCCTCGCGTCTTCGCGGTATCGCGCACCTGCGGGGCCACGAGACCGACCGGCTCGCCGCGCTGGCAGCCGAGATCGGCCGGCTCGGCGGCATCGCCACGGAAACCGAGGACGGCCTCCGGATCGAACCGGCCACCCTGACGGGCGGTGTCTGGCACTCCTACGCCGACCACCGGATGGCGACTGCCGGCGCAATTCTCGGTCTCGTCGTCGACGGCGTCGAGGTCGAGGACATCGGCACGACCGCCAAGACCCTCCCCGGATTCGAAGGTCTGTGGGCGGCGATGTTGACGGGAGCACGCTCCTGAGCCGGCGGCAGTACGACGAGTCCGACGTCCGGGTCCGTCCGGGCAAGAGTTCGCGACCGCGTACCAAGGATCGGCCCGCCCACCTCGATGCGGTGGAGGGCATGGTGTTCTCGGTGGACCGTGGGCGCTGGGGGGTCGTCCTGGGTGGCGATCCGCAGCGACCCGTGGTGGCGATGCGCGCACGCGAACTGGGCCGTACACCGATCGTCGTCGGAGACAGGGTGGGGGTGGTCGGCGACCTTTCCGGCCGTCCCGACAGCCTGTCGCGCATCGTGCGGGTCGAGGAACGCACCACCGTGCTCCGCAGGACAGCCGACGACACGGACCCGTTCGAACGGATCGTGGTGGCGAACGCGTCGCAACTGCTCATCGTCGTCGCGCTCGCCGATCCGCCGCCCCGCACCGGGCTCGTGGAGCGCGCGCTGGTCGCCGCGTACGCGGGCGGGCTCGCCCCGATGCTGGGGCTGACCAAGAGCGATCTCGCCGACCCGGAGGAATTCGCGTCGCAGTTCGCCGATCTGGACATCCCCGTGCTGGCCGTCGGCCAGGACAACGATCTTTCCGATCTCACCGAGCGTCTCACCGGCCGGGTCACCGCATTGATCGGCCACTCCGGCGTCGGCAAATCGACCCTTGTCAATCGCCTCGTCCCCGACGCCGACCGCGCCACGGGTGTGGTCTCCGGTGTCGGGAAGGGCCGGCACACGTCGACCCAGTCCGTCGCGCTTCCGCTTCCGTCCGGTGGCTGGGTGGTCGACACTCCGGGCATCCGGTCGTTCGGGCTCGCGCATATCCAGCCCGACGACGTCGTCGCGGCCTTCACCGATCTCGCCGCGGCGGTCGCCGACTGCCCCCGCGGCTGTACGCATCTCGGGCCGCCCGCCGACCCCGAGTGCGCGCTCGACCGCCTCGAGGGCAAGTCGCTGCGCCGGGCGCAGGCCGTGCGCGAACTGCTCACCTCGCTGGCGTCCAACGACTCCTGGTGATCGAATGCATCGAACCCCGGCACCAGTTCCGGTGCCGGGGTTCGATCATCGTTCGGGGCGTGCAGCACACGCTCGCGAACTCAGCGCATGCCGAGAATCCTGCGGACGAGACCGCGCTTGCGGGTCGTCTCGATCGTGGTGGCCAGACCGCGCCGGCGTCCGGTGACCGGATCGATCTCCGCCGGGCCACCGAAGCCCCGCTCCGATGCGGTCTCGGGGGCGGCGTCGCGGTCGTCCTTGAGAAACTTGTCGGGTAGCGAGAGCTTCGCGATGGTGCGCCAGGACTTCCAGTACTGCACGGCCAGCGGACCGGTGGTGTACGGCAGGTCGTACTTGTCGCACAACTGCCGCACGCGCACGGCGATCTCCGCGTACCGGTTGGACGGCAGGTCCGGGTAGATGTGGTGCTCGATCTGGTAGCTCAGGTTGCCGGTCATGAAGTCCATGATCTTGCCGCCGGAGATGTTGGCGGACCCGAGCATCTGCCGGAGGTACCACTCGGCGTGCGTCTCGTTCTCGACGTCCTGCTTCGTGAACTTCTCCGCACCGTCCGGGAAGTGCCCGCAGAAGATCACGGCGTTGGTCCACACGTTGCGGACGAAGTTCGCCGTGGCGTTCGCGGTGATCGTGGTCTTCCACGACTTGCCCGTGAGCGCCGGATAGACGACGTAGTCGCGCAGGTCCTGCTTCGCGATCTTCGCGAGCACCTCGGCGCCGTGCTTCTTGGTGATCTCGCGGTCGTCGCGACCCTGGATGACCTTGCCGAGTTCGAGCAACTGGATCGCGATGCCGTACTGGAACAGCGACGCCAGGATCGCGTTGTAGGCGATGTTGCCGAGGTAGAACGGCTTCCAACGCTGGTCGCGGGTGACGCGGAGCAACCCGTAGCCCACATCGTCGTCCATGCCCAGGATGTTCGTGAACTTGTGGTGCAGGTGGTTGTGGGTGATCTTCCAGTGCGCCGACGGATCGACGTTGTCCCACTCCCAGTTGGCGGAGTGGACCTCTGGGTCGTTCATCCAGTCCCACTGCCCGTGCATCACGTTGTGCCCGAGCTCCATGTTCTCGATGATCTTCGACAACGAGAGCATTCCGGTGCCCAGCCACCACAGCGAGCGCTTCTTGGAACCGAACAGGACCAGACGTCCACCGACCTCGAGGCCGCGCTGCAACCGGATCGTGTTGCGGACGTATCGGGCGTCGCGCTCACCGCGCGACTCCTCGATATCGCGCCGGATGGCATCGAGCTCGCGGCCGATGGCCTCGACGTCCGCCTCCGTAAGGTGCGCGTATTCCTTGATGTCCGATATCGCCATGGCGGCTACTCTACCGTAGGTTACGGCTCCGTAGGTTAGGCGATTTCGGACGTGTGATCGGAATCACTTACGGGCGGGCGGCGTCGATTACTGCCGATTCCGGCGACGCGCACGTCGCATCGCCACCGTGTGCTCGGCATGCGAGCGCAGCGCGGTGAGCAACCCACGGCGACGTCCCGTGACGGGGTCCTCGGTGAGAGCCGGCAGTGCTGCGGCAGCACGGAGTCGCTCGAACTTACGCTCCGACGACGTCTCCGGCGCATCGTCGGACGTCGCCCGCAGAAGGGTGTCCGGCAACGCCAGTTTGTGGATGGTGCGCAGTGCCAGCATGTACTGCCGTCCGATCGGTCCGGTCGTGTACGGCAGGTCGTACTTGCCGCACAGCGCACGGACCCGGGCCGCGATCTCCCGGTAGCGATTGCTCGGCAGGTCCGGAAAGAGGTGGTGCTCGATCTGGTAGCTGAGGTTGCCGGTCATGAAGTCCATGACCCGGCCACCGGTGATGTTCGCGCTACCGAGCAACTGCCGCAGGTACCACTGACCGCGCGACTCGTCCTCGAACTGCTCGACCGTGAACTTTTCGGCGCCGTCCGGGAAGTGTCCGCAGAAAATCACCAGGTACGCCCAGATGTTGCGCACGACATTGGCCGTCAGGTTCGCCGTGAGCGTGCTGCGCCATGCCGGTCCGGTCGCGGCGGGGAACAGCACCAGGTCCTTGAACACCTGGCGGCCGGCCTTCGCCACGAACTCGCGGTCGGGCCCGGACATCCTGGGCCGCGGACCGTCACCGAGTTGTTTCTCCCACGCGATCCGCTGCGCCGTCAGGTCGTGCAGCGCGATACCCCACTCGAACGTCAGCGCGAGGACCACGTTCGCGACCGGCTGCAGCAGGTTGATCGGGCGCCACTTCTCGTCGCGGGTCATGCGCAGGATGCCGAATCCGACGTCCTCGTCCATCCCCACGATGTTCGTGTACGTGTGGTGCTCGTAGTTGTGGGCGCGCTTCCAATGAGCGGACGGGCCGGTCTGGTCCCATTCCCACGACGTGGAGTGGATTTCCGGATCGTTCATCCAGTCCCACTGCCCGTGCATCACGTTGTGCCCGAGCTCCATGTTCTCGATGATCTTCGCGAGCGACAACGCGGTCGTGCCGAGCAGCCAGCGTGAGCGCCGCCGCGAGCCGAGCAGCACGATCCGGCCGACGATCTCGAGCGTTCGCTGCAGCCGAATCGTGTTGTGGATGTACCGCGCGTCACGCGGCCCACGCGAATTCTCGACATCGCGCCGGATGGCATCGAACTCTGTTGCCAAAGCGTCGATGTCGGCGTCGGTCAGATGCGCGAACTCGCGGATGTCGGTGATGGCCAAGCGGGTCCCTCTCGTCGTTCATGGTTGTGCCCTCGGGGGCATCGATTGTGCGGTCGAGGCCTCAGGCGTCGATGGTGCAGTCGCCGGCAGCAACGGAGATGCAGGTCTGGACTCGCTCGCCCTCTCCATGCTCCTCGCCCGACCGGAGATCTACCACATACCCCTTCTGGAGCGGCACCACACAAGTCTGACAGATACCCATCCGGCAACCGAAGGGCATGAGCGCTCCTGCGCTCTCCCCCGCCTCGAGAACGGTGGTGGCACCGTCGGCGGTCACCGTCTTGCCGGATTTCGCGAACGTGATCGTTCCCCCGGCTCCGGAGGTATCGGCCCGTGTGACCGCGAAGCGCTCGAGATGCACGCGATCTTCGAGGCCCGCCTTCTCCCAGTGAGCGCTGATATCGGCGAGCATCTGCTGCGGTCCGCACGCCCAGGTCTGACGCTCCCGCCAGTCCGGACATACCTCGTCGAGCTGCGACAGGGCGAATTTGCCCTGTTCACGCGTGTATTGCAGGTGGCAGCGGTAGCGGTCGTGGTTGGCGTCGAACTGCTCGAGTTCGGACCGGAACATCACGTCCTCGGCGGTGGGCGCCGAGTGCACATGCACGACGTCGGCAATGTCGACGCCACGGTCGGCCGCACGCCGATCGAGGGTGCGGAGCATCGACATGATCGGTGTGACGCCGCTGCCGGCCGTCAGGAACAGGATCTTCTCGGGCGGCGGATCAGGAAGAACGAAGTCGCCCTGCGGAGCCGCGAGGCGCACGATTGTGCCTTCCGGCACACCACCGACGAGATGGCTCGACAGGAACCCCTCGGGCATCGCCTTCACCGCGATCGAGATGACCTTGTCGGTGCGGATCGGGGTGGAGGTCAGCGAGTACGACCGCCAATGCCACTTGCCGTCGATGTGCAGGCCGATGCCGATGTACTGACCGGGCGAGTACCCGAAGTCGAAGCCCCAGCCGGGCCTGATGACGATGGTTGCGGAGTCGGGGGTCTCGGAACGGACCTCGACGATGCGCCCACGAAGCTCACGCGCCGACCACAACGGGTTGATCAAGTGCAGATAATCATCGGGCAACAGTGGGGTCGTGAGTCGCGCGACCGCGCCTCGCACCACGTTGGACAGAGATCGCTCACCCGGTGCCACATGGGCCGCGGGCCTTTCGATCCATTCCTTGAAACCCATCGACCGATTCTCCTCACGCTGGAACTACGACCGCGAAGGTTATCAGAGGTTACGGTTCCGTAGGTTACGTGGAGACTCCACTCACAAGCATCCTCGTTCCGAGCGGTCAGAGCAATTCCAGCAGGAACTGCAACTCCTGCGCCGCGTACCACGCCAGTTCGTGATCCTCGGCGTCGCCGAGCACGAACTCGGCCTCCTCGTCGCCCAGATCGGCCGCGTCGACAACCTCCATCGCACGCGCGACGTCCGCTTCCGCGGCCTTCAGATCCACGTGCACGGACGCGACGGCGCTCATCGGGATCGGCCCGGCGAGGCGCACCACGGCGTCGTCGAGATCGGGGCGCGGGGTTGCGCCCTCCACGTCCGCGGCGATCACGACACGCCGCGTCCCGAACTCAGGGGTCGCCCCGGTGTCCTCGGCGGCCAGCAGCCGCACCGAGGCACGCGCCGCCTCGGACATGGCCACCTCCGCGAGCTCGTCGTCGTCGCCGGAGGTGTAGGCCTCACGCAAGGTGGGCGTCACCGCGAACGCTGTACGCCCCACCGCGTCGAGCTCGTTCTCGGCCACGAGACGCTGCAGCATCCCGAGCGTCGCCGGTACATAGACACGCGTCACTTCTCACCTACTGGCATCCGACAACTCCTCGAGCGATTCGTGCAGCAGCGACGTCAGCACATGCACGTCGGGCATGGCATCGCGGTCCGCATTCAAACCGTAGTAGATCTTTCCGTCGTACGACGTCAGCGCGACACTCAGGGCCTGATTCTTGAGCAACGGCGAGACCGGATACATCCCGAGCAGTCGTGCCCCTCCCAGATACAGCGGATACTGCGGCCCCGGAGCGTTGGTGATCATGAGATTGAACACGCGCTGCGAGAAACCCGACGCGACGCGCACTCCGACCGCGTGCATGGTCGCCGGCGCGAACCCGGACAGCCGGATCATGGACTGCGCCGCGACCCGCCTGCGCTCCCGCGCGTACGCCTCCCCGGCGTGGGCGATGTGCGACAGCCGCACGACGGCGTTCGGCTCCCCGACCGGGAGGTCGACGAGGAACGACGACACCTCGCCCTGAGGATGCACCGTGGTCGTCCCGTCCGTACCCTCGCCGCCGGCGTCACGCACGTAGACCGACATGGGAACCATCGAGCGGACGACGGTGGCCTCGGTCAGCGGCTCGCCGCGGGAAAGCAGCCAGTACCGCAGTGCCCCGGCGATGACGGCGAGCACCACGTCGTTGACCGTGCAGCCGTATCGGGAACGAATCTTCCGGTACGGCTCGAGGTCGGACTCCACGACAGCGAAACGCCTGCTGCGGGAAATCGACGCGTTCAGCGGCGATTCGGGGGCGGACTGCGCCGCGGTGCGGGCGATACGGCTCACCGCGTCCACGGTTTCGGTGAGCGTGGACGCAAGGTTGCCCACCGCCGACCGCACCGCGGCCACGCCTTCACCGGGCCGCGCGACCAGTTCGGCGAGTGCTCCGACGAGCAACGCCGATTCCGACGGTTCCTGCTCCGGCATCCACAACTCTTCCGGCACCTCGCGCGGAATCGCGTCCCGGTCGAACAGCACCTGGCCGATCTCGAGCGACTGCTCGGCGTCGACCAGCGCCGAATGAGACTTGGTGAACACTGCGCAGCGGTCGCCGGCAAGCCCCTCGACGACGTACATCTCCCACAGCGGGCGGGTCCGGTCGAGGGGTCTCGAGATCAGCCGGGCGACGAGGTCGTGCAACTGATCGTCGGTGCCCGGACGCGGGACCGCGGATCTGCGGACGTGGTACGTGATGTCGAAGTCCCGGTCGTCGATCCACACCGGCCGGGAGAGCCCGAAGGCCACCTCACGCACTTTCTGGCGGTAACGCGGAACCTCCGCGAGCCGCTGCTCGACCAACTCGAGCACCCGGTCGTAGTGAACTCCCCCGTCGGGCGGCTCGAGAATCGCCAGCGAGCCGATGTGCATCGGCGTGTTGCTCGTCTCCAGGTAGTAGTACGACGCGTCCTGCGCCGTCATCCGACTCGTCATTGCCGAACGTCCCCCTCACTTCCGGGTTGCCCGGATCGTCCTGCGGCGATGCCGAAGAGAACAGCCAATTCGGCCATCACGGTGTGGGGACCATCATGGTGGACGCCGACCATCCCCGCAGCCACGGCGCCCCGCACGTTGCCCGCCAGGTCGTCGACGAAGACGCATTCGGAAGGTGCGAGCCCGAGGCGTTCGGCGACGAGCCGGAAGCTCTCGGCATCGGGCTTGGCGACCCCACATCCCCCGACAGCACCACCTCGTCGACGAAGGTCCCGGCGAGATCCCGCAACCATTGCGCGTGCGGGCCACCGGGATCGTTGCTCAGGATCGCGGTGCGCACCCCGCGGCGGCGCAACTCGGCGACCACCGCCGCGAGTGCCTCGGGGTCCGTATCCGGGCCGGCGAGCACGCCACCGAAGTCGAGCACCAGTCCACGCAGCACGGCCTCACCCTAGATGTTTCGCCGTCCGCGCATAGACGGACCTGCGGGTGAGCCGCGGCGTCAGACCCGCAGGCTCGCCGCCATTGCCGCGAGCGCCTGCCGGCGGGGCATCGTCACGAGGGTGTCGAATTGTGCGCGATAGTGCTCGCTCGGTACGTAGGTCGGTCCGTTGTTCAGATTCTCGAGTGCGCCCCGGGCGACGTCGTCCGGGTCCATCAGGTGTCGCAAGGTTGCCGGATCGATACCCTGAAGCCGCGGTGCCTCGGTGTCGGTCGCTCCCGGACAGAGTGTCAGCACATCGATCCCCGCGGGAGTCAGCTCTCCCCAGAGGCCTTCGCCGAGCGCATTCACGTAGGCCTTCGTCGCCGAGTACGCGGCAGAGTACGGGCAACCGAGGAGTCCTTCCACCGAACTGGTGAACACGACACCGCCACGGCCACGTCGCCTCAACCGCGGAACGAGGGCATGCGCCAACCGTGTCGGTGCCTGGCAGTTGACCGCGAGCATGGCGGCGAGCGCGGCCGTGTCACCGTCCTCGAACGGGCCCTTCACCCCGAACCCGGCATTGCTGACGAGCAAACCGATGTCGGTGGTCGCCTCTTGCTCGAGCAGTCGGTCGACGGCGGCGGGATCCGAGAGATCCACTTCGTGCACAGTCACCTCGACGCCGTGCCGGCAGCGGAGTTCGGCCGCGAGCTCCTCGAGCCGGTCGAGTCGGCGCGCGACGAGTATCAGGTCCAGACCGGCTTCTGCCAGATGGCGGGCGAACGACCGGCCGATACCGGACGACGCACCGGTCACCAGAGCCGAGGGGCCGTATCTGAACACGAAGTCCCCGGCGACGGCACTGTCTTCGGTCATGCGTTCTCCGGTGTTCGAAGGGACAACCTCTTGTACCGCAACCCACGGGCAAATATAGTTCCGGAAATGGAGAATAGCATTCTTGCCAAAGTCGCGCTCGTCACCGGCGCCAGCCGAGGGGTGGGGGCGGCGACGGCTCTCGCTCTCGCCGACGCCGGATACGCGGTGGCCTGCGCCGCCCGCTCGACGCGAGCCGACCCTCGCCGCACGCCCGGAACGCTCGACGACGTCGTCGACGCTATCCGTGCCCGTGGAGGCACCGCGATCGCCGTGCCGGTGGACCTGTCGGACCGCGAACAGGTCGCGGCGATGGTCGAACAGACCGTCGCCGAACTCGGGCGTCTCGATGTGCTGGTCAACAACGCGGGCGTCACCTTCGTCGGCGACATCGACGTCCCGCTGCGTCGCCACGATCTGGTGATGGCGATCGACCTCGATGCCCCGCTGATCGCCATCCGTACTGCCGTCCCGCACCTCCGTGCCGCCGGTGGGGGTCGCATCCTCAACGTGTCCTCCCTGGCCGCGCTGAAACCTGTGCCGGGCCTGATGTCCTACGGCATCGCCAAGGTCGGGCTCGAAAGGATGACGATCGACCTCGCTCGGCAACTCGCACCGGACAGCATCGCCGTCAACTGCTTCCGCATCGACGCTCCGGTCGCATCGGAGGGCACTCTCGCCAACCTGCCGGGCGTGGACCACAGCACCTTCGAACCGAGTTCCGTGGCCGCCGAGGGCATCACCTGGATGGTCGACCAACCCGCCGAGTACTCCGGGCGGCTCGAGAGCATGGTTCACCTCGCTCATCGCGAAGGGATCATGCCTACGGTGGCGTCACGGCCCCTCACCCCGACCGAAATGTTCACCGGCGTCCACGACAACCAGCAGAGCGTATTCGTGGACGGCTGACGCAGAGTGCACATCGCACCCGGCCGCGTCGCGGTGGCGACATCACCCGGGCCGGCCGCGAGATGTACGGCGAGCGCGGACCCGCCGGATATGTCACGATATCGGCGGTCCGTCCTCTCCCGGACCTCATCGCGCCGCACAGGCGCGATCCCTGCACCGGCCGCCGAGCCGGCGCCGTCCACGCCCGGGAGACATGACATGACGGATCTGCACACCGGCCGCTACGTACGCCGCATCCCTCGCTTCGAGCCGCCACCACAGGAATCGCAGCCTCCCGGGCAGTGCGTCCGGTGCCGGCCCCACGCCGCGCCGCGCGCCACGCCGCACGACGGGCGATCCGGCCGTCCCGCCGGTTCGGCTCGCACCCCGGTCGCGCACGCCGACGCAGTACCTCGGGTCGATGCCACCGCGCACAGGTTCGCGGAGGTGGCCCTGCGGCTTATCCTCGAGGTCGTCGACGGGCGACGCGCCGTCACCCAGCTCGCGGCGGTACTCGAACCGACGCTCGTCGAGGCGGTCACGGCGTCGCGCACCTCCCCGACCGGGGTTGCGGGAGCCGCGGTGCTGCTCCGGACCCGGGTGCACGCGGTCGACGCGGACACCGCGGAGGTGTTCGGCACCTACGCCCGGGGCGACCGCGTGTACGCGGTGGCGGGACGGATCGCGCGCCGGACGCCGAAGCCGAAGTCGCCTCACCCCTGGACGATCACGACCCTGTGGCTCGGATGAGCCACAGGGTCGTGAAGGAGTTCACCGACGGTCAGTGCCGGCGGCCGGACTTCGCGTCGCGTCGCGCAGCCGCACGACGTTCCTTGCGGGTGCCGGCATGCGCGGCCGGTGCGGCGCCGTCGCCACCACTGCGACGTGCGACGTGCGCACGACCGTCCTCGGCGGGGCCACTGTAGGTGAGACGACGTTCGCCCTCGTCCAGACCCTGTGCGCGCAGCACGGCGGGAGCGGGCGCGGGCGCCGGCTGGGCGGGTGCCCGAGACGGAACGGGCTGCCCGACCGGGGGTGCCGTCCGGGACGCAGCGGCAGCGGACGCCGGTGTCACCGACACCCCGTTGCCCGCGGCAGCCTGCGGCTGCGCCGCTTCGACCTTGAGGTTGAACAGGAAGCCGACCGACTCTTCCTTGAGGCCCTCGAGCATGGCGGTGAACATGTCGAAGCCCTCGCGCTGGTACTCGACGAGCGGGTCGCGCTGCGCCATCGCGCGCAGGCCGATGCCTTCCTTCAGGTAGTCCATCTCGTAGAGGTGCTCACGCCACTTGCGGTCCAGGACCGAGAGCAGGACCCGCCGCTCGAGTTCGCGCATCGCGTTCTCCCCGGCCAGCGCCTGGAGTTCCGCCTCCCGGCGCGCGTACGCGGCACGGGCGTCGTCGAGAAGCGCCTCACGCAGGTCGTTGCGGTCGAGATCCTCGTTCTCCGCGAGCAGCGTCTTGTAGTCGATGCCGACGGGGTAGAGAGTCTTGAGCGCGGTCCACAACTGCTCGAGATCCCAGTCCTCGACGTAACCGTCGGCGGTGGCGCCGTCGACGTAGGCCGAGACCACGTCGGTGAGCATGTGCTGCACCTGGCCCTCGAGATCCTCGCCACGAAGGATGCGGCGACGCTCCTCGTAGATGACGGTGCGCTGCTGGTTCATCACCTCGTCGTACTTGAGGACGTTCTTGCGGATCTCGTAGTTCTGCTGCTCGACCTGGGTCTGCGCGCTCTTGATGGCCTTGGAGACCATCTTCGCCTCGATCGGGACGTCGTCGGGCAGGTTGAGCCGGGTCATGATCGACTCCAGCGCAGCGCCGTTGAAGCGTCGCATCAGCTCGTCGCCGAGCGAGAGGTAGAAGCGCGACTCCCCCGGGTCGCCCTGACGGCCGGAGCGGCCACGCAGCTGATTGTCGATACGGCGCGACTCGTGACGCTCGGTGCCGAGCACATACAGGCCGCCGGCCTCGCGCACCCGGTCCGCGTCTTCCTTGACCTGCCGCTGCACCGCGGGAAGGGTCTCGTCCCACGCGGCCTCGTATTCCTCCGAGGTCTCGACCGGATCGAGTCCCCGCTTGCGCAGCAGGGTGTCGGTGATGATGTCGGGGTTGCCGCCGAGCACGACGTCGGTACCACGACCGGCCATGTTCGTCGCGACGGTGACCGCGCCGGTCCGCCCGGCCTCCGCGATGATCTGCGCTTCCTGCTCGTGGAACTTCGCATTGAGGACGTTGTGGGGAACGCCGCGCTTGGTGAACTGCTTCGACAGGTACTCCGAACGTTCGACGCTCGTGGTACCGATCAGGACCGGCTGGCCCTTCTCGTGGCGCTCGACCACGTCGTCGACGACGGCGGCGAACTTCGCTTCTTCCGTCTTGTAGATCAGGTCGCCCTGGTCCACCCGGACCATCGGACGGTTCGTCGGGATCGGGATGACGCCCAGGTCGTAGATCTGGTGCAGCTCGGCAGCCTCGGTCTCGGCGGTACCGGTCATGCCCGAAAGCTTGTCGTAGAGCCGGAAGTAGTTCTGCAGCGTGATCGTGGCGAGCGTCTGGTTCTCGGCCTTGATCTCGACGTGTTCCTTGGCCTCGATCGACTGGTGCATGCCCTCGTTGTAGCGGCGTCCCGACAGCACGCGGCCCGTGAACTCGTCGACGATGACGACCTCGCCGTTGCGGACGATGTAGTCCTTGTCCTTGGCGTAGAGCTCCTTGGCCTTGATGGCGTTGTTCAGGTAGCTCACGAGCGGCGAATTCGCCGCTTCGTACAGGTTGTCGATACCGAGCTGATCCTCGACGAATTCGACACCGGCCTCGTGCACACCGACCGTGCGCTTACGGATGTCGACCTCGTAGTGGACGTCTTTCTTGAGCAGCGGCGCGATGCGCGCGAACTCGGCGTACCACTTGCTCGACGCGTCGGCGGGGCCCGAGATGATGAGCGGGGTGCGCGCTTCGTCGATGAGGATCGAGTCGACCTCGTCGACGATCGCGTAGTTGTGGCCGCGCTGGACGAGGTCGTCGAGCGAGTGCGTCATGTTGTCGCGCAGGTAGTCGAAGCCGAACTCGTTGTTCGTGCCGTACGTGATGTCGGCGTTGTAGGCCGCACGGCGCTGCGCCGGAGTCATGCCGGACAGGATCACGTCGGTTTCGAGTCCGAGGAACCGGTGCACACGGCCCATCCACTCGGAGTCGCGCTTGGCGAGGTAGTCGTTGACGGTGACGACATGGACGCCGTCTCCCGAGATGGCGTTGAGGTATGCCGGCAACACGCAGGTCAGGGTCTTGCCCTCACCGGTCTTCATCTCGGCGATGTTGCCGAAGTGCAGGGCGGCGCCACCCATGATCTGAACGCCGTAGTGCTTCTGACCGAGGACGCGGAACGACGCCTCCCGGGCGGTCGCGAAGGCCTCGGGAAGCAACTCGTCGAGCGATTCCCCATCCTGGTAGCGGTGACGGAACTCGTCCGTCTTGGCCCGCAGTTCGGCGTCGGTCAGGGCTTCGAACTCCGGGGAGAGGGATTCGACATGCTCGGCGATCTGCTTGAGCCGCTTGACCATGCGACCTTCACCGATCCGGAGCAGCTTCGTCAGCGACAGCACTGGTGTGTTCGTCCTCAATCTCGGGTACCTGCACGGACAAGAAATCCGGCCGAGGCCTTGCGGACCCCGGCCGGATTCCATGGTAGGCGTTCTCCCGGAGTTACTGCGACGGCGTCACGCCGCAGTTGCTCCGGGCACTGCTCAGACGAGCTTGATGAGACCGTAGTCGAAAGCGTGGCGCCGATACACCACGGACGGCTTGTCGGTCTCCTTGTCGTGGAACAGATAGAAGTCGTGACCGACGAGTTCCATCTCGTAGAGGGCGTCGTCGACCGTCATCGGCTCGGCCTTGTGCTCCTTGACGCGGACGATCCTGCCGGGACCTTCGGGTTCCTGCTCCTGGCCGTCGAGCGGCAGATCCGGCGAGATCGCGAGTTCGTCGTCCTGCGCCAGCGCCGCGGTGGCTTCCGCGACGGAGACGGGGGTCTTCTCGCCGTACGACACCTTCCGGCGTTCCTTCGTCCGCCTCAGCCGGGATTCGAGCTTGGCGATCACCGATTCGAATGCCGCGTAGAAACTGTCGCCGGAAGCTTCCGCGCGAACGACCGGTCCCTTGCCTCGCGCCGTGATCTCGACTCGCTGGGCGCTCTTCCTCTGTCGGCGGTTGCGCTCGTGCTGCAACTCGACATCGAAGTGGAAAATCGTCGGATCGAATCGTTCGATTCGAGCAATTTTCTCGGACACGTAGATCCGGAAGTGATCCGGCACCTCTACGTTGCGGCCTTTCACGACGATCTCGGCCTGGGGGCCTTCCGTGGTGGCGTCTGCCTCGGCAACGGAAGCCTGGGTCTTCGAAGGGGTCGTCACAAGTACCTCCCGAGTACGGCCGGTGCCAACTGCGCACCGGCATGTTCGATGAGCGCGATAGCGCCCGCCCGGAACCGGAAGAATGGGCGTTACACCCTTCTACCTGTTCGTTTCCGGGTCTGAGGGCAACGGTAGTCGGTCTGCCGGACGCATGCCATCGTTGCGGTCCAATTCACTTTTTGGACACCCGCCGTTACCACAGCGGCCTCATGCGTGTGCTGTAACGAGCATTCCGACGGGGTCGAAACCGCCCCGGCGCAACACCCGCACGGACTCCGCAGCGGTGGCTCCCGTGGTGACGATGTCGTCCACCACGAGCACCTGCCGCGTCCGCGGAACACCTCCCTCCTCAAGCCGGATCCGGCCGGCGAGGTTGCGGCGGCGCTCGGCGGCGGACAAACCCACCGAGTCCCGTACGCCCCGGGCCGAGACGAGGAGCGGATGCACGAACAGATGCGGGTCGTGGCTCGCCGCAACCTGCGCCGCGCGCGAGACAGGGTCGCCCCCGCGCGCTCGGGCGGACCGCGCACGAGTGGGAGCCGGTACGACGGTCGTCGGCCCCGGGGGCAGTTCACCCCACCGGCGCAGGCGTGACACCGCCACCGCCCAGGCGAGTCCGAGGGGGTCGGCGAGATCCCGGCGGCCGCGCTCTTTCGCGGCGACCACCGCGCGCCTCCGAGGACCGGCGTACGGGCCCAGACTCCACACCGGTACTCCCGGGTCGCCCCGAAGCCGGACCAGCGCCGGTGGATCGTTCAGCACCCGCGCACACGCGCGACACCATGCGGTCCCGCTCGCACCGCACCCACCGCACGCAAGGGGCAGCACGAGGTCGAAGAGGGACGACAGCATTCCGGCAGTGTGACGTCCACCACCGACAGGTTCGAGGGGCTGTGTCAGCCCGGCAACACCGGGATCGCAGTCAGCCCGGCAAGCCCCGGGACCTCGCGCCAATAGCGGTCGTCGGCGGGATCGCGGTTGTTGAGCTGGAACACCGCACGCGAGTCCGCGACGAATTCGGCGGTGGTGGACGCCTCGACGGCGATGACGGGCGGCGTCAGGTTCCGGCTGGGCAGCGCGTCCGTCCGGGACCCGTCGACCGCGATCTGCACGACCGGCATGTCGGACGCCGCCCGCGAGACCACGACGGTATCGGGGGTACTCCAGTCGAGCGAGAGCGCCGGCCCTCCGAGGCCGAACCCGATCTCGCGGGGGTTGGTGAGGGAGAATTCGCCGTTCGGCGTCTGCACGACCGTCGCGACATATACGCGTCCGTCGATGATGAGCGCGGCTCGTACCCCGTCCCGCGACAGCCGGAGTTCGGTGATCCGTCCGCCTACCGCCCGGAGGGCGCCCGCCTCGACGCCCACGACGGTGACGCGGCCGGTGCCCGGCTCCCGCACGGCTCTCACCACCGCCATTCCGTTGACCACCGCCCAGACGGAGGTGTCGTCCGGCGACCAGGTCGGGCGCGTGATCGAATTACCGTCGACCGCCGGTTCGGCGACGTCGTCGCCGTACGCGCCGACGATCAGCTGCGTGGCGGGCTCGGGTGCGACGCCCCCGGTCTCCGCGACCGCTGCCACGAGTTCGCCGTCGCGCGAGAGCGCAATCGATTCCAGGTTGGCGGCGGAGCCGAAGAACCCGGGAACCGGGGTGACACCTGTCTCGGCCACCCCCACCAGGCCACCGCGCAGGAGCGCGTGCAGACCGATGGTGGCACTCGAGGTGGCCAGGGGGTTCATGGACGCGACATCGGCGGTCGTCCACCCGTTGGGGAACCGTTCGTCGAGTGGCTGGTGATCCGCCAGCAACACGTACGGACCCGAGATGTCGGCGTTGGCGAGCGTCCAGACCACCTGCGCGGCGAGCAGTTCCCGGTCTTCCTTGCTCATCGCCCCGATGCCCTGGAAGTCGACGCGGATGCCACCGAGCCCGACACCGACCTGCCCGGTGCGCCCGTCGGCCTTGGTGACGGCACCGACCACAGTGACGTCCTCGAGCAGGTTCCGCACGGCAGGTTCCAACGATGCCTTCGGCCCCTCGACGAGCAGGCCGATCAGCTGGGAGGCGGTCTGTTCCGGACTGCCGGTGATCCACCGCGGGTCGGGAACGACCGTCTCGCCCGCCGGTTCGACGAAGTACAGCGAACGTCGCTGATAGCTGTTGAGGAAGCGTGGCCGATCCATGATGACCCCGTCGGGCATCGCGTCGATCCGCCACTCACCGTCGGTCCGCACGAGCGTGAACTTCGCTTCGAATTCGCCGCCGGCCGCCCGGTAGACACCGCCTTCTTCCAGGTAGCCGACGATGTTCGCGCGGACGACGTACGTCGCCCGGTCACTGTTGCGGTTCTCGACGAGAACGTCGACCTTGTCCACGATCGTCGCACTCGCCGCGTCGTCCCAGCGTCCGGACATCTCCGGGGTGAGGAATTGCCGGGCCGCGACGTGCCGGTTCGTGGGTTCGGTGCTGGCCTGCAGGAAATCGCGGAGCAACAGATCCGGTTCGCGGCCGGGGACGGGTGCGCTGACCTCGGTGGTCGCGGGTGCGGGATCGATGGTGCCGATGGCCTGCGGAGACGACGAGTCGGGCAGGGTCGCGCACCCGGAGACGACCAGCGCCGCCACGCACATCACCACGGTGAGCGCGGTACGGATCCGTGCGGCGCGGGTCATGTCGGCGCTCCTTCCGAGGGTGACGGCGTCGAGTTGTCCACCCCACCGGCACCGTCGGCCGAGACCTCCGCGGAGGAACCACCGGCCGGTTCGTGTCCGGGAGACTGCGGCGGTTTGCCCTGCACCGCGTGGACGGCGCCCGGCACCAGGGGGACGGGGCTGCGTCCGACCTTCCGGCCGCGTTCGCGCGGCAACGTCAGCCGGAAGCTCGCGCCCCGGCCCGGTTCGCCCCACGCCTCGAGTTTTCCGTTGTGCAGGTTGGCGTCTTCGACGCTGATCGCGAGGCCGAGACCGGTACCACCGGAACGGCGCACCCGCGACGGGTCGGATCGCCAGAAGCGGTTGAACACCAGCTTCTCCTCACCCGGACGCAGGCCGATGCCCTGGTCGCGGACGACGAACGCCACCGCGTTGTCGTCGGCCCGCAGGCGGAGCAGAATCGGTTTTCCTTCACCGTGGTCGATCGCGTTGGCGAGAAGATTCCGCAGGATCCGTTCGACTCGACGTGGATCGACGTCGGCCTCGACGGGTTCGGAAGGCATGTCGACGATCAACTCCGTCGACGTTTCGCGGGCGAGGTGGCGCACCGTGGACACCGCGGCCCGGGCGCACATGCGGACGTCGAGCCGTTCGGAGGCGAGCTCGGCGACACCCGCGTCGTGGCGGCTGATCTCGAGGAGGTCGCCCAGCAAGCCCTCGAACCGGTCGAGTTCGGCGACGAGGAGTTCGGACGCGCGTTTGAGCGAGGGATCCAGCTCGTCGCTGCCGTCGTGGATCAGATCGGCGGCCATCCGCACCGTGGTGAGCGGGGTACGAAGCTCGTGGCTCACATCGGACGTGAACCGCTTCTGCAGGTTGCCGTACTCCTCGAGCTGGGTGATCTGCCGCGACAGGCTCTCGGCCATCTCGTTGAACGACATGGCGAGTCGCGCCATGTCGTCCTCGCCCCGCACCGGCATGCGTTCCTTGAGGCGGCCGTCGGCGAACCGCACCGCGATGCGGGAGGCGGAGCGGATGGGCAGCACCACCTGGCGGGCGACGATCATCGAGATCGCGGCGAGCAGCACGAGCAGGACACCCGCGCCGACCACCAGCGTGCCCCGAACGAGCGCGAGGGTGCGTTCCTCACCGCCGAGGGGGAACACCAGATACAGCTCGAGCGTCGAGATGGCCGAGTCGGTGGGGCTGCCGATGATCAGTACCGGGCCGGTATAGCCGTTGGGGTTCGAGACTGTGGCGAATTGGTATGCGACCTGCCCGTTCTGGACGAAGGCGCGCAGATTCTGCGGGATCTGCTCGGCCGGCCCGCTCGCGGTGGGCGCGCGCGGACCGTCGCCCGGAACGATGAGAACCGGGTCGAACGTGCCGGCGACGCCGGTGTCCTGACCGCCGTCGCTACCGCGGCTGGTCAGGGTCGCGGCGGCGCCGTCGAGCCGGACCGCCAGCGAGCCGGAGTCGTCGGCTCCGGCGAGCTGTCCTTCGACCAGCGCGCGGGAGCGGTCCATCTCCTCGGTCGCGGCGTCGATCTTGACTTCCAGAAGCCGGTCGGTGATCTGGCTGATGAGCACCACGCCGAGCACGAGCATCACGATCAGCGACAGCGTGAGGGTCGAGACGACCACACGTAGCTGGAGCGATCGTCGCCAGGTGTGCGCGAGCCTGCTGCTCATGGCCCGCGACCACCTTACGAGCGGCAGCGTTCTCCGTGCGATCCGCCGCCGCAGAGGTTGACCACGGATCACGGCGGTCCGGCCTTGTAGCCGACCCCCGCACCGTGAGCACCGCTTCCGGGTTCTCGGGATCCTTCTCGACCTTCGCCCGCAGGCGCTGGACGTGAACGTTCACCAGACGGGTGTCGGCTGCGTGCCGGTAACCCCAGACCTGTTCCAGGAGCACCTCACGGGTGAACACCTGACGCGGCTTGCGCGCGAGCGCCACCAGCAGGTCGAACTCCAGCGGGGTGAGCGAGATCAGTTCGTCGCCGCGGGTGACCTTGTGTGCCGGAACATCGATGGTGATATCGCCGATGGAGAGTACTTCGGCGGGTTCCTGCTCGGTGCGGCGCAACCGGGCGCGCACGCGCGCCACCAGTTCCTTCGGCTTGAAGGGCTTGACCATGTAGTCGTCGGCGCCCGACTCGAGTCCGAGAACCACATCGACGGTGTCGGACTTGGCAGTGAGCATCACGATGGGCACGCCGGAATCGGCGCGGAGCACGCGGCAGACGTCGATGCCGTTCATGCCCGGAAGCATGAGATCGAGCAGGACGAGGTCCGGGCGGATTTCGCGCACGGCACCGAGCGCCTGCGTCCCGTCGCCCACCACGAACGGCTCGAATCCTTCGCCGCGCAGCACGATTGTGAGCATTTCGGCGAGTGCTGCATCGTCGTCGACTACCAGAATCCTCGGCTTCATAAGCTCTATCGTGTCACCCCTTCACCTTCGTGAAGCAGATTTGAGATGCGAACGGCGAGTTGTTGCGTATCGGTCTCGGCGCCCGCCACGATCCACCGTGACATCCAGTGCCGCTGCGCCAAGCCGTCGTACACCTCTCCGGTCCGGTACTGGAGGTCGCCGTCGCGTTCGTACGCGTCGCGTTCCCGCGCGGCGTCCGACTCCGCGCGACTCCTGGCCCGTTCTGCGGCGAGCGCGACAGGGACACGCAGCAGCACTTGCAGATCGGGCACGGGAAGCGCGAAGCGTTCGTATTCGAGGTTCCGGATCCACTCGACCGACGGCCCTGCGGCATCCTCGTGGCGCCGGGCCGCGGTGTACGCCGCGTTGGACGCGACATAGCGGTCGAGAAGCACGATGTCGTTGGCAGCGAGGAGTTTCCGCAGTTCGTCGGCGGCGTCGCGCCGATCGAGTGCCCACAGCAACGCCATCGCTTCGACACTCGACGCGGTGTCGCCGTGCTGTCCCCGCAGCGCCTCGGCGCCCAGATCGGCGTGGATCGATCGGCCGTAGCGGGGAAACGCCAGTGTGGCCACGCGCGCCCCCGCGGCGCGCCACGCCTCGACGAGGCCGGCGGACAATGTCCGCTTTCCGGCCCCGTCGAGACCTTCGACGACAATCAGACCACCCATAACGCTGCGCTTCTCGCCGCCGATCTCGGAATCAGTAGCGGTAGTGCTCGGGCTTGTACGGGCCCTCGACGTCCACGCCGATGTACTCGGCCTGCTCCTTGGTCAGCTTCGTCAGCTTGCCGCCGAGCGCCTCGACGTGGATCTTGGCGACCTTCTCGTCGAGGTGCTTGGGCAGGCGGTAGACCTCGTTGTCGTACTCGTCCGGCTTCGTCCACAGTTCGATCTGCGCGATGACCTGGTTCGCGAACGAGTTGCTCATCACGAACGACGGGTGACCGGTCGCATTGCCGAGATTGAGCAGACGTCCCTCGGACAGCACGATGATCGAATGTCCGTCGGCGAAGGTGAACTCGTCGACCTGCGGCTTGATGTTGATCCGCGTGACGTCGGCGGACCGCTCGAGGCCGGCCATGTCGATCTCGTTGTCGAAGTGACCGATGTTGCCGAGGATCGCCTGGTGCTTCATCGCCTTCATGTGCTCGAAGGTGATGATGTCCTTGTTGCCCGTCGAGGTGATGACGATGTCGGCCTGGCCGATGAAGTCTTCGACCGTCACGACGTCGTAGCCGTCCATGAGGGCCTGCAGCGCGTTGATCGGATCGATCTCGGTGATCGACACACGTGCGCCCTGGCCGCGCAGCGCCTCGGCGCAGCCCTTGCCCACGTCGCCGTAACCGCACACCAGAGCTGTCTTGCCGCCGATGAGCACGTCGGTGCCGCGGTTGATGCCGTCGAGCAGCGAGTGCCGGGTGCCGTACTTGTTGTCGAACTTGCTCTTGGTGACCGAGTCGTTGACGTTGATCGCCGGGAACGTCAGTTCGCCGGCGGCCGCGAGCTGGTAGAGGCGCAGCACACCGGTGGTGGTCTCCTCGGTGACGCCCTGCACCGACGCGGCGATCGCCGACCACTTGCCGGCGTCGGCCTCGAGCGAGTTGCGCAGCAACTGCAGGAACACCTTGTACTCGGCGGAATCGTGCTCTTCGTCGACGGGCGGGACCACGCCGGCCTTCTCGAACTGCGCGCCCTTGAGCACGAGCATCGTGGCATCGCCACCGTCGTCGAGAATCATGTTGGCGGGTTCACCGGGCCAGGTGAGCATCTGCTCGGCCGCCCACCAGTACTCCTCGAGGGACTCGCCCTTCCATGCGAACACCGGCACACCCTTGGGTTCTTCGGGCGTGCCGTGCGGGCCCACGACGATCGCGGCCGCAGCGTGGTCCTGGGTGGAGAAGATGTTGCACGAGGCCCATCGGACCTGTGCGCCCAGCGACACGAGGGTCTCGATCAGTACCGCGGTCTGCACGGTCATATGCAGCGAGCCCGAGATCCGTGCGCCCTTCAGCGGCTGCACCTCGGCGTATTCGCGACGCAGCGACATCAGTCCCGGCATCTCGTGTTCGGCCAGGCGGATCTCCTTGCGCCCGAATTCGGCGAGGGACAGATCGGCGACCTTGAAATCGAGACCGTTGATCCGGTCGGCGACGAGCGTGGTGTCAGACACGTGCAAATGCCTCTTCCTGTCGGCAGACAATTCTTCGAACAAAGCAGTTGCAACCAGGCTATACAACCTGCGGCGTCACGGTACGGCCGGTACGAACGGGCGGGTCGCGGTCAGCCGGGCACCGCAGCCTTCTCCACGAAGGGAACGAGCAGGTCGGCGAGGTCGGCGGCGACGTCGTTGCCCGAGACCGGCGGCATGGAGATGAAGCTCAGCGCGACCCGCACGATCGCGCGGGCCAGGATGCCGGCGTCGGTGCCGGACGCCGACACCCAGCTGTGCTCGAAGGTGTCGGCGAGCCGGACCGAGCCCCGCTCGAGGATCGGCGCGACATCGGTGGTGATCAGGCGCAGCAGATCGGGTTTGGCCTCGCCGTGGAGCAGCGACCGCACCAGCGGATCGGCCGCCGACGCCGTGAAGAACGACGTGAATCCTCCGACGAGGGCCGCACGCGCGTCGCCGACGTGCGCGTATACCGAGTCGGCCACGGCGTCGACGAATTCGTCGACCAGGCGCAGCGCGTAACCCTGGGCCAGCCCCTGCCGCGACGAGAACTCCTTGTACAACGTCTGCCGGCTGATTCCCGCGGCGCGCGCGACGTCGCTCATGGTGACGGCCGACCAGTCGCGCTCGAGGAGCAGGTCCCGCATCGCGTCGAGAATCGTCGAGCGCAGGAGCACCCGGCTCGCCTCGTGGAACAGCACCCGCGCGGACGACGCACCGGCGGTGTCACCCGGCGAGGTGGTCACACCGTTGCCGTTCGGCGACACACCCCTGCCGTCGCTGCCGCCGCTACCCGGTTGCGCACTCGCCATGGCCGTGACGCTCTCACGGCTCCGCGTGCGCGTCAAAGCCGAACGAGATGTCCTGTCGACGGCTGTTCACCGCCGGACGATCTCGATCATCTCGAAGTCGGCCTTGGCCGCACCGCAGTCCGGGCACGACCAGTCGTCGTCGATGTCCTCCCAGCGCGTCCCCGGCTCGATCCCCTCGTCGGGCCAGCCGAGCTTCTCGTCGTACTCGAAGCCGCAGACCAGGCAGCGGAACAGCCGGAATTCGGTGCTCATCGCGCATACTCCTCGAAATCGATCTTCTCCCGCACCCCGCAGTCGGGGCAGCACCAGTCGTCGGGAAGGGCATCCCAGGCGGTGCCGGCGGGAAATCCTTCGCGCGGGGCACCGAGCGCTTCGTCGTAGACGAAGTCGCACACCGGGCAGCGGTACGCAGTCATCTGGGGATCAGTTCCCTTCCTGGGCAGCGGCGCCGTAGCGGGCGAGGATCGCTTCGCGCTTGCTCGGCTGGATGTTGACCCGCGTGATGTCACCGTCGTAGTGATCGAGCACCCGGGGGTCCATGACCTTGCGCCACAGCGGCGGAATGTAGGCGAGCCCGATCATCGTGGCGTACCCGGCGGGCAGATTCGGCGACATCTCCATGCTCCGCAGCGTCTGGTAGCGGCGGGTGGGGTTGGCGTGATGGTCGCTGTGCCGCTGCAGGTGGTAGAGGAAGATGTTGGTCACGAGGTGATCGCTGTTCCAGCTGTGGGCGGGACTGCACCGTTCGTACCGGCCGTTGGCGGTGCGCTGCCGGAGCAGACCGTAGTGCTCGAGGTAGTTGACCGCTTCGAGCAGCGCGAAGCCGAAGACCGCCTGGATCACCAGATAGGGCGCGATCCCGATCCCGAAGACTGCGATGAGGCCGCCGAAGAGCACAGCCGAGAGTGCCCACGCGCTGAGCACGTCGTTGCGCAGGCTCCACACGGGCTTGCCGAGCCGCTCGAGGCGGGCCCGCTCGAGCCGCCACGCGGAGCGCACGCTGCCGACGACCGTGCGCGGCAGGAACGCCCAGAAGCTCTCGCCGAAGCGAGCGGATGCCGGGTCCTCCGGTGTCGCGACGCGGACGTGGTGTCCCCTGTTGTGCTCGATGTAGAAGTGGCCGTAGAACGATTGTGCGAGGGCGATCCTGGACAGTCGCCGTTCCAGCTCGACCTTCTTGTGGCCCAGTTCGTGCGCGGTGTTGATACCGATACCGGCGACGACACCGACGGAGAGCGCCAGGCCGATCTTCGACGCGATACCGAGGCCGCCGTCGATGCCGAGCCACGACAGGTTGTCGGCCGACCAGAGGTAGCAGGCGAACACGAGGCTGGCGAACTGGAACGGCAGGTAGATGTACGTGCAGTACCGGTAGTAGCGGTCGTTCTCGAGCGCTTCGACGAGTTCGTCCGGCGGGTTCTCACCGTCGGGCCCGACGAACAGGTCGAGCGTCGGGACCATCACGTAGACGAGCAGCGGCCCGATCCACCACAGCGCCGGGGTCACCGCCTGCCAGCCCAGTGCGTTTCCGGCCCAGATGAGCGCGGTGGCAAGGAAGAGCGCGGTGGGCGGGACGAGGCCGAGCAGCCACAGTTTCTTCTTGCGGTCACGCCATTGCACATCCGGCATGTCCAGCGGGCTCGCCGCCGAGTCCGTACTCATGTCTGTCTCCTCGTCACCCGTGTGGGTCACCCGGCCGGACATCCCGACGTCGTGACACACATCACTGTGATCTGGACTATAGGACGGATCGCGTCCGAGGTCTAGACATTCTTGAGGATTTGTAAACTGCCACACGCGCAGCGGGGCGGCAGAGGAGCCCCGTACAGGGAATGCCCGTCACCGCACGGTGACGGATCGACGGTCGTACCGGAAGAACCGTCAGTCGCGAGACAGTGCCGGGAGTTCACCGAGGCGCGCACGGAACACCTGTGCGCCGTCCGCGCGGCCCCGCACGACCGTCTCCGGGTCGGAATGCGACAGCCACACCGAATCACCCGAGTCCAGGTCCACGGTCGTTCCGGCGCACTCGACGCTCACCGCACCATGGGTGCACAGGAGGATCTGCGGGCCGCCGGGAGCGATCACGACTTCGTCGCCCGGTCCGGGTTCGACGCGAGAGAGCGCGAACTCCGGTGCCGGGGTCCGGTACCGCCACTCGAACGGTCCGATCTGCTCGGCATCGAGAATCGGCACCGCTGCAGAACCGAAATCGAGCACCCGCAGCAGTTCCGGCACGTCCACGTGCTTGGGCGTCAGACCGCCGCGCAGGACGTTGTCCGAGTTCGCCATGATCTCGACGCCCATGCCGTGCAGGTAGGCGTGCAGATTGCCGGCTGCCAGGTAGAGCCCCTCACCGGGCTCGAGGGTGATGCGGTTGAGCAACAGCGACGCCAGGACCCCGGCGTCGCCGGGATAGAACTCGGCGAGTTGCAGCGTGGTCCGTACTTCCTCGACGAACTCCCGCCCGTTCTCCGTTCCCGTGAGGTAGCCGACGCACCCGTCGAGCACACGAGGCAGCAAGGCCAGCAGCGCAGTGGGAGGCAGAGTGATCCACGTGGTGAACAGCGCCCGTAAGCCGTCGGAATCCGGTTGCCCGGCAAGCAGCCCCAGATACGGTTCGAGTTCGGGCACGTGCAGGGCCTCGAGCAGCGCAACGGTGCGATGCGCATCGCGGAATCCGGCGAGCGCCTCGAACCGCGTCAACGCGACCACCAGTTCGGGTTTGTGGCTGGCGTCCTTGTAGTTGCGGATGGGCGAATCGATCGGCAATCCCAGTGCGTCCTCGCGGGCAAAACCCTCGGCCGCCTGCCGCGCACTCGGGTGCGCCTGCAACGACAACGGTTCCTCCGCTGCGAGAAGCTTGAGCAGGAACGGCAGCCGCGTCCCGAATCGCTCGACAGTGTACGGACCGAGATGCCCGTGCGGGTCGGCATCGAGGACCTCGAGCAGCGAAAGCTTCTCGTCGGTGGGAAGAATCACCCGCGCCGGGTCCGCGGGATGCGCCCCGAGCCACAGTTCGGCTTCCGGGTGATCGGACGGCACCCTGCGGCCGCACAACGTCGCGATCGCGGTGCGCGAGCCCCATGCGTACGACCGCACCGCCCCCTCGAGTGAGTGCACTATCGTCCCCCGGCCAGTCTCAGATAGGCCGCCGCCATGTCGATTCGCACCATCAATACCGCAATCTGCTCGAGCACGGGAGGGACCGTGTCGGATTCGAATTCCCCTACCACCGATACCAGCTCGGCGTCGGGTAGCGCAGCACCCCGGCGCTGCGCCGCGAGCCGGTCGGAATCCGTACTGAACACGAAGACGCGTGCCGGCGCGAGCGGGGCCGGACCGTCCAGTTCTTCGTCGTGGAACAAGGGGTCGTATCGCTCACCGGCGGCCGTGAGGACCTCGATCAGTCGCTCACGAGCGGCCAGCACATCGGGCAGCGCCGCAGCGGACGCGACGACACCCGCACCCTGGAGCAGCGACTCCGACGCGTGTCGTGCCAGCGCGACAGTCACCGGACGGTCCCCCGCGACGATGACCCGCCGCGACTGCATGCGTACCGCGAGGGATTTCGCCGGATTGTGGAACACCTCGTTCGAGGGGTGATCGCGGAGCGCCTCCTGATCGACCGCGTCCGCGAGCCGGGCGAGGTCCACCCGGAGGGCGTCCCCCCGCAGCACGTCGCGCATGACCGCGAGGACGGCGTAGAACACGGCGACGTGCCGTGCCAGCGCATACCGAGCCGGCACCTGCACGCGCGGAGCCAGGAGCACCGCCCGTCCGGCTGCGACAGCCCGCACGGGACCTTCCTCGGGGGCGTCGACGATCACTTCGGCGCTGCGCCTCAGGGCCGCATCGATCGATCGTGCGAGTTGCGGATCGCCGGGATCGTTTCCGGCCACCACCACGACGTCCAGCGCACCCACCCACGGCGGTGTCTCCGGGGCGTACACCAACGGGGCAGCGGCGTGCTCGGCGAACAACGACACGACCAGTTCGGCGGCGCGGCTCGACCGTGCGTCGGTGCCGACGAAGACCACGCTGCGGGGCCGCACATCGGCGAGGCCGTCCAGAAGCCGTTCGTCGACGGCGGTGGCGACCGCACGGATCTGCGCTCCGCCGAGAGCGGCGCTGCGCAGGACGCCGTCGACGTCTGCTGCGATCACTCCGTCCACGTCGTCGAAGTCGAACAGCGGCAAGGGTGCCGTCACGACCGCGTCACCTTCCTTCCGCCCGCCCTGGGGCCCCCACCCCGACGCCGAGCACCTCGATTATTCCCCGCGCGACTACCTACGTCACGCACGCACAACAGCAAGAATCTCCTCGACCAGGGCATCGACCTCGTCCTGGGTCCGCGCCTCCACGTTGAGCCTGAGCAGCGGTTCGGTATTCGAGGCGCGCAGATTGAACCACGCATGATCCGGAAGGTCCACGGTGACGCCGTCGAGGCGGTCGACGGACGTGGCGCGGTCGGAGAACGCGGCGATGACGGCCTCGGTGCGGTCGGCCGCATCGGCGACCGTGGAATTGATCTCGCCCGATGCCGCGTACCGGTCGTAGGACGACATGAGGTCGGACAGCGTGCCGTCGTGCGCTGCCAGAGCCGCGAGGACGTGCAGCGCTGCGAGCATGCCGGAGTCGGCGCCCCAGAAGTCGCGGAAGTAGTAGTGCGCGGAGTGCTCGCCGCCGAACACCGCGTCGGTCTCGGCCATCTGCTGCTTGATGAACGAGTGCCCCACCCGGGTGCGTAGCGGAACGCCGCCCTGCTCCAGGACGAGTTCGGGCACGACGCGGGAGGTGATCAGGTTGTGGATGATCGTCGCTCCCGGCTCCTTCGCGAGTTCCCGGTCTGCGACGAGGGCGGTGACCGCCGACGGGGTGACGGGTTCGCCGCGCTCGTCGACGACGAAGCACCGGTCCGCGTCGCCGTCGAAGGCAAGGCCCACGTCGGCGCCGGACTCCACGACGAGCCGCTGCAGGTCCACGAGATTGGCGGGATCGAGGGGGTTGGCCTCGTGGTTGGGGAACGTGCCGTCGAGTTCGAAGTACAGCGGCACCAGATCGATGGGCAGCGGACCGAAGACCGCGGGCACCGTGTGCCCGCCCATTCCGTTGCCCGCGTCGGCCGCAACCTTGAGCGGCCGCATCTGCGACAGATCCACCAGCCCGCGGAGGAACGACGCGTAGTCGGCGAGCACGTCGCGCTCGCTCACGACACCGGGCGTTCCGTCGTACTCGGGGACGCCGTCGACGAGTTCGGCGGAGATGATCGCGAGTCCCGTCTCCTGCCCGACCGGCTTCGCGCCCGCGCGGCACAGCTTGATGCCGTTGTAGGCCGCCGGATTGTGGCTCGCGGTGAACATCGCACCGGGCGCGTCGAGCAACCCGGATGCGAAATACAACTGGTCGGTGGAGGCCAGCCCGATCAGCACGACGTCGAGGCCCTGCGCGGTGACCCCGTCGGCGAATGCCTGCGACAGCTTCGGCGACGACTCACGCATGTCGTGCCCGACGACCACACGGTCGGAGGCGCCTTCACTCCGGATCAGACGCGCGAACGAGGCTCCGACCTCGCGGACGAAGTCCTCGTCGATCTGCTCCCCCACGACACCTCGGACGTCGTACGCCTTGATCACGGCTGACACCGACTCGGCAGATCTCGCCACTTGTTCCGCTCCTGCTACTCGACTCGAGCCGCGCCATCCTTCGTGACACGGCCCGTGGTCAGCCTAGTGCGAAGCCGTCAGGACGTGGGGTCGGGAAGGACCCGCAGATGACCGCGGCGTCCTGTACGCCCCGCGGGAGCGACTGCGACGCGCGGCGAACTCTCCGGTTGCGCAGCGTCGGTTTCACCACGGACACGCTCACCGAGTCCGGCTTCCCGCACGGCCTCGGCCAGCGCTGTCAGGTCGTCCTCGTCCGGCGTACCCGACGAGAAAGCACCCTCGTACCGCACCAGTTCCCACCCCTTGGGGGCGGTGATTCGCGAACCGTGCGTTTCGCACAGGTCCCACGAGTGAGGTTCGGCAACGGTGGCCAGTGGACCGACGACAGCGGTGGAATCCGAGTACACGTAGGTCAGCGTCGCAACAGCTGGGTTCTTGCACCCAGGCCGGCAGCATCGACGCAGTGTTCTCACGGGAGGGAGCGTAGCGCGCCGGAGCCCCCGGGACTATTCGGACACACCGTTTCGAGCCCACGGATTTTTCGTGTCGTAGTGTCCACTACATGGCCCGTGCACGTCGTTCCCGCCCGCTCTCGTCCCGATCCGTGACGCGGCGCGGCCGGGGAATTCGGGGGCCGGTGTTTCCGCACGAACTCCCCGTGTGGAAGTCGAGAGCCGAGAAGTTCGACCTTCTGGTGCTGACGGCGTTCGCCCCCATCGACTCGCGCTGGCACGCGCGCCTCACCAAACTCGACATCGCAGTCGACGAAGTGCCCAAGATCCGTGCTCGCGATCCCGATACGGTCAACTGGCCGGACGAGGTGGTTGCGGACGGACCGGTCCCGCTGTCGCGTCTCGTGCCCGCCGGCATCGATCGCCGAGGTGCCGCCACCCGCGCTCGCATCGTGCTCTTCCGCCGGCCGCTCGAACTCCGCGCGAAAGACCCGGAGGATCTTGCCGATCTGGTCCACGACGTGCTGGTGCACCAGGTCGCCACCTATCTCGGCATCGAACCGGAGGTCGTCGACCCCGGACTCGGAGGATTCGACGAGGAGGAGTGACCTCGGTTCCACCCCGTCGGCGCCGACGAACACGACGGCGACTCGGGAAGACCGACGCAGACAGACGAAAGCCGGGTTGCTCGACCCCCGTCGATCAACCCGGCCTTCGCCACGCGGCTTCCCTGGAATACCGGACCCGGGCCCGAACTCCCCGTACCGGACCCTGCGTCCCGTCAGATGATGCCGCGCTTGAGGCGCCGCCGTTCCCTTTCCGACAGTCCACCCCAGATACCGAACCGCTCGTCGTGAGCGAGGGCGTACTCGAGGCATTCGCCCCGAACTTCACACCCCAGGCAGATGCGCTTGGCCTCCCGTGTGGAACCACCCTTCTCGGGGAAGAATGCTTCCGGGTCGGTCTGCGCACAGAGTGCGCGCTCCTGCCACTGTTCGTCGCCCTCCATGAGGTCGTCGAATCCCGAAACGAGATTCAGGATCGGTGCCCCACTATCCGGCTCGTCACAGACACTCTCGACTGCAGTTCCGATCCGAACGATCTCGAATCCCTCGCGCTCGTCGGCCATAGGTCGCCTCCTCAACTGCAGCGCCGATCTTTGGACCGGGGATCTCCCCCGCGGCCACCCCTCGAACCTTCGTTCGAAAGCGGGTCCCCGCAATCGATCTCGATCCGAAAACTCGGAATGACACGTATGTGATTAGACACGTCGGGCGTGTCGCGGTCAAGCTGTGGGATAACCGTCGCTTACTATCGACGACTTTGCCACTTCCGGTTTCGGACGTCGCTGAACCGGGTACGGCGCGCACCGCCTAGGCTTGCCCCGTGAATGTGACTGTATTGGTCGGGGGTGTCGGTGGGGCGCGTTTTCTCACAGGTCTGCGCCAACTTCTCGGCATCTCGCCCGGCGCCGACACGAATCCGGACGCACCCCACCGGATCACCGCCATCGTCAACGTCGGTGACGACGTGTGGATGCACGGGCTGAGGATCTGCCCCGATCTCGACACCTGCATGTACACCCTCGGCGGCGGAATCGACGAGGAGCGCGGCTGGGGCCGTGTGGACGAAACCTGGAACGCGAAGGAAGAACTCGCCGCGTACGGTGCCGTTCCCGACTGGTTCGGTCTCGGCGACCGCGACATCGCGACCCACCTCATCCGCACCCAGATGCTGCGCACCGGATACCCGCTCTCGGCGGTCACCGAGGCACTGTGCGCCCGGTGGAAGCCCGGCGTCACACTTCTGCCGGTGTCCGACGACCGCAGCGAAACCCACGTGGTCATCACCGATCCCGCCGACGGCCTCCAGCGCGCGATCCACTTCGAAGAGTGGTGGGTCCGCCACCGCGCTCGGGTCCCGACGCACAGTTTCGCGCATATCGGCGCCGACGAGGCGAAGCCCGCCCCCGGAGTCCTCGACGCCATCGAGAACGCCGACGCGGTAGTGCTGGCACCGTCCAACCCCGTGGTGAGCATCGGTGCGATCCTCGCGATCCCGGGTGTGCGCGGCGCGCTGCGCACGACGAACGCGAAAGTCGTCGGCCTCTCCCCCGTCGTCGGCGGCAAACCGCTGCGCGGCATGGCCGACGCGTGCCTCGACGTCATCGGCGTCGACACCACGGCCGAAGCGGTCGGCCGCTACTACGGCGGCCGCAACGGTACGGGCATCCTCGACGGCTGGCTCGTGCACGACACGGACAGCGCCGACGTTCCGGGCGTGGAGGTCCGCTCCGTCCCCCTGCTCATGACCGACCCCGACGCGACCGCCGATATGGCCCGCGCCGCTCTGGAACTCGCTGGAGTAACCCTGTGATGTCCCCCGACGCCGCGCCCCACGCCTCGGTGCGTGACCACGCCCCCGGCGGGCCCCTCGAAATCCTGCCCGTGCCCGGGCTCCCCGAATTCCGCCCCGGCGACGACCTCGCCGCCGCGATCGCCGCCGCGGCGCCCTGGCTGACGACCGGCGACGTCGTCGTCGTCACGAGCAAGGTGATCTCCAAGGTCGAAGGCCGGATCGTCTCCGCGCCCACCGATCCCGACGCCCGCGATGCCCTGCGGCGCCGCCTGGTCGACCAGGAGGCAGTACGTGTGCTCGCCCGCAAGGGCCGGACCCTCATCACCGAGAACCGGCTGGGCATCGTGCAGGCCGCGTCGGGGATCGACGGCTCCAACGTCGACGGCGCCGAACTCGCGCTCCTGCCCGAAGATCCCGACGCGAGCGCGGCCGCGCTGCGCGACCGTCTCTCCGCGTTGCTCGGCGTCACCGTCGCGGTCGTTGTCACCGACACCATGGGCCGCGCCTGGCGCAACGGCCAGACCGACGCCGCGATCGGTTCCGCCGGTCTGCCGGTACTGCACGAATACGCCGGCTCGCGCGACGCCCAGGGCAACGAACTGCTCGTGACGGCGGTGGCCGTCGCCGACGAGATCGCCGCGGCAGGCGATCTCGTCAAGGGCAAGCTCGGCGGCGTGCCCGTCGCGGTGGTCCGCGGACTCGATCTGCCCGACGACGGATCCGACGCACGCGCACTCATCCGCAGCGGCGACGAGGACCTGTTCTGGCTCGGCACCGCCGAAGCCCTCGAACGCGGACGCCGCGAAGCATTGCTGTTGCGTCGCTCGGTGCGCGAATTCGCCTCGGAACCTGTCGATCCCGAGGATCTTCGCGAAGCCGTCGCGGACGCGCTCACCGCACCCGCGCCTCACCACACTCGCCCGGTGCGATTCGTCTGGGTACGCACCGAGCAGGTCCGGCAACGCCTGCTCGACAGCATGCGTGAGCAGTGGGCCGCCGACCTCGAACGCGACGGTCTCGATCCGGTCGCGATCGAGCGCCGGCTCTCGCGGGGCTCGATCCTCTACGACGCCCCCGAAATCGTCGTCCCCTTCTGGGTTCCGGACGGCGCCCACCACTATCCCGACGCGGAACGCACCGCCGCCGAGGCGACGATGTTCACCGTCGCTGCGGGCGCCGCGGTGCAGGGCCTTCTCGTCGCCCTCGCGACCCGCGGGCTCGGCAGTTGCTGGATCGGTTCGACGATCTTCGCGCCCCAGGTCGTCCGCGACGAACTCGGGCTGCCGGCCGATTGGTCACCGCTCGGGGCTGTCGCCGTGGGATATCCCCTCGACGACCCGTCGCCCCGGGAGCCCGCCGATCCCGGACCCGCCTTCGTGGAGCTGTAGCGATGTCGTCACGTTCCCTGCACCGGTCCGCGGTCGATCGCCTCACCGCGTGGCATCCCGACTCCGCCGACGCGGATTCGTTGCGGCACACGATGCTCGCGTTTCTCGACTCCGCACCGGACGGATGCCTGCGTGCGCACGTGCCCGGGCACATCACCGCGTCGTCGCTGGTACTCGACGCCGACCACCGGAACGTGCTCCTCACACTGCATCCGCGGGTGGGCCGGTGGATCCAGCTCGGGGGGCACTGCGAGGAGTCCGACGAGACCGTGGTCGACGCAGCGCTGCGGGAAGCCACCGAGGAATCCGGGATCGCAGGTCTGACGATCGACCCCGAACTGCTCTCGGCGCACACGCATCCGATCACGTGCTCGCTCGGCGTTCCCACCCGCCACCTGGACCTGCGGTTCCTGGTGACGGCACCCGCCGGCGCCGAACCGGTACGCAGCCACGAGTCGACCGATCTGCGGTGGTGGCCCGTCGACGCACTTCCGCCCGGCGCCGAGCGCGACACGATCGACCACCTCGTGCGGCTCGCGTCCGCGCGACGCTGACGAGCTCGCGGGTCAGACCCCGATCGGGGTGAGCGACGGGTACTTCGGCGTCACTCCGTCACCGGAGGAGAGTCCGCGCAGCCGGCGCCCCACCCAGGGGAACAGGAATTCTCGCATCCACCGGCGATCGTCGGCGCGCTGCGCCGTCGGCGTCAGAGGCACCGGCGCGTCGAGCCGGACGAGCGGCAGGCTGTGGGAGACGCCGAGGATATCGAGTACCCGGAGCGCCATGTTGTGATGGCCCGCCGGCGACAGATGCAACCGGTCGGGGTCCCACATCCGGAGATCGCGGTATTCGGAGAAGCGCCAGAAGTCGACGATGGTCGCGTCGTGCCGGTCGGCGATCTCCCGGATCAATTCGTTGTACACGGCCCAGCGTCCGCGCAGCGCGCCGAACACCGGCGCCCAGCTGCCGTCGTACGCGGTCCACATCAGCACCCGGGCGCCGGTGGCGGCCAGTCGGCCGATCGCTTCGTCGTAATCGGCGGCGAGATCGTCGAAGTGGACCTTGGGCCGCATCAGGTTGTTACCACCGGCGTAGATGGTGACCAGATCGGGCTTCATCGCCACCGCGGTGTCGACCTGCTCGTCGATGATCGGACGCAGCAACCGCCCCCGGATCGCGAGATTGGCGTAGGCGAAGTCGTCGCTCGCGAGCGCAAGCTGCTCCGCAACGAGATCGGCCCAGCCGCGCAACCCGTTGGGCCGGGACGGATCCGGGTCGCCTACACCCTCGGTGAACGAATCACCCAATGCCACATAACGTTCGAATCCCACGTGAAACCTCTCACACATCCGTGCTGAACCGGATGCCCCCGTCCGGGAGTTGCACCCCCGGCCACACCCGCGCACCGCGCAACAATTCACACCGGGCTCCGATGTCGGCGCCGTCGCCGATCACGCCGTCCCGGATCAACGCCCGTGGACCCACGCGCACACCGAATCCGATGATGGTCCGCTCGATCACCGCCCCGGCCTCGATCCGGGCGCCGTCGAAGATCACCGCACCGTCGAGGCGCGCGCCGGCACCGATCTCCGCTCCGCGCCCCACGACCGTGCCGCCGATCAGCAGCGCGCCCGGACCGACCGAGGCACTCGGGTGCACCAGCGACTCGCCGCGGGGCCCGTCCAGCGCGGGCGACGGCGCAATTCCGCGGACCAGGTCGGCGGAACCGCGCACGAAGTCCTCCGGCGTCCCCATGTCGCGCCAGTAGGCGGCATCGACGTGGCCGTAGACGCGTTTGCCCTCGGTGAGCAAGGTCGGGAAGACCTCCCGCTCGACCGACACCGGCCGGCCCTCCGGGATCTGTTCGATGATCTCCCGGCGAAAGACGTAGCAGCCCGCGTTGATCTGGTCGGTCGGCGGATCCTGTGTCTTCTCGAGGAACGCCGTCACCCGTCCGTCGGCGTCTGTCGGCACGCACCCGAAGGCACGCGGATCGCCGACGCGCACCAGATGCATCGTCACGTCCGCTTCGTTGCGCACGTGGGTGTCGAGCACAGCGCCGAGATCGGTGCCTCCGAGCACGTCGCCGTTGAACACCATCACGTGGTCGCCGCGCAGCTTGGGCAGCACGTTGCGGATACCGCCGCCGGTACCGAGAGGCTCGGTTTCGGTCACGTACTCGATCTCGAGGCCGAAGTCCGAGCCGTCGGCGAAGTGCTCCTCGAAGACCTCTGCCTTGAACGACGTGCCGAGCACCACGTGCTTGATCCCCGCCTCGCGGATCCGTGCAAGAAGGTGGACCAGGAACGGCACCCCGGCGGTCGGCAGCATGGGCTTCGGTGCCGACAACGTCAGCGGTCGCAGCCGCGTGCCCTTGCCGCCCACCAGGATCACCGCATCGGTATGCGATGCTGCAGCACTGGTCATGGTCTCCCCTGTTTCGTGTCGTTGCCGGATTGAACGTCCGGCTCGGCGCTTGCCCTGGCGCGCTCACGCACCGCGGCCGCGACCGCAAGCTTCGATCGCACGAGCAGTCCGCCCCGCAGTGCCCATCTCAGCGGCGCCTGCCACCTGTGCGGATGACGGTCGGCCTGGAACCGGTACGCGCTCTCGTGGTGTGCGGGAAGCATGAGTTCGGGATGTCGCCCGGCGGCGTGGCCCTTGGCGTGGGTCACGTGCGCGGACGGAACGAACACGTTGAGCCACCCGGCGCGGCCCAGCCGGTCGCCCAGGTCGACATCTTCCATGTACATGAAGTAGCGCGAGTCGAATCCGCCGATGGCGTCGAATGCGGATCGGCGCAGCAGCAGGCACGATCCGGACAGCCAGCCGACGGACCGTTCGCTGATCTCCTCGTTCTCCTGGCGGTACCGCTGGGTCCACGGATTCGCGGGCCACACCGTTCCGAGGAGCGCGTGCCCGGCACCGGATGCGAGGGTCGGGACCGAACGAGCGGACGGGTAGATGCTTCCGTCGGGCTCGTGGATCAGCGGGCCGAGCGAGCCGGCTCGCGGCCACCGGCCGGCCGCCTCGATCAGCGCGTCGAGCGACCCCGGTTCCCATCGCACGTCCGGGTTGGCGACCACCACGAACTCGACCGACGACTCGATCTCGGCAACGGCACGGTTGACCGCGCCGCCGTAACCGATGTTGCCGCCGGTGCGCAGGAGCTCCACGTTCGGATGCGCGACCGCAGCTGCCTCCGGCGTACCGTCGGTCGACCCGTTGTCGGCCATGATCACCCGCGTCGGGCGCTCGGTCGCTCCGGCGAGCGAAGTCAGAAAGTTCTCGAGGTGCTCGCCGGGCGAGTACGTCACCGTCACCACGGCCAGCGTCGAATCCACGCGGGCAACCATAGCGACCCTCTCGGTGTGCGGTGAAACACAGGCTGCGCACTCGCAGGTCATCTGCGCGTGTCCACCGATCCGATGGCCGCGTGCAGCGCGTCTCGCCACGGTCGCAAGGGCGTGAGACCGGCACGTGCCCACCCCCCGCCGTCGAGCACCGAATACGCCGGGCGCGGGGCGGGCCGCACGAACTCGTCGCTCCCGCACGGCTGCACCCGTACCGGATCTGCGCCGACCTCCGCGAACACGGCCTGCGCGAGGTCGAACCAGGTGGCGTCGCCGCCGTTGGTGGCATGCAGCACGCCGCCGGGCAGATCCGTCCGAGCGGCGAGCTCGAGCAGTCCGTCGGCGAGGTCGTGCGAATAGGTCGGCGATCCACGCTGGTCGTCGACGACCCGCACGGTGTCCCGCTCACGCTCGAGCCGCCGCATGGTGGCCACGAAATCCGTGCCGTCTCCCGTGTACACCCATGCGGTGCGCACGACATGCGCCGACGGCAACGTGCCCAGCACCGCGCGCTCGCCGGCCAGTTTCGTCCGTCCGTACGCGGTGCGCGGGCCGGTCGCGGCGTCCGTGCGGTACGGCTCGGTCGCGTCGCCCGCGAACACGTAATCGGTGGAAACGTGGATCAGGTGGGCACCTTTGTCCGCACAGGTCGCGGCGAGCACCCCGGGCCCCGTTCCGTTGACGGCTGCCGCGCGGGCCTCGTCGCTTTCCGCTGCGTCGACCGCGGTGTACGCGGCGCAATTGATCACCACCGCACCCGGCTCGATCGTCGCGGCGGTGGCTACCGGATCGGTGATGTCCATCTCTGTGGAACCGACGCCTCGAACGGGTATCCCGGATGCGGCAGCCCGGGCGAGGAGCGCACGGCCCAGCTGTCCGTGGGAACCGGTGACGAGGAGGGTGGACACGCTGTGAAGTCTGGCACGCCGGAGTGGTGCGTGCCCCTGGAGCACCCGCCCCAGTAGCCTTCAGGGGAAGTCCGGACACCCGACATCAGCCTGCCCAGCAGTGCTCGACACGACAGCAGTGCGCGATACAACAGCAGTGCTCGACACGACAGAAGCGATCCACCCGACAGGAGGACCAGGTGCCGCCAGAGCCGCCCCGCCGCCGTACCGGCGGGCGACGCCCGACGGGCGGCCGCCGCTCTCGCGCGGCAGGAACACCGATCGCCGACGGTCCCGGGTCGGCCGCCGCCACGGGCAGACGACCGCGCCGGCCCCGCCGGAGCGACGATCCCGGTCGCCCCGCGGTCGCCGCGGCACCCCGCGTCTTCACCGGACGGCCCTTGCAGATGATCGCGGCGGTCGCCGCGGCTCTCGCACTCGTGGTCACCGGCATCGCCTGGCAGCGCATCGACTCGCTGCGGTCGTCGCTCGCATCGATCGGCGGTCTCGGCCTCGGCGGCGGGGAGGACGGTGCGGTCGACATTCTGCTGGTCGGCACCGACAGCCGCACCGATGCGCACGGCAACCCGCTGTCGCAGCGCGAACTCGACGCGTTGCGCGCCGGCGAAGAGGTCGCCAACAACACCGACACCATCATCATGATCCGGGTGCCGAACGACGGGCGTTCCGCGACCGCGCTGTCCATCCCGCGCGACACCTACGTCGATGTTCCCGGCATCGGCATGTCGAAGATCAACGCCGCCTACGGCGCAACGAAGGAAACGACACGGCTGGAACTGGTGGAGTCCGGCTCCGACGCCGCCGAGGCAGAGACCGAGTCGACGAAGGCGGGCCGGGAAGCGCTCATCGAGTCCGTGGGCGACCTGACCGGCGTCACCGTCGACCATTACGCCGAAGTCGGCTTGCTGGGCTTCGTGCTGTTGACCGACGCGGTGGGCGGTGTGGAGGTGTGCCTCAACGCTCCCGTCGACGAGCCTCTCTCCGGCGCACGGTTCGATGCCGGACAACAGACGCTCGAAGGCCCCGACGCGCTCAGCTTCGTGCGGCAACGACACGGTCTGCCCCGCGGGGATCTCGATCGGATCGTTCGCCAGCAGGTGTTCATGGCGTCGCTCGCGCAGAAGGTGCTCAGCGCCAAGACCCTGAGCAACCCGTCGAAGGTGAATCAGCTCACGGCAGCTGTGCAGCGGTCGGTCGTGCTCGACTCCGATTGGGACATCATGGATCTGGCGACCCAATTGCAAGGCCTCGCCGGAGGCGACGTGACGTTCTCGACGATCCCCGTGGAGGACATCAACGCGATGACCGACTACGGCGAATCCGTGGTGCAGGTCGACCCCGACGAGGTACGAGACTTCGTGGCGGGTCTGGTCGGACGCACCTCCGACGATCGGGCGCCCGACGACGACAGGACCACGTCCGCCACACCGGCACCGGACATCGAGCCGTCGACAGTGACCGTCGACGTCACGAACGCCGGCGACGTGGCCGGCCTCGCGTCGGTGGTCTCGGCCGAGCTCTCGTCCGAGGGGTACGTCGAGGGCGAGGTGGGCAACTACACCGGCTCGGCGGTCTCGTCGTCGACCGTGTACGGCGCCGACGAGGAGTCCGACGAGACGCGCGCGGTGGCCGCTGCGCTCGGAGGGCTCGACACGGCGACGGATCCGACGCTGCCCGAGGGAACGGTGCGAGTGGTGCTCGCCGGTGACTACAGCGGTCCCGGCACCTCGACCTTCGCCGGTTCGGAGTCGACCACCACCTCGAGTTCGTCCGGCCTGACCCCCGCGGACGGCACCGCCACACCTGCCCCGGCCGCGCCTCCGATCGACGCAGGGTCGGAGGGCCCGCGCTGCGTCAACTGACCGCACCGCCGGCCCCGCACCGCCCGCGATCGACACGCGAACCAACCACCGCCCGACCAACGAGGTAGATGTGACCACACTGACCGACACCCTGCTCGAACCGATCCTCACCACCGATCCGGCGGGTCCGCGGATCACCTGGTACGACGACGCGACCGGAGCCCGGATCGAACTGTCGGCGGTCACGCTGGCCAACTGGGCGGCGAAGACGGCGAACCTTCTGCGTGACGAGTTCGGTGTGCTGCCCGGCGCGCAGGTGGCGGTCCTGCTTCCGGCGCACTGGCAGACTGCCGCTGTGCTTCTCGGCACGTGGTGGGCGGGCGCCGAAGTCGTCCTCGAGCCTTCCGACGACGTGGAAGTGGCTCTCGTGACGCCCGATCGTCTCGCCGACGTCGAACAGGTTCCGGAGGTGGCCGCGCTCTCGCTGGACGCCTTCGGTGCGCCCGTCGCCGATCTGCCGCCCGGTGTCACCGACTACGCGACGAACGTCCGGGTGCACGGCGACCAGTTCCGCTCGGCGGGCGACGGTGGCTCGGTGCTCGACGGGCGCTCCGCCGGCGACGTACTCGCCGCCGCGCGCGACGCCGCACAGAGCGCGGGGATCACCGCCGCGGACCGGGTGCTCTCGTCACGGACCTGGGAGACGCCCGACGCGCTGATCGGCGGCCTGCTCGCCGTGCTGACGGCAGGCGCGTCGCTCGTGCAGGTCTCCCGTCCCGACCCGGCCGCCGAGGAACGGCGCGTCGTGAGCGAGAAGGTCACCGTGCGCCTGGACGGGTGATCTTCCGGTAGCCGCCGTCCTCCAGCCCTGCTTCGATCTCGAACCGGTTGCGAGAACCTGGATTTCGGATCTCTTCCCACCAATACCGCACGGCGAACCCGAGACCGTATCGTGCCCACTGATCGGCGTGGACGGCCTCGTGACGCAGCAACCGCCGGGTCGGCTGCGCGCGGGTGAGAAACGCGCCGCCGACTGTCGTCCCTCCGCGCGCGAAGCCGCCCCGCATACCGGCGCACACGTAGATGCCGCACTCGTCGTCGAAGGTCACTGCGGCGCCCCACAACCTGGCCCAGAGCAATGCAGCCACGGTGGCGACACGCGCGGACGGCACACCGCGCGATGCGCGGACCGCTCGGCTCGGAACCCTGCGTTCGGGGGGCACGGTTCCGAGCCTAGCGATTCGGTGCCGCCGTCACGGACGACGGCGGCGCCGCGCAGAGACCGTCAGCCGGTCAGCGCCGCCACGGGGCTGATCCGGCCGGCGCGGTGCGCGGGGATCAGTGAGGCCACCACACCTGCGATGCTCCCGGCCACGACGATTGCGACGAGCTGCGCCCACGGGACGGCGCCCGGCGTGACGTAGCCCGCGCCGATCACGGACGCGGTCCCGGCCGTGCCGAGCAGCAGGCCCAGAGCGACCCCGAGCACCGACGCGACGCCGGCGATGATCACGCCTTCCCGGACCAGCAGACTGCGCACCCCGGACCGGGACAGGCCCAGCGCGCGCAGCATCCCGGTCTCGCGACACCGTTCGATCACGGACAGAGCCATCGTGTTTCCGACGCCGATCAGTGCGATGAGAATCGCGATCGACAGCAGACCCCCCACGACCAGCAACATCGTGTCGAGCACCTTCTCGAGCATCTGGCGGTTCGCCACCGCGCCCACCACCTCGCTGCCGGGTGAGATGTCGGCCGCCACCCGCGCGATGTCGTCCGAGACCGCGACGAGCCGGTCGTCGGTCAGACCGTCGTCCAGCCGCAACCAGACGGTGTCGGCAGTCTCGGAATCGATGGCCTGCAGGTCGGCGAGCGCGATCAGGTCGGGCGCACCGGGGCCCGCCGTCACGACCGTGAGTTCGCGCGACCCGGTGTCGCCACGCACGGTGATCGCCTCGCCCTCACGGACTCCCAGCGTCTCGGCCAGCGCCGGTTCGAGGGCGATCGTTCCCGGCTGCGGCAACCGAACGTCGTCCCGCAGTGTCTGTGCGGCAGAGTCCGGATCCACCCCGGTGACGAAGAATTCGGTCTCCCCGACCCCGACGGTCGTATTCGCGACCGCGGTTCCCGCGCGGAGACCGTCGAGTGCGGTGAACCGGTCCACGGCACCGTCGGATGCGTCCGGAACCGACATCACCGCGACGTCGACGGGAAAGTTCTCGTCGATCAAGGCGGGTGCGCCGGCCTTGAGCGTGCCGATGCCCACCACGATCGTGGAGGTCAGGGTCACGCCGATGAACAGCGCGGTCGCGGTCGACGCGGTACGACGGGGATTGCGGCGGGCATTACCGGCGGCGAGCGCGGCCACGGGGCCACCGAACCGGGCCAGCGCTTGCCCTACCGCCCCCACCAGGGCCGGCACGATCCGGCGGGAGGCCAAGATGACGCCGACGAACAGCATCAGCCCACCGGGGCACGCCATCAGGACGTTGCCCACCGCCGCTCCGATCCCGAGCAGTGCCGCACCGCCGGCAATCGCCAGCAGTGCGCACACCCTGCGCACCCACGTGTCCCGCACCGGTTCCGGCTGGGTCTCGAGCGGATGCATCGCAGCCAGTGCGGACACGCGTGTCGCAGCCCTGGCCGGGCCGTTCGCGGCGATCACGGTGACCACGGTGCCCAAGAGCAGGCCGAGGCCGATCGCGCCGGGGGTCACCGCGATCGAGGTGAGCGGGATCGGCACGTCCGCGGCGCGGGCGACCGCGACGACCGCGGCAGCGAGACCACATCCGGCGAGCACGCCGAAGACCGCCGAAACGAAGCCGACGATCACGGATTCGGCACGTACGCTGCGTCGCACCTGCGCGGATGTGACGCCCACACAGCGCATGAGCGCGAACTCGCGCGTCCGGGCCGCGAGCAGGACCGCGAAGGTGTTGGAGATGACCAATCCGGCGACCACGACCGCGATGGCAGCGAAACACAGCAGCACGTTGCGGAGTACCCCGATGTCGCCGACATAGCTTCCCGCTACCGCGGTCGCCCGGTCGGCACCTGTGGTGACCTGCGCGCCGGGAACTGCGGCGGCGAGTGCGTCGGTGAGCGCGGACCCGCCCCGGCCCGCGACCCTGATCTCCCACTCGGTGTACTCCCCCGCCCAGGCCCGGACCTGCGCGACGTCGCCGAACACGAGGCGCGAATCCAGCGCGAGGGGTGACCCCGCAAGGTCGACCGTACCGACCACCGTGACGTCGCCGGCCGCAGGTTTCCCGTCGATATCGGTGATCGCCAGGGAATCACCGATCGCGTGGCGCGACGACGAGCCCACCGTCACCTCGCCGGGGCCGGACGGCCAGCGCCCGTCGGCGAGTCGCTGCCACCGCAACGACACGTCGCCCGACACCGTCGATGCGGTGCTGTACCCATCGGTTCCGGCGACCTTTATCGGGCCCGTCACATCGAGGGCAGAGGCTTCCACGCCCGGCACAGCCGAGATCGCGGTGAGGACCCCGTCGGGGTCGAGGTCGGAGTCGGACTCGGTGATGACGGCGGCGGCACCGTCGTACTGCGCCGCTGTCGACGTGGTGATCGCGGAGTCGACGGTGCTGCCGAGAACGAGCGTCGCGACGACGAAGGCGACCGCGACGACCACTGCGAGTGCCGACGCGACGTATCGGCCGCGGTGTGCCCGTGCCTGAGCGAGAACGAGATGTCTCATCCGACCGACACCGGGCCCGCGCTCAGATCGCGCATCGTTTCGAGCACGGAATCTGCTGTGGGCTCACGGATTTCGCCGGCGAGCCGGCCATCCGACAGCAGGACGACCCGGTCGGAATACGATGCGGCGACCGGGTCGTGCGTGACCATGACGACGGTCTGACCGGTTTCGCGCACGCTGGACCGCAGCAGCGAGAGCACCTCGGCGCCGGAGTGCGAGTCGAGGTTGCCGGTGGGTTCGTCGGCGAAGATGACGTCCGGTCGCGCCAGCAGTGCGCGCGCGACCGCGACCCGCTGCTGTTGCCCACCCGACATCTCGTGCGGGAAGTGGTCCAGGCGCTCGGTGAGACCGAGCCGGCCGATCACTTCGTCGAACCACTCGGGGGCCGGACGCGTTCCGGCCAAACGCATCGGCAGCAGCACGTTGTCGCGGGCGGTGAGCACCGGCAGCAGATTGAACGCCTGGAACACGAACCCGATGCGCTCGCGTCGTAATCCGGTCAGGACCGCGTCGGACGCGGAGCTGATGTCGATGTCGCTCCGCCGCGCGTCTCCGTGCAGAACCACGCGGCCCGCGTCGATTCCGTCCAAGCCGGCGAGTGCGTGCATGAGCGTGGATTTTCCGGAGCCGGACGGCCCCATGATCGCGGTGAACCGGCCGCGTTCGAAGGCGACGGTCACCCCGTCGAGGGCGCGCACTTCGGCGTCGCCGCGACCGTAGACACGCACGACGTCGTGCGCCGAACACGCCGGCAGGAAAGAACCAGGTTTTGTCATGGTTCGACCGTAGAAATCCGGCGGCCGCAGCACATCGGAGCGCGGAGCGATCCTCGTGGGGCCGTGTCATCCCACGGTAGGACACATCGCCGTGTCCCGGTCCGACCGTGGGCCTACTCGCCCGCGCCGAGCAGTTCGTCGGGGCGCACCAGACCGGACCGGAACGCGAACAACACCGCCTGCACCCGGTCGCGGGAACCGGTCTTCGCCAGCACCCGCCCCACATGGGTTTTCACGGTCGCCTCCGACAACACGAACCGCTGCGCGATCTCGCCGTTGGTCAGCCCGTGCGCCATCGCGACCAGGACTTCGAGTTCACGCGGCGTCAACTCGGCGGGCACGTCCACCTGCGCGGCAGGCGGATGCGCGGACGCTCCGAGCATCGGTGAAATGTGCCGGAGCAGTCGCCGCGTCGCGCGCGGCGCCATGATCGCGTCTCCCCGGTACACCGTCCGTACCGCGTCGAGCAGATCCTCGGGCGGCGCATCCTTGAGGAGGAATCCGCTGGCTCCGGCGGCGATGGCCTGCACGACATACTCGTCGTTGTCGAAGGTCGTCAGCACCACGACCTTGGGCGCGTCCGGTTCCGCCAGCAGCATCCGGGTCGCGGATATCCCGTCGACCCGCGGCATCTGCACGTCCATCAGGACGACATCGGCGTGCACACGCGCGAGTTCGGCCACGGCCGCTGCTCCGTCGGACGCCTCCGCCACCACGTCGATGTCGGGCTGCGATTCGAGGACCATGCGGAAACCCGCGCGGACGAGTTGCTGGTCGTCGACGAGCGCGACGCGGATCGGAACTTCGGGATCGGACACGTCCGTCAGCCTAGGCAGGGACCGTGACGCGAACACGGTACCCACCGCCGTCTCGCGCGCGCGGCCCCGACACGGCGGTGCCGCCGTGCAACCGTGCCCGCTCGTCGATGCCGGTGAGCCCCTGGCCTCCCGGCCGCGCCTCCACCAGCGCGGCCGCACCCCGCCCGTCGTCGACGGTCTCCACGACGAGGCGGTCCGGGCGCCAGTCCAGGGTCACCTCGGCGTGTGCGCTCGGTCCGGCGTGCTTGAGAACGTTCGTCAGCGACTCCTGCACGATGCGGTACACGGACAGGCCGAGCCCGTCGGAGACCTCGCGGGGCGTTCCGGTCTCGGTGAACGTCACGTCGAGACCGCTGTCGCCCATCCGGTCGATCAGGGCGCCGAGATCGCCGAGGCCGGGTGTCGTGGTGAACTCCCGTGGCGAGTCCTCGCGCAACACCGACAGCAGCGACCGCATATCCGTCAGTGCGCCGCGGCCCGTCTCGGAAATGGTGGCGAGCACCTCCGTGGCTGTCTCCGGGTGCTGCGCGGCGGCATACCGTCCGCCGTCCGCCTGCGCGATGATCGCGGTGAGCGAATGCGCGACGATATCGTGCATCTCCCGCGCGATCCGGGTGCGTTCCTGGGTGGCGGCGAGTTCCGCTTCCTTGAGCCGTTCGAGTTCGAGCAGCCGGTTCCGTTCGGTCAGCGACGTCACCTCCCGCAACCGCAGGCCCCGAACTCGCCCGAACGCCCAGATCCCGCCGAGGAACACGGCGACCAGCACCGCCATGACCGCGACGTCGAACGGTCGGCTGCCCGGCGGGGACAGATACCGCGCCCCGGCACCCGCGCCTCCCGCCACCGCGGCGACGAGAGCGACGTTCGCGGCCCAGCGCGGGGCGTAGGCCGCAAGCGAGTACACCGCGACGGGAACCGCGATCGCGGTCCCGGGCCCGAGTTCCGGCAGGAACGCGAGATGCGCGTACGAGGCGACAGCGACGATTCCGCCCGCGGCCACCGGATACATGCGCCGCCAGACGAGCGGGACGGACAGAGCGAGAGCCACGACGACGACCGCCGGTGAGCTCTCGTCGACGGCAAGCGCAGCGGCCACCGCGAACAACACGATCGGTCCCGCGAGGACGGCGTCGACCGTTCCGACGTGCGCCCGGGACCACCGGTTCCATCGTTCCACCAGCGACGTCGTCTGCACGGCGGCGGTCTGTCAGCCGAGGAGCGTGCGCCGCAGCGCGTCGTCCTTCTCGAGCACCATCTTCTCGAGACCCGCTTGGAACCGCTCCATCTGCTCGCGCAGCGCCGGATCGGAAGCGCCGAGGATCCGCGCCGCCAGCAGGCCCGCGTTGCGCGCGCCACCGATGGACACGGTTGCCACGGGCACTCCGGCGGGCATCTGGACGATGGACAGCAGCGAGTCCATGCCGTCGAGATACTTGAGCGGGACCGGCACACCGATCACCGGCAGCGGCGTCGCCGACGCGACCATGCCCGGCAGGTGCGCGGCGCCACCGGCTCCGGCGATGATCACCTTGATTCCCCGGCCCGCCGCGTTCGCGGCATAGTCGAGCATCCGTTGCGGTGTGCGGTGCGCGGAGATGACGCCCACCTCGAAGCGGATTCCGAACTCGGCGAGCGCCTCGGCGGCGGCCTCCATCGTCGGCCAGTCGGAGTCGCTGCCCATGATCAGGCCGACCTGCGCACCCTGCGACACGTCACTCACCGTTGTCTCCCGTGTGTTCGTTCCAACCATCGGTCCAGACCGCGTGCGAGAGCCAGTGCGCCGCGCGTTCGGCGCGCTCCCGCACCGCGGCGACGTACGCGGGGTCGTCGATCGACCCGCTCGGATCGCCGAGCACATTGACGTGCCCGATCTTCCGGTCCTTGCGCTCACCCTTCCCGTACAGGTGCACCCGCGCGTCGGGCATCCGGGCGAACAGGTGGTGCAGGCGCTCGTCCATGCTCATCTCGGGAGCTTCGGCAGCGCCGAGAACGTTCGCCATCACCGTCACCGGGGCGAGCGGAGTCGTGTCGCCGAGCGGGTAGTCGAGCACCGCGCGCAGGTGCTGTTCGAATTGGCCGGTGCGTGCGCCGTCCATACCCCAGTGGCCGGAGTTGTGCGGACGCATCGCGAGTTCGTTGACGATCAACTCGCCGGACCGGGTCTCGAAGAGCTCGACCGCCATGACTCCCACCACGCCCAGTTCACCGGCGATGCGCAGGGCGAGCTGTTCGGCTGCGGCCGCGACGTCGGCGGGGAGGTCCGGTGCGGGCGCGATGACGACGGCGCACTGCCCGTCGCGCTGGACGGTTTCCACCACGGGCCACGATGCGCCCTGCCCGAACGGGGAACGGGCGACCATCGCGGACAGCTCGCGCGTCCACTCGATCTTCTCTTCCGCGAGGAGCGGCACACCGGCGGCGAGTTGCTCGGCGACGACACGCTCGAGTTCGGCGCGGTCGTCGAGGATCCACACGCCGCGCCCGTCGTATCCGCCACGTGCCGCCTTGAGCACGTAGGGCCGGCCCAGGGTGTCGAGTGCGGCGATCGCATCGTCGACGGAGGTGATCTCGGCGAACTTCGGCATGGGTGCGCCGAGGGCGCCGAGCCGGTTCCGCATCGCGATCTTGTCCTGCGCGAAGATCAGTGCCTGGGGCGGCGGCAGGACGTTCACGCCTTCGCGCTGCAGCACCTCGAGGTGCTCGGTGGGCACGCCCTCGTGATCGAAGGTCAGTGCGTGTGCGCCGGTGGCGGCGCGGCGGAGCGCGTCGAGATCGTTGTGGCTCCCCAGCACGACATCCGGGCTGACCTGCGCCGCGGGCTCGTCCGCGCTGCCGGAGAGGACGCGCAGCGTCTGGCCGAGCGCGATTGCGGCCTGGTGGGTCATCCGGGCGAGCTGGCCCCCACCGATCATGGTGACGACCGGCATACCGCCGGTGAGTGCACGTGGGGTGTCGGATCGAGGAGACGAATCGGATCTGCCGGTCACGGGTAACCATGTTGTCACAGGCCGTCGCGGGTGCCTCGCAGCGGTGTCACCGCACGTCGCGGGCATCGTGCGGCGCTCGTGGAAGGGTGTGCGCCGCCCGGCCGTCGCGCACGATACGAACCTGTGGCGTGGCTGATAGTTTCTCGCAAGGTTCGTGAATTCACGCAAACGTTTCGTAGACTTCTCCGAGTGTCATTCGTTGATGAAACCCTGAACAGAGTTCCGCAGCCCCTTCGGGACTTGTTGGTTCGTCATCGCGAGCTCATCAAGTTCGCGATCGTGGGCGGCACCACGTTCGTCATCGACTCCACGATCTTCTACACCCTCAAGCTCACGGTTCTGTCGGAAAAGCCCGTCACGGCCAAGATCATCGCCGGTGTGATCGCGGTGCTCTGCTCCTACGTCCTCAACCGCGAATGGTCCTTCAAGAATCGCGGTGGCCGCGAGCGTGCGCACGAGGCATTCCTGTTCTTCTTCGTGAGCGGGATCGGGGTGGTCCTGTCCTTCATCCCGCTGTACATCTCGAGTTACGTGTTCAACCTGCGGGTTCCCGAGGTGAGCCTCACGGTCGAGAACATCGCGGACTTCGTCAGCGCGTACATCATCGGCAACCTGCTGCAGATGATGTTCCGTTTCTACTGCTTCCGGCGGTTCGTCTTCCCCGAGGAGATGACCCCCGACAGCGTGCCCGGTGAACTCACCGACGAGCCGCGGAGCTGATCCGATCCAGAGCGCGGCAGGCCGGCCGGATCATCTCGGTTCCCGGAGTCGGCTCTCCGGCACCGCATGATCTTTGCTCGCACCGAGGAACAACGCGAACAGAGCGGGTCTGCGACGTTGCAATTCGAGACGCCCGCCGTCCGCTTCGACCAGCGCCCGTGCCAGTGCCAGACCCAGTCCGGTCGAGCCGCCACCGGAGAAGCCGCGGTCGAAGATATGCGGTACCAGGTCGTCGGACACTCCCTCGCCTTCGTCGCTGACCTCGACGCACACCGTCGAATCACCGCGCGTGGCGACGTAGCGCACCGAGACCGTGCACGTTCCGCCACCGTGGACGAGTGCGTTGTCGACGAGCACCGCGACCGCTTCACGCAACCGCGATCCCGTCACCGACGAGCGCAACGACGGGTCGCCACTCAGCACCAGTTCGCGGCCGGCCTCCTGGAACGGGCCCCGCCAATCCGCGATCACGCCGGTGAGGTCGCCCACCACCGAGACCTCGGTGCGGAGTTCGGCGGCGCTGTTGCGGGACTGCCGGACCAGATCGGTGATCGCAGCGGTCAGCCGGTCCACCTGTGCCATCGCGGCCTCGGCCTCCTCGACGACCGCCGGGTCGTCGTGGGTGGACAGTTCGTCGAGACGCAGCCGGATCGCCGTCATGCGCGACCGCAACTGGTGGGAGACGTCGCCGACCAGGCCGTGCTCGCGCTGGAGGCGGTTGGAGATCTCGACGGCTGCGGCGTCCAGCACGTCGGACACGCGATCGAGTTCCGGAATTCCGTGCCGCCGCGGGACCGGCCGGAAATCACCTTCGGCCAACCGGGCCGCGCGACGTGCCGCGTCCCGAAGGGGGTCGGCGAGCCGTCGGGCGGTCGCCACCGCTACGAGTGCGCCGACGGCGACGGACAGCAGCACGAGCAATGTCACGGCCGCGAGCACCTGCTGCTGAAGAGTGCGCAGGCTCTCCGACGGAACCTCGATCCGCAGCGAACCCGAAGTGCCCATCGAGAGCGACTCCACGATCGGGGACTCCACGACGGGAGCCCCGATGTCGAGGCGCGCCGCAACGTTCTCCGGGGTGGGGTAGACCACCACGACCCGGCCGTCGGCGGGAACGAGAAGGCGCAGGGAACTGGTGTCGAGGCCGCCGACCACGAGGCCGCCGGTGCCCTCCTGCGCGATGATCTCGTCGGCCATCCGCCCGAGACGGTCCTGTAGGTCGCGCCGTGCCGTGTCCTCCACGAAGAGGTAGGCCGTATAGGCGAGCGGAACACCGAGCAGGAGGGCGACGAGCAGAACGGTGGCCATCACCGCATTGAGGATGCGACTACGCACGTGCGCGGGCCGCTAGTCGGTATTCAAACGGAAACCGACGCCGCGCACCGTCGCGATGCGTCGTTCCCCCGCGGGTCCCTCGTCGCCGATCTTGCGACGCAGCCACGACATATGCATGTCGAGGGTCTTGGACCCCCGCAGATCGGTGTCACCCCAGACCTCTTCGAGGATGATGTCGCGCGAGACCACCTGCCCCGCGTGTTCGAGCAGGACCCGCAGCAACTCGTATTCCTTGTTGGCGAGTGCGACCTCGGACCCGTCGACGAGAACCCGCCGGGCGGCTCGTTCGAGCCGGATCCCCGACACGTCGACGATATCGTCCTGTTCGCCCGAGCCCCGGCGCCGCAGCAAGGCACGGACCCGCGCCATCAGTTCGGCGAGCCGGAACGGCTTGCCGACGTAGTCGTCGGCGCCCGCGTCGAGCCCGACGACGAAGTCGACTTCGTCTGTCCGGGCGGTGAGCATGAGGACGGCCAGCTCGGACCGATCCGCGCGGATCTGACGGCACACTTCCAGACCGTCCATACCGGGCAGGCCCAGGTCGAGGATGAGGAGGTCGTAGTCGCCGGACAGCGCACGTTCGAGCGCCACCGGGCCGCTGTGTTCGACCGTCACCTCGTAACCCTCGCGGCCGAGCGCGCGCGAAAGCGGTGCCGCGATGGCGTCGTCGTCTTCGGCGAGTAGTACGGCAGTCACGGATTCAGCGTACGGATCGATGGCCCGGTTGTCGGGATTACCACGCTTTGCGCCGGGTGTCCTCTTCGTGCGGGTGCCGCGCGGGGCGGGTTTCCGCCGCGGTGCGGTCCTGCGCGTCGAATGCCTGCTGGTAGAGCAGGGCGTGGACCTGCCGCACTTCGGGAATGTCGTCGAACTCGAGCGGATCGTCGGCAGCCGAGACCACCACGAGGGTTCCGGTGCGGAGCATTCGGTCGACGAGCCCGTGCCGGAACTGGACATTGCTGATCCGGCCCATGGGAATGTCGATTCCCGTGTGCGTGAGGACACCGGTGCGAACCAGCACGCGCCGGTCGGTGACGATGAAGTGCGTGCTGAGCCAGCTCACGAGCGGAACGAGGGAGCGCCACACCACGACCGCGAGCCACAGCAGCACGACCGCCACGCTCAGGACGGTCGCTGCGGCACCGTCGAGCCGAGCGGCAACGACCCCCAGCAGGAAGCCTGCGAGCGGCGTCGCGACGAGGAGAATTGCCGCCGGAACGATCAACGCCTTCCAGTGCGGATGACGGTGGAGCAGCAGCTCTTCCCCTGGTGCCAGCGCGTCGTCGGGATATCCCATGGCGCCCACGATGGCACATACCGGTGACCGCCCGCCTCGTCGGCGTGGTTGTCAGGCGGGACGCAGGTGCGTGATGTCCCCCGCGGCCACGGCCACCGTGTCGCCGCCGCCGTCCGGCCGGATCACGAGACGGCCCTGGTCGTCCACGTCCACGGCGAGGCCACGCAGTTCGGTGTCGCCGGGCAGCACCGCCCGCACCTGCTGCCCGATCGTGCCGCAGCGCTCGCGGTACGCGGCGGCGGGCCCCGCCGTGTTCCAGCCCGCGCGCGCCCACGCACGGATCCGGTCGGCGAACGCGGCCAGCAGCGTCTCCGCGAGCAGCGTCCGGTCGAGATCGCCGGCGTCCTCGAGCAACAACGACGTGGCGGTCGGAACGGGCAGTTCCTCTGCCGTGAGGGTCACGTTGACCCCGACGCCGACGACGGCTGCCGGCTCCGGTGAGGTGGACGCGACCTCCACGAGGATCCCCGCGAGTTTCCGTCCGCCGACCAGCACGTCGTTCGGCCATTTGAGCTGTGCCGGGACCCCGCCGACCGAGCGCACGGCGTCGACGGTGGCGATCCCGGCGATCAGCGGCAGCCACCCGAGGTCGCGCAGGGGGCACCCGGGCAGGCGCACGAGCACCGAGACGATGACCTGGGCCGCCGGCACACCGTTCCAGGTACGCGAGTGCCGGCCGCGTCCACCGCTCTGGAACTCCGCCAGCAGCGCGCGGCGATCGGCGCCCGTTCCTGCGACGGCGAGCAGGTCCGCGTTGGTCGAGCCGGTCTCGTCCACCACGTCGAGCCGGGTGTAGAACGCGCCGCTCCCACCCGAGGTGAGAGCGCTGCGCAGGCGAGCCACGTCGAGGGGTGCGCGCAGGGAAGCGAGATCTGGCGTTTCGCGGTTTCCGGCCATGCGCCCAGCCTAGGGTGGGTCGAAATCCCCTACCCGCCGGTAGGTCCAGTTCAATAATTCAACACAACCGGGACCGGCGCGGCACAGGCATGTGACGCTCGCTAAGCTGACTGCCCATGACCACTGTCCAGGAGCCCTCCGCGTCCGAGGCGGCGAGTACGCCCGATATTCACACCACCGCCGGCAAGCTCGCCGACCTGCGCAATCGTCAGGCCAAGGCTCAGGCTCCCGTCGGTGAGGCCGCCATCGAGAAGGTGCACGCCAAGGGCAAGCTGACCGCCCGCGAGCGCATCACCGCGTTGCTCGACGAAGGTTCGTTCGTCGAACTCGACGCTCTCGCCCGCCATCGCAGCACGAACTTCGGTCTGGCCGAGAACCGCCCCGTCGGCGACGGTGTCGTCACCGGCTACGGCACGATCGACGGCCGCGACGTCTGCGTCTTCTCTCAGGACGCCACGGTCTTCGGTGGCAGCCTCGGTGAGGTCTACGGCGAGAAGATCGTCAAGGTCATGGATCTCGCGGTCCGCACCGGTCGGCCCCTGGTCGGTATCAACGAAGGTGCCGGCGCGCGCATCCAGGAAGGTGTCGTCTCGCTCGGACTGTACGGCGAGATCTTCCACCGCAACGTTCAGGCCTCCGGCGTCATCCCGCAGATCTCGCTCATCATGGGCCCCGCCGCGGGCGGTCACGTGTACTCCCCCGCGCTGACGGACTTCGTCGTCATGGTCGACAAGACCAGCCAGATGTTCGTCACCGGCCCCGACGTCATCAAGACCGTCACGGGCGAAGACGTCACGATGGAGGACCTCGGCGGCGCACACACCCACATGGTCAAGTCGGGTGTCGCGCACTACGTCGCAGAGGGCGAGCAGGACGCGCTCGACTACGTCCGCGACCTGCTGTCGTACCTGCCGAGCAACAACCAGGCTGCTGCCCCGCGTACCGCCCCGACCGATCCGATCGACGGCGCGATCGAGGATTCGCTCACCGACGAGGACCTCGAGCTCGACACGATCATTCCCGACTCGGCGAACCAGCCGTACGACATGCACGAGGTCATCCGCCGTCTCCTCGACGACGACGAGTTCCTCGAGGTCCAGGCGGAGCGCGCCCGGAACATCATCATCGGCTTCGGCCGCATCGACGGCCGCAGCGTCGGCATCGTCGCCAACCAGCCGACCCAGTTCGCAGGCTGCCTGGACATCGACGCCTCCGAGAAGGCCGCCCGCTTCGTGCGCACGTGCGACGCCTTCAACGTCCCGATCATCACGCTCGTGGACGTCCCCGGCTTCCTGCCCGGCACCGAGCAGGAGTTCAACGGCATTATTCGCCGCGGCGCGAAACTGCTGTACGCGTACGGCGAGGCGACGGTCGGCAAGATCACCGTCATCACCCGCAAGGCGTACGGCGGCGCGTACGACGTCATGGGCTCCAAGCACATGGGCGCCGACGTCAACCTCGCGTGGCCGACCGCGCAGATCGCCGTGATGGGCGCATCCGGAGCCGTGGGATTCGTCTACCGCAAGCAGCTCAAGGACGCCGCCGCAGCCGGCGAGGACGTCGATGCGTTGCGCCTGCAGTTGCAGAACGAATACGAGGACACCCTCGTCAACCCGTACATCGCGGCCGAGCGCGGATATGTCGACGCGGTCATCCCGCCGTCGCACACCCGCGGGCAGATCGTCTCCGCGCTGCGACTGCTCGAGCGGAAGATGGTTTCGCTCCCGCCGAAGAAGCATGGAAACATTCCCCTGTGACGGTTCGCGACGGAGTGCGTGCGCGTCCCGCCGGTGACACCGGCGGGACGCGGTCGCGCACCCGTCGCCACGACCCGAACGGCGTAGCACGCCGCAGGTGGCGTGCGATGACCTCAACGAGAGGGACCCACATGACAGCGACCCAGTTCGCGGCAGCGCACGCGGGTGGCGCGCAGTGACCGCGACGGCAGAGGACAAGATCATCACCGACACGGAGTTCGACGAAGCGACCGACGCCGCGCTCGGCGAAGCCACCGACGGGCAGGCTCCCGAACCGGCCGGCCGGCAGTCGCCGGCGGAGACGCCGGAGCCTGCCGCGGAGCCGGCCGTCGCCCTGCGCATCGTCAAGGGCAACCCCTCCGACGAGGAGGTCGCGGCCCTGGTCTCCGTGCTCGCGGCGGCTGCGGCGTCTGTGGCTCCCGCAGGAGACACCACGCCGGCCGAGACATGGGGCGACCCGACGCGCATGCACCGCCAGCGGGCTCCGTTCTCCCCGTACTCGTACCCGAACCGGCTCTGACGTGCCGCGCTTGGTGCTGGCGTCGGCTTCCCCGGCCCGCCTGTCGGTGCTGCACGCGGCCGGAGTCAAGCCGCTCGTCCACGTCTCCGGTGTGGACGAGGACGCCGTCGTCGCGGCACTCGAGCCCGGTACCGTCCCGGCGGCCGTCGTCACAGCACTCGCTCGCGAGAAAGCCGCTGCGATCCTGCCGGTGCTCGAGGAGAGCGGACTCAAGGACGCGGTGGTCATCGGTTGCGACTCGATGCTCCTCGTCGACGGTGTGCTGCAAGGCAAGCCCGGTACAACCGATGTGGCGCGTGAACGCTGGCACATGATGGCGGGTCGCAGCGCGGAACTGCTCACGGGACACAGCGTGCTGCGGGTCCACGACGGTGAACTCGTTGCCGAGGCGTCCGGCCACAGCGGCACCGTTGTCCATTTCGGCACCCCGACCGAAGAGGAACTCGAGACCTACCTCGAGAGCGGAGAGCCGCTCGAGGTGGCGGGAGCGTTCACCCTCGACGGTCTCGGCGGCTGGTTCATCGACAGCATCGAAGGCGATCCGTCGTCTGTCGTGGGTATCGGACTGCCCCTCGTGCGCACGCTTCTTGCCCGGGTCGGCATCTCGGTTGCGCAGTTGTGGACCGAGAACGCGGCCATCCCGATCGAAGCTCTCGAAAACTGAGCGAATTTCCGGACCATCCCCATCACCGAATCCGAGGACGGTCATGAACGACATCGCGGGGTCCGCGACCCAAGAAAGCTTCGTCCTGCTGAGCCAGGATCCCTTCTTCGACGTGGTCGTCGACCTGGTGGCCGGGTACCTGGCCTCCGCGTTCGACGATCCGGCGGACCATGAAGTGTCCGGGTGGACGCTGACCTGCCTTCCGTCCGCGGGCAGAACCGCAGACCACCAGCGGCTGTTCACGCTCGCGATCGGCCCGATGGAAGTCCTGCACGTCGAGCGGTACACGGAAGACGGGGAGACCGTCGATTACCGCACGGTGCTCACGACGTCCACTTCCGCGTTGATCCAGCAGACCGGTTCCTCGCTGGACCAGTTGTCGATGCGGTATCCGCTGCTGAAGTTCCACGACTCGGACAACGCCGCCGCGAACGGCGACGCGGTGGTCGTCGACTGGTTTCTCAGCGACGACGGCGCCGACGAACAGTTCTTCGCACTTCCGCTCGACGAGACCACCATCGGCCCTCTGGCCGAGCGTCTGGCCGACCAAGGCGCGGGTCCGTATGAGGAGTATCACAATCGGTGGTTCGCGCAGCACGTCCTCGGCGTCATGACCGAAGAAGCCTGACGTGCCGATCCGGCTGCCCAAGGTGCTCGCCGGCCGGGACGACGCGCCGGCACTCGACGTGCTGGAGCGTTATTTCCGAGTGCCGCTGCGGAAGACCGGCAGGCTCCGGAGCGGCGCGCTCTGGGACGAGTGGGATTCGACCGGCACCCGGCAACGCGACGCCGACGTCTTCACCGCCGACGACCTCGTCGCCGTCACGTTTCTCTCGGTCGAGGTCTCGCCCGACGGCGCCGACATCGTGCTCCGGGAACGCCGCGACGAGTTCGCCGAGTTGCTGGCGGCGATCGGTCCGGACCGCGATCTCGCTGAGGAAGCAGACGAGATGACGCCCCCTTCCCCTGCGTGGCAACTGGAGACGGCGTTGTGGACGGTGCCGAGCATCGGACGCACGGTCGCGTCGAAGCTGATCGCCCGGAAGCGGCCCCGGCTCTACCCGATCTACGATCGCGTCGTGGGCGAGGTGCTCGACACCAAGCAGGCGCATCTCGAGCCGATCCGGCAAGCGTTGCGGCACAACGACGGTGAGCTACAGGCACGCCTCGTCGGGCTGCGGGAGCGGGCCGGATTGCCGGACGCGGTGCCGGCCCTGCGGGTGCTCGATGTGCTCGCGTGGATGCAACTGAAGGCGCCCGTCTCCCACTGAGCGGCGCTCATGCCCCGGCGCCGCCCTCGCGTTCCAGCCGGCGCTTCTCCTGCTCCCTGGCCACGCGGCGTTGCTGTTCTGCGCGTTCGCGGCAGCGCCGGAGGAACTCCTCGTCGGTTTCGGGCTGCTGCCCCGCCTGCCGCCCGGGCCGGTTGTATTCGGGGAACGTCGACGCAGGCCTTTGCGTCCGCGACCGGTCGACCCCGTCCGGCCGTCCGACGAGCAACCACAGCACCGAGCCGACCAGTGGCAGAAGGATCACGACCATCAGCCACAGCGGCTTGGGCAGGTGCCGCACCTCGTGCTCGTCGGCACGGATCAGGTCTATCAGGCACGCCACCCACACGATCATCACGATCAACCCGAAATACGGCATTCCCGCACACCCCTGTATGTCGCCGCCGGCCGCCCCGGATCGGTTCGTCTGTTCAGCACTACCGCGTCTGCTGGTCCCTGCCGTGTCTGCTCGTCACGGCGTCCGCGCGGATATTACGACATATCGACCTTCAGCGAGCGGGCGAGCGACCGTGCCATCGCCTCGGCTTTGATCTTGGCACGGTCGGCATTCGTCCCCGCGAACAGCGCGTCGACGTTCTCGATCCACAACGCGAGCCAGCGCTCGAACCGGGCGGATGTCAGGCCGTGGTGGCCGTGCAGCGCGCGGTGGACGGGGATGAACGCTCCGTCGTAACGCGTGGTGCGGAACAGGATCTGTTCCCAGAAGTCGCCGACGACGACGAGGTGTTCGTCGAGCCCGACGACGGCGAGAACGTCGAATACCGGCGCGAGCAGCGGATCGGCCGTCGCACGCTCGTAGAACCGCCGCACCAGTACGTCGATGTCGGCACGGCAGCCGAGATCGGCGTGGCGGGATCGACTGCGAGTCACGTGCTCGAACGCTACCGCCTAGAATCGACTGCGCACCTGCCACCACTGCCCCAGGAGCTCTTAGTGCCCGTCGCACCCGATAGCAACTCGTCGTTCGCCGCCTACGCGGATCCCGCTCGTCTCGTGTCGACCGAGTGGCTCTCGGCGCACCTCGGGCATCCCGAGATGAAGGTCGTCGAATCCGACGAAGACGTGCTGCTCTACGACGTCGGGCACATTCCGGGCGCCGTGAAGATCGACTGGCATCTCGACCTCAACGATCCGGTGACGCGCGACTACATCGACGGCGAGCAGTTCGCGGCGCTGATGGATCGCAAGGGCATCCGCCGCACCGACACCGTCGTGATCTACGGCGACAAGTCGAACTGGTGGGCCGCCTACGCACTGTGGGTGTTCACGCTCTTCGGTCACGAGGACGTCCGCCTGCTCGACGGTGGCCGCGACGCGTGGATCTCCGAGAACCGCGACACCACCCTCGAAATCCCGTCGGCCACGACGAGCGGCTACCCCGTCGTCGAACGCAACGACACCCCGATCCGCGCATTCAAGGACGACGTCCTCTCCCACCTCGGACGCGTTCCGCTCGTGGATGTCCGGTCGCCGCAGGAGTACACCGGCGAGCGCACCCACATGCCCGACTACCCGGAGGAAGGCGCCCTGCGCGGCGGTCACATCCCCACCGCGGTCTCCATTCCGTGGGCGAAGGCCGCTGCTCCGGACGGACGTTTCCGCTCCCGCGCCGAACTCGACGAGATCTACTCGGGTGTCGACAAGGACGCCGATGTCATCGCGTACTGCCGGATCGGCGAGCGGTCCAGCCACACCTGGTTCGTGCTCACGCACCTGCTCGGTTACCCGCATGTACGCAACTACGACGGTTCGTGGACGGAATGGGGCAACGCGGTGCGCGTGCCGATCGTCCAGGGCGACGAGCCGGGAACAGCGCCGGTCGCATGAGTATTCCCGCACCTCTCGCCGAGATCGTCGACGACTTCGCCGCCGTCGAGGGTCAGGACAAGCTACAGCTCCTGCTCGAGTTCAGCCGGGAACTGCCGCCGCTCCCACCGGAGCTCGAAGAGGCGGCGATGGAGCCTGTGCCCGAGTGCCAGTCGCCGCTGTTCCTCTCCGTCGACGCCGCGGACCCCTCCAGCGTGACACTGCATTTCAGTGCTCCCGCCGAGGCTCCGACCACGCGCGGATTCGCGTCGATCCTGCACCAGGGGCTGGACGGCCTCAGCGCGAAAGAGATCCTCGACGTGCCGGACGACTTCTACTCCGCGCTCGGCTTGGCCGCCGTCGTGAGCCCGTTGAGGTTGCGCGGCATGAGCGCCATGCTGTCGCGCATCAAACGTCACCTCCGCTCCTGAGTCCTGCGGAACCGCGAGTTCGATGCAATTCACCGAGTTGGCCGACTACCCGATCTCGGCGGGGGTCCTGACCGAATGGCTGCCGTGCGCAGAAGACGACGCCTGGCAGCAGGACTCGCGTCCGGCCTCCTACATCCACGAGGCGCACCTGCGGCGTTCGAGTGGCGCCCGTTACGGCGGGGGCCGGGAATCCTGGCTGGGCACCGCTTTCGAGATCGACGGTGAGATCGACACCGAGAAGTTCCGCCGCGCGCTGGAACGGTGGATCGACCGGCACGAGCCGTTGCGAAGCCATACCCGCCTGACCGGATCCGATCGTGCGGAGAGTCCGATCATCCGGCGTACCGCACCCCCGGGCAGGATCTCCCTCCGTTCCATCCGCCACGACCCCAGCGATCCCGACACCATCCGCGATCACCTCCACGGGTTGTTCGACGACTACACGACGCCTCATCTGTGGCCCGCGTACGTCTTCGCGACGCTCGAACGGCTCCCGGGCGACTCGGCCGGGTTCTCCGGCACTGCGCCGTGTTTCACGGTTTTCTTCGGAGCCGACCACTCCATCATCGACGGGTATTCGATCGTGTTGGTGGCGCACGAGATCACCGCCCTGTACGAGGAGGAGCGGACGGGCCGCCCCGCCGAACTGTTCCCCGTCGGCAGCTACATCGATTTCGGCGCCGCCGAACGCGACGGTTCCGAGCGACTCGACGACAAGCACGAAGCCGTACGCATCTGGCAGCACACCCTGAAAGTGTGCGGCGGGCACGCGCCGTCGTTCCCGCTCCCGATCGGCCCTCGCCCACCGCACACCGTCGCGCAGCAGGGTGCGGTGGAACGCTGGTTCGACGACAAGCAGGCGTCCGTGTTCGCGGCGCGGTGTCAGGACTCGGGCGCGGGTTTCTTCGCGGGCGTACTCGCATGCCTCGGGCAGGCGACCCGAGAATTGGCGGGCGTCGACAATTTCCGTGTCGTCGCGCCCGCCCATACCCGGACGGGCCCGATGTGGGCGGGCGCACTCGGCTGGTTCGTCGGAGTGAGCCCGATCGACCTGGACCTGACGGGCACAACGGATTTCGACACGCTCACCGCCCGCGCCGCGCGCGAATTGCGCCGCACCCGCGCCAGCGCTCGCGTGCCGTTCGACCGTGTCGGCGAACTGCTCGGCGTGCCCATCCGCCCGCGGTTCGTCGTGTCCTACATGGATGTGCGCTTCGTTCCGATGGCCGCCCAGTGGCCGGAGTGGAACGCTCGCGCGCTGCGCAGCCGGAGCTTCGCCCACGACGTCTACATCTGGATCAACCGGACCCCCGAGGGCCTGAACATGTCCGCTCGCTTCCCCGACAATCCGGTCGCGGCCGCCAACGTTCTCCGCTTCCTGCACCGGACACGCGAACTGATGCACGACGTGGTGGCTTCCTCTGCACCGAGCTCCGGAGCCCCTGATCGGGACGTCCCACCTACCGGCGAGTAGCGTTGCACGCTCAGGTGGGCACCGTAATGTGTAGAAGCCATCCGGTTACATCGTCTAGCGGATTGGTGCTTAGACTGCCGCTTGACGGAAATAACCTAACGATCGATAGCAGGAGGCTCCGTGCCCAGTCATGCCAGCGCGCAGATCACGAAGGTGCTCGTCGCGAACCGCGGCGAAATCGCTGTGCGGGTCATCCGCGCGGCGAAGGATGCGGGGTACGGCAGTGTCGCTGTCTACGCTGAGCCGGACGCCGATGCACAGTTCGTGAAGCTCGCAGACGAGGCGTTCGCGCTCGGTGGCACCACTTCGGCCGAGTCCTACCTGGTGTTCGACAAGATCCTCGACGCTGCGGCCAAGTCCGGCGCCGACGCGATCCACCCCGGCTACGGCTTCCTGTCGGAGAACGCCGACTTCGCCCAGGCTGTCATCGACGCGGGCCTGATCTGGATCGGCCCCTCCCCGCAGTCCATCCGCGACCTCGGCGACAAGGTCACCGCCCGGCACATCGCCGAGCGCGCGAAGGCCCCGATGGCGGCCGGCACCAAGGACCCCGTCAAGAACGCCGACGAGGTCGTCGAGTTCGCGAAGCAGTACGGCGTGCCCGTTGCGATCAAGGCAGCCTTCGGCGGCGGCGGTCGCGGCATGAAGGTCGCGCAGACCATCGAGGAAATCCCCGAACTGTTCGAGTCGGCTACCCGCGAGGCCATCGCAGCCTTCGGCCGCGGTGAGTGCTTCGTCGAGCAGTACCTCGACAAGGCCCGCCACGTCGAGGCCCAGGTCCTCGCCGATCAGCACGGCAACGTCATCGTCGCCGGCACCCGCGACTGCTCGCTGCAGCGTCGCTTCCAGAAGCTTGTCGAGGAGGCCCCCGCGCCGTTCCTCACCGACGACCAGCGTGCCCGCATCCACGCTTCGGCCAAGGCGATCTGCAAGGAGGCCGGTTACTACGGCGCCGGCACGGTCGAATACCTGGTGCAGGGCGACACCGTCTCCTTCCTCGAGGTCAACACCCGACTGCAGGTCGAGCACCCCGTCACCGAGGAAACCGCAGGCATCGACCTGGTGCGCCAGCAGTTCCGCATCGCCAACGGTGAGGAACTCGAGATCAAGGAAGATCCGACTCCGCGCGGCCACTCCTTCGAGTTCCGCATCAACGGCGAGGACGCCGGCCGTGGCTTCATGCCCGCCCCTGGCCCCATCACCGTCTACCGCGAGCCGACGGGCCCCGGCGTGCGCGTCGACTCCGGTGTCGTCCAGGGCGACGTCATCGGCGGCCAGTTCGACTCGATGCTCGCGAAGCTGATCGTCACCGGCGAGAACCGCGAGCAGGCGCTGCAGCGCGCGGCACGCGCGCTCGCCGAGTTCGAGGTCGACGGTCTGGCCACCGTCATCCCGTTCCACCGCCACATCGTCGAGAACCCCGCGTTCGTCGGCGACGGCGAGAAGTTCGACGTCTACACCAAGTGGATCGAGAACGACTGGGACAACACCATCGAGCCGTTCACCCCGGGTGGTGCGGTCGAGGACGAGGACGAGGTCCTGCCGCGTCAGAACGTCGTCGTCGAGGTCGGCGGACGTCGCGTCGAGGTGTCGCTTCCCGGCCAGTTCTCTCTCGGCAGCGGCGGTGGCGCCCCCGGCGTCGTCCGCAAGAAGCCGAAGGCCCGCAAGCGCGGCGGCGGCCAGGGTGGCAAGGCATCCGGCGACGCGGTCACCGCGCCGATGCAGGGCACCGTGGTCAAGGTTGCCGTGACCGAAGGACAGGAAGTCGCCGAGGGCGACCTCATCGCCGTCCTCGAGGCCATGAAGATGGAGAACCCCGTCACGGCGCACAAGGCCGGCGTCGTCACCGGCCTCACGGTCGAGCCGGGCTCCGCCATCACGCAGGGCACGGTCCTCGCCGAACTCAAGTAGCACCAGCACGTCTCGAGGGGCCCCCACACCGCATCGTCGGTGCGGGGGCCTCCGTCATATGCGCACGTGACCGGTTCCACACCTCGTCGTGGGACTTCGGACCTATCGGCGTGGGGCATTGTGACCTATTCTCTTCGAGACTGTCGGGGTCGTTGTCGCTGTCCAATCCATGCGCGGCACGCAGCCCCTGCATGCCGTGGAGGGGCCCGTGCCGCCCTCCGTCAAGGGGACGTATGTCGCACGAACTCCACCACTTCTCCATGGGAATGTGGCTCTTCGCTCTCGGCTGGTTCGCCTCAGCCGTCGGGTGTTACGCAGGTTTGACCTGCGCCCGCCACGCCACGCGGGTCGCCCGGTCCCGGGCACGCTGGACCTTCCTCGCGAGCGTCGCGATCGGCGGCGTCGGCATCTGGCTGATGCACTTCATCGGAATGATGGGCTTCTCGCTTCCGGGATCGCCGGTCAGGTACGCATTGGCACCGACCCTGCTCTCCGTCGCTCTGGCGATCGGCGCGACATGGTTCGGACTGTGGATCCTGCAGGCGGATGTGCGACGGTTGCGGTCCTGGTCGCCGGGTGAACGACTGGCCGTGGGAGGCGTGGTGATGGGCCTCGCGGTCGCCGCCATGCACTACGCCGGAATGTCGGCGGTGCGGGTTCAGGGAGAACTCGAACAACAGAGTCCGTACATCGCTGGATCGGTGCTGATCGGGGTGGTCGCCTCTCTCACCGCGCTGTGGCTGTCGGGTGCGGCGGAGAGTGCGGCGATGCGCGTCGTGGCGGCGGCCGTCATGGCCTCCGCGGTGGTCGCGCTGCACTACACCGGCATGGCCGGGGTGGCAGTGCACGTGCTGCCGGACGCGCCCGAACCCACCGGGATGACCGTGATGTCGCTGATGTTCCCGGGGTTCATCGCAGGTTTCGTCGTCCTCGGCGCGATCGTGCTGCTGCTGCTGGCGTCACCGAGCCACGATGATCTGCGCGCCGAGGCCGAGATCGCAGCCTGGGATTCGGGCACGCCCCGCACGTCCGATCTCCACTAGTCTGGACCCATGGGCGAGCGTCCCGAAGTACGTATCGGAACGGCCGAACGCGAAGAAGCCGTGCAGCTGCTCGGTGACCACTTCGCGGCCGGCCGGCTCACGCTCGACGAGTTCGACGAGCGTGTGACTCGCGCGACGGAAGCCCGGACCCGCGGCGACCTGGTTCCGCTGTTCCGCGACCTGCCGTCGGCGCCGGCAGCCCTGGTGCCCCCACCAGCCCGCGAGAATCTCTATCTGAACCTCGTGACGCTGGTCCCGCTGGTGCTCGTCGCGCTGCTGATCCTCGTCGCGATCCGGCACCCGATCGCGATTCTCCTCGCGCTCGTCGCCCTCTGGATGCTGGGGCGCAGGGCGTACCGCCTGGTCACGGAATGGCGAGCCTCGGACCGGCCGCCCGGCGGTGCCGACTAACGTTGGCGCCATGCCCGTTTTCGCCTGGCAGCGAGTGCTGCCACTCGTGGTTGCCGTCATCGCGGTCACGGTAATGCTCCTCCTGCCCGGCGACACCACTCCCTCGGGGCCACCGCATTCCGACAAGGTGACCCACGCGCTCATGTTCGCGGTGCTGGCGTACTGCTCCCGCTTCGCGCGCTTCTCCCCCGCGATCACGCTGGTGGGGCTGGCCGCGTACGGAGCTCTCACCGAGGTGTTGCAGGCGACCGTCGCCGTGCGGCGTTCGGGATCGGTCTGGGACTGGTGCGCCGACCTCTTCGGCATCCTTGTCGGCCTCGCCGTCGCCGAGGCGCTCCGCCGCCGCACCCGCGCAGCGCGCGCACGCTGAAACCGTTTGCGGCACCGGCCTATTCGTCAGGTACCGCCTGCCCGGCGAACGCTCACTCCTGCGGGGCCACGAGGCGGTCGCGCAGCGCCTGCAGCGCGGTGTCGCCGAGACCGAGGCCGGCCGCAAAATATCCTTCGATGCTGCCGTACCGGGTCAGCGCCTCGTCGATTGCGGTTTCGAGGTACTCGCGCCGCACACCGAGAATCGGAACGAGGATGTCCGGGTCACCTCCGCGTTCGGCGAAGCGGGCGAACATCGTGTCGAAAGCGGGCAGCAGCATGTCGTTGGTACGCAGGTAGTCGGCGAACACCGCATCCTCGTCGGCGCCGGCGAACAGGAGCAGGGACGCTGCGGCCCACCCCGTCCGGTCCTTCCCCGCGCTGCAGTGGACCAGCGCGGGAACGTCGCCCTGCGCCATACCTTCCGCGACAGCGCGATACGACGCGAGAGCGCTCGGCAACGTCACGAAGTCCCGGTAGCTCCCCCGCAGATATTCGACGGCGCGGCCGTCACCGAACGCCTGGGCGGCCAGTGCGGGATCGGCGACGATGTCGGGGAGCGCTGCCGCGATGGACCCGTTGTTTCGGTCGGCGAGGACGTCGAGGGCGACGTGCCGGGCGTGCGCCGGAAGCTTGTCCGGACGGAGTTTCTGCTCGGCCGCGGTGCGGAGGTCGAACACGTTCGCGATGTGCAGTGCCGTGAGTGTGTCGAGATCGGTCTCGGTGACCCGGCTCAGGTCGGTCGAGCGGTACACCACCCCGGTACGAACCACGCCACCGTAGGAACTCGCACATCCGCCGATGTCGCGGAAGTTCGCCAGTGACGGGATCGCGAAGGCGGTGTCTGCGGCGGCCTCGTTGCCCAGTGCGTCGGTCATGTCGACAACCTACGGCGTTGCGCTCGGAACCGGGAAGCCCCGCGCGGCTCAGGTGTGGCGCCCGAGGACACGGTCCACGGCGGCGAGCGCCTCGTCGAGTTCGGCTGTCGTGACCGTCAGCGGGGGCCGGAATCGGATACCGCGGGTGCCGGTGCCGATCATGAGAACGCGCTCGTCGCGGTACAGGTCGCGCAGCACCGCGTCGCGCATGTCCGGTGACGGCAGGGTCAGCGCACACATCAGCCCGCGGCCGCGCGGCTCCGTCACCGCGGGATGGCGTGCGGCGAGTTGCTGCACTCCGGCCAGCAGATGCGCCCCATGAATGCGGGCACGCTCGACCAGTCCGTCCCGCTCGATCACCTCGAGGATGCGGCGGGCGCGCACCATGTCGGTGAGATTGCCACCCCAGGTGGAGTTGAGACGCGAGCCCACCGTGAAGACGTTGTCGGGCACTTCGTCGATCCGCCCGCCGGCCATGATCCCGCACACCTGCGTCTTCTTTCCGAATGCCACGAGGTCGGGAGCCACGCCGAACTGCTGATACGCCCAGGCGGTGCCCGTGAGTCCGACACCGGTCTGCACCTCGTCGAACACGAACAGCGCGTCGTTGGCGCGGCACAGATCCGCCATGGCCCGGAAGAACTCCGGACGGAAATGGTGGTCGCCGCCCTCCCCTTGGACGGGTTCGGCGATGAAGCACGCGATGTCGTGGGGGCGCTCGGCGAATGCGGCGCGCGCCTGGTCGAGCGCGCGGTCCTCCGCCGCGGCGATGTCGCGGCCGTCGCACAGATAGGGCGCGTCGATTCGCGGCCAGTCGAACTTCGGGAAGCGTGCGGTCTTCACCGGATCGGTGTTGGTGAGCGACATCGTGTAGCCGCTCCGCCCGTGGAACGCCTCGGTCAGATGAAGTACCGAGCCTCCGAGGCCGGGGTCGAGTCCGCGGGACTCGTTGAGGCGGCTCTTCCAGTCGAACGCGGCCTTGAGAGCGTTCTCGACGGCGAGCGCACCGCCGTCGACGAAGAACAGGTGCGGCAGGGCCGGGTCCCCGAGGACCCGGGCGAAGGTGTCGACGAACCGGGCCATCGGCACCGTATAGATGTCGGAGTTGCTGGGCTTGTTCGGTGCGACAGTGCAGAACTCCTCTGCGGCACCGGGGTCGTCCGCGAGCGCAGGATGGTTCATGCCCAGCGCCGAGGACGCGAAAAACCCGAACATGTCGAGGTAAACAGTGCCGTCGCGCTGGTCGACCAGTCATAGGCCGCGTGAGCGTTCGAGGTCGAGGACGAGGTCTGCTCCGTCCGTGAGCAGGTGCTGCCGCAGTACGTCGTGAACGCGGTCGGGAAGGAGGGATCCGTCACTGTCCGGGCGCCGGAGTGCAGTACTCATACCGGGAACGATACGTCCGAACATTCAGTAAAGGGTCTTCATTACAAGAAATTTACCGGCGTTTACCGTCACCGCTCGTAAAATGTTTGGAGAATGACGGTGCTCCGGGTTGCCACGTTCGCGGTCGCACGAATTTGCTGAAGCAGATGTTCGAGCGCGCGCGGCGAGGCGACACGCACGAGGAGGATGTAGCTTTCGTCCCCGGCGACCGAGTGACAGGATTCGATGGCGTCGATATGGCGCAATCGCGCCGGTGCATCGTCCGGCTGAGACGGATCAAGAGGGGTGATGGCGACGAACGCCGAGAGCGCGAGTCCGATCGCCTCGGGATCGATTCTGGCGCTGTACCCGCGAATGATGTCGCGCGACTCGAGGCGTCGTACCCGGGATTGGACGGCGGACACCGACAGGCCCGCCTTGTCGGCAAGCGCGGCCAAGGTGGCCCGCCCGTCGGCTTCCAATTCGCGCAACAGCAATCGATCGATCTCGTCCAGCGCGTCTTTAGGGGATTCCGGCACCCGCGCAGATTATCCGAGCACGAAGGGACCACACCGATGAATGCGACCTCCGACCTCCGCACCCGAGCAGAGGCGGCCCTGAGCCGTTGCGGAGTCGAACTTCCGCAGGACGGTGTCCTCGGCGTCACGAGCCCGGTCGACGGCACCGAACTCGCTCGACTTCCCCTCCACTCGGCCGAAGACGTCGATCTCGCCATTTCGACCGCCGCAAGCGCGTTCGAGCAATGGCGACACGTGCCCGCCCCGGTTCGCGGACAACTCGTCCGACGTCTCGGCGAACTCCTCGTCGAGCACAAGAGCGACCTGGCAGCACTCGTCACACTCGAGGTCGGGAAGATCCCGTCCGAGGCGGCCGGTGAGGTTCAGGAGATGATCGACGTCTGCGACTTCGCCGTCGGGCTGTCCCGCCAGTTGTACGGGCGGACCATGCCGTCCGAACGTCCGGGTCACCGCCTGATGGAGACATGGCATCCCCTCGGTGTGGTCGGTGTCATCTCGGCGTTCAACTTCCCGGTAGCGGTGTGGTCGTGGAACACCGCGATCGCGCTCGTGTGCGGCGACCCGGTGGTGTGGAAGCCGTCCGAGACCACGCCGCTCACCGCGCTCGCGTGTGACGCACTCCTGCGGCGCGCTGCCGCCGATGTGGGCGCGCCCGACGGCCTGCACCACGTGCTTCTCGGCGACGCCCGCGTCGGAGAAACCCTTTCCGACGATCCGCGGATCGCGCTCGTCAGCGCAACCGGGTCCGTGCGGATGGGGCGGGCGGTTGCTCCCCGCGTCGCCGCTCGATTCGGCCGGTGCCTGCTCGAACTCGGAGGCAACAACGCAGCGATCGTCACTCCGTCGGCCGACCTCGACCTCACGGTGCGCGGCGTCGTGTTCGCCGCCGCGGGTACCGCCGGGCAGCGGTGCACGACACTCCGGCGGCTCATCGTGCACCGGTCGATCGCCGACACGCTCGTCGAGCGGCTCGCAACCGCGTATTCCGGCTTGCGCGTGGGAAATCCGTTCGACGAGGGAGTCCTCGTGGGTCCGCTCGTCTCGGAGAAATCGTACGAGGCGATGCGCTCTGCTCTCGATCGCGCCGCTGCCGACGGCGGCGTTGTCGTCGCCGGCGGCGACCGTGTCGACGTGTCCGGGAAGGGGGTCTACGTCTCCCCCGCACTCGTCCGCATGCCGGGCCAGACCGAGGTCGTACGGGAGGAGACGTTCGCACCGATCCTGTACGTCCTCACCTACGACGACCTCGACGAGGCGATCACGCTGAACAACGCAGTCCCCCAGGGGCTGTCGTCGTCGATCTTCACCCTCGACCAACGGGAGGCCGAGCAGTTCCTCTCCCGCTCGGACTGCGGTATCGCGAACGTCAACATCGGTACCTCCGGGGCGGAGATCGGTGGTGCGTTCGGCGGTGAGAAGGAGACCGGCGGCGGCCGCGAATCGGGTTCGGATTCATGGAAGGCGTACATGCGCCGCGCCACCAACACGGTGAACTACTCGAACGAACTCCCGCTTGCCCAGGGTGTCGAATTCGGCTGAGCCCCAACGGCGGATCTCAACCGCGGTCCCGGCCCTTCCGCGGACGGATCCTCAGGAGTTCGGGCACGTCGACGGTCTCGTTTCCGGCCAGCGGGTCGTCCCCTCGGCGGGCGAGCACGCGCGAGACGGTCTCGACACCCGACAGTGCCGTGGCCGCTTCCCGCGCGACCGACTCGTCGTACACCTCGAACCACGGATACCCGCGCTCGGTGTACTCGCGCGCGGTGATCGGCTCGGTCGGCGGCGCTGTTCCCGTCAGGGTTTCCCACTGCACGCTGTTGACCAGCGCAACGTGCGCAGCCGAGCGACGGCCCGTGTCCCATACGCCGCGTTCTTCCACCGGCGTCGCGACGCGCTGGGTGATCGAACCGCCCGCGCCGAGTCCCATGCCGGGCGGCGGAGGCGGCGCGAAGGTCATCATGTGCTGCCGGTCGTCGGTTCGCGCGCGCCGCCGCTCGTACACGTCGGCCCTCATCGGGGACGCGGCGATCCGGATTCCCCCGGTGGCCGGCCCGCGACCGAGTTGTTCCTCGACGGTGTACCCCGCACCCAGCGGCATCGCCACGAACTGGCGGACCAGTCCGCCGTCCACACAGAACCCGTCGAGCCAGGGTTGTTCCGGGACCTCGAAATAGTCCTCGGCATCGAAATCGGGTTCCGGCGTCCAGGGCCCGCCCGTCACCGCGTCGACGTCGCCGGTTCCGACCTTGACGAGAAACGGATAACGAGTGTCGAACTTGATCCAGCAGGCTTCGGACTGCCATACGGGCAGGACGATGTGCTCGTCCAAAACACGTAGAGGAAAGGTGCCCAGGCTCGGTGGCAGCGGGTAGCGCTTCCCGTCGTCCGGCACCCGGACGGTGCGGTGGAACGAGACGGCCAGTTCGGCTTCCCCGTGTACTTCGGGGAACTCGAAGTACAGGGTGTCGCCGTCCACGCTCAATGCCATGCCTGCCCCTCTCGCGGGCCGGGGGTGGCCACGCGAGTCCAGGTTGCCTTCCCGTCAGTGGTTGCGCAACGCGTCCACGAGTTCGTTCTTGCGCATGCTCGAGTAACCGCTCAAGCCGAGTTCTTTCGCCCGCTTCTTCAGGTCGTCGACAGTCCAGTCGTCGTACGACCCGGACTTTCCGCCTCGCTTCCCGACCTTCGACTTGCCCTCGGCAGCGGCAGCGTTGGAGATCCGGGCAGCCTTCTCCTTCGACGCGCCGTCGTCCCGCAACTCTTCGTACATCTTTTCGTTCTTGATCGACGAGTTCGGCATCGTGCTCTCCTTTCGATGTGTGCGGGGTATACCCGTCCGTTCCCACCTACACACGTTCTCGAGGACGAACACCTGCGCCCAGACACCCGGCAGCCCTTTGCGGTACGCACACACCGAACGGCCTCGGAAGAGGCTAACTGTCGGGGTCGAAGCCGGGAACGGACGACAGCGTCTCGAAAGTCCGGCGCCTGCCCCATTCGACGTGTGCATGGGCAAGCGAAGAGGCCAGCTCGATATCGCCCTGAACGATCGCTTCGACGAGAGAGACATGTTCCGCGTGGCGTGCCTGCGGATCCTGATGGATGTTGGCGACGTTCAGGCGAGTGCTGCGCTCACGAAGGGGATCCATGAGCACACCCAGCAAGTCGTTCCCGCAGAGCTGTTCGATCTCTGCGTGCACGGCACCACTCTGTGTGTGGAAATCACCGAGAGCGCCACTCGCCAGAGCACCTGCGGCGGCGCGCAACGCCGCTGACAGTCGCTCCGGGGACTTGCCGCTCGCTACGGCGGCGGCCGCGCGCCGGGCAGCCAAGGGCTCGAGAGCTGATCTGATGTCGTACAACTGATTCACACCACTACGACTCACCCTCGTGACGACTGCGGGCCGGCGCGGTGACAGAGACACCAGACCGGCCGCCTCGAGCATCGGTAGCGCTTCGCGTATCGGAACCCGTGAAACCTGCAATTCTGCGCCCAGGTCCCGCTCACTGAGCGACTCACCGGCGGCCAAACGTCCGTCGTTGATGCGGTCACGAATCTCTTCGAAAACCCATCGAGACAGGTTCGAGTGCCCGTTCATCGCAGTCATGGACGCCTTCCGCTCGATCGATAATCATGCGCGCCCTCCGAGCGTAGTTCTGCGGAGCGTTGGTATACCAACGTGCCTCCTGTTTGACAGGGAGAGCTGCACACAAAGGACCAGAGACCGTCTTGTTACGCGGAATCGCACGTGATGAAACGGCTATTTAACCCGACGGCAACCCAGACTGCCGTATCGCTCGATAGCTTTCTCGTCACCTGCTGGTATACCAAACGGAGGAAGCTTGATGAGCACTCCTGCTACCCATTCCACCGATGCGCCCCTCGGCGATCCGGCCGAAAAGGCCACGCTGAGCGGCCAGATCGAAGCCGCGTACTCGCGGATCGGCGTCACGTCCGCACACCTCGGGATCGTCGCGATGGTGTTGTTCGGCGTCTTCTTCGACGCAATCGAACAGAACACCGTCGGTATCGCCGGTCCCATACTCAAATCCGAGTGGGGTCTCGGGGGAGCGCAGATCGGCCTGTTGAATACGGCAACCTTCACCGCTGTCGCCCTCGGACGGATCCTGGCCGGCGCAGTGATGGACAGGTTGGGACGGCGAACCCTCCTGGGCGCCAACCTGATCGTGTTCTCGATCGGCTCGCTCATCTGCGCCTTGGCCCCCACCTATGAGGTACTCGTGGGCGCCCGATTCCTGGTCGGCCTCGGCCTCGGCGGTGAAATCGCTGTCGCCGTCATCATGCTTTCCGAGTTCTTCTCCGCGCGCCACCGAGGAACCGCGGTCGGTCTCATCAACGTCGCCGCAGCAGGTCTGGGCAATATGCTGGCCCCTCTGTTCGGCGTCATCGTCTTCGCCGTCTTCTCGGGGCCGGACCAGTGGCGTTGGCTCTTCGGACTCCTCGTCGTCCCTGCACTCGCAGTGGTCGTCTTTCGGCGCGCTCTGCCCGAGACTCCTCGATACCTCGCCGCGACCGGAAAGATCGCGGAGGCCAACCTGGTGATCGCACGACTCGCTCAGGGCAAACTTCGCGGGCCGGTCGACACCTCGGTCACCTATCTCGACCCTTCCCTGGCCGCGACCGAAAAGGCCGCGCCGAAGTCCCGCTGGACCGAGATGTTCGGGAAGCGTTACCGCCGTGCCACACTCGCACTCGGCGTGGCTGTCTGCATGTCGTACGCAGCACAGATTTCCATGCTCACGCTCATCCCCGTGATCCTGACCGAGCGTGGCCTGTCCATCAATACAGCCCTTTGGTACACGCTCGTCATGCAGTCGGGCTCGCTCGCGGGTGCACTCACCGCGGCGCTGATCGCACGCAGACTCCCCCGAAAGCTGACACTGACCTGCGGCGCTCTGCTCGGTTTTGTCGCGGCCCTCGGGTTCGGGTTCTTCGCAACGAACATCGGACTCGTCCTCATATTCGGTGCGCTGTTCAACTTCGCCGTCATCATCCTCAACACCACCATCTGGCTCTTCGCGCCCGAGCAGTACCCGACCCGCATCCGCGGACTGGCTACGTCCGTCATCCTCGCGATCGGCTCACTGTCCGGCGGCCTGTTCCCGCTGATCGCCGGAGCCGTCCTGGACGCTTCGGGGGTCGGCGCGATGTTCGGACTGCTTACCGCCCTCTTCCTGGTGTGCGGTATCGCGGTGCAGTTCCCCCGAGAAACGGTCGGACAGCCCATGCCCGAGGACATCTGACGTGGCCGACCGCATCCTCGTAGTCAACCCGAACACCAACGACGCGACGACCGAAATGCTGGTCGAGGTGGCGACCGATTCGCTGGCCCACGCCGACACCGATGCCGTCGGTATAACCGCGCGGGCCGGCCCACGCATGATCACGGATGCGCCGGCTCTGGCCCGCGCCGCGACACACACGGTCGATGCCGCGATGGAGGGTATCGATCTTCACCGTCCCGTCGCCATCATCGTCGGCGCCTTCGGCGACCCCGGAGTGCCGGAACTTCGCTCGCTGACCGACCTTCCCGTAGTGGGAATCGGTGAGGCGGCGGTGCTGGCGGCGGGAAAAGGTGGCCGACGCTTTGCCATTGCGACCACGACCGGTCAGTTGGCCGGCAACCTGTGCTCGCTCGTGGCGCGAGTCGATCCGAACGCCGACTTCGCCGGGGTGATGCTCACCAGCACGGGGCCGCTCGCGCTCGCCTGTGCCCACGAGGAGAGCGTTGCTCAGCTGGCCGCAGCAGTAGACGAGGCCGCACAGGCGGGAGCGGAAGCCGTGATCATCGGCGGCGGGCCTCTGAGCGCCGCAGCCCGCGCTCTGCCTGCTCGCTCCGATGTCGTGATCATCGAACCGGTGCCCAGCGCGGTCGAGTGGGTACTCGGAAAGATCGCGGAACCTCAGGCCTGACAACTCCCTGGCGCAGCACATCGGTAGCCCCTCATACGCATGGATGGAGCCTCGTGTTTCGGCAGGAAATGTGTCCTAAGACACACCCTGTGGTAGACCGGGGACCATGTACCCAGGGAACTTCGTCGCGACCTCCCCCGACAAGCCGGCCATCATCCGGCCCGCCACGGGCGAATCGCTCACCTACCGGGAACTCGACGAACGCTCGATCCGGCTGGCGAAGCATCTGCGCGCCGCCGGCCTGGCGCCCGGCGACCATCTTGCGTTGATATCCGACAACGACCTGCGCGTCATGGAGGTGTACTGGGCAGCACTGCGTTCCGGCCTGTACATCACCGTGGTCAATCGGCACCTCACTCCCGACGAAGCGGCCTACATCGTCGACGACTGCGACGCGCAAGCCCTGGTCGTCTCGGCACACGCCCTGTCGGCGGTCGATACGTCACCCGGGGCGTACCCGGGAGTGGCCCACCGCCTCGTCTTCGGCGGGTCGCTTCCCGGCTTCGACGACTACGAGGATGCGCTCGCCCGCCACGATCCGTCACCGCTCGACGACCAGCCTCGTGGCCGGGACATGCTGTATTCCTCCGGCACCACCGGGCGGCCGAAGGGAATCGAACCGGCCCTGTCCGTGGGCCAGGTGCAGGACGTCCCCGACCCGTACACCGCGGTGTTCGCGCCCATGTACGGTTTCGACGACACCACGGTCTACCTGTGCCCCGCCCCGCTGTATCACGCTGCGCCGCTGCGGTTCTGCGGCACCATTCAGTCTGTCGGCGGCACCGTGATCCTGATGGACCGCTTCGACGCCGAAGAAGCGCTCGCCCTGATCGAGAAGTACTCGGTCACGGCCTCCCAGTGGGTGCCGACGATGTTCGTGCGGATGCTGAAACTGCCGGAGGAGACGCGGGCGAGATACGACGTCTCGAGCATGAAGGTCGCGATCCACGCGGCCGCACCGTGCCCACCGGAGATCAAGCGGGCGATGATCGAGTGGTGGGGTCCGGTTATCCACGAGTACTACGCGTCCACGGAGGGCGCGGGCGCGACGTTCATCGACTCCGGGCAGGCCCTCGCGCGGCCCGGGTCCGTGGGGCGCGACGGCGTCATGGGCATCGTCCACATCTGCGACGACGAGGGAAACGAACTTCCCGCCGGCGCGATCGGGACAGTGTGGTGGGAACGCGACGAACACCCTTTCCGATACCACAACGACCCCGAGAAGACCGCAGCGGCAACACATCCCGACCACCCGACCTGGACGACGAGCGGGGATATCGGGTACCTCGACGACGACCGCTTCCTCTACCTGACCGACCGCGCCGCCTTCATGATCATCTCCGGCGGCGTCAACATCTACCCGCAGGAGTCGGAGAACGTCCTCACCCTGCACCCGAAGGTCTACGACGTGGCGGTCATCGGCGTGCCGAACACGGAGATGGGCGAAGAGGTCAAGGCCGTCGTGCAACTCGCAGACGGGGTCACGCCGAGTCCCGAACTCGAGCAGGAACTGCTCGAGTACGTCCGCGACCGCGTGTCGCACTTCAAGGCACCGCGCAGTGTGGACTTCTCCGACGACCTGCCGCGCACACCCACCGGCAAGCTGGTCAAACACAAGTTGCGTGCCCGCTACGTCCCGGCGGCGGGGTGACGAGATGTCCACCGAACAGGAAACCGGATTGTCCACGATGCCGCTGACCGAACTGGCCGCCGCGTTGCCGCAGGGCGCACTGGTCACCGACCCTGACATCCTCGCCGGATACCGCCACGACCGTGCGCAGGACCCGGACGCGGTTATGCCCGCCGCCCTGGTGCGCGCCACGTCGACCGCGGACGTGCAGGCCACGCTGCGGTGGGCGAACACCCACCGCGTCCCGGTGGTGCCCCGGGGAGCCGGCACGAGTCTGTCGGGCGGGTCCGGCGGCATCGCCGGGGGCATCGTGCTGAGCACCGAGAAGATGCGTGCGCTCACGGTGGACACGACCACCCGTACCGCAGTTGCGCAGCCGGGGCTCCTCAATTCCGAGGTCAAGCGGGCAGCGGCCGAGCACGGTCTGTGGTACCCGCCGGACCCGTCGTCGTTCGAGATCTGCACGATCGGCGGCAACGCCGCGACCAACGCCGGCGGCCTGTGCTGTGTGAAGTACGGGGTCACGTCCGATTACGTCCTCGGTCTCGAGGTCGTGCTGGCGGACGGTACCGCGGTGCGATTGGGCGGCCCGAGACTCAAGGACGTCGCCGGCCTGTCCTTGACGAAACTGTTCGTCGGCAGCGAAGGCACCCTCGGCGTCATCACGGAGGTGACGTTGCGACTGCTTCCGCCGCAACCACCGGCGTCGACGATGGTTGCCACGTTCGGGTCGGTCCAGGCCGCCGCCGACGCGGTCGTCGCGATCACCGGGATGCTGCGGCCCGCGATGCTCGAATTCATGGACCGGACCACGATCGGAGCGGTGGAGGACATGCTCCGGATGGGTCTCGACCGCTCCACGGAAGCGATGCTCATCGCGCGTTCCGACGTACCGGGGGCGGCCGCGGCCGAGGAGATCACGCTGATGGCGCAGGCATGTCGCGACGCCGGTGCCGACGAGGTGTTCACCACCGACGACGCCGCGGAGGGGGAAGCGTTTGCGGCCGCCCGCCGGATGGCGATCCCCGCGGTGGAGCGCACCGGCAGCCTGCTGCTCGAGGACGTCGGGGTTCCCCTGCCGGCTCTTCCCGCGCTTGTGGAGGGGATCGCCGCGCTCGCGGCGAAGCACGATGTGACGGTCGCGGTCATCGCTCACGCCGGGGACGGCAATACCCATCCCCTGATCGTCTACGACCCCGCCGACGACGAGATGGCCGTGCGAGCACAGGCGGTTTTCGGAAAGATCATGGATCTCGCGATCGAACTGGGCGGCACGATCACCGGGGAGCACGGCGTGGGCCGCTTGAAGAAGGCGTGGCTTCCCGACCAGGTCGGCCCTGACGTCATGGCTCTGACCAGGCAAATCAAGAATGCGCTGGACCCTCGGTCGATCCTGAACCCGGGGGTGGTGCTGTGACCCGGACGCAGCCCCCCGGGCGTGGGAACGCGTCGATTCCGGCCTTGCACCCGGATCGGCCCGTGAACGGCCATAATCGTCGCGTGAACATGCCTTCGCCCGACTCCGTCTCCGAACTCCCCCTACGCGACACCAAGTACAGGGAGCTCGCGCACTACCCCGAATTCGGCATCGTCACAGCATGGTTGCGCGATTACATCCGGTCGAGCGTGCCCAACGCACGGATGAGCGAGCGGGAGTACTGGTCGGTCGCGTGCCTGCCCGACAATTCGGTGTCGCCGACGGGCCGCCGACTCGTGAGCGTGTATGCCGGTGATCTCGAGGTGGCCGGCCTCCACCTCGACACCCCGGGACCGGGTCTGCGGAATGTCCAGGGCTGGATCACGGTGACGCGAGAAGGTCTGGAAGAGGCCTGCGGCGCGTCCCTCGACCGGATCGCTGCAACCTTCCCTGCGCTGAATGTGACGCACAGCGGTGCGATGGCCACGATCGCATGGACGGAAACACCCGAGAGCCGGGAGCAGTTCGACGCCCTGCCGTGGCGGGCGCCGGCCCGTGCCCTCGTCACCGAACTGGTCCGCACCGGGCGCAACCGGTGGGCCGATCTGCACTCGCCTCAGATCGCTCAATTCGCCTTCGAGGACTGAGCCTGTCGGCGGTCGGGTGCACGATAGACAGGTGAGCTCTGTCCTCGACCGATTCTCCGCACCGACCCGTGAATGGTTCGGCGGAGCTTTCGACGCCCCGACTCCCGCTCAGCTCGGTGCGTGGGAGTCGATCTCGTCCGGCGCGCACACCCTGGTCGTGGCACCCACCGGTTCCGGCAAGACGCTCTCCGCGTTCCTGTGGTCGCTCGACCGGCTCGCCTCCACTCCGGCCGACGAGACGGTCGCCCGCGAGCAGCGCACGCGGGTGCTCTACGTCTCGCCGCTGAAGGCGCTCGCGGTCGACGTCGAGCGCAACCTGCGATCGCCGCTGGTCGGTATCACCCAAACCGCCAAACGGCTCGGCCTCACCCCACCGGACATCAGCGTCGGGGTCCGCTCCGGCGACACCTCGCAGGCCGACCGACGCAAGCTCGCCCGCACCCCACCCGACATCCTGATCACCACTCCCGAGTCGCTGTTCCTCATGCTCACCTCGTCGGCGCGGGAGAACCTCGCCGGCGTGGAGACCGTGATCGTGGACGAGGTGCACGCCGTTGCCGGCACCAAACGGGGCAGCCATCTCGCGCTGTCGCTCGAACGGCTCGACCTGCTGCTGCGCGCGCCCGCGCAGCGCATCGGACTGTCCGCGACGGTGCGGCCCCACGAGGAGGTCGGCCGGTTCCTCGCCGGTGGCGCGCCGATCCGGATCGTCGCTCCCCCGGCGGCCAAGACGTGGGATCTCACGGTCCGGGTCCCGGTGGAGGACATGACGGAACTCGGTGTCGCCGAGCCGGACGAGGACTCTGCGTCGCCCACTCCCCAGGCGGGGTCGATCTGGCCGCACGTCGAGGAACAGATTGTCGACCTCATCACCGCACACAGGTCGACCATCGTGTTCGCGAACTCGCGACGACTCTCCGAGCGGCTCACCGCCCGGCTCAACGAGATCTACGCCGAACGCACCGGCACCGAGGTCGACCGCGTGGGCAGACCCCCGGCCCAGATCGGGGCGCCCACCGAAGTCACGTACGGCGCCGAACCGGTGCTCGCACGCGCGCACCACGGCTCCGTGAGCAAGGATCAGCGCGCCCTCATCGAGGACGATCTCAAGACCGGGCGCCTGCGGTGCGTGGTGGCCACCTCGAGCCTCGAACTCGGCATCGACATGGGTGCGGTCGACCTGGTCATCCAGGTGGAGGCACCGCCGTCCGTCGCGAGCGGCCTGCAACGGGTGGGCCGCGCCGGGCACCAGGTGGGTGAGACGTCCCGCGGTGTGCTCTTCCCCAAGCACCGCACCGATCTCATCCATTGCGCCGTCACGGTGGAGCGCATGGTCGCCGGGCAGATCGAAGCGTTGCAGGTACCCGCCAATCCCCTCGACGTGCTGGCCCAGCAGACTGTCGCGGCGACCGCGCTCGAACCGCTCGACGTCGACGACTGGTTCGACACCGTGCGGCGCAGCGGATCGTTCGCGTCCCTGTCGCGACCCGTGTTCGAGTCGGTGCTCGACCTCATCGCGGGACGCTATCCGTCCGACGAGTTCGCCGAGCTACGGCCGCGTGTGGTGTGGGACCGCTCCGAGGGCACGCTCACCGGGCGCCCGGGCGCGCAGCGACTCGCGGTCACCTCGGGTGGCACCATCCCCGATCGCGGATTGTTCACCGTGTTCATGGTGGGCGAGAAGAACACCCGTGTCGGAGAACTCGACGAGGAGATGGTCTACGAATCGAGGGTCGGCGATGTGTTCGCACTCGGTGCCACCAGTTGGAGGATCGAAGAGATCACGTTCGACCGGGTACTGGTCTCGCCCGCTTACGGTCGTCCCGGCCGCTTGCCGTTCTGGCACGGAGACAGCCAGGGCCGGCCCGCAGAACTCGGAGCCGCTCTGGGCGCGTTCATCCGCGAGCTGGGCCACGCCGACGCCGAGGAAGCCGAAAAACGCTGTCGCAACGGCGGACTCGACGAGAACGCGACGACCAACCTGATCGCTCTGCTCACCGAGCAGCGCACCGCGACAGGACAGCTTCCCACCGACCGCACCCTGGTGGTCGAACGGTTCCGCGACGAACTCGGCGACTGGCGACTGGTGCTGCACTCCCCGTTCGGATTGCGGGTACACGCACCGTGGGCACTGGCGGTGGGCGCCCGATTGCTCGAGCGGTACGGCGTCGAATCCCACCCGACGGCCTCCGACGACGGCATCATCGTGCGACTGCCCGACGCCGACGACGCGCCACCGGGGTCGGAGATCTTCGTCTTCGACCCCGAGGACATCGACGAGATCGTCACCGAGCAGGTCGGTGGATCGGCGCTGTTCGCGTCGCGGTTCCGGGAGTGTGCGGCCCGCGCACTGCTGCTGCCCCGCCGCAACCCCGGCAAGCGGGCGCCGTTGTGGCAGCAGCGGCAACGCTCGGCCCAATTGCTCGATGTCGCGCGGCGCTACCCTACCTTTCCGATTCTGCTCGAGACCGTCCGCGAGTGCCTGCAGGACGTCTACGACCTGCCCGCCCTGCACGACCTCCTCGGTCGCGTCGCCCGCCGGCAGATCCGCCTCGTCGAGGTGGAAACGCCCACCGCCTCCCCGTTCGCCTCGTCACTGCTGTTCAACTACGTCGGCGAGTTCCTCTACGAGGGAGACAGCCCGCTCGCCGAGCGCCGCGCGGCCGCGTTGTCGCTCGATTCGACCTTGCTGGCCGAATTGCTCGGTCGCGTGGAATTGCGCGAACTGCTCGACGCCGACGTCATCGCCGACGCCGAACACGAACTGCAGCGACTGACACCGGAGCGGCGCGCGCGCGATGCCGAGGGTGTCGCCGACCTGTTGCGACTGGTCGGGCCGCTCACCGATGCCGAGTTGCACGAACGCACCACCGACGATCCGACCGAGTGGGTCGCCGACCTCGCCCGCCGGCGACGCGCACTCCGCGTGTCGTACGCGGGTGAACAATGGTGGGCCGCCATCGAAGACGCGTCCCGGTTGCGCGATGCGCTCGGCGTGCCGTTGCCCATCGGGGTGCCCACCGCGTTCGTCGAGCCGGTCGCAGATCCGCTCGGTGATCTCGTGGGCCGGTATGCCCGCACCCACGGTCCGTTCACCGCGGCCGAGGTCGCGGCGCGGTTCGGGCTCGGCACGGCCGTCGTCGACTCCGTGTTGCGGCGGATGGCCGCGGACAGGCGCGTTACGTCGGGGGAATTCCGTCCGGGTGCCACCGGGTCCGAATGGTGCGATTCCGAGGTGCTGCGGCGGCTGCGACGGCGGTCGCTCGCAGCGGCCCGCCAGGATGTCGAACCGGTCAGCACGGCCACGCTCGGCCGGTTCCTTCCCGACTGGCACCACCTCGGCAAGGGCGCGGGTGGCAGTGCTCTCTACGGACTCGACGGCGTTCTCACGGTCGTGGAACAACTCGCCGGGGTTCCGCTTCCTGCAAGCGCACTCGAGCCACTGGTCCTCGCACCCCGCGTCCGAGACTATTCACCGACGATGCTCGACGAACTCACCTCGACAGGTGAGGTGGTGTGGTCGGGCGCCGGGTCCATCTCCGGCAAGGACGGCTGGGTCCTGCTCCACCCCGCCGACCTGGCACCGGTGACCCTAGCGCCCACCGAAGAACTCGACATGTCCCCGATCCACCACGCGATCCTCGACTCGCTCGCCGGTGGTGGCGCGTTCTTCTTCCGTCAGCTCACCGATGCCGTGTCCGCCCGGGAATCGACCGCCACCGACACGACTGTCGCTGCAGCACTGTGGGACCTGGTCTGGGGCGGATACATCTCGGGAGACACGCTTGCGCCGCTGCGGGCCTTGATCGGCGATACCTCCCGCGCGACGCCCGCGCACCGGACCCCGCGGCGCGCCCCACGGGCGCGGATGTACCGGGCCCGCCCGGCGATGCCGTCGCGCACCGGCCCGCCCACCGTCGCCGGTCGCTGGTCGTTGCTCCCCGAACGTGAGACCGACGCGACGATCCGTGCACACAGCATCGCGGAACTGTTGCTCGAGCGGTACGGGGTCGTCACCCGGGGGGTCGTGGTGAGCGAGGGCGTACCCGGCGGGTTCGCCACGATGTACAAGGTGCTCAGCCGGTTCGAGGAGCGTGGTCGTTGCCGGCGTGGGTATTTCGTCGACTCGCTGGGAGGGGCCCAGTTCTCCACACCCGCGGTCGTCGACCGCCTGCGCTCGTTCGCCGATTCGATCGAAGGCCGCCACGACGAAACCGCGGCGATCACCCTCGCAGCGTGCGACCCGGCCAACCCGTACGGCGCCGCACTCCCGTGGCCGAAGTCCTCGGCCCCCGACGACGCACCCCGCCACCGGCCGGGACGCAAGGCCGGTGGCCTGGTGGTTCTCGTCGACGGCGCACTCGTGCTGTTCATCGAACGCGGTGGCCGCACGATGCTCACCTTCGACGACGATCCGGGACTGCTGCGCAGTGCGTGCGCTTCCCTCGCCGCGACCGTCAAGCGCGGGGGCGTCGACAAGATCGTCGTGGAGAAGGTCGACGGTGCCTCCATCCACGGGCACGCGTTCGCAGACATCCTGGGCGAGTCCGGTTTCTCGGCGACGCCGCGCGGATACCGGCTGAGGTTCTGACGATGCCCGAGGGCGATACGGTCTACCGCGCAGCGCAGCAACTGAACACCGCTCTGGCGGGGAGAACGCTCACCGAAACCGATTTCCGTGTACCTCGTTTCGCCACAGCGGATTTCACGGGTTGCATTGTCGACGAGGTGGTGTCGCGGGGCAAGCACATCTTGATCCGGTTACCCGGCCACACGATCCATTCGCATCTGAAGATGGAGGGCGAGTGGCACATCTACCAGCGCGGCGCGCGGTGGCGCAAGCCCGGTTTCAAGGCTCGCGTGGTACTGGGTACGGAACAATCGCAGGCCGTCGGGTTCGAACTGGGAATCCTCGAAGTTCTCCCTCGTGACCGGGAAGACGACGCAGTAGGCCACCTCGGGCCCGATCTGCTCGGAGCCGATTGGGACGCCGTGCGCGCCGCGGAGAATCTGTCGCGCGACCCGCACCGCCCGATCGGGGTCGCCGTACTCGATCAGCGGGTCATGGCAGGTGTGGGAAATGTGTACCGGTCCGAATTGTGTTTCCTGCGCGGCGTCGATCCGCGGGAGCCGGTGGGTACGGCAGGTGATCCTCGCGGCTGGGTGGACCTCGCACGCCGCATCCTCACCGCGAACCGCGAGCGGGCGGTGCGGGTCACGACGGGTGATTGCCGTCGCGGCCGGAACCTCTGGGTGTACGGGCGACGCGGCGATCCCTGCCGACGTTGCGGGACACCCATCGAATCCTGGAACCTGGGCACGGCCACCGAACCGGAGCGGGTGGTGTACCGGTGCCCCCGCTGTCAGCCGCGCGGTACCGGATCGTAGGTCTCTCCGGCATGTTCGAGCAGTGAAACGCAATGTGCCACCAGCGTTTCCCGGGACACCGTGACGTCGCCTTCGAGGTACCCCATGAACATGCTGGTGAACGCGCCGACCAGTCCCACGGCCACCAGGTGCCGATACGCCCGGTCCTCGATGCCGGTGAGCCGGCCCTCGACGAGCGCGACGAATGCCGGCGCGAGTTCGAGACCACGGCTGCTGAGCGCGGGCTCCCGCAGCGGCGCCAGGAGCAGCACGCGCCCCTTGGCCGGATCGTCGACGGCGAGACCGATGAAGGCCCGCACCGCAGCCTCCGCGACACCCGTCGGCGGCGCCGAGGCGACGGCGGACGCGAGCGCCTCGCGCGCCTGTTTCGCGACGTGTGCGTACACCTCGCGGACGAAGGTGTCCCGGTCGGTGAAGCTCTCGTAGAAGTACCGCTCGGTGAGTTCGGCCGCGCGGCACACGGCACGGACGTTCGCGATCGCACCGCCGGGCGCGCCGATCAGGTCGGTACCGGCGGTGAGGAGCCGTTCCCTGCGTACCCGCCGGCGTTCTTCGATGCCGACCCCCGCCCAACTGCGGCGCGTGGTGCCCACTGCTGTTTCCCGTCGTTGACTACGTGCCGGACAGATCCTACTCTGACAACATGCGTAGTCAGTATCCCGGCGGTCAGGGCGTCGACGAGTTGGCACCGGACGAGACGACGGCCCGTCCGGCTGCGGCACCGCCCGAGCCTCTCGGCCCCGACTCGCTGACCTGGAAGTACTTCGGCGGGTGGCGCGGCATGCTGTTCGGGCCGTGGGCCGGGTCCATGCAGAACATGCATCCCGGCCTCGGTGCCGGCGTCGAGGAACACTCGGAGTTCTTCGACGAGCGCTGGGAGCGCCTCTACCGGTCGCTGTACCCGATCTACGGAGTCGTCTTCGACGGCCCGCGGGCACCGGAGACCGCCGCGCAGGTACGCGGGTACCACAACACCATCAAGGGCGTCGACAAGAAGGGACGCAAGTACAACGCGCTGGACCCGGGCACGTTCTACTGGGCACACTCGACCTTCTTCTACAGCCTCATGGTGTCGATCGAGTGGTTCGACGGCCCGCTCACCCTCGAAGAAAAGCACCGGCTCTTCGACGAGCACGTGCAGTGGTATCGCCTCTACGGCATGCCCATGCATTCGGTCCCCGAGTCGTGGGAAGCGTTCCTGGAGTACTGGGATCACATGTGCCGCAACGTGCTCGAAGACAACAAGGCGACCCGCGACGTCCTCGACCTGTCGAACCTCGATCGACCGCCGTTCCTGCGGTGGTTCCCCGAACCGGTCTGGAAAGCGCTGCGTCCGCCGGTCGTCGCCGGGTTCTCCTGGCTCACCGTCGGCCTCTACGACCCCCCGGTACGCGACCTGCTCGGGTATCGCTGGAGTGCTCGCGACGAGAAGATCCACGCCCTCGTGGGCCGCGCGATCGGTCTGGGCGGCAAGGTCGTGCCGAAGCGTTTCCGCTATCACCCGCGCGCCCGAGCGGGCCTCGATCGCGCCGCCGGCCGCATCGCCCGGGACGCCCCCGTGTTGCACACCCCGGGCCGTAATCTGCCGCCCGTGGACCGCCGCGACTCGCCCGTGCATTACAGCCCGAAAGTCACGTCACGGCACCGGCCCGGTGTGACACGCTGACGGGGTGTCCCCCACCCCGGCTCGCGACGCACCACGCCGGTTGGTTGCGTCCCGCCGTGTTCCGCTGTCACGCAACGCGGCGGCAAGCCGGATAAGTGCGTACGTCTACGGCAACGTGCTCGTCCTCGCAGCCCTGGTTCCGATCACCACCACCAGGCAATACATCGGCATCGCGATCGTGCTGGGCACCGCGCTCTCGACGTTTCTCGCGCACGTGTTCGCGGAGTCGGTCTCGCAGAGCGTGCGGTCGGCGCGCCCACTCACCGGCGCCGAGCGCTGGGTGGAACTCCGCAACTCGGTCCCGATCCTGTCGTCCGCGTCGCTGCCGTGCCTCATTCTTCTCACGGCGTGGCTCGGGTGGCTCGAACCTCGTACGGCACAAGTGCTCGCCGAGGTGGCGATTCTGATTCGCATCGGTTCGACGGTGTTCGTCGTCCAACGCCTGCAGGGCCGCCCCGCCGGAACCACAACCGTCTTCGCGGCGGTGGGGTTGGCCCTGCTCGCGTCGGCGGTCGTGGTCGTCAAAATCGCGCTGACGCACTGAGATCAGAAGCGTCCGGCGTGGCGAGACCACGCCCGGGTCACCGGGTGATCGGTACCGGCTCCAGGATCTCCCCGCGTGCTTCGGGGGCCGCCACCCGCAGGGCATCGGCCGACTCGTCGTCCGGCTGGGTCTGCGACAGGATTTCGGCCTCCACCCGGGCCCGGTAGATGTCGACCTCGCGATCGACCGTCTCGTCGTCCCAGCCCAGCAGCGGTGCGACGAGCCGCGCCACCTGCTCCGCGCAGTGCACCCCCCGGTGGGAGTACTCGATCGCGATCCGGGTGCGCCGCGCCAGGATGTCCTCGAGATGCAGGGCGCCCTCCGCCGCGACCGCGTACACCGCTTCCACCTGAAGGTAACGCGGCGCATCGGTCAGCGGCTCGAGCAATTCGGTCCTGTTCTTCGCGTGCTCGAGGACCTGGTCGATCATCGAGCCGTACCGGTCGAGGAGGTGCTTGACCCGATAGGGATGCAACCCGTATTCCTCGGCGAGGGACATGGTCTGGTTGACCAACGCAAAGTACCCGTCGGCGCCCACGAGAGGCACCTTGTGCGTGATGGAGGAAGCGATCCGTGTCGGGATGTCCTCGGCGGCGAGATCGACCGCGTCCTCCGCCATCACGCGGTAGGTGGTGTATTTGCCGCCCGCGATGGCGATGAGGCCGGGTGCAACCCGCGCGACCGCGTGTTCGCGCGACAGTTTCGAGGTCTCGTCGCTCTCCCCCGCCAGCAGTGGCCGTAGCCCGGCGTACACCCCGTCGATGTCGTCGTGGGTGAGTGGCACCACGAGCACACGGTTGACGTGATCGAGAATGTAATCGATGTCCGCTTTCGTGGCCGCCGGGTGGGCGAGATCGAGGTTCCAGTCGGTGTCGGTGGTGCCGATGATCCAGTGATTGCCCCACGGGATGACGAACAGCACGGACTTCTCGGTGCGCAGGATGATCGCCGAGTCGCTCACGATGCGATCACGCGGAACGACGATGTGGACGCCTTTCGACGCCCGCACCCGGAATCTGCCCCGCTGGCGGGACAGCGCCTGGATCTCGTCGGTCCACACACCCGTCGCGTTGATGACGGCGCTGCCACGCACGTCGATGACAGAGCCGTCCTCGCTGTCGCGCACACGGACCCCCGCGACTCCGTCGGCCTCCCGCAGGAATCCGACGACCTGGGTGGACGTCCGGACAACCGCCCCGTAGTGCGCGGCCGTCCTCGCGACCGTCATGGTGTGGCGCGCATCGTCGACCACGGTGTCGTAATACGAGATTCCGCCGGTGAGCGAAGAGCGCTTGAGACCGGGGACCATACGCAGCGCGCCCGCCCGCGTCAGGTGCTTCTGCGCCGGCACCGACTTCGCGCCACCCATCCGGTCGTACAGGAAGATCCCCGCCCCGATGTACGGACGTTCCCATACCCGATGGGTAAGCGGAAAAAGGAATTTCAGCGGCTTGACCAGGTGCGGAGCGAGGGTGGTCAGCGCAAGTTCGCGTTCGCGCAGCGCTTCTCGCACCAGACCGAACTCGAGTTGTTCCAGGTATCGCAAACCGCCGTGGAACATCTTCGACGACCGGCTCGACGTCCCCGACGCGTAGTCGCGGGCCTCCACGAGCGCGACCCGCAGTCCTCGTGTCGCCGCGTCGAGCGCCGCACCGGCTCCGACGACGCCCCCGCCGATGACGATGACGTCGAATTGTTCGGTGGCGAGTTGCCGCCATGCGTCGGCGCGCTGTTGCGGTCCGAGGGGTTGCACACCTGGTTGATTCACCGCACCGCTCCCGTGAGTCGCCGACGTATCCCCGACAAGGCTAGTAGTTTCGACCGCGCAGCGCGCAGTAGATGCTGCCCTGAGCCATCCCGTCCGCCCTATCGAGGATCATCCGTGAACCAGTACATCGCCGCGATCGACCAGGGCACCACCTCGAGCCGGTGCATCATCTTCGACCACGACGGCCGGATCGTGTCCGTCGCGCAGAAGGAGCACCGACAGTTCTTTCCGCGCGCCGGCTGGGTGGAGCACGACCCCGAGGAGCTGTGGCTCAACACGCGCGAAGTCGCCGCCGTGGCACTGGCCAAGGCGGACGTGCGCAGGCAGGACATCGCCGCGATCGGCATCACGAATCAGCGCGAGACGACCGTCGTCTGGGACCGCACGACAGGCAAGGCGGTGTACAACGCGATCGTCTGGCAGGACACGCGAACCGACCGGCTCGTCGAAGAACTCGCGGGCGACGCCGGCGCTGATCGCTACCGCGATGTCACGGGCCTTCCGCTCTCGACCTACTTCGCGGGCCCGAAAGTGCGCTGGATACTCGACAACGTCGACGGTGCCCAGGAGAGGGCAGACGCCGGGGAACTGGTGTTCGGCACCATCGACAGCTGGATCGTATGGAAACTGACGGGCGGTGCCGGTGAAGACGGGCACGGACCGGGAGTCCACATCACCGACGTCACCAACGCCTCCCGCACGATGCTGATGAATCTGGACACGTTGCAGTGGGATCCGGAGATCTGCGCGGATTTCGGGATACCCGTCTCGATGCTTCCCGAGATCCGGAGTTCGTCCGAAATCTACGGGCACGCCCGCGAACGCGGACCCTACGCGGGCGTCCCCATCGCCGGGATCCTCGGCGACCAGCAGGCCGCGACGTTCGGTCAGGCCTGCCTGTCCCCCGGCGAAGCCAAGAACACCTACGGCACAGGGAACTTCCTGCTCCTCAATACGGGCACCACACCGGTCCGCAGCGAACACGGACTGCTCACCACCGTGTGTTACCGCATCGGGGACCGGCCCGCCGTCTACGCGCTCGAGGGCTCGGTCGCCGTCACGGGGTCGCTCGTCCAATGGCTGCGCGACAACCTGGGGATCCTGCGGTCCGCTGCCGAAATCGAGCAACTCGCCGCATCCGTGCCGGACAACGGCGGGGCATACATCGTGCCGGCCTTCTCGGGCTTGTTCGCACCGCGCTGGCGCCCCGACGCGCGCGGCGTGATCACGGGTCTGACCAGGTTCGTCGACAAACGGCACCTCGCGCGGGCGACACTCGAAGCCACCGCGTATCAGACCCGGGAGGTCATCGAGGCGATGTACGCCGATTCGGGCGTCGAACTCCACACGTTGAAGGTGGACGGGGGAATGGTCGTGAACGACCTGCTCATGCAGTTCCAGGCCGACATCCTCGGCGTGCCGGTCGTGCGGCCCGTGGTCGCCGAAACCACCGCTCTCGGTGCGGCATACGCAGCGGGACTGGCCGTGGGCTACTGGGACGGTGAGGACGACATCCGGCACAACTGGGAAGCCCAGAAGACGTGGGAGCCGACCATGCCCGGCGAGGAGCGCGAACGCCTGTTCGCCGGATGGAACAAAGCGGTCGAGCGCACCTATGGCTGGGCCTGACCACACCACGTCCTCGCGGGCGGTCACTCCCGTTCGGCGTCACACCAGAATTCAGGGAGTGTCACGGCCAGAAAGTCTTTCGCTTGCATAGGAAGCGAATGCGTGGTGTCGGGCACGATATCGACCGTCGCATTCGGGAGCCGGTGGGCTCGCTCGGCGGCAGACCTGCCTCCGGCGAGCGAATCTCGTTCTGCGATAGCGACGTACGTGGGCATCACCAAGGAATTCAGCGCGGCGTCGTTCAACGGTGACGGGGTCGGGAGTTGCGCCGAGAAGTGTTCCGAAGCGGCGGCGATCATCTTTGCCATGTCGTCGTTCGGGTCGAACTCGGCGCCTCCCAACTTTCCCAGTGCGGTGTTGTGCCAGCTCCCGGGCAGGAACGGGACGGTCGAGACCATCGCCCAGGCGAGCATGCGCACCGGCGGGTACGCAAAGGTGAACACGGGTTCGAGCAGCGTCAACGAGCGGACGCGCTCGGGGAATCGGTGAGCGTAAGCCGCCGCGCTCGCGCCGCCGAACGAATGACCGACGACGTGAGTGCCCTCGGGTGCAAGTTCATCGAGCACCTCGGAAATCCACAATGCCTGCTGCGCGGACGAGCACAGCGGAACACTCTGGATCGACAAACCGGCATCACCGAGCGCGTCGAACGCGAGCACACGACGCCGAGGGAGGAACGTCCCGAGATTGTCCGCCCACATGGGCACACCCGAAGACATGCCCGGGATCAGGACGACCGGAACTGCACCGTCCGCCCCGCCCGAGAACCATTCGTACACGCGTACCGATCCGAATCGGGTCACGATGTCGCGGGTCGTGGTCGGTGGCGGAAGATCAGACATCGCGCGGCCGTAGGCCTCGACATAGATCCTGCGCCCCTCGGCGTCACGGAAGTGGCCGATGCCCGGGGCGCCGAAGAAGAACTGTCGGATCCCCACCACGCCCACTGCGGCCAGCACGACCGTCAGCGACGTGCCGGTGCGGCGCAGCCACCGGTGAGGGCTGCGGCCGAGTCGTGGAGCATGGGGCCGGACGTCCCCGCCGTTCGCGCGTTCGCTCATGAGGCACCCCGAGGCCGACGGTTCGAGTTTTACAGTATAAGAACACTTGATCCGGTGATCGGTACTCTTCGGACCGAGGCGGCCGAACGCACCTACGACCGAGCCCACCCCGGTCGATAGTCCTCGGGCACGGGATGCACGACGCGCGTGCGCATCTCGTCTTCCCCGACCACCGCTGGGTCGGCGAGATAATACTCACGCACCGGGCCTTCCACGGGTACACCGTCGTCGGCGAGACGCGCGAACAGCACGTGATAGGCGACCGGTAGCAGCGCCGGCGCGCCCGTGAAGTCCACGCCCGCAAAGACCCCGCCGGGCAGGGTCACGGTCTGCGCCTCGACGGCCTCATCCAGCCGGGCGCCGGCGCCGATTTCCAGACCCACCCCGAACGAGACCTCGCCGTCGAGCGCGGCGGGGTATCGGCCGACGACAGACGCCGACTCGTCCAGACCACACCGCCGGGCCTGCGCGAGCAGGGTGCCGATCGCCTCCGACGCGGCCTCGTCGAGCGTCTCCGCCACGGCACAGGATTCTCTCCACAACACCGTTGCCGCGTCGATGTGGTGCACGGCGACGGGAAGATCCGCGTCCACCGCGTTCCCCAGGGAATCGACGAGAGCGAAGGACCGGGCCGCGCGCGCCGCGTCCCGTTCGATGCGGGCGCGCTCGGCCGCGAGCACCTCGCTCCCCTGCGCCGGATCGCTGAGGAACGCCCGGATCGCCGCGACCGACACATCCGCACGGCGAAGCAATCCGATCCGCAGCGCCGCCGCCAGTTGTGTCGGAGCGTAGAAGCGGTAGCCGGTGCCGGGGTCCACGCGGTCCGGGGTGAGCAGTCCCTCGCGGTCGTAATACCGCAGTGCCTTCACCGTCAGCCGTGCGGCGCGCGCGAACTCGCCGATGCTCATCCAGCGCGCCTCTGTCATTGCGGCCCGCCGGAGACCGCGGCGCTCTCGGCGAGGTCGCCGGCGTAGGGGATCACGGTGATCACGTCCACGAGCAGTCCGTCGGGGTCGGTCGTCATGAAGTGCCGCTGCCCGAAATCCTCGTCCCGGAGCGACAACACGATCGGCAGTTTCGCTGCGATCGCCGCGGCGTGCACCCGGTCGACGTCCTCGACCTCGACCGAGACGAGCACACCCGCCGGCGCCGCCCGGAATCCCTCGGGGACGGTGTGGTGTCCTCGTTCGACGAGTCCCAGTTGCACGGACTCGCCACCCGGGGCCTGCAATTGCACGTACCACCCACTGTCGAAGACGACGGCGAGGTCGAGCAGTCCGGTGTAGAAGTCGCGGCTGCGGGCCACGTCGGCGGCCGGGACCACGGGAAAGATGCTGTTGATTGTCATGCACCCACCCTCGTTCCTCCCCCGAGGGGAGAGTCAAGCCCCGGCGCGCCACGCGGTTTCGCAGCGCCGTGCGGGGTCAGTCCAGGTCGTCGTGACGCATCAGCTGGCGGGCTGCCTCGGTCACCGAGCCGCTGAGCGACGGGTAGACCGCGAACGTCTGCGCCAGGTCCGCCACGCTGAGATTGTTCTGCACCGCGAGTGCGATCGGCAGGATCAACTCGGATGCGGTGGGTGCGACGACCACGCCGCCGATCACGACGCCCGTCGCGGGCCGGCAGAAGATCTTCACGAAACCGCGACGCACTCCCGACATCTTGGCGCGGGGGTTGGTGTTGAGCGGCAGCATGACCGTCCGGGCGGGAACCTCACCGGCATCGATGGTCGCCTGGCTCACGCCGACCGCCGCGATCTCGGGACGGGTGAACACCGCCGCCGCAACGGTCTTGAGCTTGATCGGGCTCACGCCCTCGCCGAGCGCGTGGTACATCGCGATGCGGCCCTGCATCGCGGCGACCGATGCCAGCGGCAGCAGCCCCGAGCAGTCACCTGCGGCGTAGATCCCGGGAACCGCGGTGCGCGAGACCCGGTCGACGGGCAGGAATCCACCACGGTCGAGTTCGAGCCCGACCTTGTCGAGCCCGAGTCCCTGCGTGTTCGGGACGGAACCGACGGTCATGAGCGCGTGGCTGCCCTCGACGATCCTGCCGTCGGCGAGCAGCACCCGGACACCGTTCTCGGTGCGCTCGACGGCATCGGCGCGGGCGTGCTTGACGAGGGTCACGCCCCGCTCGGCCAGGACGTCTTCGAGTACGAGCGCTGCGTCCTCGTCCTCGTGCGGCAACACGCGGTCGCGGCTCGAGACGAGGGTGACGTGCACCCCGACCTCGGTGTACGCGGAGACGAACTCGGCGCCGGTGACACCGGAACCCACGACGACCAGCTCCTCGGGCAGGGTGTCGAGGTCGTACAGCTGGCGCCACGTGAGGATGCGTTCGCCGTCCGGCTCTGCTCCCGGCAGGATCCGGGGACTCGCGCCGGTGGCGATCAGGACCACGTCGGCGTCGAACACCTTCTCCTCGCCGGTGTGGAGGTTGGCGCGGACCTTGTGCGCGGCCATACCCGGCTGGCTGTCGATAAGTTCGCCGCGCCCGGAGTACAGCTTCACCCCTGCCGCCTCGAGCTTGGTGCGGATGTCGGACGACTGCGCGCGGGCGAGACTCTTGACGCGGGAGTGCACCTGCGGCAGGGCGACGGTCGCGCCCTCGAGCTCGATGCCCAGGTCCCCGGCACGCCGCATGTCCGTACGTACCCCGGTGGACGCGATGAACGTCTTGGACGGGACGCAGTCGAACAGGACACACGCACCGCCGATTCCGTCCGAATCGATCAGTGACACCGATGCGCCGTATTGTGATGCGACCAGCGCGGCCTCGTATCCCGCGGGGCCGCCGCCGATGATGACAATCCGGGTCATGGTTCTCCTCTGTATCGATTCCGAAGGGTGCCGGGGACGAGCGCAACGCACGCGGGGGTGTGCGGGCGTCCCCGACAACGCTATGCCACGGGCATGCCCACTCGCATACGGACCTGGCAACACAGGCGACGAGCGCCCCTGATCTTGCGGCGGGCGGCGACCCGTTAGCCTTATGCCGTGCCGATCTACGCCGCCTACGGGTCCAACATGCATCCCGAGCAGATGCTGAAGCGCTGCCCGCACTCCCCGATGGCGGGGACGGGCTGGCTGCACGGGTGGCGGCTGACATTCGCGGGCGCCGATATCGGCTGGGAAGGCGCTCTCGCCACAGTGGTCGAGGATCCGGCGGCGAAGGTCTTCATCGTCCTCTACGACGTCACCGAAGACGACGAGCGCAGCCTCGACAGCTGGGAAGGTGCCGAACTCGGGTTCCATCGCAAGATCCGCGTGCGCGTCGACACCGCCGACGGACCCGTGCTGGCGTGGCTGTATGTGGTCGACGGCTACGAGGGCGGTCTCCCGTCCGCGCGCTACCTGGGTGTGATGGCCGACGCCGCCGAGATCGCCGGAGCGCCCGCCGAGTACGTGCGGGATCTGCGCACTCGTAACAGCCGCAACGTGGGCCCGGGGCGTCCCGACAGCTTCTAGACCCGGCCCCCGGGCGAACTACCCGACGCCCAGCGCCAGATTCGTCATCACCCGGACACCGACGGCAAGGGCTCTCTCGTCGAGATCGAAGCCCGGCTGGTGGATGTCGAGCTGCGGCCCGCTGCCCGACCACACGCCGAGGCGGCCCATCGCGCCCGGCACATGCTCGAGATACCACGAGAAGTCTTCTCCGCCACCGGATTGCGGAGTGTCGGACAACGCGTCCGGTCCGACCGGACGGATCGCGTCCTCGAACATGCGGGCCGACTCCGTGTCGTTGACGACAGGTGGCACGCCACGCAGATAGTTCAGTTGATACCGCACACCCGTCGGTGCCAGGAGTCCGTGCACGATTTCCCGCACCATCGGCTCGAGCAGTTGCCAGGTCGCGTGGTCACCGGTGCGTACGGTGCCGGCGAGCATGCCGGTGCGGGGAATAGCGTTGGGCGCCTTGCCCGCACTGACAGCGCCCCACACCATGACGGTTCCGGTGCGGGGATCGATGCGCCGGCTCAGCAGTCCCGGCAAGCCGGTGATCACCGCGCCCAGTCCGTACACGAGGTCGCCGGTGAGGTGCGGGCGCGAGGTGTGACCGCCCGGAGAGTCCAGGACCAGTTCGACGGTATCTGCCGCGGACGTGATCGCGCCGGTCCGCATCCCGACCTTGCCCGCCTCGAGCCGCGGGTCGCAGTGCAGCGCGAAGATCCGCGACACCCCGTCCAGGCCACCGGCGGCGACCACGTCGAGAGCGCCGCCCGGCATCACTTCCTCGGCGGGCTGGAACACCAACCGCACACCGACCGGCAACTCGGGCATCGACGCGAGCGCGAGACCCGTACCGAGCAGCACCGTGGTGTGTGCGTCGTGGCCGCAGGCGTGAGAGACACCCGGCACAGTCGATGAAAACGGCAGACCGGTCATCTCCTGGAGCGGCAGCGCGTCCATGTCGGCACGTAGCGCGATACGCGGACCGCCGGTGGGGCCCAGGTCGCAGATGAGGCCTGTTCCGCGAGGCAGCACCTTCGGAGCGAGTCCCGCGGCGGTCAGGTGCCGCGCGACGAACTCCGTGGTGGCGTACTCCTGACGTGCGAGTTCCGGATTGGCATGCAGGTGCCGGCGCCAGGCACTGAGATCTTCGGTGTGCGCGCCGAGCCACTTCTCCACGTACGGATTCATCGGCGCTCGACTCCCTCGAGCAACCGGGCGCGCTGGACGGGATCGGCGGCAGCGCGCGCAGCGGTCGCTGCGAGAGCACGCGCGCCGTCGAGAACTGCGCGGTCGGCCGAGTCGGTGACGCATGCCGCGGCGAACGCTTCCTGATGCGTCACGGCACCACCGGAGTCCAATCCGATGACCGGATGAATTCCTGGCACCACGTTCGTCACGTTTCCCATGTCGGTGCTGCCCAGCGGGCGCGATCCTTCCTCTTCGGCGGGCAACGGCGCGCGGCCGAGCCCGATGATCTCCTCACGATATGCCTGCACCAGCCACGGGTCGGGTGTGAGCTCCGTGTAGGGCGGCGACACCGTCCTGATCCGGTGTGTGCAGCCCGTCGCGAGCGCGCCGGCTGCGAAACAGCCCTCCGCACGCCGGCCGAGGTCGTCGAGCAGTTCGGCCGAGGTCGCGCGCAGGTAGTAGAGAAGCTCGGTGTGGCCGGGCACGATGTTGGGGGCGGCGCCGCCGTAGCCGACGATGCCGTGGATCTGCTGGCCCGGGTGCAGGTGCTGCCGCAGCAGGCCGACGGCGACCTGCGCGACGGTGGCGGCGTCCGCGGCGTTGCGCCCGTGTTCCGGGGCCGCGGAGGCGTGGGCCTCGCGGCCCAGGTAATCGACGGCGATGTCGGAGAGTGCGAGCGAGGTCGCACCGGTGATGTCGATCGGTCCGGGATGCACCATCATCGCCGCGCCGACGTCGTCGAATACTCCGCGTTCGAGCATGAGAACCTTGCCGCCGCCCGTTTCCTCGGCGGGCGTACCGATCACGCGGACCGTGACGCCGAGTTCGTCCGCGAGCGCAGCCAGACCGATGCCCGCGCCGACCGCAGCCGCAGCAATGATGTTGTGCCCGCACGCGTGTCCGATGCCGGGCAGCGCGTCGTACTCGGCGCAGAACGCGAGCACCAGGTCACCGCTGCCGAACCGGGCATCGAAGGCGGTCGGCAGGTCGGCGATGCCGGTGCGCACCTCGAAACCGCAGCCGCGCAGCACGTCGATGATCTTCGCGGCGCTGCGGTACTCCTCGAAGGCGAGTTCCGGTTCGGCGTGAATCGAATGCGACAGCGCGATCAAGGTGTCTGAAGCAGCCTCGATCGCGCTGTCGGCAAGTGTCGTCACGCTGTCCAGTCTGTCATGCCGGACCGACCCGACGGATCGGGCGGCAGCGTCAGCCGAGCACGAAGTTCGACGCGTCCGTCCGTATCTCGAGAGCAGCGATCAGAGGGGCGTGCAGACCACGCTTGATGGTCGTGAGGTTCTTGCCCCGGGTGCCGGTGAGCGCGGCGGCGCGTTCGACGGCCCCGGCGAGTACCGCGTCACCGTCGACGGTCTGCTCGACGATGCCGGACGCCACGGCGTCGGTGCCGCCGAAACGGCGACCGGTCGTGATGGCCTCCACCGCGGTCTGGATCGGCAGCCGGGACCGGACCAGCGCCGACATCCCCACCGTGAACGGCATGTTCAGCTGCACCTCGGGCAGGCACCAGAATCCCCGGTCCGCTCGCATGACACGGAAATCATGGGCCAGCGCAAGCATGGCTCCGGCACCGAACGCGTGGCCCTGCACGGCAGCGACCGTGGCGGCGGGGAAGGTCAGTATCCGCACGTAGAGGTCGTGCACGGTATCGAGGTACCCGGGCAGTTCCGTCAGGTTCGCGAACACCCAGTCGGTGTCGAGTCCGTTGCTCCAGAACTTGCCCGTCGCTGCGGTGACGAGGGCCGCGGGGCCGTCGTGCGCTTCGACCTCGTCGAGCAGCGCGCCGATCGCCGCGAGCCGATCCGGGTGGAAACGGTTGTCCGTCGCTTCCGCGTCGCGGTCGCCGAGGTGCAGTACGAAGACGTCGCCGTCGCGTTCGAGATAGGGCATGCGAGCCAGGATAACGCCCGTGGTTACTCGCAAGTAACCACGGCCGGGACGTTAGGGTCCGTGTCATGGGACACCCGGACGTCATTCTCGATCCCGCAGCCGAAGCGATCGCTGCCGCCGCCGTCATCGCCGAACGTTCGTCGGTGCCTGCGCACGGCGTCGCCGTCGTCCTGGGCTCGGGGTGGCGCGCGGCCGTCGAGAGGTTCGGCACGCCCGTCGCCACCGTGCCGATGAGCGAACTCCCCGGTTTTGCGCCGCCCACCGCAGCCGGACATCCCGGCACCGTGCACTCGGTGCGGGCAGGCGACAACGCGGTTCTCGTTCTGGCGGGCCGCAGCCACGCCTACGAAGGTCACGACCTCACCCGTGTGGTCCATCCCGTCCGCACGGCCGTCGCTGCGGGCGCGCACACCGTGATCCTCACCAACGCCGCCGGCGGCATCGATCCCGATTTCGCGGTAGGTCAGCCGGTGCTGATCTCCGACCATCTCAATCTCACCGGCCGGTCGCCGTTGCGAGGTGCCCAGTTCGTGGACCTCGTCGACGCGTATTCCGCAGATCTACGTGCACTGGCCCGCGAGATCGACCCCAGCCTCGCCGAGGGCGTCTACGCGGGACTGCCCGGCCCCCACTACGAGACGCCCGCGGAGATCCGGATGCTGCGCACCCTCGGCGCGGATCTCGTGGGCATGTCCACCGTGCACGAGACGATCGCCGCGCGCGCCGCCGGTGCGCGGGTGCTCGGCGTCTCCCTCGTCACCAACGCCGCCGCCGGCATCACCGGCGCGCACCTCGACCACGCGGAAGTCCTCGCGGCGGGTCGCGACGCAGCCACCCGGATGGGCGATCTGCTCCGCGACCTGGCAGCGCGGCTGTGACGCTGCGTTTCGGCACCGCCGGGCTGCGCGGCCCGGTGGGCGACGGGCCCGACCGGATGAACGTGCCCGTGGTCGTCCGTGCCACGGCGGGCCTCGCACGCTGGCTCACCGACCGTGGTCACGGCGGCGGCACCGTCGTCGTCGGGCGCGACGCCCGGACCGGCTCGGCGGACTTCTTCGCTGCCGCGGCGGAAGTCCTCGCGGCGGCCGGGTTCGACGTGGTGGCACTGCCCCGCCCGCTTCCCACTCCCGTCACCGCGTTCGCGGTACGTGACCTCGGAGCCGTTGCGGGAGTTCAGATCACGGCGTCGCACAACCCCGCCGGCGACAACGGCTACAAGGTGTATCTCTCGGGTGGCGCACAGTTGGCCGCACCCGCCGACCGCGAGATCGAAGCCGCGATCGATGCAGCACCGGACGCGGCACAGATTCCGCGCACCACCGTCGTCACCTCGGGTGAAGAACTTCTCGAGCGGTATCTCGCACGAGTGGCGACGTTGCCGCGCTCATCCCGGCGTGATGTGCGGATCGCCCTGACCCCGCTGCACGGTGTCGGCGGGGAGACCGCCGTCGCTGCGCTGCGCGCCGCGGGGTTCGACGACGTGCATGTCGTCGCGTCCCAGTTCACCCCCGACCCCGCCTTTCCCACGGTCGCCTTCCCCAACCCCGAGGAGCCCGGTGCGTCCGACGCGCTGCTGGCACTCGCCTCCGCCGTCGGTGCCGACGTGGCCCTCGCCCTCGATCCCGACGCCGACCGCTGTGCGGTCGGAGTACCCACCGCGGACGGGTGGCGGATGCTGCGCGGTGACGAGACCGGGGTGCTGCTCGGCGAGCGCATCCTGGAATCGGCTCCGCCCGACCCGCTCGTCGCCACGACCATCGTGTCCTCGACGCTGCTCGGCAAGCTCGCCGCGGCGCGCGGCGCCCGGTTCGCCCAGACCCTGACCGGCTTCAAGTGGCTCGCCCGCGCCGGAGACGGATTGGTCTACGCATACGAGGAGGCGATCGGTCACTGCGTCGACCCCGACGCGGTGCGCGACAAGGACGGCATCGGCACCGCCGTCGTGGTCGCGGACTACGTTGCGGCTCTGAAAGCGTCGGGGCGCACGCTTCTCGATACCCTCGACGACCTGTACCGCGAGTTCGGTATCCACATGGGCGATCAGGTCTCGCTGCGGGTCGACGATCTGGGCCGCATCGACGAGATCATGGCGCATCTGAGGTCGTCGCCACCGCGCACGCTCGCAGGCGAGGCGGTGACGGCCACCGACCTGGCGGCGGCCGGCGGACCGCTGAACACCGACGCTCTCGTGTTCGAGGGCCCGACCGTGCGGGTGGTGGTGCGGCCGTCCGGCACCGAACCGAAGCTGAAGTTCTACCTCGAGGTCGTCACCGACGGCGACCGCTCCACCGCGGAGACAACTCTCGAAGCTCTCCGCGAGTGGGCCTCCGCACTCGGCGACTCGGTGCTCTGATCGACCGGCTCGGGATGCGACTTCCCCGGACTACCGGGGACCGTACTGGCGATCTCCGGCATCGCCGAGACCCGGCACGATGTACTTGTTGTCGTTGAGGCCCTCGTCGACCGACGCGGTCACCAGGCGGACCGGATGACCGGACGCTGCCAGCGCATCGACACCCTGCGGTGCCGCGACGACACACACCGCGGTGATGTCGGTGGCGCCGCGCGCCACGAGCAGGTCGAGGGTGTGCACCATCGAACCTCCCGTCGCGAGCATCGGATCAAGCACGAACACGGGCAACCCGGACAGGTTCTCGGGCAGCGACTCGAGATACGGCACCGGCTCGAAGGTTTTCTCGTCGCGGGCAAGACCCACGAATCCCACCCGAGCCTGAGGGATCAGGGCGTGGGCCTGGTCGACCATGCCGAGTCCGGCGCGCAGGACGGGGACGAGCAACGGCGGCTGTTGCAACCGCACGCCCTCGGTGACCGCCACCGGCGACTTGACCTCGAACTTCTCGACCGGCGCGTCGCGCACCGCCTCGTAGACGAGCATCTGGGTGAGCCGGCTCAACGCGTCTCGGAATGCAGCGTTGTCGCTGCGTTCGTCGCGAAGAATGGTGAGGAGAGAAGCAGCGAGCGGGTGGTCGACAACGAGCATGTCCATGCAGAAAAGGATAGAGCGCTCACGACACGTGCAGGTACGAGGGAACCGGACCCGTCCGCTATGCGTCGAACCCCGATGAGGAATGTCCACCTCGCGCCGCGCTCGACGTGACGGTGGACACCGCAATCGACCACGGGGGGACGAGTGTCGGAAGAACTCGACAGGGACCGGCAATTCGGCGGCGGACCGCACGAAGGAACCGTGGTGGCGGTCCGCGCCGACACCGCGACGATCGCGGCGTTCGGGCACCGGGCTGCCGCACTGGCCGAACGCATGCACAGTGCGGCAGCACACACCCGGGACGGTGACCCCGCCCTGCTCGGTCCGGTGCTCGGCCCCGTGGGTGCGACGTTCTTCGCCGCGCTCGTTGCGACGCACGACGCCCACGGACGCGACCTCGATCGCCTCGGCGACGCCCTCGCCGGGATGAGTGCGGCAGCAACGGCGTCGGCGGCGGCATACGAGCGTTCGGTCGACGCGGTGGCGCGGCGTCTGCTGGCCGTGCAGGACGACTCGTGATCGCGGCCGTCGGCGGCGACCTGCTGACCGCGCCCCTGAGGGAGTTGCTCGACGCCTTCGGTTCCGCATCTCCCCCGGCACCGGATCCGGGCGCCCTCCTACGGGTAGGAGCACAACTCGCGGAGGAGGTTCATGCGGCCGGGCGGGACGCCGTCGCCGAGCTTGCGTGGGCGTGGGCAGGGCCGGCCGCGGAGAATGCCGTCGCGGGCGCCGAACGGGTGGTGTCCGATGTCCTGGTGGCCGCCGACCGTGGACTCGGCATCGCGGCCGTCGCGTTGGAGGCGACGGCCACCGTCGCGACCGGCACCGCCGAACTCCAACGGCTCGTCGACTCGTTCCTCGCGTTCGCGAATCGGGCGGCACCCGTGGCGGGTCTGCCGCACGGTCAGCTGATGCTGCTCACCGTCGCGGTCGAGCACATCGCCGAGGGTCTGCGGGTGCTCACCCGGGTCCTGTCGACCCTCGCGGATCTCACCGACCGGCTGACCGCGCTGCTCCCCGAGCACACCCCGGTGGACGCGCCGTCCGCGGCCGACCCCGCCGCGCACGCGATGGTGGGAAGCCGATCCGGGGACACCGGAACCGAGGTGGTCCTTCCCGACGGCAGCGTCAGCACCGCCCCCAATGCCGCCGCGGCGACGGCCGTCCGCCGCGCGCTCGAGCAGCAGGGCACGCCGTACCTGTGGGGCGGCACGTCGCCCGGCAGCGGACTGGACTGCAGCGGTTTGACGCAGTACGCCTACGCCGAAGCGGGCGTGGAGATCCCACGCCTGGCGCAGGAGCAGGACGTCGGGCAACGCGTCGATCCGGGATCGGTCCTGCCGGGCGACCTGGCGGTCTGGGACGGGCACGTCGCGATGGTGGTCGGCAACGGAATGATGGTGGAAGCAGGCGATCCCGTCGCGGTCACCCCGATCCGCACCGGCAACGGCGGCATGGCGTTCCAGGGGTTCTACCGGCCGACGACTGCGTGAGCGGTGTACGCCGGCCGACCGGAATCGTCCGGGCCGGGAACCACCCGGGCAGTCCCTGCGTCCAACCGGATATGGATCTCACGACTCCCGTTCCGCCGACCGCCCCGATCACCGCGATCGCCCACAATCGCGCGGGCACGATCTCGGTGCGGACCACCGACGACGGTCTCCCGGTCGAGCTGCGCATCGATCCCCGCGAACTTCGCTACGGCGCGGGTGCGCTCGCCGACGAGATCCTCGCCCTGAATCGCGTCGCCGCACAGGAAGCCGCGACTCTCCGTCACCGAGAACTGCACGAACAGGGCGTCCCACGCGAAGTGCTCGACCGGATGCGGCATTTTTCGTACGGCGACGCGCCGGCCGCCCACCGGTCGTGACCGAGCCGGAAGCCGCACGCCCGAATCCGACGAGAACCGAGGGGGACCCCCGATGAGTGAACAGCAGGTGACGGCGATCGTCGATCGCGTCCGCACGAAACTCGATGCTCTCGAAAGCACCCTGGAAGGGATACACGGCATCCGGGCGACCGCGCAGAGTCCGGACGGCCGGATCGCCGCGCGCGTCGACGGGACGGGCGCCCTCGCGGATCTTCGGCTGGAGGAAGCAGCATGCCGCATGGACGCGCGAGAGCTCGCGGCATCGATCCTCACGACAGTCCATGCGGCGGCCGAGGCAGCCGCCGCACAGCGGGTCGCACTCGTCGACGACCTTCGGGGTGCGCTTCGATGACGTGCTGCTTGCCACCCCGGCTATATTCTCGGCGGCGACATGGCTAGGCTTCGCGCCATGGCTGGAGACATCGTCCCGATAGAGCTCGGTCTCACCGACGGCGACCTCGTGACCCTGTGGGCACCGCGCTGGCGTGAGGGCGACGACGAATGGGAGGCGTTTCTCGGCCACGGCGACGACCTGTACGGATTCCCGAGCGTGGCCGCGATGGTGGCGTTCGTCCGCTCCGGTGGCGACAACGATCTCGTGGAGCATCCCGCGTGGCCCGTGGTCGCCAAGCTCGCCGCTGTCGAGTTCGAACCCGACGACGCGCACTCGTACGACCTGATCGGCGTACCGGAACTCGCGGCCGCCGATCCCGACGCCGAGTCGATCTCCGAACTGCAGGACACGTTCGACATCGTCAGCATCCTCGGCGACGTGTGCGAACTCGATGTCGTCACCAAATTCTTCGAGCGGACCGAAGTCGATACCCTGCTGCGCCACGGCGCGTCGGCCGTCGCGGGCCGCGAGGGACGCGAGCTCTGGAACAGCATCGGCACCGCGATCGCCGAAGACTGGGACGCGGTGATCGACGCGCTCGACGCCGTGGTGACCACGCCCGCGGTGGACGAGGCGGTCGTGGCCGAGATCGAGTCGGAACTGGTGGCCTCGGACGAGAACGAACTGGAAGCCGACGACACGGTTCAGGACGAGGTCGACAACGACGAGTACGAGTTCCTCGACGACGACGAAGACGACTTCTGGGCCTCCGTCGGCATCGACCCCGTCAAGATCATCACGTCGGACGGTACGTGGTTCACCCTGCGTTGCTACCTCGACGACGACGCGGTGTTCCTCGGGCAGGAGGGACGGATCTTCGTCTTCCCGTCCGAGCGTGTTCTCGCGCGGTATCTCGCCGACAACCACGACCACGACATGTCCCAGCTCGAAACGTACGAGGAGATCCGGATCGCTGCGGTCGACGGGTCGCTCGAGGTCGCTGTCATCGACGACAACGTCTACGTGCTCACGGGCATCGCCGACGACATCGCCGAGGGCATCGCCGCCGTCGACCCGGAACAACTCGAGCTCGCCGTCGAGTTGTTCACCGACGCCGCCGGTTACGCGAACGACGACAGCACCGAAGCGGCCCTCGCGGCATCCACGGAGCTGGGATGGTTCGTCAACTACGTTCTCGAACCCGACCCGGGCCGCCTCGCTCCGAGCGCACCGTTCGACGCCGAAGCTCTCGCGTGGCGTGAACTCGAGCGCGAGTTCGAAGCACGGCTGAACAAGAACTGACGCGTTCGCACCGCTTCGGCCCGCTCAGCCGATCAGGACGGCGTAACCCGGTTTGATGACGTCGTCGATCAGGGCGAGCCGCTGATCGAACGGCAGGAACGCCGACTTCATCGCGTTGATCGTGAAACGCTCGAGGTCGGCCCAGCCGTACCCGAACGTGTCGGCGAGCTGCACCATCTCCTTGGTCATGGTGGTGTCGCTCATCAACCGATTGTCGGTGTTGACGGTGACGCGGAAACGCAACCGCGCGAGCAGGTCGAACGGATGTTCCGCGAGTGTCAGCACGGCCCCGGTCTGCACGTTGGAACTCGGGCACAGCTCGAGCGGGATGCGCTTGTCGCGGACGTAGCTCGCCAGCAGCCCGAGCCGTGGCTCGCCGTTCTCGCCCAGCACGATGTCGTCGAGGATGCGGACGCCGTGACCGAGCCGGTCGGCACCGCAGAAAGCTACGGCCTCGTGGATGGACGGCAGACCGAATGCCTCGCCCGCATGAATAGTGAAGTGCGCGTTGGCTGCTCGCGTGTATTCGAAGGCATCGAGGTGGCGGCTGGGCGGATTACCGGCCTCCGCGCCGGCGATGTCGAAACCCACCACTCCCCGGTCACGGAACCGGACCGCGAGTTCTGCGATCTCCCGGGATCGCGCGGCATGGCGCATCGCCGTGAGCAGACACCCGACGATGATGGGGCGCCCGGCGGCACGCGCCTCCGACTCGCCGGCGCGGAAGCCTTCGAGGACATGCTCGACCACCTCGTCGAGCGTCAGTCCGCGCTCGAGGTGTTGTTCGGGCGCGAACCTGACCTCGGCGTACACGACCCCGTCGTCCGCCAGGTCCATCACGCATTCCCGTGCCACGCGCTCGAGACCTTCCGGCGTCTGCATCACCGCGACGGTGTGCTCGAACGTCTCGAGGTACCGGACGAGGGTGCCACTGTCGGCCGACTCCCGGAACCAGCGGGCAAGGTCGTCTTCGGTGTCGGCGGGAAGCGACCAGCCGCACGCGTCGGCGAGTTCGAGAACCGTCCCGGGACGCAGCCCGCCGTCCAGGTGGTCGTGCAGGAGCACTTTCGGCGCGAGCTTCACCGACTCGGCCCTGCCGTCGAACATTCCGGGAACCACCGACTCGTCACTCATGTTTCGGGACGGTAGTCCGCTACGGCGTGATCCGCTCGACGATCAGCGGGCGCGGCGGCGGCGCCGTCTCGGAGACGCTGAGCCCGCCACGCAACGCACCCAGCGCGGCGGGAAACCGCCCGGGCGTGTCGGTGTGGAGCGTCGCGACGGGTTGTCCCTTGCGGACGGTGTCGCCGACGACGGCGTGCAGTTCGACTCCCGCGCCCGGCTGCACGGCCTGGCCCTGGTGTTCTCGTCCGGCGCCGAGCCGCCACGCCGCCTTCCCGACGGCGAGAGCGTCGAGTTCGGCGAGCACACCGTCTGCGTCGGCATACAGCGTCTCGGCGTGCGTCGCGGTCGGCAAGGGTGCGTCCGGATCGCCGCCTTGCGCCGCGATCATCGACCGCCACCGGTCCATCGCGCTGCCGTCGCGCAACCGCTCGGCCGGGTCCACATCGTCGATCCCTGCGGCTGCCAGCATCTCCCGAGCCAGGGCGAGGGTGAGTTCCACGACGTCGCCGGGCCCTCCCCCGGCGAGCACCTCGACCGCCTCGCGCACTTCGAGGGCGTTGCCCGCGGTACGTCCGAGCGGAGTGTCCATCCGGGTGATCAACGCGGTGGTCGGGAGATCGGCGTCGCTACCGAGCTCGACCATGATCCGTGCGAGTTCGCGTGCCTCGCCGAGTTCGGTCATGAAGGCACCGGTGCCGACCTTGACGTCGAGCACGAGGGCGCCGGCGCCTTCCGCGATCTTCTTGCTCATGATCGAACTGGCGATGAGCGGGATCGATTCGACCGTCCCGGTGACGTCGCGCAGCGCGTAGAGCTTGCGGTCGGCGGGAGCGAGGTCGGCGCCCGCGGCGCACACGACCGCTCCGACGGCGGGGTCGGTCAGTATCTCGGCCATCTCGACGGTGCTCAGATCGGCGCGCCACCCCGGAATCGCCTCGAGCTTGTCGAGGGTGCCGCCGGTGTGGCCGAGACCCCGGCCGGACAGCTGCGGAACGGCGACGCCGCACGCGGCGACAAGCGGAGCGAGCGGCAAGGTGATCTTGTCGCCGACCCCGCCGGTCGAATGCTTGTCGACGGTGCGCAGGCCGAGTCCGGTGAAGTCGAGCCGACGTCCGGAGTCGGTCATCGCGGTGGTCCACCGGGCGATCTCCGCGCGGGTCATCCCCCGGAACCAGATCGCCATCGCGAGCGCGGACATCTGCGCGTCCTCGACGATGCCGTGGGTGAACGCTTCGATCACCCAGTCGATCTCGGTGCCGGAAAGCTCGTGTCCGTCACGCTTGCGGTGGATGATGCCGATGATGTCAGGCATCGCGGCCTCGCTCGACCCGCACGGCCGCGAGTTGCTCGGGACCGAAGGCATCGGGAAGCAATTCGGACATGGTCCGCGGATGCGGAGCGGAGTCGACGACGAGACCGGGTCCGCCGTGTTCGAGGAGGAGTTGGCGACAGCGTCCGCAGGGCGCCAGAATTTCGCCTCGCGCGTCGCACACGGTCACGGCGAGAAGACGCCCGCCACCTTCGGAAAACAAGTTACCGACGAGTACAGTTTCGGCACAAAGTCCCAGCCCATGTGAGACATTTTCCACATTGCACCCGGTGACCATGCGACCATCGACCGTAAGGCCCGCCGCCCCGACGGGAAAGTTCGAATAGGGCGCATAGGCACGGGTCATAACGTCATGTGCTTTGGCGCGCAACATTTTCCAGTCGATGTCCGGCATGGTTGATCATCCTGTCACGGTGGTACAGGCAACGTTGCGGTACCCCCACCGGTCGCCGTCACAGTTGGAAAGGCATACCTAACTTGTTATTTGGGGGCCGTACGAATCGGGGATGAGATTAGTTCCCGGGTTTGCGTTGGGTTTAGAGTCGAACCAAGTCGGTTCCGGTTCGTCGAGCCCGTGCTGCGGTATTCCCCGACAGTAATGAACGGCTCGACGCGTCCACCATTGACGTTGGAGGCACAGCACTCGATGAGCAGCACGACTGAAGCCGCCCCCGCACAGGCGGGGCGCACACGGTCGCTTTACCGGGGGGACCCCGGCATGTGGTCCTGGGTTCTACACCGGATCACCGGCGTGGCGACCTTCTTCTTCCTATTCGTCCACGTCCTGGACACGGCACTCGTCCGGGTCAATCCCGAGACCTATGACAGCGTCATCGAGACCTACAAGAACCCCATCGTCGGTCTCATGGAACTCGGTCTCGTCGCGATGGTGCTCTACCACGCGCTGAACGGTCTGCGGGTCATGCTCATCGACTTCTGGTCCAAGGGCCCGAAGTACCAGCGAGTGATGCTCTGGACCATTCTCGCGATCTGGTTCGTGGTGATGATCCCCGCGGCCGGACGCATCTTCTACAACATGTTTGCGGGGCACTGACATGACCGAAGCAAAGACCCTGGGCACCTCGCACGACCGCCCCGCGAGCCTGGACAATCCGCGCTCGCCGCGTCGCGTCTCGAACAACAACTTCGAGCTCTACGCGTGGCTGTTCATGCGCCTCTCCGGCCTCGCCCTGATCATTCTGGTGCTCGGTCACCTGTTCATCATGCTGATGCTCGACGACGGCGTGCACCGCATCAACTTCGCGTTCGTCGCGGGTCGCTGGTCCAGCCCGTTCTGGCAGATCTGGGATCTGTCGATGCTCTGGCTTGCGCAGTTGCACGGCGGTAACGGCCTGCGCACCGTCATCGCGGACTACGCACGCAAGGACTCCACCCGTTTCTGGCTCAACACGATTCTGCTCGTGTCGATGATCCTGATCATGGGCCTGGGTACCTACGTGATCTTCACCTTCGACCCCAACATCACCGCGAGCTAGGGGAGCTAGAACTCCATGCAGGAACATCGTTACGACGTAGTCATCGTCGGCGCCGGCGGCGCCGGCATGCGCGCGGCCATCGAAGCCGGTCCCCGCGCCCGCACCGCGGTACTCACCAAGCTCTACCCGACGCGCAGCCACACCGGCGCAGCCCAGGGCGGCATGTGCGCAGCCCTCGCGAACGTCGAGGAAGACAACTGGGAATGGCACACCTTCGACACCGTCAAGGGCGGCGACTACCTCGCCGACCAGGACGCGGTCGAGATCATGGCGAAGGAAGCCATCGACGCGGTGCTCGACCTGGAAAAGATGGGTCTGCCCTTCAACCGCACCCCCGAAGGCAAGATCGACCAGCGCCGGTTCGGTGGCCACACGCGCGATCACGGCAAGGCTCCGGTTCGCCGCGCCTGCTACGCCGCCGACCGCACCGGCCACATGATCCTCCAGACGCTCTACCAGAACTGCGTCAAGCACGACGTCGAGTTCTACAACGAGTTCTACGCGCTCGACATCGCCCTCACGGAGACACCGGACGGCCCCGTCGCGACCGGCGTGATCGCGTACGAGATGTCCACCGGCGAGATCCACGTTTTCCACGCCAAGTCGATCGTGTTCGCCACGGGCGGCTCGGGCCGGATGTACAAGACGACCTCCAACGCGCACACCCTCACCGGTGACGGCATGGGCATCATCTTCCGCAAGGGCCTGCCGCTCGAGGACATGGAGTTCCACCAGTTCCATCCGACGGGCCTCGCGGGCCTGGGCATCCTTATCTCGGAAGCAGTCCGAGGCGAGGGCGGCATCCTCCGCAACGCCGACGGTGAGCGGTTCATGGAGCGCTACGCGCCCACCATCAAGGACCTCGCGCCCCGCGACATCGTCGCCCGGTCGATGGTCCTCGAGGTGCTCGAGGGTCGCGGTGCCGGACCGAACAAGGATTACGTCTACATCGACGTGACCCACCTCGGTGAGGACGTTCTCGAGGAGAAGCTCCCCGACATCACCGAGTTCGCGCGGACCTACCTCGGCGTCGACCCGGTCACCGAACTGGTCCCCGTGTACCCGACGTGCCACTACGTGATGGGCGGCATCCCCACCAACGTCGACGGTGAGGTTCTGCGCAACAGCACCGACGTCGTCAAGGGCCTCTACGCCGCCGGCGAATGCGCCTGCGTGTCCGTCCACGGCGCCAACCGTCTCGGCACCAACTCCCTGCTCGACATCAACGTGTTCGGCCGTCGCGCCGGTATCGCAGCTGCCGAGTACGCGAACAGCCACGAGTTCGCCGAGCTGCCCGAGGCCCCGACGAAGTACGTCGACGAGTGGCTCGACCGGATCCTGCACGCCGGCGGCAAGGAACGCGTCGTCGACATCCGCAGCGACCTGCAGCAGACGATGGACAACAACGCGTCGGTGTTCCGCACCGAGGAAACCCTCACCCGGGCGCTCGACGACATCCACGAGCTGAAGAAGCGCTACAAGGAAATCACCGTCCACGACAAGGGCAAGCGCTACAACAGCGACCTGCTCGAGGCGGTCGAACTCGGCTTCCTTCTGGAAATGGCCGAGGTCACCGTGGTCGGTGCTCTCAACCGCAAGGAGTCCCGCGGCGGTCACGCTCGCGAGGACTACCCGAACCGCGACGACGCCAATTACATGAAGCACACGATGGCGTACAAAGTAGGTGAGGACCTTATCTCCGATATCCGCCTGGACTACAAGCCAGTGGTCCAGACACGGTACGAGCCGATGGAGCGGAAGTACTGATGACAACTGTCGAAAGAATCAACGACACCGCCGCCGCGGATCTGCCTCCCGTTCCCGAGGGCGCCGTGATGGTCACGCTCAAGATCGCACGGTTCAACCCGGAGGACGACAAGGGCCAGCACTGGGATTCGTTCCAGGTGCCTGCGCTCCCCACGGACCGGATGCTCAACCTGCTGCTGTACGTGAAGGGCTACCTCGACGGCACCCTGACGTTCCGTCGTAGCTGCGCACACGGCGTCTGCGGCTCCGACGCGATGCGGATCAACGGCGTCAACCGCCTGGCGTGCAAGATCCTGATGAAGGACATGCTCCCCAAGGACGGCAAGCCGGTCACCATCACCGTCGAGCCCATCCGCGGCCTGCCGGTCGAGAAGGATCTGATCGTCGACATGGAACCCTTCTTCGACGCGTTCCGCGCCGTGAAGCCGTTCCTCATCACGACGGGCAACGAGCCGACCCGCGAGCGCATCCAGTCGCAGGCCGACCGTGCGCGGTTCGACGACACCACCAAGTGCATCCTCTGCGCCTGCTGCACCACGTCGTGCCCGGTGTACTGGAGCGACGGCAGCTACTTCGGTCCCGCTGCCATCGTCAACGCTCACCGCTTCATCTTCGACTCGCGTGACGAAGGTGCTGCCGAGCGTCTGGACATCCTCAACGACAAGGAAGGTGTGTGGCGTTGCCGCACCACCTTCAACTGCACCGACGCCTGCCCTCGTGGCATCCAGGTGACGAAGGCGATCCAGGAAGTCAAGCGCGCGCTGATGTTCGCTCGCTGACACGCACACACCGCGCAGCGCGGGTCCGGCCCCTCGGGGACGGGCCCGCGCTGCCGTCTGTCCGTGCGTCGCAGACGCGCCCGCACCCTCACGTGCAACGTCGGCGCGTCTCCGGGATCACTTGCGGCGCAGGCGCGCCGCCGCGAGAACACCACCGAGGACGCCGGCCCCGAAGATCGCCACACCGCGTCGCGCATCGAGCCCCTCGTGGACCTCGAGTCGCGGCGAGATGAATGCGGACTCGGGTGGGGGACGGTGTGCCAGCGCGAGATTCGCGCGTGACGATGCCGCGAGAGCGGTGCAGAACAGAATCAGGCGCGCGGTGAGATTGGCGAACACGAGCAGGCCGAGGATCGGACCGAACGCGACACCGGCAGGCCCGACCAGCACCCTCTCGAGGTAGAGCGAACCGGCCTGCTTGAGAAGCTCGAATCCGATTCCGGCGAGCGTTCCGGCGAAGATCGCGCTGCGGAAGGCAACGGGTTCGCGCGGCAGCCGCGCGATCACCCAGGTGAACACAGCCGCGGTCGCGGCGATCGAGAAGAGCAGCGCCGCGATGCGCAGCGCCACTCCGATACCGACGATGTTCTGCAGGTTGAGCACCTCGACCACCCGGCGCATGATCGGGCCGCTGCTGACCGCGGACAAGCCCAGCGACACCACCATCGCCAGGGCCAGACCGAGAAGCGCCGCACCGTCCTTGAGCTTGACGATCACGAAGTTCGGTTTGTCCCGGGCGTAGTCCCACATCGCCGTCAGGGCGTCCCGGAGATTCGACATCCACGCGAGCCCGGCGTACACCGCGGTAAGTGAGCCGATGAGACCCACCGTGCTGCGCGCGTTGATAGCGGAGTCGATCAGGTCCTGGACTGTGCCGCCGAGTTCTCCCGGGATGTTCTGAGCGATGACGTCGCGAACGTCGTCGAGCAACTCGGGACGCCCGGCGAGCACGAAACCGACGAGAGAGAACCCGACCATGATGATCGGGACGATCGCGAGCACCGTGAAATACGTCAGTCCGGCGGCGTAGTAGTCACCTTTCTGGCTCTGATAACGGTCGGCTGCCCGCATCAGCCGGTCGAACGAAGGATGTGCGGCGCGCTGACGCTCGAGAAAACTCGGCTTCTTGTCGCCGTCCGGCTCGCCGGCCATCAAGGCACTCCTTCATCTACTTTCGGGGCAGGAATCCCACCCTGTCATAGACCTGAGCCAGCGTGCGGGACGCAACCTCTCGCGCACGATCCGCGCCGTGATCGAGGATGCGGAGCAGTTCCGCCTCGTCGCTCAGGTACTCGTCCACGCGCGCGCGAATGGGGGTGACGAACTCGGTGAGCACCTCGGCGGTGTCGGCCTTGAGATCGCCGTAACCCTTGCCCTCGTAACCCGCGACGAGGTCGTCGATGCTCCGCCCGGACAGGGCCGATTGGATCGTGAGCAGGTTCGAGACACCCGGCTTGGTCTCCCGGTCGAACCGGATTTCGCGCTCGTTGTCGGTCACCGCCGAGCGGATCTTCTTCGCGGACACCTTCGGATCGTCGAGAAGATTGATCAGGCCGGCGTCGGTCGCGGCGGACTTGCTCATCTTCGAGGTCGGGTCCTGCAGGTCGTAGATCTTGGCGGTTTCCTTGACGATCATCGGCTCGGGTACGACGAAGGTCTTGCCGAAACGGGAGTTGAACCGCTGAGCGAGGTCGCGGGTGAGTTCGAGGTGCTGGCGCTGATCCTCGCCCACCGGAACGTGGCTGGCGCGGTAGAGCAGGATGTCGGCGGCCATCAGGATCGGGTACGTGAACAACCCGACGCCCGCGTGGTCGGTGCCCTGCTTGGCAGCCTTGTCCTTGAACTGCGTCATTCTCGAGGCTTCACCGAACCCGGTGATACAGCTCAGAACCCACGACAGTTCGGCGTGCTCGGGCACCTGGCTCTGCACGAACAGCACGGACTTCTCCGGGTCGATCCCGATGGCGAGCAACTGTGCGGCGGAGACCAGAACGCGCTTGCGGAGAAGCTTGGGTTCGTAGGGAACGGTGATCGCGTGCAGATCCGGGATGAAGTAGAACGCGTCGTTCTCGTCCTGCGCGGGAACCCACTGCGCCAGCGCACCGAGAAAGTTCCCGAGGTGGAACGAATCCGAGGTGGGCTGGATGCCGGACAGCACGCGGGGGCGTGCCTTCGGCTTCGTGGTGTTCGAATCTGCGGTGCTCGACATGTGCTCGATAATTTCACGAATCGGTTTCGGTGATGCCACCGAGGTCCGCCTGCGCTCCTGCGATGCGTCAGGGGTGCGTCAGCCGAGCGTCGAGGGTTCGTCGGAGAGCGTCAGGAGAAGGTCACCGTCACGGGTGCGTGATCCGACCAGCGGTCGGCGTATGTTGCGGCACGTTCCACTCGGGCATCGGTCACGCGCGCGGCCAGGGCCGCGGTCACGAGGTGATAGTCGATCCGCCACCCCGCGTCGGTGTCGAAGGCTTTACCACGGTACGACCACCACGAATACGGCCCGGGCACGTCGCCGTGCACGTCGCGGACCACATCCCGCCACCCGGCATCGAGCAACTCGGCCACCCAGGCTCGCTCGCCCGGAAGGAAGCCCGATTTCTTGACGTTGCCCTTCCAGTTCTTGATGTCGCGCTCCGTGGGGGCGATGTTCCAGTCCCCGCACACGACCATGTCCCTGCCCTGGGCCGTCACGGCCGCCGACCGCTCCGCCAGGTAGGCCCCGAAGCCCTTCATGAAGCGCTCCTTGTCGTCCTGCTTGGGCGTCTGCGCCTCCCCGGTGGGCAGGTAGAGGCTGCCCACGGTCACGGCACCGAAATCCGCTTCGATGTACCTGCCCGCCGCCGAGAACTCCTCGGCGTCGAACCCCACACGCACCGCGTCGGCCGGGATGCGGGAAAGAATCGCCACACCCGCACGTCCCTTGGCCGACGATTCGGCTCCGACACAGTGCCAGCCGGATTCCAGCGCGGGCGCGATCGCGGCGTGGAACTGCTGCTCGGTGGCGCGCACCTCCTGCAGGCACACGATGTCGGCTGCCGTCCCGGCCAACCAGTCCAGCAGGCCTTTGCCGGCGGCCGCGCGGACGCCGTTGACATTCACGGTGGTGATGATGAGCGACACGGCGGTCACCGTATCCGACATGTCGGACGAGTCCGACGCACGGCGTCCTCGTTCGTGGCTCCCGCCACGCCCCGACGAACCCCGCGACCAGAACACACGGGTGGCAGGAACAGCCTGCCCGACACGACACGGGACGCCCCGAAGGGCGTCCCGTGTCTGTGCTGCCTAACCGGAGAGCAGGATCAGGCGCGAGCCTTCTGCAGGTTCTCGTCGAGCGCGCCGAGGAACTCCTCGGTGGTGAGCCAGGCCTGCTCGGGGCCGACCAGCAGAGCGAGGTCCTTGGTCATCTGGCCGTTCTCGACGGTCTTGATGACGACGTCCTCGAGCTGCTGCGCGAACTCGATCACCTCGGGGGTGTTGTCGAGCTTGCCACGGTGCTCGAGACCGCGGGTCCAAGCGAAGATCGACGCGATCGGGTTCGTCGACGTCGGCTTGCCCTGCTGATGCTGGCGGAAGTGGCGGGTCACGGTGCCGTGTGCGGCCTCCGCCTCGACGGTCTTGCCGTCCGGGGTCATCAGGACCGACGTCATCAGGCCGAGCGAGCCGTAGCCCTGCGCGACGGTGTCGGACTGGACGTCGCCGTCGTAGTTCTTGCAGGCCCAGACGTACCCACCCTCCCACTTGAGCGAGGAGGCGACCATGTCGTCGATGAGGCGGTGCTCGTAGGTCAGGCCCGCGGCGTCGAACTCTGCCTTGAACTCTTCCTCGTAGATGCGCTGGAACTCGTCCTTGAACATGCCGTCGTAGGCCTTGAGGATCGTGTTCTTCGTCGACAGGTACACGGGGTAGTTGCGCTGCAGACCATACGACAGTGATGCGCGCGCGAAGTCCTGGATGGACTTCTTGTAGTTGTACATACCCATGACGACGCCGCCGTCGTCGGGGATCTGGCACACCTCGTGCTGGATCGGCTCGCTGCCGTCCTCCGGGGTGAAGGTGATCGTCACGGTGCCCGGACGGTCGACCTTGAAGTCGGTGGCGCGGTACTGATCACCGAATGCGTGGCGGCCGACGATGACGGGCTTGGTCCAGCCCGGCACCAGGCGCGGCACGTTCGAGATGATGATCGGCGCGCGGAAAATGGTGCCGCCGAGGATGTTACGGATGGTGCCGTTGGGCGAACGCCACATCTTCTTCAGGCCGAATTCTTCGACCCGCGCCTCGTCCGGCGTGATCGTCGCGCACTTGACGCCGACGTTGTGCTTCTTGATGGCGTTGGCCGCGTCGATGGTCACCTGATCGTCGGTGGCATCGCGGTGCTCCACACCGAGGTCGTAATATTCGAGATCCACGTCCAGGTACGGATGGATCAGCTTGTCTTTGATGAACTGCCAGATAATGCGGGTCATCTCGTCGCCGTCGAGTTCGACGACTTTACCCTCAACTTTGATCTTGGACATGTGCGCTTCTTGTCCTCCTAGGACGTTTACTTGGTCCCCAATCGACTGTGCTTTGTGAGCGCAGTCGCCATCGGCTCGGTACGAGCGAGCATGGCCCTGTCCCGCGTACTGACAGCGACCAAACAAGACAAGCGTACTGCTATCCGACGCGTCCGCAAAGCGGCAATACCGCCCTCGACTACTACCGACCGGTAACCTTGCCGCTGGTCACAGCCGCTGCGGGACCCCATGCCCCTTCGCGCGCGAGAGTCGCTAGACTTTCGGCGAGGTCATGAGTGCCAGCGCGAAGCCCCGGCTTGCTGGCCGGCAACCCTCCAGCCAGGGTGGGGTGCTCCGGGTGAGGACACGGTCGTCGGAAGGCCGACGGCAAGCCGGTTTCGGGAGGGTGAGATGACGAGCGAACAGCTCCTGCTCCGCGCCCTCCCCCAGGGTTCGAAGGACATGATGAGCGACACCCAGTACATCTTCCCCCCGAGCGGCCGGGCCGTCGAGTCGATCACGCTTGCCCGTGGCGCCTCGTTCTCTCCCCACGCCGAGGCGGTCACGCCTTGACCACAGACACGGACACGCAGCCGGCGCACGTCGAACTGCCGCCCGCCGACGGACGCCTGCAAAAGATCCGCATCGGCTCCCTGAAGCTCGAGAGCGGCGAGTCGCTTCCGGACGTCACGATCGCGGTTCAGCGATGGGGTGCGCTCTCTGCTGCCCGCGACAACGTCGTCCTCATCGAGCACGCCCTGACAGGTGATTCGCATGTGACCGGCCAGGCCGGTCCGGATCATCCGTCGCCGGGCTGGTGGTCGGGAATGGTCGGTCCCGGAGCCCCGCTCGACACCGATCGGTGGTGCGTGATCTCCACCAACGTGCTCGGCGGCTGCCGCGGCACCACCGGCCCGGGAAGCCTCGCACCCGACGGCACGGCCTGGGGTTCACGGTTCCCCCAGATCACCGTGCGCGATCAGGTCGCCGCCGAAGCCGCACTGCTCGACGCGCTCGGCATCGACACCCTCGCCGCTGTGACCGGCGGCTCCATGGGCGGTATGCGCACACTCGAGTGGATCGTCACCCACCCCGACCGGGTACGCGCTGCCCTCGTGCTCGCGACCGGCGCACGCGCGACCGCCGACCAGATCGGCATGCAGAGCACGCAGATCGCCGCGATCACCGCGGATCCGGACTGGCAGGGAGGCGACTACTACGGCACCGGCCGCATCCCCGCGACCGGTCTCGGCATCGCCCGCCGCATCGCGCACCTGACCTACCGCACCGAACTCGAACTCGATGCCCGGTTCGCGAACCACCCGCAGGACGGCGAGGACCCGTGGCGCGGGGGGCGGTATTCGGTGGAGGGGTACCTCGAGCATCAGGCCGACAAGCTCGTGGCACGGTTCGATCCGGGCACCTACGTCGTGCTGTCCGAAGTGATGAACCGGCACGACGTAGGCCGCGGCCGCGGTGGCGTCGACGCTGCGCTCGCTTCAACTCCCGTGAAGACCATCGTCGCCGGCGTCGACTCGGACCGCCTGTATCCGCTGCGGTTACAGCAGGAGATCGCGGACGGGCTCCCGGGAGCCGACCGACTGCGCGTCCTCGTCTCCCGCAACGGCCACGACGGCTTCCTTACCGAAGCGGAAGCCGTGGCGAAACTCCTCGACGAATTGATGGTGCTGGCGCAGGGCTGACCGCGGCCCTACCGGGCGGACGGCAGGAACGCCGTCGAACCCGACAGATCGCCCGGCCGATCCTCGCGCGGCGCCACCAGGCCGCGTCGCTCGAGGATCGGCCGCACACCCTCACCGAACCGATATGCCTCTTCGAGGTGGGGATACCCGGAGAACACGAAGTGGTCGAGCCCGACCGCCGCGTACTCGGCGATCCGATCGGCGACCTCCTCGTGTGAGCCGACCAGCGCCGTGCCCGCGCCACCCCGAACCAAGCCGACACCGGTCCACAGGTTCGGCGACACCTCGAGACTGCGCGCGTCGCGGCCCGCGGAGTAGGCGGCCCCTCCCCCGTGCAGTTCCACCATCCGCCGTTGCCCTTCCGATCCCGAGCGGGCCAGACTCTGCTGCGCCTTCTCGATCGTCGCGGGATCGAGTTGCGAGAGCAGCCGGTCGGCCTCCGCCCACGCCTGTTCCGACGTGTCCCGGCTGATGACGTGCAGCCGGATGCCGTAGTCGAGGGTGCGTCCCTGGATGTCGGCCAGCCCACGGATCCAGGCGATCTTGTCGGCGACCGCGCTCGGCGGCTCACCCCAGGTGAGGTAGGTGTCGCAGTACCTCGACGCGACGGTTCCCGCGGCGGGAGAAGACCCGCCGAAGAACAACGGCGGTGCCGGGTCGGGAATGCGCTGAAGCTGTGCGTTCTCGACCTTGATGTAGTCGCCGTCGAAGTCGACCGGTCCATTGCCCGCCCACAGCCGGCGGAGAACGTCGAGATACTCGCCGCACCGCGCATAGCGCTGGTTCTTGTCGAGAAAGTCGCCGAAGGTGCGCTGCTCGTGATCTTCACCGCCGGTGACCACGTTGAGGAGCAGCCGGCCCTGTGATTGCCATTGGAAAGTCGCGGCCATCTGGGCGGCGAGGGTCGGGGAGATGAGCCCGGGACGTAACGCGACGAGGAACTTGAGAGTGTCCGTGGTGTCGATCATCATCGCCGTGGTCAGCCACGCGTCTTCGCACCACGCTCCGGTCGGCGTGAGCACCGATTCGAACCCGCTGGACTCGGCAGCGGCTCCGATCTGGTTCAGATAGCGCAGGGTTGCGGGACGATCTCCCGCCATCGAGCTTCCGTGACCTCCTGCCATGAGATTCCGGGAGTCCCCGTAGGTGGGCAGAAACCAGTGCAGATGCAAAGACACGCGACATCCTCGGGTCGACGGCAGGCATGAAACGGAGCTCAGTACATCAGGGCTCCGCGGTGTGGAGCGACAGTTGGAATCAGCGTGAGCAGAACCGGTGCGGTGCAGTCCCGGTGGTGGTTAGCGTCGCCGGGTTGCAGACCTCTACAGACGGATCGAGCCCATGACCACGCTGTCCCAGCCCACTCCCGCGCCCGGGATCGAATCGGATCCGGAGCGCCGCAAACGCCTGCGCACCGTCGTCGCGGCCAGTCTGCTCGGCACCACCGTGGAGTGGTACGACTTCTTCCTCTACGCCACCGCCGCGAGCCTGGTGTTCAACCAGCTTTTCTTCCCCGACCAGAGTTCCTTCGTCGGAACGATGCTCGCGTTCGCCACCTTCGCGGTGGGCTTCCTGGTGCGACCGATCGGCGGCGTCGTCTTCGGCCATATCGGCGACCGCATCGGCCGCAAGAAGACACTCGCGCTCACGATGTTCATCATGGGCATCGCCACGGCCCTGATGGGAATTCTGCCGACCCACGAGCAGGTGGGAGTTCTCGCACCGGTCCTGCTGCTGGTGCTGCGCATCCTGCAGGGCTTCGCCCTGGGCGGCGAATGGGCCGGCGCGGTGCTGCTCGCCGTGGAGCACAGTCCGGAAAAGAAGCGGGGCCTGTTCGGGAGCATTCCGCAGGTCGGTCTGGCCCTGGGTCTCGCACTGGGCACCGGGGTCTTCGCAGCACTACAGGTCATCTTCGACGACGAGCAGTTCCTGGCGTACGGATGGCGCATCGCCTTCCTTCTCAGTCTTGTTCTCGTCGTCGTGGGGTTCGTCGTCCGGCTCAAGGTCGACGAGACCCCCGCGTTCCGTGAGGTCCAAGACCTCGCGAAGAGGTCGGCGGCGCCACTGTTGGACGTCTTCCGGCCGGCGGTCCGCCGCGGCACGGTTCTGGGTCTGCTCTCGAGATGGGGCGAAGGTGCCGCCTTCAACACGTGGGGCGTGTTCGCGATCGCCTACGCCACCAAGGATCTGAACTTCGAGAAGGTGCCGGTGCTGCTGGTGGTCACCGTGGCCGCGCTCGTGATGGCTGCGCTGCTGCCGCTGTCGGGCCTGCTGGTGGACAGGTTCGGCGCGAAACGGATCTACCTCATCGGCATCGCGGCCTACGGCGTCGCCGTGTTCCCCGCGTTCGGGCTTTTCGGAACGAACAGCCTCGTCTGGTTCGCGGTCGCCATGGTCGTGGTCTTCGGCATCGTCCACGCCCTCTTCTACGGCGCGCAGGGAACTCTGTATGCGAGCCTGTACCCCGCGGAAATCCGGTACACGGGATTGTCGGTGGTCTACCAGTTCTCCGGCATCTACGCGTCGGGCGTCACCCCCATGATCCTGACCGCGCTCATCGCCGTCGGCGGCGGCAGCCCCTGGATCGCATGCGCCTACCTCGTCGGGACAGCCGCGGTCAGCGTCATCGCGACCGCCCTGATCCGTAAGCAGGATCTGCACCTCTGAACCGGGGGCTGCGGGCGGGATACCGCCCGGCCCACCCGCAGCCGGCTATCCGGTGCCGAGCGGATCGATGGACGCCGCGAGCGCGACGATGACCCCTCCGACGACGAGGAGCGCCCCCACGTCGAAGCCCTTGCTGCGCACCGCGAGTACACCGACCCGACTGTCGTCGAGAACCCACCGCAGCAGCCCCGCAAGGATCGTGGCACCCCCGAAGACGAACGCGCCGCGCCGCCACCGGTCTGCGAGAACGAGCGCCACCGCGATCGCGATCACCAGAGTGACGGCAATGAGCGGCAGATTCAGACGTGCGAACCGCAAGGCCCGGCCCATGACTGTGTGCCCGTGCCCGGTCAGCGCGCCGCGAGTTGCTCTGCCCGCTCCACCACGTTGGTGAGCAGGAAGGCGCGGGTGAGCGGTCCGACGCCGCCGGGGTTCGGGGAGACGAAACCCGCGACCTCGCGCACATCGTCGGCGACGTCACCGCGCAGCCCGTCCGGAGTGCGCGAGACGCCCACATCCAGGACTGCCGCGCCCGGCTTGACCATGTCGGCGGTGACGAGTCCGGGTACGCCGGCCGCCGCAATCACGATGTCGGCCCGGCGCACCTCCGCGGCGAGGTCCCGGGTGCCGGTGTGGCACAGCGTGACGGTGGCGTTCTCGCTGCGGCGCGTGAACAGCAGCCCGATCGGGCGGCCGACGGTGACACCGCGGCCCACGACCGTCACGTGCGATCCCGCGATCGGCACGTCGTAGCGTCGCAGGAGGTGCAGGATTCCTCGCGGCGTGCAGGGCAGTGCCGCCTCTTTGCCGAGGACCAGACGACCGAGATTGATCGGATGCAGCCCGTCGGCGTCCTTGTCTGCGTCGATCCGCTCGAGGGCAGCGTTCTCGTCGAGGTGCCGGGGCAACGGCAGCTGCACGATGTATCCGGTGCAGGCCGGATCCGCATTGAGCTCGTCGATCGCCTGCTCGAGCTGTTCCTGGGTGATGTCGGCGGGCAGGTCCTTGCGGATCGACGTGATGCCGACCTTCGCGCAGTCGTTGTGCTTGCCGCGCACGTACGCTGCCGATCCCGGGTCGTCGCCCACGAGGATGGTGCCGAGGCCGGGCGTGATGCCCTGCTCCCTCAGCACGGCCACTCGTGCCTTCAGGTCCTCGAAAATCTCGTCGCGGGTTGCTTTGCCGTCCAGGATCGTCGCAGTCACGGTTCCATTGTTCCAGGCGACTGCGCGTCGCGGATCGTCAGCCCGCGTGCGCGGGTCGCGGTCTGCCGATTCCGGTTGCCGTCCGCCGTGTAGAGCCCGGGGCGGGGTCATGTCATGAGCGGTGCCCGGCTTACCTACTGTTGCCGCCTCGGGGCTGTTGCAGCGTGAGCAGGCCCGGCAGAACTCGGGCCGGATACTCCCGGGCGACTCCATTCCGGAACATCCACCGGCACCACCGTGGTGTCACTTGTCAGCGTGCGCGCCAAGGGGTTGTTGCGCGGCCGACACGGATCGGAACGAAACCGCAAGATGTTGCTTTCGCACAACAACATTCGATGACGGAGCGTGCGCGAAATGGACACGACCTGCCCACCACTCCCCGACACAGCTCGACAGTCTGTCTTCGAACCCATTGACGTAGAAGAACTTTCACGACCTTGCCGCGGCATCGAGACCGCCGGGACACATCTGCCGTCGCGAACCTCGCCGCACCCGATACACAATCAGTAACGGATTGTCGTGTGCGCGCGACAATCCCGTTGACACACAACCGAAAACAGGAGGCACACCATGGGCTCGGTCGAAATCTTGCAATGGATCGGCGACGGGTACGTCGCAGGAGAGCCGATACAGTCCGCGCTCTTCACCGCTATTGCTTTCCTCGGGATGCCGTTCGCGGTGATCCACCTCCTGCTGGGGGGATCCTTCTAGTCGGCAGCGCATGTGCTCACCGTCCGGCGACATCCGTCTTCTGCGGGCACTCGGAGGGGTCGCGCCCCGGCCGTCATCGGGGCGCGACCTCCCAGGCCCAGGGCGTTTACCGTCGTGGTGCTATCTTTCTCTGGTTATGTTCAGAGTGATGTTCCACGAACCACGCATTCCGCCCAACACCGGCAACGCCATTCGGATGGTTGCCGCGACGGGTGCCGAACTGCACCTCGTGGAACCACTCGGGTTCGACCTCTCGGAGCCGAAACTGCGCCGGGCTGGTCTCGACTACCACGACCTCGCGTCGGTCACGGTTCACGCCGACCTTGCTGCCGCGTGGGAGGCTCTGCGCCCCGAGCGCGTGTACGCCTTCACCGCTCACGGCACCACCGGTTACGCAGAGATCGAGTACCGGCCGGGCGACGTGCTGCTGTTCGGACCGGAGCCGACGGGGCTCTCGGAAGAGGTCCTGTCCGACCCGCACATCACCGCGCAGGTCCGCATTCCGATGCTGCCGGGCCGGCGCTCGCTGAACCTGTCGAACGCCGCCGCGGTGGTCAGTTACGAAGCCTGGCGCCAGAACGGCTTCGAGGGCGCTGTCTGATTCGCTTCCCTCTCGAATCGGGATGTTCGGTACCTGCTGCACGCACAAGGATTTCGACGTCGACTACCGCGAATTCTGCGGCGGTCACGACAACGTTCATTGGCGCGACGGGTTGGTCGCGGGAGCCGCAGCACTGCTCGGCACCGCTGCCGCTCACTGAGTGCTGCAGCCCCGCGGCCGCTGCCGCTTACTCGCCGCTCTCGGTGGGCCTGCCCGAACGCGCCCACCCGTCGGTGCCCGCGGCGACGGACACCGCGTCGATTCCCCGGCCCGCGAGATAGTTCGCGGCCTGGAGGCTGCGTCCGCCGACGGCGCAGATCACGTACACGGTCCCGGTCGTGGGAATCTCGTCGATCCGGGCGACGAACTCGCTGAGCGGGATATTGGTGACGCCGGGCACGCGCACCTGGGCGTATTCGTCGCGTTCGCGTACATCGATGACGGGTGCTCCGTCGGCGAGTGCGGTCTCGAAGGCAACCAGGTCGACCTCACGCATCGGTGTGGGTCCTCTCGATCAAGGGTTTCGTCGGGTACTCCGGACGAGCATCGCAGGCGCATGACGAGCCACGCGACCAGGTTGACGATTCCGGGGGCACACGATCGGGAACGTCCCCACGGTAGCGCGGCCCCGCAGGCCACCCTCCATGCACCCGATACAGGCCACCGACAGTCGCGGGCATCACTGGAAGTCGCGCGACTTGCCCGGCATCCGCAGGTCCAAAGGTTCCAGGTGGTCGGCGAGCAGCGTCACCACGCCGTCGGCGTTCTGGAGTCGCCCCCGGACGAGTAACGCCGAGGCGGTGTGGGCGAGGGTGCGGTACCGCGCCCACAGCCCGACCGAACACACCACGTTCACCATGCCGGTTTCGTCCTCCAGGTTGAGGAAGGTGACGCCTGCCGCGGTTGCGGGTCGCTGCCGGTGCGTCACCGCCCCTCCGACGAGCACCCTCGTTCCGTCCGGCACGTCGAGCAGTCGCGACGCCGGAACCACGCCGAGCGCGTCGAGCCGTGCACGCAGGAACTGCGTCGGGTAACTGTCCGGGGACACCCCCGTGGCCCAGACATCGGCGGCGGCCAGCTCGAGGGCGCTCATGCCCGGCAGTGCCGGCGCCACGGCGGTCGCCCCCACACCGGGCAGTCGCCCCGGGCGCTGAGTGGCAGCGGGGGCAGCAGCCCACAGCGCCTCACGCCGGGTGACGCCGAACCCGCCGAGCGCTCCGGCGGTCGCGAGTGCCTCGGCCTGCGCAGTGGTGAATTCGATCCGCGCGGTGAGGTCCAGGAACGAGGTGTACGGGCCGTGTTCCTGCCGTTCGGTGACGATCCGTTCGGCAAGGTCTTCGCCGATGTGCCGCACCGACGCAAGACCGAGCCGCACTTCCTTCCCCGCGTTCTCCACCGTCGCCTGCGCGAGGCTCGCACCGATGTCGGGACCGTGCACGATCACTCCGTGCCGGCGTGCGTCGGCGACGAGCGACTGCGGAGAGTAGAAGCCCATCGGCTGCGCCCGGAGCAGACCCGCGCAGAATGCGGCGGGATGATGCAGTTTGAACCAGGCGGAATAGAAGACGAGCGACGCGAAACTCTGCGAATGGCTTTCGGGGAAACCGAAATTCGCGAACGCATGCAGTTTCTCGTAGATGCCGTCGGCGACGGCGCCGGTGATGCCGTGCAACTCGCGCATCCCGTCGTAGAGGCGGTCGCGCAGGCGCTCCATCTTCTCGGGCGACCGCTTCGATCCCATCGCCCGTCGCAGCTGATCGGCCTCGGCTGCGCTGAATCCGGCGGCATCGACTGCCATCTGCATCAACTGTTCCTGGAACAGCGGGACACCGAGGGTGCGTTCGAGCGACTTCTCGAGACACGGATGGTCGTAGGTGACCGGTTCGAGTCCGTTGCGACGGCGGATGTACGGATGCACGGACCCGCCCTGGATGGGTCCGGGCCGGATGAGCGCTACTTCGATGACGAGGTCGTAGAAGTTCCGGGGTTTCAGACGCGGCAAGGTTGCCATCTGCGCGCGCGACTCCACCTGGAACACACCCACCGAGTCGGCGCGGCGCAGCATCTCGTACACGCCGTCCTCGGTCAGGTCGAGTTGCGCGAGATCGACCCGGACACCTTCATGTTCGGCAACGAGATCGATCATGTAATGCAACGCGGAGAGCATTCCCAGTCCGAGTAGGTCGAACTTCACGAGTCCCGCGGCGGCACAATCGTCCTTGTCCCATTGCAGGACGGTGCGGCCCGGCATTCGCGCCCATTCGACAGGGCACACATCGGAGACGGGCCGGTCGCAGATCACCATGCCGCCCGAATGGATTCCGAGATGTCGTGGCAGGCCTTCGATCTGCTCGGCGAGATCGAGAACCGCAGTGGGGATGTCTGCGTCGGTTTCGACGCTCACTCCTCCCCATCTGCTGATCTGTTTGCTCCACGCATCCTGCTGCCCCTGCGAGTAACCGAGCGCGCGTGCCATGTCGCGAACCGCCGACCTCCCGCGGTAGGTGATGACGTTGGCGACCTGCGCGGCGTGGGTCCGGCCGTATTTCGCATAGACGTGCTGGATTGCTTCTTCGCGCCGATCGGATTCGATGTCGAGGTCGATATCGGGAGGTCCGTCGCGCTCCGGTGACAGGAACCGTTCGAACAGCAACCGGTTGCGCACGGGGTCGACGTTGGTGATGCCGATGGCGTAACAAACAGCAGAATTGGCAGCCGAACCTCTTCCCTGGCAGAGGATGTCGTTGCTCCTGCAGAACTCGACGATGTCGTGGACGACCAGGAAGTAACCGGGAAAGCCGAGACTGCCGATGATGCCGAGTTCGTGTTCGATCTGCCGGTACGCATCCCGGTTGTGCTCGACCGGTCCGTACCGTCGGAGTGCGCCCGCGTAGGTGAGGGCGCGCAGCCACGTGAACTCCGTGTGCCCGTCGGGCACGTCGAACGGAGGTAGCTTCGGGGCGATGAGCCGCAGGTCGAAAGCACATTCGCGGCCGAGTTCCGCCGCGGTGTGCACGGCACCGGGAAAGGCCGTGAACAGCCGGGCCATCTCGGCTCCGGAGCGGAGATGGCCGCCACCGGCGGGAGGGAGGCGACTCGCTGCGTCGTCGAGGCTCTGTCGATCGGATATGGCCGCCATGGCCATGGCGAGTCGTCGGCGCTCCGGCCGGGCGAAGTGTGCGGCGGTACCGGCGACAGACGAAATTCCGTGCCGCTCCGCGAGCCCGAACAGTGCGACATTGCGTTCGTAATCGTCGGGAGTTCCCTGCCAGGTGAGCTCGACGGTGACGCGGTCGGACCCGAACCGGTCGACGAGATCGAGCAGAGCCGCTTCGGCGGCTCCCGGACCACCGTTGTCGAGGGCACGGCGCACGTGTCCGTTACGGCACCCGGTGAGGATCTGCCAGTGGCCGCCCGCCGCATCGGTGAGCGCGTCGTAGTCGTAACGAGGTTCGTTCTTCTCCCCTCCGACCAGGTGTGCATCGGCGATCTGCCGAGACAACCGGCGGTACCCTTCCTGTCCGCGGGCGAGCACCAGCAGATGTGCATCGTCGAGCGTCAACTCCGCACCGAACACCGTCCGCATATCGAGTTCCCGCGCGGCTTCGGCGAAACGCACGGCGCCGTACAGGCCGTCGTGGTCGGTGATCGCGAGAGCCTCGAGGCCGAGACACACCGCTTCTTCGACGAGTTCCTCCGGGGTCGAGGCACCGTCGAGGAAGCTGAACGCCGAGTGCGTGTGCAGCTCGGCATACGGCACCACCGGGCCGTCGGGTGGCCGGGCCCGACCTTCGTACTCGCCTCGGGTGCGGCTCCACGCCGGGCTGTCGTTGCCGTCGCCGGGGTGGACGGGATCGCGGCGGGATGCGCCGGACGGAGGCCTGCCGGACAGGACACGCTCCATCTCCGACCAGGTCGGCGGGCCGTTTCCCCATCCCATTCCGCACCTCCAACTGCACGTATTCACCACAATTATCGCACGTATGTTCGATAGTTGTGCAACCCCGTGCGTGATTCAGGTGCTGTTCGTGCCTACGTGTCGGTAGCGGGCGGCCTCGTCGCGGGTACCGGGATGGCCGGTGCGAACCCTCCGAGCGGCCGGATCAGCGTCCGCGCGTCTCACGACCGGCTTTGATCACCTCGAACAGGCTGGTCCAGTTGTCTTTCCCGTGCCCGGCGACGATCGCGGCGTCGTAGAGGTGTTCGACTGCTGCCGGCAACTCTTGCGCAACACCGGTATCGATACTGGCCTGCACCAGATGGTCGGCGGTGGCACCCATCATGGTGACTGTGCTCAGGTCTCCCGGGTGCCGGCCCGTGGCCAGGTCCGCGGCCAGGTCGCCGCTCGGTCCGATCATGTCGGGTATCAGCGTGAGGTGTTCGTACAGGTCCTCGAGCGCGTGGTCGACCGGACCGCCGACCGACTCGATGAGGGCCGCCGCATGCAGGACCGCTGCGAGTGCAGTCAGGAAGACGTCCAGGTTCGCCAGGTAGAAGAGCTGGGCGAGCCGGATATCGCCGCCCAGGTACCGAGGTGTCCCGAGCGCCCGCACCACGGGTTCCACACCGTGGAAGGCCTCGGGGTCACCGCTGTAGTAGACGTAGGCTGCGTCGGTACCCAGCATCGGTGCCGGCACCATGATTCCGCCGGCGACAAACCGGCCGCCGCGCCGGGCCACCCATTCGGCCGCCGAGGCCGTGTTTTCCGGGGTGTCGGAGCTGAGATCGACGAGGGTCCGTGAACCCATCAAGTACCGACCGGCCGGTCGATGTCCGAACTCACCCACCCGACCTTCCCCCGACCCGAACCTCGGGGAACATTGTGGTGGCGACCCGGGCGAACACAACGCCGAGCCACTCGCCGTCCGATTACCGAGGTGTCGTCTTACCGAGGTGTCGTCGCTCGTCGAGTGACGCCAGGTATTCCGCGTTTCCGCGCACAGCCGCCTCGTAACGTTTAATCTCGGCTGAGTCCACCCGGTCCGCGATGAGCGATAGCGCCTCTGCCAAAGCAGTATTCGGACGACCGGCTGCGTGAAGTGACATCATTTCGAACACCCGCAGCGAGTCGGATTCCGGGTATTGTTGTCGAGCGTCGGCGAACACGGTCAGGGATTCCTCGAACCGTCCCAAGTTTCGCAATGTGCTGCCGTACTGGAGCAACGCTCTTCGGTGTCGATCCCCGGAGAGCCCAGCATCGAAGGCCTCCAGATAGTACTTCTCGGCCTTACCCTCTTGTCCCGCAGTGTCGTACGCGCCGGCAAGTTCGTACAGTACTGCCGCATTTCCGGGGTTGGCTTCGAGAAGTGCCGCGAAATACTCGATCGTCGGGCCCATGTTCGCGCGGTCTCGTGCCTCGAATCCGGCAATGATGGCCGCCTCCAACTCGGGGGAGTTCTCAGAATTCGACACAACCCCGACTATTGCAGCGACCGCGCCTCGGCGTCCACTCGAACGGGCGCAGACTCATACCGAAGCCTGCACTTGCATTCCAGCGCAACATAACCAAGTTACGGTGAACTTGGCGACTCATTGAACCTGCACGCCGCTCCGGTCGACAATCCCGCGCGCACGGTTCAGCACAGGTCGATTTGTACAGAATGCGACCGAGCGCCTCGCATATTCGATAGGAATGGCGTGTTCTGTTCTGTTTCCTGCGATCGAACGGAGTATGTACATGGCCGAACGAACATTTCGCCGCGTGGGTGCGGCGGCAGCCATGGCAGCGGGGGTGGGTGTTGCGATGACTGTCGGAGGCGTCGGAGCAGCACACGCCGCGCCGACTTCCACCACCATGACGTGCGGAAGCGCCAACCCGCTATTTTGGGCGCCGCCGTTCACCTGGACCGTCACCGCCTCGTCGGGGGCGTCCCGTCCCGGTGGCGAGGGCGAGTTCTTGCCGTCTCTCCTGCTCAGCGGCAACAACGACTTGCCCACTCCTCCTGGTGGTCTCATCCCGAGTATCGGACCGAACTGGTACGGCACGCAGGTGCTGGTCGACTGGCACAACACCAGCACCGGCCAGTCCGGACGGAGCGTCAGCGATCAGGAAGCGTGGAAACAGAAGCCGAGCGTCCCGGTGAACCGCACCCTCACCGGGTCCGGAACGATCAACTTCACTGTCACGCTCCAGACCGGCGCGGGGTGGTGGTTCGTCAATCCACAGAACGCCGTGTGCCAGGGCACCATCGACGTACTTCCCCCGTCCTGAACTGGGTGCGTCGGCTCAACTGCAACCAAGGGGTTGCCGATAGACGATCGGGGTGCAACCATGGGGTTGCACCCCGATCGCATCGAACGAGGAGACGTCATGACCGACGAACTCGACCGCATCGAACGACAGATCGCCATCGAAGCACCGGCCGCACGGGTCTGGGAACTCGTAGCCGAACCCGGGTGGTACATCAACGACCACACGATCACCGAACACCGACTCGAACGCGACGGCGACCTCACCGTCGTCCACGATCCCGTCCACGGCGCCTTCCTGTTCCGCACGGTGGCGCTGGATAAACCGCACTACGCAGCGTTCCGCTGGTTGGCCGACAGCACCGACCCCGACAGCCCGTCCACGCTCGTCGAATTCCGGGTCGATGCCGTCTCCGACTCCTCCACCGTCCTGCATGTGACGGAAACCGGCTTCGAGTCGCTTCCCGGAGACGCCGCCGAGCGTCGCGCGAAGTACGAGGGGAACGTCGAAGGGTGGACCATCGAACTCGATCTCGCACGACAGCACCTGGAGGGCAGGAAAATCGTTGCCGCACAGTAAAACGGGAACGTTCGACGACGGCGGCTCCGACGCGGGCACAGTAACCGACCCGACTCGCGTATTCGCGGCACTCGCGGACGACACGAGGTGGCAACTGCTGCAACGACTCGCCCGATCCCCGGCGTCCGCGTCGGGTCTGGCGGGGGAATTCACGGTCTCGCGTCAAGCGATCGCCAAGCATTTGTCGATACTGGAAGACTGCGGTCTGGTGACGTCCGAACGTGTCGGCCGCGAACTCCGTTTCTCCGCAGCCGGTTCCAGGCTGAGCGCGGTGGGCAGGGCGCTGGAAGCGGTGGGCTCGGGATGGGACCGACGGCTCGACGCCATCAAGAAGGCTGCGGAACGCTCCGTGTGAGAACGGAATGCTGTCAGACCGTCGAAGACCTGCGCGACACGGGAACTCAGTAGCCTGCCGACGGATCGACGCGCGCGACGAGGTCCTCCCCGGCGATGAACCTCCGCACGTTCTCACGGAGCGTCGGCGCAAAGGTGGCGGTCAAACCGCTCCGAGTGTTCGCGACGTGCGGGGTGATCACGCAATTGTCGAGTGCCCACAGCGGATGCCCGTCCGGCAGCGGTTCGGGTTCGGTCACGTCGAGCACCGCCCCGGCGATCGTGCCCGCGCGCAATGCATCGACCAGCGCATCGGTGTCGACCAGGTTGCCGCGCGCCACATTCACCAGCCACGCCGTATCCGGCATGGCATCGAACGCCGCAGCGCCGACCATCCGGTCGGTGTCGGCGGTCGCGGGCGCCGCAACGACGAAGTGGTCGGCCATCGTCCACACCTCGGAGGTGCGGTGTGCCGGCAACGTCACCGACGCTCCGTCGACCGGACGTCCGGAACGGGTGACCGCGACGACCTCCACCCCGAAGGCACGGAGTCTCGGAATCATCGCCCGGCCGATTCCCCCGCATCCCACGATCGCCACGGTCGATCCGTGCAGCGGGCGGACGAGGGGATCGATGCGATCTTTGCTCCACCGGTTCGCCGCGACGGCGGTGTGGAATTGCCGTAGGCCGACCAGCAGGGCTCCGACCGCGTACTCGGCCACGTTGTCGGCATAGACCCCGGACGCGTTCGTCCACACCCTGGTGCGGTCTACCAGGCCGGCACGGAAGAACGGTTCGATGCCCGCGTAGGCGAGTTGCACCCAGCGCACCCGTTCGGGCAGGGCGGGGAAGTCCTCCGCACTGCCGTACCAGACGACGGCGTCGGCGTCCTCGAGCGACGACACCGTGGCGCCACCGTCGGTGATCGCCGCAGCGAGGTAGTCGTCGTGGTCCGGGCCGAGATGAATTCGCATGACGAAAACCCTAGTGCCGCCGCGGGAAAACGGACGGCTGCGCCTGCGCAGCGGGTGATCTTCGGGGTTCTCCCCGAGGGCAAGATCGGGTATCACACCGGAGGTGCCGCGTCGTGCCGCGGACGAGCATGGTGAGTATGAAACTTCTGGTGCGGCTGGTCGTGGCGGCACTCGCCCTCGTCCTGGTGGCGGCTGCGACCGGCGCCTCCGTGGTGGCCTACACGTGGACGACGGCCGACGTGGACACGCTCGGCCGGGTCGACTTCGACCGGCCACTGCAGATCCCTCCGCTGGAGACCGGCACCGTGACCGCCGACGGCACCCGCGTAATCGATCTGACGCTGCAGGGTGGCACGAGCGATCTCGGCCACGGCCCGGCGACTCGGACGTGGGGCTTCGACGGCTCCTATCTCGGCCCGACCCTCCGCGCCGCGCGCGGCGACAAGGTTCGCGTCGATGTCACCAATCAGCTCGCCGAAACCAGCACCGTGCACTGGCACGGCATGCGTCTTCCCGCGGCGATGGACGGTGGCCCCCATCAGGTTGTGGACGCCGGCGACACGTGGTCCCCGACGTGGACCATCGACCAGCCCGCTGCCTCGCTCTGGTATCACCCGCACCTCCACGGCGCCACCGCGCAACACGTGTACCGAGGCCTCGCGGGGATGTTCCTGGTGGATGATCCGGCCGACCCGACCACCCCCGGCGCTCGGGCCCTGCCCCAGACGTATGGGGTCGACGACATTCCGCTGATCGTCCAGGACAAGAAGTTCGACGGTGACCAGCTCGACGAGAACCCCGGCGTTTTCGGGATCTCCGGGACGGTCGGAGACGAGATCCTGGTCAACGGCACGCCTGGGCCGTTTCTCGATGTCACGACCGAAGCAGTGCGGTTGCGACTGCTCAATGCGTCGAACGCACGGGTTTTCGACTTCTCGTTCGAGTCCGGTCAGGAGTTCGCTCTCGTAGGCACCGACGGCGGCCTGCTCGAACGTCCCACCCCCGTACGCAACGTTCAGCTCTCTCCCGGCGAGCGCGCCGAGATCGTCGTGCGTCCTGTGCCCGGGTCTCGGGATGTCCTGCGCAGCACCCCGCCGGCGCTCGGTTCCGATTTCTTCCAGAGCCGCTTCTCCGGCGGCGACGACAGCTTCGACATCCTCGAGATGCGCGCGGCCCCGGAACTCGCACCTTCGACGGCGCTGCCCGACCGGCTCACCACATTCGACGAGTTCGGCGAGCCGAGCACGACCCGCCGCATCGATCTGAACGGGTCGAACATGATCAACGGCAGGACCGTGGACATGACCCGCATCGACGACGTGGTTCCCGCCGGCGCCACCGAGATGTGGGAGGTCCGCAACGCGGCGTCCACCCACCACAACTTCCATATTCACGACGTTCAATTCACGGTTGTCGATGCGACGGGCACCCGAAACGACCGTCCCCTCCTCGCCGGACGCAAGGACACAGTGTTCGTACCCCCGAACTCGACGGTGCGCCTTCTCGTGCGGTTCGGTGAGCACAGCAACCCCGCGATGCCCTACATGTATCACTGCCACCTGTTGTGGCACGAGGACAGCGGGATGATGGGACAGTTCGTCGTCGTGGGTCCGGACGATGCGGCCCGGGTGGACGGCGTCACCGATCACTCATCCACCGGTGGGCACGGCACGCACGGCTGATAACCAGCGGAAATATCCGGGGAATACATCCCGGGGTGGCTGTGTTGGAACCGCATGGATCGGCGCGTCAGTACGCCCCGGAGCCAGTATGAACGGCCTTCGTGGAATACCGTCCGGCTGGAGCCACGTTGCGCGAGACGCCGTGAGGCATCGGGCGCGTCGGTCCGCCTCTCTCTTCGCCCTCCCGTGCTGTGACTGCCGGGTGGATTGCGCTCCCGTTTCCGTTATGACCGGTATCGCTGTGGCGCTCGATTCTCCCGCCAGTACAGTTGCCGTTCGGTAACCGAGGCAACCGAAACGGGAGTGTGCATGAACCGCTGGGCCGACATCGTGGTGACCAGAAGTCGGTGGGTTCTCGCCGCGGTCCTGTTGGTGGTCCTGGCTGCCGGAATCTGGGGAGTGGGGGTGTTCGGAAAACTCTCCGGCACCGGCTACTACGTGGCGGGCAGCGAATCCGTGCAGGCCCAGAAGATCATCTACGACACCTTCGGTCCGCAGACGGCAGACATCATCGCGATGTACACCGCTCCCGAAGGCCAGACCATCGACGACATCCGAGACGACGTCGAGCAAACCCTCGGGAAGTTCTCCGACGAGGTGACGGTCACGTCCATTTCGACCTACTGGACGGCACCGCCGCCGATGAACCAGCTGCTGGTCTCCACAGACCAGCGCAGTGTCGCGGCCTCGATCATCCTCGGAGAGGAATCGGGGGTCACGAACGCTACTTTCCCGGCGGTCCTCGAGATGCTCGAGGTTCCCGGAGTCGATTCGCAGTTCGCCGGCGGGACCGTCGTCGGAGTGGAATTCACCGGAACCCTCGAACACGACCTGATCGTCTCGGAGGCGATCGCGATTCCGGTGACACTCCTCCTGCTGGTGTTCATCTTCGGTGGGGTGGTCGCCGCAGCGGTGCCGGTGTTCGTCGGTGTCCTTGCGATCTTCTCCTCGCTCGCGACGCTGCGATTCCTCACGATGTTCACCGACGTGTCCTCGTACGCGCTGAACATCACCTCGTTGATCGGGCTCGGCCTGGCGATCGATTACGGCCTGTTCATCGTCAGTAGGTTCCGCGAAGAACTCAACGCCGGAGCCGAGGTCATCGCCGCCACGAAACGCACCATGTTCACTGCGGGGCGCACGGTGATGTTCTCCGCGGCCCTGTTGATCTGCGCATTCGCGGGCATGCTCGTCTTCCCGCAGTCGGTGCTGCGGTCGCTCGGCCTGGGCGCGATGGCGTCCGTGTTCAGCGCTGCCCTGCTGTCCCTGACCGCTGTGCCGGCCGTGCTCGCACTGCTCGGTCACCGAATCAACGCCTGGACCTGGGACAGGGAGGCGTCCGCTCGCAGCGAGGCCCGCGCCGTGCGCTTCTGGGGCCGTGTGGTGCGGAACGTGATGCGGCGACCCGCGACCATCGCGATCGTCATCACCGCTGGGTTGCTCGTGCTTGCCACACCGGTCTTCAAGGCCGGCTTCGGCGAGATCGAGTACACGGCCCTTCCGGAAGACAGTCCCGCACGCGCCGCAACGCAGAAACTCCTCGACGACTTCTCCAGCAGCGGGAACGGCGCCACCCTGGTGGTACGCGGCGACAACGGACAGACCCCGTCGGCCGAGGCAGTTCGTGAGGTGTCGCGCGCGGCGACCGCCCTCGACGGCATCGAGCAAACCGTCACCGTCGGCTCCCAGGGCGACGTCGCGGTGTTGCAAGCGCTGTACGGGCAGGGGGTCGACGGCACACCCCGGGCGAGTGCCATCACCGACGAACTGCGTGCCGTGCCCGAACCCGCCGGAACGGAGGTGCTCGTCGGTGGCGGACGCGCGCTCGTCGACGACGCCAATGCTGCGATCGCCGACGCTCTGCCGTGGATGATCGCGATCATGGTGGCCTCGACGCTGGTGCTGTTGTTCCTCGCGTTCGGCTCCGTGGTGCTGCCGATCAAGGCGGTCCTGATGGCCGGATTGAGCCTGGCAGCCACGTTCGGCGTGCTGACTTGGGTGTTCCAGCTCGGGCACGGCGCATCGTGGATCGGTGTCGTACCCAGTGCGCTCGAGCCGACATTCGTCGTCCTGATCCTGGCGGTCGTGTTCGGCCTCTCCACGGACTACGAGGTGTTCCTCATGTCCCGGATGGTCGAGGCCCGCGCAGCGGGCGCCACCACGGTCGAAGCCGTGGAATACGGCACCGCGCGGACCGGCCGGGTCGTCACTGCGGCTGCCCTGCTGCTGATCGTGGTGACCGGTGCGTTCACGATCTCCGGTCTGTCGATCATGCGGTTCCTGGGCATCGGCATGATCATCGCGCTCATCATCGACGCGACGATCATCCGGATGCTTCTGGTGCCGTCGCTGGTGAAGCTGATGGGTGAGGCGAACTGGTGGGCGCCGGCATGGATGAAGCGAATTCACGAGAAGGTCGGGCTGGGCCACTAGGGCGCGACCCCGATTTCCGGCCCGCGATACTTACCTCAGAGTAAGTTCTCGGGCATGGCAACCTACCTGGTCACGGGTGGAACAGGATTTCTCGGTCGGCAGGTCCTCGCACGACTGCTCGCCACCCGGCCCGACGCCGAAGTGCATGTGCTGGTGCGACGGGGCTCCGTCACCAAGCTCGAGGCGCTCGCCGACTCCCTGCCGGGTGGCGCGCGGCTGCACGCCCTGATCGGAGACCTGACGGCGAGCGAGCTCGGCCTCGAACCGGGGACGATCCCGCAGGCCGATCACATTCTGCACCTCGGCGCGATCTACGACCTGACCGCCGGTGACGAGCAGACCGTCACCAATGTCGACGGCACCCACGCCGTGATCGCGCTGGCACGGCAACTCGACGCGACGTTGCATCATGTCTCGTCGATCGCGGTCGCCGGCGACCACCGCGGGACCTTCACCGAGAATGATTTCGACCTCGGGCAGCACTTCCCGACGCCATACCACCGCACCAAGTTCGAGGCCGAGAAGGCGGTGCGCGGAAGTGACATGCGCTGGCGCACCTACCGCCCGTCCGCGATCGTCGGCGATTCCGTCACCGGTGCGATCGACAAGATCGACGGGCCGTACTTCTTCTTCCCCGCACTGGCGCGACTCGGAGCGCTGCCCTCCGGGTTGCCCCTCGTCGTACCCGATCTGGGCGACACCAACCTGGTGCCCGTGGACTATGTCGCCGCTGCGATCGTCGAACTCGTGCATCGCCCGCACCTCGACGGCCGGGCCTTCCACCTCGTCGCTCCCCGGCCCCAACCGCTGCGTGAAGTCTTCGCCGCGTTCGCTTCCGCGGCGGGAGCCCCGCTTCCGGTCGCCACCGTTCCCGGCGGTTTCGTGCGCACGCTCTTGTCGTCGACAGCTTTGCCCGGGCTCGACGCTGTTCGCCGTTTCGCACTGCACCGTCTCGGCATCCCACCGGTGATGCTCGACCATCTCGCCCTGCCGACCGTGTTCGACGACGCGCGAACCCGGGAAGTGTTGCGCGACAGCGGTATCACGGTTCCGGATCTCTCGACGTACGCACCGTCGCTCTGGCGGTACTGGGAAGAGAATCTGGATCCGAACCGCGCGCGACGCGGGGACGGGCCCGGACCGCTTGCCGGCCGGAATGTAGTCATCACCGGCGCCTCGTCGGGGATCGGCCGAGCCGCCGCACTCGCAGTGGCACAGGAGGGGGCGCGGGTGATTCTCCTGGCTCGCCGCGACGAGGAACTCGCCGCCGTAGTCGCTCAGATCTGTGCCGGAGGCGGGCGGGGCCACGCCTACCCCTGCGATCTCACCGACCCAGACTCCGTCGAACACACCGTCGCGGCTATCCTCACGGACCACGGGCACGTGGACATGCTCGTCAACAATGCCGGTCGATCGATCCGTCGCGGGCTGTACGACTCGACGGACCGGATGCACGATTTCGAACGAACCATGGCGGTCAACTATTTCGGCGCAGTGCGTCTGGTGCTCGCGCTCCTTCCGCAGATGCGCCGGCGACGCTTCGGGCACATCGTGAACATCACCAGCGCGGGTGTGCCCGCCCGCACGCCTCGGTTCGCGGCCTACCTGGCCTCCAAATCAGCCCTCGAAGCATTTGCGGAGGTCGCCGCGGGAGAAACCCTGAGCGACGGAATCACCTTCACCACAGTCCGGATGCCGCTCGTGCGCACACCGATGATCGCGCCCACCGACGAGTACACCGACGCACCGGCGGCGAGCCCGGAGGCTGCGGCGGCGATGATCGTGCGCGCCCTGATCGAAAGACCCACGCGCATCGACGTCCCGGTCTCGACCCTCGCCGAGTTCGGTAGCCTCTTCGCCCCGTCGATCGCGAATCTCGTCCGATCCCGGTTGCATCACGCGTCATCGGATTCCGGTGCACCCGTTGGTGAGACCGAAGAACGGAAACCGACTCCACCCGCGCCTTTCGGCGTGCTTCCGGCACTGACCGGGGGCGCAACCTTGCGGCGGATCGGACGACTGCTGCCGGGCGTGCACTGGTAGAGACGAGCGGCCGACGAGCCCACCGCGCCTCCCGCCCCGATACTCCTCGGTGCGTTATCGCGTCTGTTCTTCGAAGTACTCGCGCTGAGCGGGGAAGTAGTCGTCGAAGGACCGCAACGGTGCCCCGGAGACCGACGCCACGAGTTGGTCCAGGTAGTACTCCCAGCCGGGACCGACATCACCGACTTCTGCCGCCGCGACGCGGTGGTGCACGAAGCGGATCTCGGATCGCTCCCCGTCTTCGGACAGTTCGAACGAGACGTCCCACGCGCCCTGCTCGGAGATCGTCCGGAGGCCGAGTCGATGTGGGGCATCGCATTCGGTGATCTCGACGTCCTCCCAGGGCGCACCTTCCTCGAAACCCATCTGCACCCTGATCGTTTCGCCGACGGCGCCGGTACCTTCCCATCGTCCGACCCACCGCGCGGTGCGCTCGGGTTCGGTGATGCTTGCCCAGGCGTCGTAGACAGAGCCGGGCAGTGTGCGCGTCACTACGAGGTCGAGCCCTTCGGAACCGTTCACGAGCTTTCCGGTCGGTTTCGGAGTCGTCATGCTCTCTTCCTTCCGTTCTCAAACTTCGGCATGTTCGATGCCGCCTTTCGTTCACGCCGGGTTCTCGCAACCTCGGTGGCCAAGGCATCGAACCGTTGCGGCAGAGCAGGCCCGATGAGCCTGTCGAGATAGTCGGCAACTTCCACCAGCGGCTCCGTACGGAGTGTGTAGATGCGCCGGCGACCGTCGACGGTCACCTCGACCACGCCACACTCGATCAGGACCCGGAGGTGTTTGCTGACGGCGGGCCGGCTGATCGCAAAGCGCTGCGCGATCCCCCCGGCCGACAGCGGTGCAGCGCGAAGCAACTCGAGAATCTCCCGGCGTACCGGGTCCGCTATCGCTCGCGCTCCCTCCACACCGGAAAGCGTAACCGATTGGCTACGCATTCGCGTGAGTTCGATAGATGCCGGCGCGGACTGCACATTCTCGCCCGCGTGGCCGGGATCAGCTCCGGTCGAACCTTCCACCGATCGGCGTCACCCGGGTAGCCACCACCGGATACACCGGTTTGGGTGCGGCACCGCAGCTCGCCGGCCGCGGCGGTAGGTCGCGTTTGTCCATCTCGACTCGCCATGCCCGGCCGTCGCGGTGACGCACGACCGGGACAGCGGCCTCATCGACGGTGAAGTCGTCGAGTTCGTCGGCGCCGGTGAGCGCGCGCACCGCGATCTCTGCAACCTGGCCCGACGCATCCCACGTGCTGCGTCCACGAAGACCCGGGAGATATACCCGGCCGGCTGTCGCGGCGCGCACTGCGTCTGCGCTCTGTGCGGCATCGAGGCGCCCATAGGTGTAACCGGTCGGCAGGAGAATCATCGACGGGGCGAAGCGATGTCCTCCGGTGTGAGAGCACTCCCACACCGCGTCACCGAATTCGGCGGCGAGCGCCGCAGCGACCGGACGGCCCAGCACCGCGCAGCATTGGTCCCGCTTGCCGTGGGCGCAGACGAGCACGACCGGTGCGTCGACCGGGGTGCCGAGACCGAGGGCGGGCCCGGCCACCACCTGCGGCACGATGTCGAGCAGTTCTGCCGGGTGTGTGATCTCGAGTCGCTCGCACCACGTAGCGCCCGGTTCGGTGCGTGCGAGCAGAACCGTCCGGGTCGCACGCACCACGTCGCGCCCCGGGCGGCGGATGAACATGAACCGGACCCCCGCCGCATCTGCGCGCGCCGAGAGTTCGGCAGCGAGTTCCGGGCCGAGTGCCGTGCCGTCGAGAACGTCCCGCCCCCAGCCCGAGGGGAACTCCAGGCACACGTACCCGGGCGCCGTTGCGGCGGTGCCGGGCAACGGCTCGTCGAGAGCGGACAGCGCGGAGCAGGTTGTCGCAGCGATCGTCACCGGTTCATTGTCGCCGCTCGGCCCATTCACGGAATCGGCGCCCTCGCGAGTTTCGCCGGTCAGCGCCGTTTTCCTCGTATCCGCCGCAGTCCGGCTCTCCCCCACACCCGTAGGAAACCTTGCGTCAGGTAGCCCAAGCAACCGAGGGCCAGCACCCATTTGGTGAGGCTGATCGTCGTCGCGGCACGAACGGTCGTGTCGTCGATGCGACTGCGATGGTCGAGCAGGTACAGCCCGGTAATGTTCTCTGCGTAATCCCCGGCCGCAGCGATCACAGGTGCGGCAGCGAGAAGCCTGCGCGTGCGGGGTGCCAGCGGGCGGTGGTGGTCGAGGGCACGGGCACCGTCCCGGAGCGCGATGGCGAACGTCAACGGATGCACCATGTCCCAGTAGTAGTGCTGCCGGTACCGGCTGATCTCGTCCGGACCCAGGTTGTCGAGGATCTTCCGATACTTGTCCGCCGAAAAGGTGGCCTGAATCGTGCCGACGGTAAGCGCGGTGGGGCCGAGGACGCGGCCCATGTTTGCCTGGGACGCCAGGAACAACAGCGACGATCCGATGAGCCGACGATCCGATTCGGTCAGTGCCATGCCCATGATGGTAGCGCCCACTTCCCGGGTGTCGGATTTGTGCGTTATGGTTTCCGCGCTACCGAACGTCTGGGGGGACGATGGCGGATACGATCAGGGCCGATATCGACGAATTATTCTCTTTGTCAACGGCTTTCCGAGGAATTGCACGGCGTATCGCCCGTATCGACACCCGCGCGATCTCGGCGGGGTCCGTTGAGGGATTTTCCGGCGGTGCTGCGATCGTCGAGGCACTTGCAGCAGTCGAGTCCGCGTCGCGACGCTCGGTCTCACTCCTCGCCGACCGTGCCTGGTCGACGTCCGACACCATCGACCTGGTCGCCGCGGACTACGAGAACACCGACGAGTACTTCGCCGCCGGATTGGCGCGGGCAGTTCCCGAGTGATCCCCACGATCACCGATGTTCGCAACTGGAAGCCCGCCGTCCTCCACGACAGAGCACAAGCCGTCGACACGGTTGCCGCACACCTCGACAGCGAGCGCGGCGCTCTGACGGACACCGCACTCACGCTGTGGCAGTCCTGGCATGGACGTGCAGCAGACGCGGCGGAGAAACACCTGGACAGGGAACGTCGCTCCGTCGTGGCGGTCGTCGAGCATCTGCGACATGTCGGGGACCAACTCCGCCGCGCCGATACCGCGCTCACCTGGTCGGTTCTGGCGGTGCGCAATGCAATCGCGAACGCCGAACGGGCAGGTTTCACTGTCGACGACAGCGGCGTGAAACCCCGCCGCCACGCGGACGACTCGGCCGCTGCAACCCAGGACGCTGCCGCCGAGCACGCCGAGTCGATCCGACGCGCACTGGCCACTCTCGGAGAACTGGACGATCACTACGCACACATCCTCCGGGAGATCGTTGCGGATCTCGCAGCGAGCACTCCGAAACCTGCGCCGCTCTCCCCTGACGAGGCGGTCCGCGACCGTTCCATACTCGACGACGGAAAACTCGACCGCGACGAGGTCGGGCGATTGCTGGCCAACCTGACCGCTGCCGGCCTCGACACCAACTCCCTCGCCGATCTCGCGGCGGGCAGACAGGTCACACACCTGCCCGCCGGGGCCATCCGATACCTCGAAGAGTTGTATCACCGGGGCGGAGTCGGACAATTCCTTCGCTTACAGAACGCGCTCGATGAGGACGGCAGCCCGCAGGCTGTTGCAGCGGGGCGGGCGCTGAGCGCCGGGATCCTCACCCTGTCGAACGAGAGCATCGTCGACGACGGCGGACACAGCGGCGGCTGGGACAGACTTCCGCCGGACGTGCGCGCCCTCGTGCAGTTGAATCCGGCCGACTCCGCACCGGCGACTCTCGACGACTACCTGCGCTCCCTCTCGCCGTTCGAGCGATCCCGGCTGGAAACCGATCCGGGCGCGGCCGCCCGCGCGCACGCCGAGATGCTGCGGGATCCGGGCAGCCACTACGCCCAGCGCCTCGGCGTCCAAAACGAGTTCTGGGGACGCGTAGCCGACTCCGACGGTATCCCCGGCACTCGACTCGGAATCGAACTCGTCGAATCCGCAGCGACACAGGTGGGCCTCTCCGACTCCACCGGCCGTTCCGCAATCGCCTCCGCGTCGTACGCGTTCCCGAACGGGCTCGGCGAAGCCATGCTCGACGTCGGCACCCGGAACAACGAAACCAACGCGCGGATCCTCACCGGCGACCTCGACGGCGACGGCAGTCCCGAGACACGACGCGACGCCGTCCTCACCCCGTTGTTCGTGCACGAGTGGGAGGACGACGGCGCGTCGCTCGGCCGGTTGACATCGTGGATGACGGAGGAGAGCCTCGCCGTGCAGGGACCCGGTGATGCCGGCTCTCTCGACACCGAACGCCGCGACCGCGCGGATCGAGCGGCTCTCGGCCTCGTGCAATACCTTTCGCACGGAGAGAACTACTCACGTTTCATGGACATGAGCGGGCCCGACACCTCGAGCCTCGGCGAGGTGAATCCTGCGCTGCTGCATGCGACGAGCCAGGGCCTCGTCGGGTACATCCCGCATCTCGCAGGCGTCGACACCGATAGCCGCGAGTGGGGTTACCGCGCAGCAGAATCCAGTGACGCCGGCGACAAGCGTTTCGCCCATGCTCAGCGTGTGTTCGCCCTCATGTCGACGGGAACCGACGCGAACACCACGTTCATGGGAGGTGCCCTCGCGTTCCACGAGACCTACGATCGCGCGTTCGTCCGCAGCCTCGTCGAGCCCGACAAGTGGGGTGAGATATCCCCCGACACGGCGGCCGCCGGAAATGCGGCCCACATCCAGGCTCTGGTCGATACCGGCATCTACGGCGCGGCCGTCGAACAGTCGCGGGACCAGGAGAACATCGCGAACACGGTTGCCGAACGCCGCAACCAGGCTTACGACACCGGCTACACGATGATGCGCAACGCGGTCGCGTCGTTCGTTCCCGCCAACTTCACGGTCGGCATGACCATGGACATGCTCAACCCGAGTGTTCGCGACACCTTCACGATTCCGGAATCACCGGCGGAAAATTTCGCGTTCACCATGAACGAGTCGCAGATAACCGCAGAAAACGATGTTCGGATCGCACGGTTGCTGGTCGGCACGGGATGGACGCCCCAGAGTCCTAGCGCGACAGACGATCTGACAGCGGCGGGCGTGCTGGCAGAAAACAGTACGCTCTCACCCGAACCCGATCCGCTGTCGAACCGAAGCCCTCAGAGCGTGCACGAACTCGTAAGGAATGCCGTGAAGACCGAGTTCGGATCTGACCGTTTGTATGGCTACACCGACGAATACCGACGGAGTTATCACGACGTCGCCCCTACCGTTCACTTCACTTCGACGAACTGAGAAGATGCGCCCAGCACTAGCAATACTCGCCGCGACCATGCTGGTTCTCTCGGCAGGGTGCGGCACACAGCAGACAGAACACGTCGATAACACGCCCGTGACCGAAACGCCACCACCCCACGAGTGGGTCGCAGTCGACGACGTGTCCGTCCGTTGGACCGCAGTTCCTGGCATCGACCTCGACGCTCCCGAACTCCTCGTCGCTCGAGCGTTCGGAGAATCCGAACTGTTCTACGAAATCACCGGCCGATTCGAATCAACCTACGAAGGCTTCGCCGAGGCAGTGCCGTATCCCATTGCCGATAATTGGCGAACCTATCCCCGCACAGGGACGGTGAACAACCACGTCATCGAGGCGCGCGCACTCCCGGATAAACTTGGCCGCCCGTCCTACCGGGTCATCTACTGCGCCGACGAGTCCGGTACGGCGGTGCCCATCGGCGACACTTGGAAAACGAGCAACTACACGAGCAGCCGTCCCCGCGTTCTGGCCATTACCCGCACCGGTTGGAATGTTCCGGCTCCTCAGGTGAACCTCGCGGTCCGCACTGTGCACCCGCCCTGGAATGTCTTCGAGGGCTGGGAGTTACGTCTCAGTACGAGCAAGGACAATGACTTCTTCTCCGCTAGTCGACCCGAGGATCGCGCGCTTCTCGATTACTGTCATCGCGGGTACCCACCCAGCAACGGAAACTTCCGCTACGGCGATATTCTCGACGCTCCTCCCGTTGCCCAGCCTTCCGTTCCCGGATGGCCACAGCGCGTCGATGGTCCCTGACAAGCAAAGCCCACAACGGGGCCCCACCAGTCATTTCACTCTTCGGACTGAGACGATGGGTCAGACGACAGCGATACTCGCCGCCGTTCGGTGCTTGTCGCCGGTCGGCTGGAGTTGAACGAGGATCATCCAGTTGCCCCCGGTTTCGATGTAGGTTGCCCGGACTCGGTAAAGCCCTGGATCGAGGGCGATGTGGAGCCTGTTGTCGAGTTCTATCTCAGTTCCCGCCCAGGCCGAGTCGAATAGCAAAACAGGCTCACGTATTTCCCAGACGAGGTCTTCGTCTGGCTCCCATGTGATGTGTTCTTGTAACGCTTGCCGCGCTGCGGCGACGAGTTCGTCTTCGGAGTCTGCGGCTAAGCATCGCAGGAACGTCCGCTCGGCGGGGAGATACGTCGTGCGAGCCGGTTCGTCTGCAAGGACCAATGCCTGCTGGGAGCCGATTGTGACCAGGCCGATGGATCGCTCAACCGAGCAGGCTCGGCCGTAGTCGCCCCATGTCTCTACGGGTCCCTCCATGTCGTCGTCTACGCCGCCCCAGTGACCAAGTTCTGATTCGGGGGCGACCAGAAAGGGGCCTCCAGCGGACCTGACCCATGTGTAAAGCATGACGGCTCACTTTCTTCGTTTGCCTATCGGTGATCACTGCTCTTCATTTGCTTCTTCGAACCGAGACGATGCGGCGGACAACAGCGACAATCGCCGCGACCCCAAGTACTTTCGGCAGGGTACGGCACCACGCCGACAAAACACTTCGACAGCGCGTCTGTGGTCGAGCCACCCCACCCCACCCTACGAATGGGTGGCAACCGAGGACGTTCCGGTCCTGTGGACGACGTTCCTGGCATCGCCTGGAGGCCCAGAACTTCTCGTTGTACGGGCGTTCGGAGAATCCCAACTGTTCCGTGAATTCACCTTCGCCGAGGCAGCGCCATATCTCCTCGCCATCCGTCCACCAACGACGATTTCCGCTACGGCGATATTCTCGACGCTCCTCCCGCTGTCCAGCTTTCCGCTCCCGGCTGGCCTCAGCGCGTCGATGGTCCGTGAAACGGATTGATAGATCAGATGTCGTAATCCACGACGACCGGTGCGTGATCACTCATCCGTCGATCCTCCGCGGGTTCCCGATCGGTGCCCGCAGCGACGGCGGTTCGGGCGAGGCCCGGGGTCGCAAGGTGGTAGTCGATCCGCCACCCGACGTCGCGCGTGAACGATCCGGGGATCCACGACCACCACGAGTACGGTCCGTCGACACCCGGGTAGTGCCGGCGGACGACGTCGACGAGGGTGCGCGGCGAGAGTAGTGAATCGAGCCATTCACGTTCCTCGGGGAGGAACCCCTCGGCCTGATTGCTGCGCCGCCAGTTCCGGACGTCGTAGCGGGTGTGTGCGATGTTGAGGTCGCCCATCAGCAGCAGTTCTCTGCCCTGCGCGCGTGCCGCGCGACGCGACCTCCCCAGTTGTCGTGCGAATGCGTCCAGAAAACGCATCTTGCGCGCGTACCGGACGCCGCCGTCGGGTTCGTCCCGCATGCGGCCAGGCTTCTGCAGGTGCGCCGGGACGCCACCTTTCGGCAGATACAGCGACGCGACAGTGATCGGCGCATCTGCGAGATCGACTTCGATGTAGCGGCCTTCGTCTGCGAATTCTTTCAGTCCGCGCGCCAACGGCACTCGCTCGAGTTCGATCGGCTCGCTGTGATCTTCACCGGGTGCCCGCACCAAAGCCCTACCGCTCCATGTGCGCACCGCCGCGGGAGGATGCATCGTCAGGATCCCCACACCGTTGCGGCCCGGGAGTACTCCCTCTTCGTAACTGAAGTGGTATTTGCCGAATACTCCGGGCGGAACCGCCGCGGCAGGAGCACGCACCTCTTGCAGTGCAACCACGTCGGGCTGGCGCTCACGTAGCCACTCTTCGAATCCGCGGCGCTGTGCCGCACGGATTCCGTTGATGTTGAAGGTCGCGATACGCACGGAGTACCAGTGTAGGGACCGAAGGTCAGTCCATGAGGAACGGCAGGACCGCGGCCGCGAAATCTCCGGCGCGATCGCGGTGGATGCTGTGGCCGCACCCGATCTCCCGCGCCGTTCCGTCCGGTAGCGACGACAGCGCCGCAGCGAGCAGCGTCGGGTCGACCATACTGCCGCGGCGGACGCCACGCAGCAACAGGGTCGACGATCGGACGTGTGAAAGTTGCTCCCACCACAAAGGATTCGGGGTATGGAATTGGCTCACCACGGTCTCGGTCATCGACCGATCGAAAGTGAAGAGGGCGCGCGGATTGAGGATCATGCTGCTGGTGGCATGCCACAGTTCGGCGGGCGTCGGACGGCCGGCGGGAATCTGCGGAACCGGATCACCCGCTCTCAAGGGCAACGGGGCTTCCTCGAGTACCAGCCGCCGGATGAGCTCCGGGTGCCGCTGTGCGATCAACGAGCCGGTGTGTCCCCCGAGTGAGTGGCCGACCAGATCGATCGTGTCGAATCCCAGGTGGGTACACACACCCGCGACATCTGCGGCGAAATCGTCGAACCTATACGACTGCGCGCGACCGCTTCGGCCGTGGCCGCGCAGATCGACAGCGACGACACGTCGCCCCGCCTTTGCCAGAATCCGGGAGAAACGCGCCCACGTGCGACCGTCACCGCCGAGTCCGTGCACCAGCACGACCGGCACCGGGTGCGCGCGACCGGTCGGCGCGGTCTCGCGGTACGAGACCACGACACCGTTCGGTTCGGCCGTACGCACGAGACTGTCCACGACCGCCGAGCCTACTCAGTCGTAGACGCCCTCCACCCGCCAGCCGTCCGCGCCGTAGATGACGAGCAGTGCACGCGAGCCGTCGAGCAGCACCTGGAGCCGGGCGACGTGCCGAGCCGACGCCGGATCCCACCAGTACTCGTCCACCGGCCACGGGCCCGCCCATCCGATCACCGTCCAGCTGCGACTTCCCCATCGCAACCGGGCCGGCCGCCCGTCGAGCACACCCCGTTCCGTGACGGTCACCGGCGCACCGGACTCGTCGTCCAGTGCCACGACGGGCGGTTCGTGCAGGACCATGGCGGGCGCGGGCGGGGGGAGCCGACCGGGCCAGGGAGCGTCCGGGTCGGACGCCGGCACCGCTTCGTCCCCCACGGGCACGAGGACGACGCGTTCGCCCGGTCCGCGACCGCCGCTGAGCACTCCCATCTGCACCGCATCGCCGCCGAGAAGCCCTTGGACGCGGACCAGCGCTCGTCTGGCCCGTTCGTCCTCGTCTCCTACCCCACCCCACAATCCCAATTGCAACGCACCCGAGGCCACCACTTCCACCGGTTCCAGACGCAGCATCACGATCCCCGCAGTGGGGCGGGAAACGCTGCGGCCGGTGAGCCATCCGTCGAGTTGCCAGCGCACCCGATCGGCGGTCCCGTCCGGAGTCAACGGTTCGGCGCAGCGCCAGGTCCGGGAGTGCTCCTCGCCGTTTCCGGTGCGCGCGGCGACAAGCAATCGCGTGCATGCCACCCCCGCCGCGGCAAGGCGGACATGCAGTAGCCCGGCCAGCGTGCGACCGGCGAACGCGGCCGCGTCCACCCGATCGATCGGCGGATCGCACGGATATTCCACCACCAGGTCGGGAGGGATCGCCCGGCCCGACGGTGGGCGTTCCGGCAAGCCTCGCGCACTCCGGTGCGCGGCGACCGCATCGGAACCGAACCTGGAGGCCACTTCGGCCGGGGTCAGTGCGGCGAACGTTCCGATCGTGCGCATTCCCAGCCGACGCAGCAGGTCCACCGTTTCCGTACGCTCGGGAGCTGCCAGTGCCGGTTCCACCGCCAGTTCCGAAATGGGCAGGGGCGCCAGGAATCCGGCACCGGCACCGACGGGAACGAGGGTGCCGCGCCGGGCCGCGAGCACCGCGGTGGACAACTCGTCGGCGATGCCGACCTGGCACTCGACTCCGACTGCGGCAACGGCGTCGACCAAGCTTTCCGCTGCCGTCTCCTCCGAGCCGAACCATCGGACGACACCGCGAGCAGCCAGCACCACCAGACCGGAGCGCAGCACCTCCACCCCCGGAGCGACCGCATCGATCGCGGACACCACCGACTCGAACCGGATTGCATCACGGTCGGGGTCCGACTGTGCCACATACAGTTCCGGGCATCGTGCTTGTGCTTCCCGACGGCGCAGGCCGCGTCGTACCCCCGCGGCGCGTGCGGTAGCAGAACATGCAATCACCCGATTGGCAGCGACCACCGCGATCGGGGTGGTCGCGGGCAGTTCTGCGGACGCCGCGGCCGCCACCGCCGGCCAGTCCGGGCACCACACCGCGACCACCCGAGCCGGAGCTTGCGCGGGCACGTTCATTGCGCCACCCGCCCGGCACCGCCACCGATGCGACGGGGTCCACCGGGCTCCCACAGCACTCTGCTGCGCTCGGCACACACATCGATCTGGGTGGTGCGTGGAGGAAAAGCCCGCCCGTGCGCCCGTACCGACAGTCGCGTTCCGCACAGCCTCCCGAGGCCGGGCCCGTCCACTCCGTCATAACCACTGACCTGCGCCTCGAGCCGGACCTGTGCCCCCTCCCATCTCCCGTCGGTGACGATCAGGACAGCCCCTTTGCTCCGGGCCCTGGCCGCGACAGCACGTGCCCGGGTCGGCGGGACGGAGGCACCGCCCAGTCCGAGGACGACGAGATCCATCCCATCGAGAAGCACCGCCGCAACCTCGACGGGATCGGGCCCGGGATCCGGAACCATCGCGAGACGTTGCAGATGCGCTCCCATTTCCGCCGCAGCGAGCAATCCCAGCCGCCGCTGACCGATCACCGCGGCGTGCCCCCCGGAGGAGGTCACGGAGGCCAGCACCCCCAGCAACAGGGAGGCCGCACCGGAAACCGAGACGACAGTGCCGCGGACGAGACCACCGTGCGGCAGCAACTCGGCGAGCGGCCCGGGTACCGGAAGCACTCCACGGGACGGGACCTCGGCAGGCTCCGCCACCGGTGTCGGGCGGGAAACCTCACCGCGCGAGGGGACAGCGGCGATCCGTCGTCGCAGCGCCTCTATCTGCTGCGCCCGCTCCAGGCCTGCTTCTTCGTCACCGATCGGAAATTCGGCTACCTCGCCCACCTTGCACCCCTGTCATCCGCCCGCCGCGTTGCACACGACCGGCCGACCACGGGGAAGACGTGGCCCAGCGCGAATTCGTATTCGAACATTCATTCGAACCATTTCAGTAGACCCGATGCGCTCGCTCGCCGTCAAGTGAGCGACCGGCCACACCTCGCAGTCTCGCCTCCGGCGGCCCCGACCCCATCGATTACCCTTGGCAAGGTGGTCGATCAGGACAGAGCAGGACGAGTCGTCGGCCCGGACCACTTGGTGGCCGGGCGGTATCGACTCGATTCCAAGCTCGGCGGTGGCGGCATGGGAGCCGTCTGGCTCGCCCGCGACACCAGACTCGGCCGCAACGTAGCTGTCAAGCAGGTGATCTCCACCGCCGACCTCGACCACGCCGAAGCCGAGGAGATCCGCCGCCGGGCACTACGCGAAGGCCGGGTCGCGGCCCAGCTCACGCACGAACATGCCATCTCCATGTACGACGTCGCTCTGCATTACGGTGAGCCGTGGCTCGTCATGGAGCATCTGCCCTCTCGGAGCCTGGCGCAGGTGATGAACGCTGTCGACACGCTGCCGCCGTACATCGTGGCCCAGATCGGGGCGAACGTCGCCGACGCTCTCACCGCCGCACATGCTGCCGGCATCGTTCACCGCGACGTCAAACCCGGCAACATCCTGATCGCCGAGCGGGGCGAGATCTCCGGCGTCGTGAAGATCAGCGACTTCGGCATCGCGCGGGTCAAGGGCGACAACGACCCGGCAGGCGTGATCATCGGAACGCCCGCGTATTTTGCCCCCGAGGTCGCACGCGGCAACGACCCGACCGAGGCCAGCGACGTCTTCTCACTCGGCGCGACTCTCTACACCGCCATCGAGGGGCAGCCGCCGTTCGGTTTCGAGGCCGACTCGATCGCTCTGCTGCACCGGGTTGCCCGCGCCGAGATCATCATGCCCACGAACACGGGCCCCCTCACCGACATCCTCCTGTCGATGCTCGAGCCGGACCCTGCCCGTCGGCCGACGATGGCCCAGGCCCGCGACCTGCTCGCCGCGGTCACGCTCGGTCCCGGGGGCACGGCCGCACAACTCCGCGGACGACCCATCGTGTCGGAGGACGGGACCGTTCCCTCCTGGGCACAGCGCGCGACCCCTCTCGCGGAGCCTCTCCGCGGTCGGGGGTCGTTCGTCGACCGGCCGCTCGGCGAGATACCGCCCGGGCACAAGACGCAGGGACCGTCGCCGAGCAGGAGAAGTTCGCCTCCTTCCGGGCTGCTGGACCGCCTCCTTCCGAACGGCCCGGTACCCGACTCACTGCAGGACAAGGTCGTCGCCTACGCACCGCTGGCGATGGCAGCCATGGTCGCGCTGCTGGTCGCAGCGCTCGTGGCCGCCCTCGTCATCAGCTTTCTCGTGACCTGACCTTTCCCGATTCCGCGTAGGCGAAATCTGCGGTCCGCCCGGCAATGTCGGACGGGTATGTGACGATCCGGCTCCCACCCCACAGCAGAGGGAGCAGACCGTGAGCACTCCACCAGCGGATCCGACCATGACAGCGATCACCGACGCCGTGACTCTGGCTCGCGCGGGACGCGCCTCCGACGCTCGTGTTGCGCTCGAAGAACTGTGGGCCGGGATCGGCCCCGGAGGCGACCCGCTCCATCGCTGCACCCTCGCCCACTATCTGGCCGACCTGTACGACGACGCGGCAGCCTCACTGGAATGGGACATCAGGGCACTGGCCGCCGCCGACGATATGGACGACCGACGCGTCCGAGAACACCACGAGTCCCTCCGCATCCGCGGCTTCTACCCGTCGCTGCACCTCAACCTCGCCGACGACTACCGGCGCCTCGGCGACTTCGACTCGGCCGCCGGTCATCTCGCGGCCGCCCGGGACTGCGCCGATGCCCTCGCCGACGACGGCTACGGAGCGGGTGTCCTAGGCGGAATCGACAACGTGGCCGCAGCGATCGCCGCGAGGACTACGGAGCGCCTGGCGACACACTGAGGGCCGGTCAATCGATGCGGCGCCGGTGTGCCCATCGCGTCAGCGCATTGCGATTGGACTGCTGGGTCTTGCGAAGCACGTTCGACGCGTGGGTTTCGACCGTCTTCACCGAGATCACCAGTTCTTCGGCGATCTCGCGGTAGGTGTAACCGCGGGCGAGCAATCGCAGTACTTCGAGTTCCCGCGGCGTCAGGGAGTCCAACTCGGGATCGAGCGGGGGTTCCGGCGCGGAAGACCTGCCGGTGAACGAGTCGAGCACGAAACCCGCAAGCCGCGGGCTGAATACCGCGTCTCCCCCTGCCACCCGGCGTACCGCGTCGGCAAGGTCGGGTCCCGAGATGGTCTTGGTGACGTATCCGCGCGCGCCGGCACGGATGACGGCGATGACATCTTCGGCTGCGTCCGACACGCTCAGCGCGAGACACACCGGACCGTCGGTGATGCGGTTGAGCACGGCCACTCCGCCACCGTCGGGCATGTGCACGTCGAGGAGCACGACGTCGGGCCGCGAAGTCTCGATACCGGCGACGGCCTCACCGACACCGCCGGCCTCCCCCACGATGTCCATGTCGTGTTCGCGCCCCAGCTCGGTGCGGACACCCGACCGGAACACCGCGTGGTCGTCGACCAGGAAGACGCGGAAACGGCGGACGTGCTCGGAAACCTCGGACGCTGTCACCGGGGTCGAAATCACTGCGTCTGCTCCTCGGGGTGGGGGTCGGTCACCTCCCACTCTAAGGTCGTCTCCTCGCTCTGCTCGCGTCCGGCGCGCGGCATGTGGATGCGAATTTCGGTGCCTTTGCCCGGATTCGACTTCACCACCGTCCGTCCGCCGCGGCGTTCGATACGGGTGCGGATCGAACGAGCAAGTCCCTGGCGATCTCCGGGCACCGCATCGGGATCGAATCCCACGCCGCGGTCGCGGACGAACACACTGATCTGGTCCGGTTCGACTTCTGCGAACAGATCGACGTTGTCGACCTGCGCGTGCTTGGCAGCGTTGACGAGTGCTTCGCGCGTGGCGCCGAGAACGGCGGTGACAGCTTCGGGCGACATGTCGTCGTCCGGTGCCACGTCGCCGACGATGACGGGCACGACCGACACTCCGTGCTGATCCTCGACCTCGCCCGCGATCGTCCGCAGTGCTTCTGCGAGGGAAGTCCGCGGCGACTCGTCTCCACCGAACAGCCAGCGTCGTAGTTCGCGTTCCTGGCTGCGCGCGAGCCGAAGGACTTCTTGCTGATCGGCAGCCTGCTTCTGGATGAGGGCGAGGGTCTGCAATACGGAATCGTGCAGGTGGGACGCAATTTCTTCGCGCTCCTCGTTCCGGACGCGCGCAGCACGCTCGGATTCGAGCGCCCGCCACATCCGGATCCACAGCGGTACGGACAGCAACGCGGCACCGATCAGGGTCACCACCACCGCCAGGAGCGAGGACCGCAATGCCGCCACGTCGACCTGGGCGAGGACTATCACTCCCAGTCCCGTGACCACGAGCGTGAGACCACCGAGGACGCGGGCCCACGTGAGCACCGTCGGCCTGGCCGGCAGACCGAAGACCGATCTCGGTCCTTCCGCGTCGAATTCTCGCCACACCAGGGCCGCGCCCACCGCGACCACCAGAACCGGCGTGATGACCGAGGCCGCTCCCCCGCTGAAAAGCCACGACAGGCCCACAGCGAGGGCAATTCCCATGACCGCCAGCCCCACCGCGCGTCGACGTTCCCCCGGCTCGGGGCGGGTACTGTCCGATCCCGGCGGCACGAACATCCACAACAATCCGTATGCGACGATGCCGACGCCGCCGAGGGCGGCCAGGATCGTGAACGCGACCCGCACCTTGGTGACGTCGATTCCGAGGTGATCCGCCAGTCCACCGGCGACGCCGCCCACGACACGTCCGCCCACCCGTCGCTCGAGGCGCGGGACGGGGAGGGGTGATCCGGCTACAGGCTGCACGTATCGATACTGACACGGTTGCACCCAGTACGGCATCGGGGACGGACCCTGATGTCAGGGTGTTCCGCGGCGCCGGAAATCAGGGTTTCTCCCCGATGTGCCCGATGCTGCTTCACGACAGGATGGTGCCATGACCACGAGGAGCTTCCCCGAGCAACTGTCGGATATGTGGCGCACCCGCCCGGTGCGCCTGCCGGAACAGGGACATGTCGCCGGTGTGTGCACGGGGATCGGAATGCGCTACGGCGTCGACCCGGTGCTCATCCGCGTCGCCTTCACCGTATCGGCGATCTTCGGTGGCGCCGGAATCGTGCTGTACCTGGCAGCGTGGGTGTTGTTCACGCGCCGCGGCGATCAGGTGTCGCCACTCGAATCCCTGATGGGACGGGGGAACAGTTCGGATTCGTCCACCAAGGTGATCGTCATCCTGGTGGCCCTCGCGATCGCGGCGAGCGCTGTAGGCCCGGTCGGAGCCGGCTTCGGAGGTTCCGGATTCATCGGTGCGTTCCTGATGCTCGGCGGCTGGTGGTTGCTGTACCAGCGCCAGCCGGAACCTCCGGTGGGATTCCTCCCGCCGGAAGGAGGATTCACCGCTGACCCGTCCGCATCTCCGGAGCAGCCCTTCCAGCAGGGCATCTTCTCGCACGGAATGTTCATGCACCAGATGTTCACGCGGAACGCGTTCGGGCAGACGACCACCTCGACTCCGCCCCCCAGCGGATTGGCCCCCGGCGACCCCGGCTATCTGACAGGCACGCCGGAGGCGACGGCGGGCACGACGCAGGAGGGAACCACGCCGATGAGCACGCCGTCCGGCACGCCGAACCTTCGTAAGGAACCGGACCCCGGAGCGCCGACGAAGGACTCCTCGCCGGCTGCGCCGGGTCCGCCGGCATGGGATCCCCTCGGCGTCGCGCCGTTCGCGTGGGATCTTCCCGCACCGGCACCTGCCCGTGATCTCGTTCCCACCGGAAAGAGGCGCTCGCGCCTGACCACCACCGTTCTCGGACTTGCGGTGCTCGCTGCGGCAGCCGCAGGAGCGGTCGCCGTGGCCGGCGATGTCGCGTGGATGACACCGGCCCGGGTCGGCGCGATCGCACTCGCGGTCATCGGCGCCGGCATGATCGTGGGTGCGTTCCTGCATCGCGGGCACGGACTGCTGGTCGTCACCGGACCGCTGCTCGGCTTCGTGGTCCTGGCCTCGATCATCGGTCCGATGGATCATTCGAATTGGGGGAATCGCCACTGGGCGCCGACCTCGGCGGCAGAACTCCAGCCCGCCTACGCGTCCCATTTCGGTGAGATGACACTCGATCTGCGAAACCTCGAGCTCACCGAGGACTACACGGTCGACGTCGACGGCAGCTTCGGCAACGTCGAGGTGCTGCTGCCCGAGAATCTCGATGTCCGCACGACGTGTTCGGTCGACGCCGGCGAGATCACGCAATGCCCCGAGCCCGGCCTCGACGGAGGGCGTGACGGCGAAAAGGGGCCGGTCCTGACCTTGGACGCGGCTGTCGACTTCGGAAACCTGGAGGTGCATCGTGGCTGAGTACGACACCGCATTCGATACCGGATCCGCGCAGGAAGGCCGGTGCCGGCGCGGCCCCTCGATCCTGCTCCTGCTCTCCGGCGTCGTCGCGCTTCTGGTCAGCGCGTGGGCACTCGTCGGACCGTTCTCCGTGGATTTCCTCACCACGTTCGACGGGGGATGGATTCTGGTCGGGGTAGCCGTCGTGATCGGTGCCGTGCTGGTGTTCCTGCCGAACAGGCGCTCCAAGTAGACGCGGCACCGACACCGACGCATCCCGGTCTCAGGCTCGAGACCGGGATGCGTCGTCCGGGTCGGAGTGCCGGGGGCGAGTCAGGCGCAGGCGCGCGATGCGGCGACCGTCGAGTTCGGTGACGGTCAACCGGTTTCCGTCGAGAGCGAGGCTTTCGCCCACCTGCGGCAGGTGCTCCAGCCGGTAGAGGACAAAGCCGGCGACCGTGTCGTACGGGCCCTCGGGTAGCGCGATACCGGTCCGCCGAGCGAAGTCCTCGACGTGCAGTAATCCGTCGATGTCTTCGCGCAACGCCGGGCGTCCCGTGCCCGACGCGTCCGGACCGGGCGCACCGTCGACGGGATCGAACTCGTCACCGATCTCGCCGACGATCTCCTCCACGATGTCCTCGACCGTGACGATGCCTGCGGTGCCGCCGTATTCGTCGACGACCAACGCGATCTGCGCATTGCCCCGTCGCATCACCGTCAGAGCGGCAAGAGCCGGCTTCGATCCCGGCAACGCCACGATCGGCCGGCACAGGTCCGCGACCGTGCCGTCGGGCCGATCGATCAGCAACAGGTCGCGCAGGTGCACGAACCCGATCACATGGTCGGCAGTGTCCGCGATGACGGGATATCTCGTATGACCCAGCCCGAGAGCGAGGGCGCGAGCGTCGGGAATCGTGGTGTCGGCCCGCAGGAAATCGACTTCCGTGCGGGGCCGCATCACCTCCCCCAAATGCCGGGAACCTACGTCGAACACCTCGGTGAACACGCTGCGTTCGTCCTCGGACAGCGCCTCGAGACCGACGAGCATGTCGCGCAGTTCCTCGTGCGTGATCTGCTCGTTCTTGAGTGACGGGTCGGAACCGAGAAGGCGCACCAGCGCATCGGTCGAGACCGAGAGCAACCGGATGACCGGCCGCATGACGGTGGCGAACCGGTCGAGGGCCGGTGCCGTGGCCAGCGCCATCCCCGTCGACCGCTGCAACGCGATGCGCTTGGGTACCAGTTCGCCGAGAACCAGTGACAGGTAGGCGATCACCAGGGTGGTGCCGATCAGGGCGACAGCATCGGCTGCGGCAGGCCCGAGACCCCATCCCCGCAGTACCGGTGCCAGATCGGGCGCGAGGGTCGACGCTCCGAAGGCGGCAGAGAAGAACCCGGCGACCGTGACGCCGATCTGGACGGCCGACAGAAACCGGTTCGGGTCACGCGCGAGTGCGGCAGTGCGGCGACCCCGGCCCCCACGCCGCGCCAACTCCCGAATCTGGCTCTCACGCAACGACACCAGAGCCATTTCGGTAGCGGCGAACACCCCGCCCACCAGAACGAAAACGAGGACCGCCACCACGTTGACGAGCGTGCCGCCGGTCACGTCGGCAACCTGCTGCCGGTGCGGCGGGACTGAGAGCTCAGGCCGTGGTCCATGTTCCGCGCTCCTCGCCGGTGACCTCTCAGTCTAGGCGGAGGGCGCGGCGTCCCGGAGCAGGTCGAGGGTGCTCGACCTGCCCGGGGCGTCCTACGAGTTCGGGGAACTCACTCCCATTCGATGGTTCCCGGCGGCTTGCTCGTCACGTCGAGCACGACGCGGTTCACCTCGGCGACCTCGTTCGTGATGCGCGTGGAGATGCGCTCGAGCGTCTCGTACGGCAGTCGCGTCCAGTCCGCGGTCATGGCATCTTCGCTCGAGACCGGGCGCAGGACGATGGGGTGGCCGTAGGTGCGGCCGTCACCCTGCACGCCCACGCTCCGCACGTCGGCGAGCAGCACGACCGGGCACTGCCAGATCTGGCCGTCGAGCCCGGCAGAGGTGAGTTCCTCGCGCGCGATGGAGTCGGCACGACGAAGAATCTCGAGTCGCTCGCGGGTGACCTCGCCGATGATGCGGATACCGAGGCCCGGGCCGGGGAACGGCTGGCGGCCGACGATCTCCTCGGGCAGTCCGAGCTGACGTCCCACGGCGCGCACTTCGTCCTTGAACAGCAGGCGCAGCGGTTCGACGAGTGCGAACTGCAGATCTTCCGGGAGACCACCGACGTTGTGGTGGCTCTTGATGTTGGCGGTGCCGGAGCCGCCACCCGACTCGACCACATCGGGATACAGCGTGCCCTGCACGAGGAACTCGACGGTCTCGCCCTTCTCGGCGCCCTCGCCGAGCACCTCGGACACCGCGCCTTCGAAACTGCGGATGAATTCGCGGCCGATGATCTTGCGCTTGGTCTCGGGGTCGGTGACACCGGAGAGCTCCCGGAGGAAGGTGTCCGAGGCGTCCACCGTGACGAGGCGGGCGCCGGTGGCGGCGACGAAGTCCTTCTCCACCTGCTGACGCTCACCCTCCCGCATCAGACCGTGGTCGACGAAAACGCAGGTGAGGCGGTCACCGATCGCGCGCTGCACGAGCGCCGCCGCGACTGCCGAGTCCACGCCGCCGGACAGCCCGCAGATCGCGCGTCCGTCTCCGACCTGTGCCCGAACCTGCTCGATGAGGGATTCGGCGATGTTGGCTGCCGTCCAGCTGCCGGGAATGCCCGCGATGTCGTGCAGGAAGCGGCTCAGGACCTGCTGGCCGTGCGGTGAGTGCAGGACCTCGGGGTGGTACTGGACGCCCGCAAGTCGCCGGGCGCGATCCTCGAAGGCGGCAACCGGGGCACCCGCGCTCGTCGCGGTGACCTCGAAGCCCTCGGGAGCTGCGGTGACGCCGTCCCCGTGGCTCATCCATACCGGCTGCGTCGCGGGCAGACCGTCGTGCAGAACTCCGCCGGAGACCTCGAGCTCGGTGCGGCCGTATTCACGGGCACCGGTGTGCCCGACAGTGCCGCCGAGTGCCTGGGCCATCGCCTGGAAGCCGTAGCAGATGCCGAACACCGGGACGCCGAGATCGAACAGCTTCGGGTCGAGTGTGGGCGCGCCGTCTTCGTAGACGCTGGAGGGACCACCGGAGAGCACCACTGCGAGCGGATCCTTCGCTGCGATCTCGTCTACGGCAGTGGTGTGAGGCACGACCTCCGAGTACACGTTCGCCTCACGGACGCGCCGTGCGATCAGCTGCGCGTACTGGGCTCCGAAGTCGACGACGAGGACCGGCCTGGACTGCTGGGTTTGCGACACCAGAACAGTCTAAGCGGCCGCGCCGGGTGCCCCCGACGCGGCCGGACCGGTGGAGGATCAGGCGGCCCCGGTCGAGCCTGTGATCCCGACGATGGGCAGGTGCAGCGCCCCGGGGGCACCCTCGGGGACCACGGGGTTCTTCGGTGCGATCGGCTGCAGCCTGCGGTAGGCCTCACCCTGGGCCGGCCGCTGGTCCTGCTCGCCCTTGTTGGGCCAGAGTGCCGCGGCACGTTCGGCCTGCGCTGCGATGGTGAGCGACGGGTTCACCCCGAGGTTCGCCGATACTGCCGCTCCGTCCGCGACACTGAGGGTGGGGTAGCCGTGCACCCGCTGGTACGGGTCGATCACGCCGTGTTCGGGATCGGTTCCGATGACTGCGCCGCCGAGGAAGTGTGCGGTGAGCGGAATGTTGAAGATCTCACCCCACGTACCTCCGGCGACTCCGTCGATCTTCTCCGCGATGCGACGGGTCGCCTCGTTTCCGGCGGGGATCCACGTGGGGTTCGGCTGGCCGTGGCCCTGCTTGCTGGTGACCTTCCGGCTGCCGAAGAGCCCCTTCTTCGTGTAGGTCGTGATCGAGTTGTCGAGGTTCTGCATGACGAGGGCGATGATCGTCCGCTCGCTCCAGTTCCGCACCGACAGCATCCGCAGCATCTTGCGCGGATTCTTCGCCACCTGACCCAGGAATTTGATCCAGCGCGGGGTGGGCCCGTCGCCGTCGGTCATCAGGGTCTGCAGCAACCCCATCGCGTTCGAGCCCTTGCCGTAACGCACGGGCTCGATGTGGGTGTCGGGCGTCGGATGGAACGACGACGTGATCGCAACGCCCTGCGTGATGTCCAGATCGGGATGCACCTCGTACATGCCCGCGCCGACGATCGATTCGGAGTTGGTGCGGGTCAGTTCGCCCACGCGATCGGAGAGCGCGGGCAGCGCACCGGTGTCCTTGAGGTGGTGCAGCAGGTGCTGGGTGCCCCACGTACCGGCGGCGAGCACGACGTGCGAGGCCGTGTAGGTACGCCGGCCCTTGCGCAGCCACGCGCCGGTGCGCTCGGTGATCACGTCCCACGTGCCGTCGCCGGCCTCACGGAGATCGGTGACGGTGGTCAGCGGAATGATCTCGGCTCCTGCGGTTTCCGCGAGCCCGAGATAGTTCTTGACGAGGGTGTTCTTCGCGCCGTGACGGCAACCCGTCATGCACTCGCCACATTCGATGCAGCCGGCGCGATCGGGTCCGGCACCGCCGAAGTACGGGTCGGGCACGGTGCGCCCCGCTTCACCGAAGTACACCCCCACCGGAGTCTTGACGAACGTCTCACCGACGCCCATCTCGTCCGCGACCTCCTTGACGACCTTGTCCGCCGCGGTCATCCGGCTGTACTGCACCACACCGAGCATCCGCTGCGCCTGCTCGTAGAACGGGCTCAGCTCGTCGTGCCAATCGGTGATCCCGGCCCACTGTGCGTCCTCGAAGAACGGAGCCGGGGGCTTGTACAAGGTGTTCGCGTAGTTGAGCGATCCGCCGCCCACCCCGGCGCCCGCGAGAATCAGGCAGTCACGCAGCAAGTGGACGCGCTGGATACCGAAGCATCCGAGCTTGGGTGCCCACAGGAAACGCCGGAGGTCCCAGCTGGTCTTCGCGAAGTCGGCGTCGGCAAAACGACGTCCTGCTTCGAGGATTCCGACCTTGTAGCCCTTCTCCACCAGGCGGAGCGCGGTGACGCTTCCACCGAACCCGGATCCGACGATCAGAACGTCGTAGTCCGTAACCCGCTGCTGACCCATGGCACCTCCACCGAACGGCATTTGTTACCGGTCAGTATGCACACCGAAGATGTGATTACCGGCACGAGGCAACCCTAACCGTTACCGGGAGTTGCACCAAGACCCCGAACAGCGAATACGGCTGTGGCCGAATGCCGCCTTCACGCCGCCGAAGCGACGCGGGGAGCATTCGGCCACAGCCGAGCAGATTCGTGCGGTGCTGCGTCAGGCGCGCACCGACAAGCCCACCTTCTGGAATTCCTTGAGATCCGAGTACCCGGCCTTGGCCATCGAACGGCGCAGACCGCCGACGAGGTTGAGCGAACCGTACGGATCGTCGGACGGCCCGTTCAGGACGCGCGCCAGACTGGGCCGCTCGTCGTACGCGACCTGGAGCACCGCACCGCGAGGCATCGACGGGTGCGCGGCCACCGAGGGCCAGTACCAGCCGTGTCCGGCGGCCTCTGTCGCCACCGCGAGCGGGGCGCCGAGCACCGCGGCGTCGGCGCCGCAGGCAATCGCCTTCGCCAGATCACCGGCGGTCTCGATATCTCCGTCCGCGATCACGTGGACGTACCGGCCACCGGTCTCGTCGAGGTAGTCGCGGCGAGCGGCAGCCGCATCCGCGATCGCCGTCGCCATCGGGATTCCGATCCCGAGCGAAGGACTCGTGGTGGTCGCTTCCGCCGTCGATCCGAAACCGACGATGACGCCCGCGGCACCCGTACGCATCAGGTGCAGGGCCGTCCGATGGTCGCTCACGCCGCCGGCAACCACCGGCACGTCGAGCTCGGAGATGAACGTCTTCAGGTTGAGCGGCTCGTCCTCGCCGTGCGCGACGTGCTCGGCGGAGATGATGGTGCCCTGCACGACGAGCAGGTCGATGCCGGCCTTCACGAGCGCGGGAGTGAGGGCGCGCGCGTTCTGCGGACTCACGCGCACCGCGGTGGTGACGCCCTCGTCACGCACCTGTGCGACCGCGGCGGCCAGCAGGTCGGGCTTCAGCGGGGCCGCATGCAGCTCCTGCAGGTACCGGATCGCGGCACTGGGGTCCGGATCGGAGTCGGCGATCTCGGCGAGCCGGGTGATCACCGCGTCGACGTCGGCGTGACGACCCCACAGGCCCTCACCGTTGATGACACCGAGGCCTCCGGCCTTACCCAGCTCCACCGCGAACGACGGCGACACCAGGGCGTCGGTGGGGTGCGCGAGGACGGGAATGTCGAAGCGGTACGCATCGAGCTGCCACGCCGTCGACACCTCCTTCGACGAACGCGTCCGCCGGGACGGAACGATATCGACGTCGTCCAGTTCGTAGGTGCGGCGAGCCGTGCGGCCCATGCCGATTTCAACGAGGTCGCGCACGCGCGCCCCTTTCTCCTGTATTGACGGTGCTCCCGTCACACCTGAGACGGGGCATGCTGCGGACTCGTGGCCCTACCGGGCAGCGTAGTTCGGTGCCTCCGCGGTGATCGTGATGTCGTGCGGATGGCTCTCTTTCAGGCCTGCCGCGGTGATCTGGACGAACTGCGCGTTCTGCAGTTCCTCGATCGTCGACGCCCCCGTGTAGCCCATGGCCGCCCGAAGGCCACCGATGAGCTGGTGCGTGACCTGCTGCAGAGGTCCGCGGAACGGGACACGTCCCTCGATTCCCTCCGGCACGAGCTTGTCCTCGGACAGCACGTCGTCCTGGAAGTAGCGGTCCTTCGAGTACGACTTGGCTTCGCCCCGGCTCTGCATCGCGCCGAGCGAACCCATCCCGCGGTAGCTCTTGAACTGCTTGCCGTTGACGAGGATCAGCTGGCCGGGCGACTCGGTCGTGCCGGCGAGAAGCGAGCCGAGCATCGCAGTGGACGCGCCGGCCGCGAGGGCCTTCGCCACGTCTCCGGAGAACTGCATGCCACCGTCGGCGATCACCGGCACACCGTGTGCCCGTGCCACCGTCGACGCTTCGAGAATCGCGGTGATCTGAGGCGCACCCACACCGGCGACGACACGCGTCGTGCAGATCGAGCCAGGACCGATACCGACCTTGACGGCGTCGACGCCCGCTTCGATGAGCGCCGCCGTCCCCTGCCGGGTCGCGACGTTGCCGCCGATGATCTGCACGCGCTCGCCGACCTCGGCCTTGAGCTTGGCGATCATCGACAACACGTTCGACGAGTGACCGTGCGCGCTGTCCACGACGAAGACGTCGACACCGGCGTCCGCCAGCGTCATGGCACGAGTCCACGCGTCGTCACCGACGCCGACGGCCGCGCCGACGAGCAGACGGCCGTCGCGGTCCTTGGTGGCGTTGGGATGCTGTTCGGTCTTGACGAAGTCCTTGACGGTGATCAGCCCGGTGAGCTTGCCCTGACCGTCGACGATCGGCAGCTTCTCGATCTTGTGACGGCGCAGGAGCCCGAGTGCGGCCTCGGCGGTGACGCCTTCGCGCGCGGTGACGAGAGGCGACTTGGTCATCACCTCGTAGACCGGCCGGTTCTGATCCACCTCGAACCGCATATCGCGGTTCGTGATGATGCCGACGAGCTGGCCTTCGTCGTCGGTGACGGGAAGACCCGAGATGCGGAAGCGCGCACACTTCGCGTCGACCTCGGCGAGCGTGTCGGTCGGCTTGCAGGTCACGGGATCGGTGACCATGCCCGCCTCGGACCGCTTCACGGTCTCGACCTGAGCGGCCTGCACGTCCGCAGGCATATTGCGGTGCAGCACGCCCATACCGCCGACACGGGCCATCGCGATGGCCATGCGCGACTCGGTGACCGTGTCCATGGCGGAACTCACCAGCGGTGTACGCAGGCGGATGTCGCGGGTCAGCTGACTCGAGGTGTCGACCTTGCTCGGGACGACGTCGGACGCCGCCGGCAGCAGCAGCACGTCGTCGAAGGTCAGTCCCAACATGGCGACCTTCTCGGGGTCGTCACCGCCGGTGTGCACATGCCCTCCGGTACTACTCATGCGGTTCGGACCCTCCGTTGACGATCGATGGGTGCGGACGGCAACCGTCCGGCATCGGAAAATTGTGGTGTGCAGCGATGCCGACCTGCAGAACCGCCGCCTGCGCTTCCCGTTCCGGCACCGCCGGAGCCGGGACTACGCGCACATGTCCATGATATCCGTTGGCCGGAACTGTCCTCGCTCAACCCTGGCACCGTGGCCGTTCCGGTGCGGATTCGACACGGGATGCGGCCGGGTTGCGGCGTGTCCGGGCCGTTCCGCTGGCGCAGAACCCCTCGGGCTGCGTACCGTGGAGTCGTGCGTGATCAGTTGCCCCCCGGGCTTCCCCCGGACCCGTTCGCAGGAGATCCCGACGATCCGTCCGCAGCTTTGGACGCGATCGAGCCGGGTCAGCCACTCGATCCTGCCGAACGCCTCGCGGTGGAAGAAGACCTCGCCGACCTCGCGGTCTACGAGGCATTGCTGGCTCCACGTGGAGTCCGCGGTCTCGTTGTGTGCTGCGAGGATTGCCACCAGGACCACTACCACGACTGGGACATGCTCCGGGCGAACCTGCTGCAGTTGCTTGTCGACGGCACCGTCCGTCCGCACGAGCCTGCGTTCGATCCCGCGCCCGATGCCTACGTGACGTGGGACTACTGCCGCGGATACGCCGACGCCTCGATGAACGACGCGTTGCCGGTGGACCCGTACGGACGAGAGCCCTGACTCCCCCACACTCGACGACAACGAGGGCCCAGCAGCGTCGCTGCTGGGCCCTCGTTTCTGTGAGCAGGTCGAGACCGTCCCCCTAGGGAGTACCCGGTTCCGAATTCGCCGTCGTCTGCGAATGCGACGCAGACGCAGGCGAGGTGGGCGGTAGCGGCGACGTATCCCCCGGTGTCCCGCTCGACGGTTCCGTCGTCCCGGGCTGGGTCGGTGACGGCGTCGGAGTCGGCGAAGGAGTGTCGGACGCCGGCGGCGCATCGAGAATGGTGGGGTCGATCGGCGGCGGGGACGGTGACGGTACCGGTTGCGACGGCTCGACGGGACCGGGCGTCGTCGGAAGCGGCCCCGGCTCCACGGGAAGGAGGGTGTCCGACGGAATCTGCCCGACGTCGGGCGCGGGCACCACCGCAGTGTCCGAGGGCGGCGGCAGTGGCAGTGGTGACGGCGCGGGCGCCAGTTTGTCGATTTCGGCCGACAACCTTTGTAGCCAGTCTCCGAGGGCATCGCGGTCGCCCTGGTCGGTGACCCGCGCCGACCGCGCTTCGGCGGACTGCAACAATTGCTCCGCTTCGTCGGTCTTTCCGTCGGCGATCAATTGCTCGGCGCGTTCGAGCGTCGACGTGGTATCGATGCGGGCTTCTGTCGATTGCGCCTGCTCGCTGAACACGACCTGCTTCACGCTCCACAGCGGGTCGCCGGGCTCTGCGCTGTAGGACACCGCAGTGGCGCCGCCGAGAGCAATCATCACCAGCGCGGCAGCCCCGGCAATCGGGCGGATCACGCGAAGTTGGCTCTTCGACCGCGCACGCCGTGAGGCGAGGGCGTCACGAGCACCGAGTTCCCTGTGGACGGCGGCGACGACCTGATCGAGGTCCGGCTCCGCGGGTACCGGGTCGGACAGGATCTCGGCTCGCCAGCCGGCCAGCAGAGTGGCGAGTTCGTATTCCTCGGTCGATTCCGTCTCGACGGGACCGTTTCCCGAGATCGCGTCGATGAGGGCGTCGTCTCGCCGGACTGCAGAGATGTCCACGGTAGCGTCGCCGTCGGGCAGATCCTCGGAGAAGCTGCCGCCCGAGTTGCGCCTCCTACCCATTCCTTTCACCTGCTCTCGTGACTTCTTTCTTGAGTCTGGCGATGGCTCGGTGCTGAGCCACTCGTATCGCTCCCGCTGTGCTTCCGACTGCCACGGCCGTTTCCTCGGCCGACAACCCCATCACCAGACGCAAGATCAAGACCTCGCGTTGTTTCTCCGGAAGAATCTCCAAAAGCTTCTTCATCTCCCGGCCGGCTTCCGAGTTGAGCGCAAATTCCTCCGGGCTGTCGTCGAGCGACATCACTTCCGGCACATCCGCAACGGGTTCGGCGCGATTACGCGCCGCGCTGCGGTGTGCGTCGGCGACCTTGTGGGCCGCAATGCCGTAGACGAACGCCATGAAGGGGCGTCCCTGGTCCTGATATCTCGGCAACGCAGTCATCACAGCCAGGCACACCTCCTGCGCTACGTCGTCTGCAGAGAGCTGGCCGCGCTCTGCGGATCCCACTCGTGCGCGGCAGTACCGCACGACGAGCGGTCGAACACCTTCGAGAACTCGGGAGAGAGCAGCACGATCACCCTGCGCAGCCGCAACAACGGCGGCGTCCCACTCCTCACCCATAACAGTCATCGATTGCGCAAGTCCTGGCGTTACAGAGACACGATCCCCCACCCGGGCGTGCTTCCACGGAGACGTGGAACCCACCTAGCGTAGCGATAGTGGCCGACAGTTCGGGTACGGCAGTACCGGTCAGACGCCCATCGGGACAAATCGCCCACCGCGGCGGACGATCGTTGCGGCGCATGCGTTCACCGCTGCTACCGCCTCGGGGGAGCCACCGACGCCCGCGAGCATCATCGCTGCCGCCCACCGGAGCGGGATCAAGCCGTGTTCCGCGCAACGGTCGAACACTTCTCTCGCGAGCTCACGCGCCGGCTCCGAATCGACATCGCCGGTCAGCGACGCGGCCCTGATCAGGTCGGATTTGATCGTGTGCCGCACCGATCCGTACCGCGACGCGAGGGCGGCAGCACGATCCGCGAACACACGAGCGGTGGAGAAGTCCCCTCCGGCCAGAGCCGTTTCGGCACTCACCCATGCGAGGCGTATCCGCTGGCGCAGAAAGGGTGCGTCGCCGTCGGCGTCCTCCGCCTCGTCCAGCACCGCGGTGCACCGTGTCAGCAGGTCCCGGGAAGCCGCGAGCCCCCCGGTCCCCAGCGAGTCGGCGGCAAGACCGGTCAGTGCGTCGCATCGAGCTCGGACACAACGGATGCGGTTCTCCGGATCCCCGTGCGAGGCAGCCTCCGTCCCTACTGCCGCCAGCGCCCGGCCGTCCGACGCCGCAGCCACCCGATGCCCTCCGAGTTGGCGGAGCAGCGACGCCTCGGTACTCGCGACGAGTGATGCCCAGGCCCCTGTCGGTCCGACCTCCCGGCGGAGCCGCGAGAGTTCGGCTCGCGCCGCGGCATAGCGCCCCTGGCCACCCAGGGCCACGGCGCGGTGCCACCGCTGTTCCACATCGTGCGCTGCCGGGAGCGGATGCATGCCCGGGGCGGCGCCGAATGCCGCAGCGGCCAGCACGGCCGCCGTGCCGGGCGAACTCGGCGGCAACGAACGCTGCGGCCCCGCCGATTCGATGTCATCCTTCATGGGGCCTTTGGCGAACATCGGACAATCATCGCACCGACGTTCGGCCCGCCCCATCCGGGCCGAATGTTTCAAGAAATACGCACCGCGCGCGCAAATAGTCTTGAAGAGTGGAATAGGACGAACGTCCAGTGAACCGAATTCGAACATTTCCTTTAACGTAGCGTTAAGAACATACAATTTGTATGCCCAACGAAGGCGGCGCACAAGAGGCTCCGCGACGAGGGCGAAACCCCGTACACCGGGCACATCGCTGCCTTTGCACTGGTTAGGGCGATGAGCGATCCCGGCCATGTCCGCAACGCCGGATTTCGAAAGACATTCGGCTGCCGGGTTGCATCATGACCCGGTCACAATGTAAATATTTCAGGGGTTAATTCTTGACGTTGTTGTTATGGACTTCGCCACTGATCGAAACCCTTGACGGTGAATCGATAACGCTTTTACGGTGAGTTCGCTCGAAACAAAGATTCGCTCGGCTGCATGGGGGGTACCCCATCACCGAACTACGGTCCGCTCGTCCTTGATGCGAGCAACGCTGCGAAGGAGTGCCACATGCCTGCACCGAATCACCTGCCCGGGCCCAACGCGGACCTGTGGGATTGGCAGATGGACGGCAAGTGTCGCGGAGTGGACTCCTCGATGTTCTTCCATCCGGACGGGGAACGGGGACGTGCGCGCGCCCAGCGCGAGAGCCGTGCGAAGGATCTGTGCCGCAGTTGCCCCGTGCTCGAGCAGTGCCGCGAGCACGCACTCACCGTTGCCGAGCCGTACGGCATCTGGGGCGGAATGTCGGAGACCGAACGTGAGATGTACGCCCGTCATCGCCGACGCAAGGTCGCCGTGTGATGCGGCCCCGGTGCGGATGACCCCGCCCTACAGGCTGCACGTCCGAGCGTCGTCCGCCGAGCGCCCGACGGCCCGAGCCGGCACCGCCCTCCGACACGACGAAGCCCCGCGCATGGAACTCTGCGCGGGGCTTCGTGTTTCGTGTCTCGGTTCGCTCCTAGTGAGCGTGCCCGTGACCGTGGTTGTCGTCCGCAGCCTCTTCGGGCTTCTCGACGATGGCACTCTCGGTGGTGAGGATCATCCGCGCGACCGACGCCGCGTTGACAACCGCCGAGCGCGTCACCTTCACCGGATCGACGACACCGTCGGCGAGCAGGTCGCCGTAGGTGAGGGTCGCGGCGTTGAAGCCGTGGCCCTTCTCCGCTTCGGTCACCTTGTTCACCACGACGGCTCCGTCGAGGCCGGCGTTGGAGGCGATCCAGTACAACGGCGCGGTCAGCGCGGTACGCAGGACCGCGACACCGAGCGCCTCGTCGCCCGAAAGCGAGTCTTCGAGTTCACGCAGCGAGAGCGACGCCTGGACCAGAGCCGAACCGCCACCGGGGACGATGCCCTCTTCGACGGCGGCCTTGGCCGCGTTCACGGCGTCCTCGACCCGGAACTTGCGTTCCTTGAGATCGGTTTCGGTGGCCGCGCCGACCTTGATGACCGCCACGCCGCCGGCGAGCTTCGCCAGACGCTCTTCGAGCTTCTCGCGGTCCCAGTCGGACTCGGTCGCCTCGATCTCACGTCGCAACTGCGCCGCGCGTGCTTCGATCTCGTCGGCCGTGCCTGCGCCGTCGACGATCGTGGTGCTGTCCTTCGTGACGACGACACGACGTGCCTTGCCGAGCAGGTCGAGTCCGGCCTCCTTCAGGGACAGGCCCAGATCGGAGTTGATGACCGTACCCGCGGTGACGACCGCGAGGTCGTCGAGGAACGCCTTGCGGCGATCGCCGAAGTACGGCGCCTTGACCGCGACAGCCTTGAGGGTTTTGCGGATCGCGTTGACCACGAGGGTCGACAGCGGTTCGCCTTCGATGTCCTCGGCGATGAGCAGAACGGGCTTACCCGATTCGGCGATCTTCTCGAGGAGCGGGAGGAAGTCGGGAAGCGAGGTGATCTTCTCGCGGTAGAGCAGGATCAGCGCGTCCTCGAGGACGGCTTCCTGGGTGTCTACGTCGGTGATGAAGTACGGGGACAGGAAGCCCTTGTCGAACTGGACACCCTCGGTGACGACGAGTTCGGTGTGCATGGTCGAGGATTCCTCGATCGTGACGACACCGTTTTCGCCGACCCGCGTGAGGGCCTCGCCGACCATCTCGCCGATTTCCGCGTCACGGCACGAGACCGTGGCGACCTGCGCGATGGCGTTCTTGCCCTCGACCGGGGTGGCGGCCGCGAGCAGAGCTTCGCAGACGCGGTCGGCACCCTTGGAGATGCCCGAACCCATGGCCATCGGGTTTGCTCCCGCGGCGATGTTTCTCAGGCCGGCCTTGACGAGCGCCTGCGCGAGAACCGTCGCGGTGGTGGTGCCGTCACCCGCGACGTCGTTGGTCTTGGTGGCAACGCTCTTGACGAGCTGAGCGCCGAGATTCTCGAACGGGTCTGCCAGTTCGATCTCCCGGGCGATGCTGACACCGTCATTGGTGACGGTGGGGCCACCGAAAGCCTTGGCGAGCACGACGTGCCGCCCACGCGGGCCGAGGGTGACCTTGACGGCGTCGGCGAGCTGGTCGACACCGCGTTCGAGTGCTCGGCGCGCGGTCTCGTTGAACTCGATTTGTTTGGACATGTTCTCCGGCTACTCCTGGACTCGGGTGATCCGCAACGGATTCCGCCCCGGGTCCATGACGGAACTCCGGGGCGGAATGTGTGCGGCCTACTTGGCGACGACAGCCAGGACGTCGCGCGCAGACAGGATCAGGTACTCCTCGCCGGCGTACTTGATCTCGGTTCCGCCGTACTTGCTGTAGATGACGACGTCGCCTTCCTTGACGTCGAGCGGGATGCGCTTGTCGCCATCTTCGTCCCAGCGGCCGGGGCCTACAGCGACGACGGTGCCCTCCTGGGGCTTCTCCTTCGCCGTATCCGGGATGACGAGGCCGGAGGCAGTCGTCGTCTCGGCCTCATTGGCCTGGACGAGGATCTTGTCCTCGAGCGGCTTGATGTTCACGCTCGCCACGATGAGCCCTCCACTTTCAGGGGTTTTTGGGTCCGAAGCTCTCGATGTCCTCGGACGCGGGGTTGTTCAGTCACCACGGGTGACGCCGTACGCAGACCCGTCGTCGCGGGTGCCGGATCAACGCTCGGTGTCACTAGCACTCTATACATGAGAGTGCCAGCCACTCAAGAGGGGCCGGGGCCGACGCGCCGAGCCGAGTCACCACATACAGAATTATGTTACGGTTGCATAACGAAATCGAGAGCGTGACCATACGGTGACCCTAGAGAGGGAAAAGAACCCCGCCCGAGCACCGGTCATGCACGAGAGGTGAACTTATGCCCACGTCGCTAGGCATCTCCGTGGGAACGTCAGGTGTCGGTTCGGCCCTACGGGTCGACACGGAGACCGGATCCACCACCGAGTACCGCCGACTGGCTGCCGATTCCGACCGAAGCCGTGAACTCGGTGATCTTGTGTTCGACGCCGTCTCCCTGATGTGCGCGCACCTGGCGGATCGTCCTGTTGTCAACGTCGCCTACCGCACCGACGAACAAGCCGAGACCGTACGTCTCGCTGCCGAACGCGAGGGACGACACGTACGACTCGTCCCCGAAACCGCTGCGATGCTCGCATTCCTCCGCACCGTGGGCCTTCGCTCCGAAGCGGGAACGGTCGCGATCGCCGATCTCGGTGCCACGGGCACCACGGTGTCCGTCCTGGACCAATCCACCGGCACCGTCCTACGCTCTGCACGCACCGAAGAAGTCAGCGGCAACGCGCTCGGAACACGGATCTACGAACGGGTCCTCCGCTCCACGAGCACGATGCGCACCCGCCGCCGGATCGACTCCGAGTTGCTCGCCGCCCGGTGCCAGGGCGCCCAGGAGGTACTCACCACCGCCGACGTCGCGCGGATCGACATCGCGGAAGCGGGACCCGACGCGTCCGTCACCCTCACCCGCGCCGACCTCCACGAACTGAGCGCCGACCTCGCCGACACGGCTGCCGCATTCACGCGGCGCATCTGCACCGGATCGACACCGCACCCACGGACACTCGCACTGGTCGGTGGCGCGGCCGGCGTTCCCGCCCTGGCCGACGCAATTGCGGGCGCGTTCGACGGCGACACCATGCGCGTGGCCGAGCCTGCATCCGCTGCGGCTCAGGGCGCCGCCTTGATCGGCGAGTCCGCCGAGGCAGCGGCCTATCCCTTGGTCGGGTCGTCGAGGACGCGTCGCGGCAAAACGAGCGGACGGCTCTCGGGCACGCTCGCCGGCGTACTCGTGCTGAGCGCGATCCTCGCGGGTTTCGCCACCGAGCATTTCGCCGGCCGCGACACCGCCGGCGGGCCGGTCTCGCCGTTGATGACGAGCGGAGCGGTGCCCCCGGCGAACGAGGACGCACCCCGGGCGCCCACCGAGACCGCGATCCCGTCCCAGGACCCGGATTCCCTGCCGATCTCGACTCTCACCTCGGACGCACAGTTCCCGCCCGTACCGACCCCCGACATGCTCCCTCCCGGCATCCTGGACACGGACATCCCCGGATCGAGCACGTCGAATCCCCGGTCCGGTGGAACCACGGTGACCCCCACCCCGATCGACCAGGTGCCCACCCCCGAGGTCTCGCCCGACGAGACCTTCCCCGATCGCGACACCACCACTGCGCCGCCGTCGAGCACCACACCGGACCCGTCGACCACACCGGGGCCCGACGACACCACACTTCCGGACACCACGAGTCCGATTCCGGTGTCACCGGAACCGAGCGATCAACCGGGTACGGAACCGTCCGACCCGGGGATCGCTCCGTCGCCGGCGCCTACGACGACAGAGGGCGCACCGGCCGTCGCGCCCGGGACGCCGCTCTCGGGCGAGACCGGCACCGTTGTCATCCCTCCGGAGAACGCCGACACCGGCGGCTGACGCCGCGCGGGGACGGTCAGGCGGAGACCTGCGACACGGATACCGGCAGGCCGGGATCGGTGGCCGCACCCAGCGAGGACGGTGCCGCACCGCCGGCGATCAAGTGCGCGCCGAGCGCTGCGATCATCACACCGTTGTCCGTGCAGAGTTTCGGCCGGGGCACCCGCAGCGTCATACCTGCTGCCGCGCAACGCTCTTCGGCCAGTTCCCGCAGTCGGCTGTTCGCTGTCGCCCCGCCACCGAGCACGAGGGTGTCGACACCGAGATCCTTCGCGGCCCGGACGGCCTTCATGGTGAGCACATCGGCCACCGCCTCCTGGAAACCCGCGGCGACGTCGGCGACCGGAACAGGTTCACCCGCACGCTGTTTCGCCTCGACGAAGCGCGCGACGGCCGTCTTCAGCCCGGAGAACGAGAAGTCGTGGCGGGAGTCGCGTGACCCGGTCATCCCGCGGGGGAACACCACCGCCGTGCGATCGCCTTCTCTGGCGAGCCGATCCACTTCGGGTCCGCCGGGATAACCGAGACCGAGCAACCGGGCCACCTTGTCGAACGCTTCACCTGCTGCGTCGTCTACAGTCGTGCCGAGTTCCACGATGGGCTTGCCGATGTCCTCGACATGGAGCAGGTGCGTGTGCCCGCCCGAGACGAGCAGAGCAATGCACGGCGGCATCGGTCCGTGCTCGAGGGTGTCCACCGCGACGTGGCCACCGAGATGGTTGATCGCGTAGAAGGGCACGTCCCACGCTGCCGCGTATGCCTTGGCGGCGGCCACTCCGACGAGCAGCGCACCGGCGAGACCAGGTCCGATGGTGACGCACACCGCGTCGGGCCTGTCGATCCCGGCCGCGGCGAGCGCACGTCGCATCGTCGGCACCATCGCTTCGAGATGCGCCCTGGACGCGATCTCCGGAACCACTCCCCCGAACCGGGCATGCTCGTCCACGCTCGAGGCGACTTCGTCGGCGAGAAGTTCGAGGGTGCCGTCACCGGTCCACCGCACGATTCCGACACCGGTCTCGTCGCACGAACTCTCGATACCCATCACGATGGGATTCTTCGGCAGTGCGCTCACCGTGGTCACGGTTGTCGCTCCTCTCGCGGATCCGGACGCTTCATGGTGTACGCGTCGGCGCCGCTCGGCTGGTAGTAGTTCTTTCGGGTTCCGACGATCTCGAAGCCCTCACGCCGGTACAGGGCGATCGCGGCGTCGTTGTCGGTACGCACTTCGAGGAACACCGGGCCGCCCCACCGATCGGCGGCCGCGAGCAGGTTCGCGAGCAGTGCGCCGCCGATGCCCTGCCGGCGCGCAGCGGGATCCACGCCGATGGTGTGGACTTCGGATTCGGGGAAGACGGCCGGACCCAGGCGAGCGAGTCCGGCATACCCCAGGACCCGTCCGTCGGCGTCCCGAGCGGCGACGTAATGATTGTTCGGCGACGCCAGTGCGGACCGGAACGCGGCCGCACTCCACGGACCGTCACCGGGAAACAAGATCGTTTCGAGTTCCGCACAACGGTCGGCGTCCTCGGGCCGCAATGCGTCGATCGTCGTGCGAGTCATGCTCGCCGGTCCGCAGTCTCCACCGCGTCGGGACGGCGCAGATACATCGGCACCAGCGGATCGGGGGTCGCGCCGGAGCCGATCGCCTCCGCGGCCACTGCCACCAGGCCGGCCGGGGACGGTGTCTGCACGTCCACGGTGGGCACGTCGAACAGCGCGGCGTGCGGCGCCGAACCCGCGACTCGCACCGACGGCTCCGCGGTGACCTCGGCCGGTTTACGAACTTCGGGGCCCTCGACACGCTGATCCTGCTTGTACCGCGCCCAATAGATCTCCCGGCGACGGGCGTCGGTGACGACGAGCAGGTCTCCGCCGTCGACGTCACCGTCGAGACGACGGACATCGGCGGCGATCGCGTCGAGTGTGCACACTCCGTACACGGGAATGCCCAGGGCGTCGCCGAACGCGGCGGCTGTCACCATGCCGACGCGCAGCCCGGTGAACGGGCCGGGCCCGACGCCGACGACGATCGCGTCGAGTTCTGCCGGTGTGTGTCCCGCGTCGGCGAGGCATTCGAGAATCTGGGGAGTGAGTACCTCCGCGTGCGCGCGAGGGTTGTCCGTGACGCGCGACGCCAGAGTCTCGGGACGGGCGCCGCCGCCGAGACGGACGAGTCCGGAGGTCACGGCGGGGGTTGCGGTATCGACGGCGAGCACGAGCACGATGTACCAGCGTACCCGCCGTTCGAGTCCGTCAGCCCACCCAGGCCCACTCCGCCCGGCGGACGTCGCTGTCGGGATCCCTGCGCAGACGCACACGCAGATGCCGGTCGGTGAGCTTCTCGACGAGTCCCTCGCCCCATTCCACGACCACCACCGCATCCGCCAGATCGGTGTCCAGGTCGAGCGCATCGAGTTCGTCCAGTGCCCCTGGACCGTTGCCGAGCCGGTACGCGTCGACGTGCACCAGGCCGACCGGCGGCCGGCCGTCGGCGCTGCCGGGGCGGTGCTCGCGGGCGATCACGAAGGTCGGCGACGTCACGCGTCCCTGAACCCCGAGACCGGCGGCGATTCCGCGGGTGAGCGCGGTCTTCCCCGCGCCGAGAGGGCCGTCGAGGACCACGAGATCCCCGGCGTGCAGGTCGGCAGCGAGCCGCCTGCCGAACGCTTCCGTGTCCTCGACGGTCTCGAGTTCGATGCTTCGTGACCCGGTGTCCCGGGTCTGGTCGTCAGACAATTGCGGACCGCCTGGTCGATACGTCGTGCGCGAAACCGCGCTGGATCAGGCGGTCCACCGCCCGGTTGACAACTTCGGGGAATTCGAGCTGCACGAGGTGGCCTGCACCGCGCACCCGCTTGAGTTCGACGTCGGGCAGCGCCTCGGCGAGATCCTCGGAACTCGCATAGGGAATCACCATGTCGGCGTCCCCCGACAGCACCAGAACCGGCACGGTGCCGAGCACCGGCAGCGCTGCGGACTCGTCGTGCAGCTCGAGTGTGCGCAGGAAGTTCACGATGGTGAGGACGGGCGTCTCGTCGAGCATCCGGTCGGAGAACCGGACCAGACGCGGGCTGACCACGGTGCCGTACGACGCGGCCCGCAGGATCGGTGACACGATCGCCCGCGCCATGCCTCGCGCCTGCTGCACGAAACCCGGCGCCGTGCGTGCGGCGTACCGGAAGGCGTCGATGACCGGGTTGTCGAGGTTGCGCCCGATCCCGCTCTTGCTGAGCCCGGCTGCGGTGGTGGCGAGCAATCCCACTGCCACGACCCGCGGCCCGAACAGTTCGGGGCGCTGCGCCGCCAGCGCGATGGTGGTCATCCCACCCATCGAATGTCCCACCACGACCACCGGCCCGGCCGGGGCTGTGGCGTCGATGACACGTCCGAGGTCGCGGCCCAGTTGGGCGATGGTGCACGTCTTCGACCCCGAGGCACCCGACTCACCGTGCCCCCGCTGGTCGACGAAGACCATCCGCACGTCGCGGCCCCAGCGCTCGGCGATGTGCCGGTACTGCAAGTGCCACGACTGCATGCGCAGGCAGTAGCCGTGCACAAAAACCACGGTGAGCGGCGCGAACGGCGATCCGGCCTCCCGGACGACGAGCGAGACGTCGTCTTCGGTGTGGATCACCCGTTTCGGCAGCCGCAGGATCGCGTCGAAATCTTCGTCCTCGTAGAGTTCGTGGGCGGGCATTCCCGCGGTACGGACCGCGTAGAGGCCGGCCGAGGAGGCGAGTGTGATCAGGCTGGACCCGAGCATGCCCATTCGGCCCAAGACCGTCATGGCGTCACGCTCCCTTCGCCCCCGACGTAGGTTCGCACGGTGCGCCCGCCGATGCCCGTGACGATCTCGTAGTTGATCGTGTCGAGCTTCTCGGCCCAATCCTGGGCTCCGGGCTCACCGTGACGACCGTCACCGAAGAAGAACGCCTCGTCGCCTTCGTTTACTCCGGCACCGTCCGGGCCGAGGTCGACGACGACCTGGTCCATGCAGATCCGGCCGATCTGCGGCCGCCGCCGGCCGCCGAGCTGCACCTCGATCCGCCCGCTGAGATTGCGGCGGATGCCGTCGGCGTATCCCATCGGCAGAAGTGCCACCGTCGTGTCGGTGGGAGCGATCCAGCTGTGCCCGTACGACACGCCCGTCCCTGCTCGAACCTTCTTCACCAGAATCACCTTCGTCCGTACTGTCATCACCGGACGGAACCCGAAGTCGCCGCGTTCCGGAATGGGTGTCAGACCGTACATCGCAATTCCGGGCCGAACCATATCGAATCGCAGGTCAGGGCGGGTGAGCGTGGCAGCGGAGTTCGCCAGGTGCACTACCTCCGGAGACAACGACCGGCGTCGCAGATCTGCGACCGCCTCCTTCAGACGGTCACGCTGCTCGTCGTTGACGCGGTGCTCGGGTTCGTCCCCGTGCGCGAGGTGGGAGAACACACCGCGCAGCCGCACCGACCCCTCGGCCTGGGCGCGCGCAAGATCGTCGACGAACACGTCCCACTCGTCGGGGGCGACGCCGTTGCGGTTGAGTCCGGTGTCGACCTTCACCGCGATCGACGCCGTCGTCCCGGTGGAATGCGCCGCTGCGACGATCGACTCGAGGTGGCGGGGCGAGGAGACGCCGAGTTCGACGTTCGCCACGATGGCGGGTGCGAAGTCCGCGTCGGAGGCGTGGAGCCAGGACAGCACCGGCGCCTCGATTCCGGCGGCACGCAGTTCGATGGCTTCACCGAGTGTGGTGACCCCGAGTTCACGGGCGCCGGCGGCGAGCGCAGCCTTCGCGACGGGCACGGCTCCGTGGTTGTAGGCGTCGGCCTTGACCACCGCCATGACGGCAGCGTCCCCGGCGAACTCCCGGAGCCGCCGAACGTTCTCGGCGACCGCGTCCAGATCGATGACCGCCTCGGCTTGAGGGCGGGCGTTTCGGGCTGAAGGCAGGGTGTGCTGGGTCGTGGTCACGTCTCTCGATCCTGCCACTGCCCGTTTTTGTACGGACGCCGTGGTCCGGCGCGTCCGGTCACGATTCGGGCATATAGGTACGGAGCAACCGCACGGCGTCGTGCAGCGAGGCGAGGATCGCACTCGCCGACACCGGCGCCGCCGACGCTGCTTGCAGGCCTTCCCCGGGCGTGCCGCCGGAAGCAGCGAGGTTGGCGGCCAACGCATGTGCCCGAGCACCGGCGGCAGCGGCGAGATCGACGGGCATCCCCGACGACAGCAGCGCGCCGATCGTTCCGGACAGCACGTCGCCGGCGCCCGCCGTCGAGGCCCAGGACCCTCCGGCGTCGTTGACGAACACCAGGCCGTCGGGCCGTGCGATCAGTGTCACGTGCCCCTTGAGCAGGACATGGACGCCCCACTCCGCGGCGAGTGTGCGTACCGCTGCGACCCGGTCCGGTTCGGGTCGTGCCCCGGTGAGCCGTGCGAACTCACCCGCGTGAGGAGTGAGCAGGGTCGGGGCGGCACGTCCCCGAACCAGGTCCGGGTTGCGCGCGAGCACGGTCAGCCCATCGGCGTCGACCAGGACCGGCAGATCGGTGGCCAGAATTGCCCGGAGGGTCTCGGCGGCCTCGGTGCCCGTGCCGCCGCCCGGGCCCACGACCCAGGCCTGCACGCGACCGGCCTCCGCGACCGAGGGTGCGGCCACCACTTCGGGGCGATGGGCAAGAACTTCGGCCGACGCGGAACCGGCGTAGCGGACCATGCCGGAGGTCGCGGCGACGGCTGCCCCCGCACACAGGACCGCTGCCCCGGGGTACTTCGCGCTGCCCGCGGAGACACCGACTACGCCCTGGCTGTACTTGTCGTCGTCCGGGCCCGGTACCGGCCAGATGGCTCCCACCTCGGCGGCCTCGGCAGCGATCAGGCGGGATTCGGGGAGTTCGAGTCCGATGTCGACGAGTTCGACCCGGCCGCACCGGGGTGACGCGAGTGCGTGGACCGGTTTGAGGGCCCCGAACGCGACGGTCACGGTTGCGCTCACCGCCGGGCCGTCCACGGCGCCGGTGTCGGGGTCGACGCCGCTCGGCGTGTCCACCGCGACGATCGGCGCGGTGATCGCGTCGACGATGTCGGCGGCGGCGGGACGCAGTGGGCCGCGACCGGAGATTCCGACGATGCCGTCGAGCACCAGGTCGGGGTCACCGAGATGCTCGGGCCGGGCCGGCACGGCACGACCCCCGGCGGCCTTCAGTGCGGCGAGACCGGCGGGGTGCGCACGGTCCGGATCGAGGAGCAGTGCGGTCACCGCGCAGCCACGCCGGCGGAGGAACGACCCGGCCCACAGGGCGTCCCCGCCGTTGTCGCCGGACCCGACGAGCAGAACAACCCGTCTCCCGGCGACTCCCCCGGTGACGGCACGCAGTTCCGCCGCGGCGACGGTCGCCAGACCGTGCGCCGCCCGGCGCATCAGCGTGCCCTCCGGCAGCGAGGCCAGCAGCGGCGCCTCCGCGGCTCGCACCGCCTCGCACGGGTAGTAGCTGCGCATCGCCCCTCCTGGGAGCCTCGTGCCGCCCGGCGGCGTGGTCCGGGTTATTCGACCGTGACGGATTTCGCGAGGTTACGGGGCTTGTCGACGTCGTACCCGCGTGCCTGCGCGACCTCGGCCGCGAACACCTGCAACGGCACCGTCGACAACAACGGCTGCAGCAACGACGGCGCCGACGGGATCTCGACGAGATGGTCGGCGAACGGGCGCACGGTCTCGTCGCCCTCCTCCGCGATCACCACGGTCACCGCGCCACGCGCCTGGATCTCCCGGATGTTGCTGAGCAACTTGCTGTGCAGCACCGCGCGGCCCTTCGGCGACGGCATCACCACGATCACGGGCAGACCGTCCTCGATCAGCGCGATCGGACCGTGCTTGAGTTCACCGGCCGCGAACCCCTCGGCGTGCATGTACGCCAGTTCCTTGAGTTTGAGAGCGCCTTCGAGCGCCACCGGATACCCGACGTGCCGGCCCAGGAACAGCACCGCCGGCGAGGCCGACAGGTCCCGCGCGAGTTGCCGGACCGAATCCATACCCTCGAGCACCTGTGCGATCTTCTCCGGCATCGCCGCCAGATCCTCGTACTCGCGTGCCACCTCGTCGGGATACTTCGTCCCACGGGCCTGCGCCAAAGCCAAGCCGACCAGGTAGTTCGCGGCCATCTGCGCCAGGAACGCCTTCGTCGACGCCACCCCGATCTCCGGACCGGTACGGGTGTACAACACCGCGTCGGCCTCACGCGGGATCTGCGCGCCGTTGGTGTTGCACACCGCGAGCACACGAGCCTTCTGGTCCTTGGCGTGCCGCACCGCTTCGAGGGTGTCGGCGGTCTCCCCGGACTGCGAAATGGCGACCACCAGCGTCGAACGGTCCAGCACCGGGTCGCGGTACCGGAACTCGGAAGCCAGTTCCACCTCGACGGGCAGGCGGGTCCAGTGCTCGATCGCATACTTCGCGACGAGACCGGAATGGTAGGAACTGCCGCACGCGACGACGAACACCTTGTCGATGTCGCGCAGTTCCTGATCGGAGAGCCGCTGCTCGTCGAGCACGATGCGGTTGTCGACGAAGTGCCCGCGCAGGGTGTCGGCCACCGCGCCGGGCTGTTCCTCGATCTCCTTGAGCATGAAGTAGTCGTGGCCACCCTTCTCGGCGGCGGCGAGATCCCAGTCGATGGTGAACGGCTGGGTGCGTACACCGGTGTTGCCGTCGAAGTCGGTGACCTCGTACGAGTCCGCGGTGATGACGACGACCTGGTCCTGGCCCAGTTCGACGGCGTCGCGGGTGAACTCGATGAACGCGGCGACATCGGAGGCGACGAACATCTCGCCGTCCCCGACGCCGACGACCAGCGGTGTCGAGCGTCGAGCGGCGACGATCGTGCCGGGATGGTCGGCATGGGTGAAGACGAGTGTGAACGCACCTTCGAGGCGGCGCAGCACGCTGCGCGCACTTTCCACGAAGTCCCCGGCGGTCGGGCCTTCGGCGTAGGCACGGGCCACGAGGTGCACGGTGACCTCGGTGTCGGTGTCGCTGGCCAGCTCCACGCCGTCCTTCTCGAGTTCTTCGCGCAGCGGTGCGAAGTTCTCGATGATGCCGTTGTGCACGACGGCGACCTTGCCGGTCACGTCCCGGTGCGGGTGCGCGTTGCGGTCGGTGGGGCGGCCGTGTGTCGCCCATCGGGTGTGGCCCATTCCGGCGGTGCCTGCGAAGTGGTCCTCCCCGATCTCGGCGAGTTCGGCCTCGAGGTTGGCCAGACGCCCGGCCTTTCTCTCCACTGCCAATCCGCCTCGACCGTCGAGAATGGCGATTCCGGCCGAGTCGTAACCCCGGTACTCCATCCGCCGCAGCGCTTCGACTACGACGTCGAGAGCACGACGGTGCCCGACATACCCCACGATTCCGCACATGGTTAGCAGGGTACTGGTCGCGGGCTGGACGACCGCAACTCATCGGGAACTCGGCCGCCCGCGGGCAGCTACCCGGGCACGACGCGCACCGACTTCGCGCGACACGCACGTCACGGGCACACCGGACCCGCCTCCGCGGCGTATCCGCTAACGTTCACGCCGTGGCGGCGAACCCGAAATCCCTGGCTAAGGAACTGTCCAAGCGCGGTCCGCACTCGGTGCTGCGCGGCGACCTGGCGCTCGCGGGACAACCCGGCGTGGTCTATACCCCCGCCGAAGGGTTCAACCTTCCGGCAGTGGCGTTCGGGCACGGCTGGCTCACGAATGTAGGCAAGTACACAGCACTGTTCGAGCATCTCGCGTCGTGGGGCATCGTCGTCGGGGCTCCCAGCACCGAACGCGGCCCGGTCCCGTCGGCTGTGGGGCTCGCCACCGACCTGCACACCACACTCGACATCTGCCTCGGCGTGCGACTCGGCACGGGACGCATCAGCGTCCATCCGGACCGTCTCGCGTTCGTCGGCCACGGGTTCGGTGCGGGCGCCGCAGTGCTGGCTGCCGCGCGCCGCGAGGTGGCTGCGGTCGCATCGCTCTACCCGGCACCGACCTCACCGCGTGCGTCGGACGCCGCGGCGCAGGTCACCGCTCCCGGTCTGGTCCTCGTCGGCGAGAAGAGCGTCGGGTCGATGACCAGCGACGCGGCAGCGGTGGCCGCATCGTGGGGCGGCGACGTGCAACTGCGCGTCGTGGAGAAGTCCGACGACAACGGTCTCGCCGAGGGCCGTCGCATGCTCGCCGCTCTCGGCATCGGTGGGAACGAGCGACGCACACAGCAGCACACCCGCTCGCTGCTCACCGGTTTCCTGCTCCACCGGCTGAACGGGGACAAGACCTACGCGGCCTTCTCCGACCCGACCGCCGAGATTCCGGGCTCCATCGCGCTCACCGACCCCAACTCCATCGACCGCGAACTCGGCAGCCAGATCAATCTTCTTCTCGGACGCTGATCCTGCTCGACGCGCGATCGCCCACGGCGACTGCGCCTTTCCCCGGGTGTCAGAGCGGCCCGGCTTCGGCAAGTACCACCCCACCGTGGGGGTCACCGGGTTGCCGGCTCGCCCGATCCGTCTCGGCAACGGCCGGCGCAGGGGGAGATGTCGAGGTGTCGCGGCGGCCGGACGCGCGCGGAACGGCCACCGGGGGGATGCCACTTGCGGGCGTCCCGGATGGATGGATCTCGTCACCCACCGGCTCCGGTGGCGAACTGCCCACAGGTGTGGCGACCGCGCTCGGGTTCTCGGTCGGCAATCGATCGGGGGGCCTGTCCACCACTGGTTCCACCGGCACCAGGTTCGACGCCGACGGTTCCTCGGATTTGCCGGACGGCTCTGTTTCCCCGTCGGATCGGGTCGCCGGCGTTGCTGAGCCTGGCGCGGACGGCTCCGCATCGGGAGGCGCGGCGGGGGGTGTGGCGCCGGGCGACATCGCGGCATCCGTGGCGGCGTCGAGCATCGCGGTCGCGGCCCGCACTCCCGATCCGGCCAGGTCGAGTACGGCACCGGCGAGACCCGCTGCCGCGACGACGAGATCTACTCCTGCTCGTACCGGGTCGCTCCCGTCATCCCCCGACGGCGGCACGTTCGGAGCGAAGCCCGATCGGATACTGCCCGGCACCGACCCGCCGAACGCGGCTCCCACCCCACCGAGGTCTTCGATACTGGCGAATGATGCTGCCAGAGAGTCGAATACAGATCTGATCGTTCGATCGGTATCGTCACAGACTCGCAGCACACCGTCGATCGCAGCGCCGAACTCCGGGGTGAACGTCTCGCGTAGCCATCGCGAGCACGACTCCGCCGTGGCAGCCGGGTCGCCTGACACGCGATCGACGGGAGGAAACCAGCCCGCCACCTGATCCGGAGTGGGACCGCCGGACCCGCCCGACGCGCCGGCAACAATCACCCGGACTTCGTCGGCAGTACGTCCGCCGACGAGGCGTCCCTCGAGCGCGCCGACGACGCGCGCCTTGTCGCCGACGATCGCAGCGATGTCTGACGCAGCGGTGGCGAGAGCACGCGAGAGCGCGTCCACCCCGCTCTGCAGTGCCCACCCCTGGCCGACGACGGCGTCCAGGCGCGACCGGGCGGTGTCGGCGGCACGTCCCTGCCAGACTCGCGGCAGGCCACGCACGTGACCGCTCTGATCCTCGACATGCCCGCCGAGCAGACAGGCGAGCCGAGCAAGATCCGAGGCGTCGGCGACGAGCGTGGCGAGATCGAGGCCGCGCTGTTCGTCGTACCTCTCCCGCAGCGACTCGGCCGTGACGGAAGACGCGATGCCCAGCTGATGCGCACAGGGGAGGTAGTCGGCGAAGAACGTCAGACCGCCGGCGCCCGTCTCGAGGATGCGGGCCGGGTCGGGTGCCGGCGTCATCGTGACCAGCGGCCGGGATCGCCCCGGAGGGTATCCGGGCCCGGCACACGGGCCAGATCGTCCGCTGTCGCCGCATCGCGCTCGGTGTAATGGTCGGCTGCGGTGCGCAGCGCGTCCACGTGTGCGTTCACCGTCGCCACCCACTCGTCACAGGCCCGGCGCACTCGCCGGTATCCGTCTTCGACGACGGCGCCGCAATTGCGGTAGTGCTCGCCAGCCGTGCGTGGACCGAACTCGAGGTTTCCCAGCACATGACGGCATTCGTGATCGGTGTCGTCCGCGGATCTCGCCAATCGACCCGCTACCGACGTGACGCCCTGCTCGTCGAATCGCACACGATCCCGTGGTGCTGCCATGTCCCGCCCCTCCCCCGCACTGCGTTCGCAGGGTTGGACGCAGCGACGCCCCCTCCGGTTCCCTCATCGTGGAGGGGTCGGGAGGGGGCGTGGTGCCGATACGGTCCCAGCGGGGACCGGATGAGGGGCTGTCCTGGCGTCAGACGCCCGCCACGACTCCGGCCAGCCGGTCGGCGAGAGCGCGGGCATGGCTGTCGTCGGCGGCCTCGACCATGACGCGGACGAGTTGCTCTGTCCCGGAGGGCCGCAGCAGCACGCGTCCGGTCTCGCCGAGTTCACGCTCCACTTCGGCGACGGCGCTCGCGACAGCAGGATCGTTCGCCACCGCCGCCTTGTCGCTCACCCGGACGTTGACGAGCACCTGCGGGAGGATGGTCATCACCGACGCCAGTTCGGTGAGCGAGCGTCCGGTCGCGGCGATCCGTTCCATGAGCCGCAGTCCCGTCAGCACGCCGTCGCCGGTCGTGCCGTGAGCAGGGAGAACGATGTGCCCGGACTGTTCGCCACCGAGGCTGAATCCCCCGCGGCGCAGTTCCTCGAGCACGTAGCGGTCCCCGACCCCGACGGTCCGGACGGCAATTCCGGCGTCCTTCATCGCGAGGTGGAGGCCGAGGTTGCTCATCACCGTCGTGACCAGCGTGCCGTCGCGCAGTTCACCCGACTCGTGCATGCTCAGCGCCAGGATCGCCATGATGGCGTCGCCGTCGACGACGGCACCGGACGCGTCCACCGCGAGGCAACGGTCGGCATCCCCGTCGTGAGCGAGACCCAGATCCGCGCCGTGTTCCAGCACAGCTTTCTGCAAGCCTTCGAGATGTGTCGAGCCGCAATCGAGATTGATGTTGAGCCCGTCGGGCTCCGCACCGATTGCGATCACCGTCGCGCCGGCGGCCTCGTAGGCTTCGGGGCCGACGCGTGACGCCGCACCGTGCGCACAGTCGACGACAACCGTCAGACCCGTGAGGGGATGATGCATCGTCGACGCGAGGTGCGCGAGATAACGGTCCACAGCGTCTTCGGCGACCCGGACGCGTCCGATCCCTGCTCCGGTGGGGCGTGCCGGTGATCCGTTCTCGCCCTGGAGTACCGCTTCGATGCGGTCTTCGACCGAGTCCTCGAGCTTGTGCCCACCCGCCGCGAAGATCTTGATGCCGTTGTCCGGCATGGGATTGTGCGACGCGGAGATCATCACTCCGAGGTCGGCGCCGTACGCGGCGGTGAGGTACGCGACTGCGGGAGTAGGCTGCACGCCCACCGACAGCACATCGACGCCGGCTGCGGTGAGCCCGGCGGTGACGGCGGCCTCGAGCATCTCACCGCTCGCGCGTGGGTCCCGGCCGACGACGGCCACCGGCCCGCGTGGGGCGGGAAACACCGGCGCCACCAACCCGGCCGCCACACCCCGCCGACGCAAATGCCACAACACCCGACG
>NZ_JBNCLW010000006.1:280477-323254 GCF_049844875.1 Rhodococcus sp. DT1
GGGGGTCCGGCGGGGGGGCCGGGGGGCCGCGCGACTCACCCCGCTGGCGGTGGGGCCCGGCCGCCCGCCGCCCCCGGCCCGTCGTCGGCCGGAATCCACCGGCGCCAGCACCGCGGCAGCACCACCGGCCAGACGCAATGCCAACTCCACCGTCAGCTCGGCATTTGCCAAGCCTCGAACTCCGTCGGTGCCGAACAACCGACCCATAGACACGCCCCTCACCATTCACTGCGGTCACTACCGCGCAATGCTCCCCTGTTCCGCGGCACGGCGTACCCGGCCCCGGAATCTGACGGAAGACAGAATGCACGAAAGCAGGCGCCGGTAGCGAATCTCTACCGACGCCTGCTCTCGTGGTCGAACAAGTGCCGAGGCTGACCAGGTCAGCGTCGGCGACACATCAGCGCTTGGAGTACTGAGATGCCTTACGGGCCTTCTTCAGGCCGTACTTCTTACGCTCGACGGCACGCGGGTCACGCGTGAGGAAGCCGGCGCGCTTGAGCGCGGGGCGATCCTCGGGAGTGACCTCGATGAGTGCACGTGCGATGGCGAGACGCAGCGCGCCGGCCTGGCCGGACGGGCCGCCACCATGCAGGCGAGCGTGGATGTCGAAGCCCTCGGGGCGCTCGACGGTCACCAGCGGCGACTTCACGAGCTGCTGGTGCACCTTGTTCGGGAAGTAATCCTCGATGGTGCGCCCGTTGAGGACGAAGTTGCCGGAGCCGGGCACCAGACGCACGCGGACCACGGCCTCCTTACGGCGACCGACGGTCTGGATCGGACGGTCGAGCACGATCGGAGCCACGGGCTCCGCAACAGCCTCTTCGGCCACGTACTCGTCTGCAGCGACCTCGACGTTGTCGGCGAACTCTTCGACGTTCGTCACGTTCTCGTTCTGTTCCTCGGGTGTCGTCACTGTGCCACCTGCTTGATCTCGAACGGCACCGGCTGCTGCGCGGCGTGGGGATGGTTCGGGCCCGCGTAGACCTTCAGCTTCTTGGCGATGGCGCGGCCGAGCTTGTTCTTCGGGAGCATGCCGGTGACGGCCTTCTCCACGAGACGATCGGGGTTCTTGTCGAGAACCTCGCCGACCGAACGACCCCGCAGGCCACCCGGGTAACCGGAGTGGTGGTACAGGAACTTGTCGGTCCGCTTGTTGCCGGAGATGGCGACCTTGTCGGCGTTGATGATGACGACGAAATCACCGCCGTCCATGTGCGGAGCAAAGGTGGGCTTGTGCTTGCCACGGAGCAGGTTTGCCGCCTGCACCGCGAGGCGGCCGAGGACCACGTCGGTGGCGTCGATGACGTGCCACTCGTGGGTCAGCTCGCTGGCCTTCGGTGTGTACGTAGACACAGAATTTCCTCGTCTATCGTTTTCGCTGCTGGCCCGCGTGCCGCCGATGGTCACACCCGGCGGCCAGTTGAGACCCGGGATGAGATGTTCGCCGCGCACAAGGCAACGACGACGGACGACACGCCGAGGAACCACTTTACCGGCGCAGCGGCCGGTAGGTCAAAACGCGTCCGGACGGCACGACGTCCCGGCGGCCTCTCCACCACCGGGACGCTGTGCCGTGGGTTCTCCCCCTGCACCCACCGGACGCACCGGGTATCACCCCGGGAAGCGTGCCTGGTTCCTCCGTTCGGTTGCCAGCATGTCGTCGTTGCCGCTCGACACGATCCGGCCGATGTCCTGCAGCACCTGGATCAGGCCCGCTTCGGCCCGGTTCCACCGCTGCTGCGTCGCGACGTAGTCGGCCTGCGCCTCACCACTCCACGTGGCCACCAGCGGCGCTACCTGCGATTCGATCCGGTCGAGCGTGTCCCTGATCGCCTTCTCGCCCGAGACGAGACGCGCGTGCAGATCTGCGACGCCCGCGAAATTCTGGAAGATCTCGGATCCACCGTCGACTGTCACTGTTCGTTCTCCTTCAGCTGGATTCGGGACCGGGGATCAGAACGAACCGCGGAGAAGGGAACCGGCACCGGGGTCGACGGCACCGAGCGCCCGTGCGTTCTCCTGTTCGGTCGCGTCGTAGGACCGGCCGCTGGTCCGCACCGCTTCCGCGAGTTCGTCGAGCGCGGCGGTCAGGTTGGTGTTGTTGACATTCCAGCGCTCCATGATTCCGGCGAAGCGCGTGGCGGACACACCTCGCCACACGGACGGTGCGGACTGCACGACGTCGCCGAGCACTCGGAGAATCCCCACGAGTTCGTTGCGAGAATCCTGAAGTTGCCCCGCGACCACCTCCATGGTTGCGACATCTGTGCTCAAGCCATTCGAGTGGCCGGACCCTGCTCCGGCCGACGGTTCGGTCACGAGTGCTCCTTCGATCGTTCCGCGCACCGGCTGTCTCAGCCCCCCAGTTGGTCTGAGCCGGATTGCGCCTACACAAGGTTGGACGCCGCAACCGGCCGAGCGGTTCCCTCGGATCCGGAATTCGTTTTCCAGCGTGTCTTCACCCGGTCCGGAGGGTGTGCACCGCCTGCTCGCACTCGCGCCGGATCCCTGCCCACTCACCGTCGAGGAACTGGCAACCCACCGCGACCTGCAACCCCGGGAAGACCACGACCGACCACCGAACCTCGGAGAATTCGTCGGGCACTTCGGTGTAGGCGATCACACTCCGGTCCGCGAATGTGGTGTCGGCGTCCATATTTCGAATCACCCGGCCGCGTTCCTCCGCCCGTGTCCCGAGCACCGCGGCCACGGCATGCTCGTCCATGCCGTCGGCCAGGACGCTGTGCACGATCACGATTCTCCGGTCGGTGCCCGACGCCGGGACGAGTTCCGCACGCCCGGAGTCCGCCGATTCCGGCGTTCGCAGGCGCCAGGAACCGGGCAGGTCGAGGCGCACCGGCCCGATCTCGAAGCGAGCCGGCCGATCCGTGCGGGGCTGTGAGAGATCCGGGTCTGCCGCCGAGGCGGGGCTGTCGGTGGCACCGGCGCCGTCGCCGGTCGTCCCGGCACCCGCCACGGATCCGGGGGGCGCGTGTGCGCCGACCCACAGGAACACCGCGGCGAGCAGACCGACGCTCACCACCGCGAGGATCACTTTGGCGGTTCGCCCGTTGCGGGTGGCAGGAGTTCCCGGTGTCCGTACCTCGTGTAGCCACGGCACCGTCGAGGCGGTCTCGGCGGGGGCGGTCTCCTGGACGCGGCGGCCGGACACTGCCGCCACCATCTCCGCGGCAGCGACCGGCACGGTCGGGACGGTGCCGGCGATCCGGTTCGCTATCTGCTCGCACGCCGACCCTCCCGCCGGTTCGCCCGGCGCACCGGTCACGACCAGCACACAAGAGTCTTCCCGGCCGTCGTTCACCGCTGCGATCAGCGACCTGACCGCCCCTTCCGCAGACACGGTGTCGCCTGCATCCGCCGCCACGAGGTCGTCGACCAGGATCTCCGGATTCCGGGCGACCCGGTCGACCGCCGGACCGTCATCGCGCGACCCCGGCATGACCGATACAGCGGTGACGCCTCGCTCGGCGAACTCGAGCACGACGTACCGCTCGGCATCGCCTTGGTGCGCGGCACGACATGCCGCAACGGAGACCGGAACCAGCAGCACGTTGTGCGCGACCTGACGCGCGGCCGTGTCCAGTAGGCGGCGGCGACGCTCGTTCCACCAGGTCGGGTGCACCACGACGGCTGTCGCGACCATCGATGGGGCACCCACGGCCGCGGCGGCATAGCACACGAGTCCGGTCAGCACGGGTCCTGGCTCGTGGCCGTCCGTTCGCGGCGAGGCAACCGCAGCGGGGTCGTCGACCGTGTCGGTGACGTCGATCGCGTCCGGAGAGTCGAGAGCCGAGTCGCCGAACACCCAGCCGCCGCCGAACCGAGCCGCGACCGCGGGTACCGATCGTGACGTCTCACCCCATTTCCCCCGCACCCACCCCGGCAGCACGGCCAGGACCAGCACTTCCGGCGACGTCACGGCAGCGGTGACCATGCGGTCTGCACGAGCGACGCGCCGTCGCGGCGCACGAGCAGTCCTCTTCCGGCCGGCATGGGCGACGGGCGAGCCGAGCCCACCAGCGCACCTTCGTCCCGATTGCCGCTCATCACCAGCCCGGGACTGGAAAGTTCGCGCAATCGGGCCAGCACCGGTTCGAACAGTGCCCTGCCCGCGCCTCCGGCTCGGCGCGCCACCACGAGGTGCAGACCCAGGTCCTTGGCTTGCGGCAGATACTCGAGCAGCGGGGCCAACGGATTCTGGCCGCTCGCCGCAACCATGTCGTAGTCGTCGACGATCACGAAGACCTCCGGCCCGGACCACCACGAACGGTCCCGCAATTGCTGTTGAGTCGTCCCCGGCCCGGGCAGTCGCCGCTCGAAGATCCCGGCGAGTTCCTGGGCCATCGTGGCCAGCACACTCGCGGCCGGTGCGTAGCCGCCGAGGTGGTCGCCCTCGACCACGCCGAGCAGGGTGCGGCGGTAGTCACCGACGATGATGCGCACCTGGTCGGAGGTGTTCGACTCCATCAATCCTCGGCAGATGCCACGGAGCACGGCTGTCTTCCCGCAGCCGGAATCACCGAATACGAGGAGATGCGGGCTGTCGGTGAAGTCCACGGCGACCGGCGCGAGTTCCGCCTCGTCGATGCCGATCGGGATCGTCAGACGCACCGCGGGCGGCGCATCCGGGCCACTCGGCCATCCGCGGGGCAGCGCCGCGAGCAGATCGGCGCGATCGATGGTGTCGGGCAGCATCCGGACCCTCGGTGCGCGTCCGCCGGGCGTCGCGGCGGCGATCGCGGCGACCGCTGCCGACACTCCGACGCCGAGATCGGTGGTGTCCGTGACACCGTCCACGCGCGGCAGCGCCACGAGGATGTGCAGCCCGTCGCGGTCGATCCCACGGCCCGGTCTCCCCTCCGGCACCGTCGCCGCCTTCTTCCGTCCGTACTCCGAATCGGACGGATCCCCGAGGCGCAGTTCGAGTCGCGTGCCGAACTGATCCCGCATCGCCGGACGGACATCCCCCCAGCGGGGCGCACTGAGCACCACGTGGATACCGTACGAAAGCCCCTGGGACGCCAAAACACTCACGACCTGCTCGAGAGCCTCGAAGTCCTGCCGGATACTCGGCCATCCGTCGATCACGAGGAAGACATCGCCGAACGGATCGGTGGACGTGCCGGGTGCGCCGCCGGCCCGGCGGCGGCGAAACTCCGCCATCGACTCGATACCCTGCTCGGCGAACAGTCGCTCTCGGCTCCGCAACAACGACACGAGTTCCGCCACGGTACGCCGCACCCGATCGGCATCGAGACGGGTTGCGACCGATCCGACGTGAGGCAGCGCTGCCAGACCTGCGAGCGCACCGCCTCCGAAGTCGAGACAGTAGAACTGCACCTGCTCCGCGGTATGCGTCAGGGCCGTCGACACGACGAGAGTGCGCAGCAGCGTCGACTTTCCCGCCTGGGGACCGCCCACGATCACGACGTTGCCGGCCGCACCCGCAAGATCCACCACGAGAAGGTCGCGGCGTTGATCGAACGGCCGGTCGACGATGCCGACAGGAGTCCGCAGGGGGGCGAGCTGGGGTACCTCGCCCGTGAGGACCGAGCGCGGCACCAGCGCATCGAGAGTCGGAGACTCCTCGAGGGGAGGAAGCCACACTTCGTGCGCGGGTGTTCCGTGTCCGCGGATCCGGTCCACGACGAGGTCGAGGAGGCTACGGCCTCCTGCGGCCGCCGTGTCGTCCGTAATGTCCGGTGCCGGGACCGCCTGCGGAACAGGATCGTCGAGCGGAACGGCGCGCGCGGTGAACACCCGGGGCCGCAGTGCACCGGTGACTCCGTGCACCGCAGTCCGCCGGGACGGGCGTCCGGACACCGAGGGCCCGGAAACGTACGCCGCGGCGAACCGGACGATCTCCGCCGAATCCGACTTGAGGTAACCCGCACCCGGCGCCGACGGCAGATGGTACGCATCGGGAACGCCGAGGACGCTGCGCGATTCGTTCGCAGAGAACGTCTTGAGGCCGATGCGGTAGGACAGGTGACTGTCGAGCCCTCGCAGTCGTCCCTCGTCGAGTCGCTGGCTGGCGAGCAGAAGATGCATGTGCAGCGAGCGCCCCAGCCGTCCGATCGCCGCGAACAGGTCGGCGAATTCCGGTTGCTGCGAAAGTAGTTCGGAGAACTCGTCCACGACGATGAACAACGCCGGGAGCGGATCGAGGGGAGCACCCGCCGCACGTGCCTTTTCGTAGTCTCCGACGTTGGCGAAGTTTCCGGACGCCCGGAGCAACTCCTGCCTGCGGTTCATTTCACCCTCGAGTGCGTCCTTCATCCGGTCGACCATTGCGAGTTCATCCGCGAGATTGGTAATGATCGCCGCTACATGGGGAAGGCCTTCCAACCCCAGAAAGGTTGCACCGCCCTTGAAGTCGACCAGAACGAGATTGAGATCGTCGGGCGAATGAGTGGCGACGAGCCCGAGGACAAGTGTGCGCAGTAACTCCGACTTCCCTGATCCGGTCGCTCCGATGCACAGACCGTGTGGGCCCATCCCGTTCTCGGCGGCTTCCTTCAGGTCGATCTCCACAGGTCTGCCGTCGGGATCGACACCGATGGGAACCCGCAGACGGTCGCGCCCCCGGCGTGGGACCCATGCTCGGCCGGGATCGAAGCGCAGCACGTCGCCGACCCCCACAAGGTCCTGCCAGGTGGCCGGACCTTCGTCGGAGTTGTCGCCTGCCGAAGCCTGCGCGACCACGCGATACGGAGCCAGACGGCGCGCGACCGTCTGAGCCCGTGGCGCGCTGACGGAATCGGCGTCGGCGAACGATTCGACCTCCACGCCGGATCGTGCGCCGACAGAGCCGTCCTCCACCACGAGTTGGAGACCGCGAGCCGACGCGAGTCGCGGCGCGAAACCCGACAGGTCGAGGATCGTCAGCGAATCCAGCCCGTCCTCGAGCAGTCCCGACCCGGACCCCGACACACCACCGTCGACCACGACGACGAGCTGCGGAACTCCCTCGAAGGCCGGGGCATTGCGTGTGAAGCGTCCTCGGGTCGAGAGGACCGGAGCGAGGTCCGTCTCCAGTTCGAGGACCGAGCCGAAGACCATTCGCGCGCTCCCCGCACCGTCGCGGGCGTCGGGGTGCTGAACATGCGGGAGCCATTTGGCCCACTCCCATTCCGCGGCGGTGTCCGGTCCGCAGACGACCGCTACCCGAAGGACGTCCGGCCCGTGAAAGGTGCACAACTGAATGAGCATCGCGCGCACCAGAGACCGGGCGGCCTGCCTGTCTCCGGCGAGTCCGATCGCCGCAAAGCCTCGCAGTGCGACCGCCGTGGGCAGCGCGGGTACCACCGAGTGGGCGCGCACAAATCGCCGGAGGGAGACCGCCGCGACCGGCTCGAGATCTTCGAGCGGACCGGTGTCCGGTGCGACGAGGCGGGTGGCGAGTCGCTGCCCGCCCCGTCCGACCCGCACGTGGCAGAAATCCGCGTCGGTGCACCGCCGTTCCCACATCCGCGCGGTGCCGACGAGAGTCCAGAGCAGGGCGGGGTCGGGGTGTGCCCATTCGAGCGACTTGCGCTGTTCGCCACTGGTTTCGGTGACCTCGCGCCGGACCTGGTCGAGATACCGGAGATAGTCTTTGCGGTCTTCGTCCACCTCGGAGGTCTTCGTTCCTCCGCGCCCGCCGTTCGCGAGCATGCCGACCATCGAGACGACCATCATGATCGGGAAGATCATCGCCATCGGACTCCGGGCCATGCCGGAGGTGAACATCAGCGCCATCATGCCGATCATGGCCGCCACCATCACGAGCGGCAGTAACCTCACCAGCAGATTCCCTGGCGTCGGACGCGGAATATCGGGCGGCGCTTGCACACTCAACTCGCCGCTCGGAGCCCGCGGAGCCTCCTTGCGCGCTGCGCGCACGAAGCGCTCGGTACTCAACGTTCGCCACCCCCGGAACACCGCATCCCACAACCGTCCCCCGACGGCCGACCCCCACGGTCCGAGGAAGGGTAGCGCACGACGCAGACATACAGGGCACCTCGTGATCGGGTCCTGCCGGCGACTCCGTCACGAGACACCGACCGGCGCGTGTCGTATGGTCTGCGTCGTCCCGGTCGGCGCGGTGCACATCCGAGGGGAGCCGCTCGCAGCGGCCGGCGACCGAGTGAACGACGGGGGAAGAAGAGCGATGACGTCCGCGCAGACCGGATCCGAGCATCACGGCGCTGTCCAGGCTCCGGACCTGTGCCGGATCACGGTGCTCGCGCAGCACACCGAGGTGGATCTCGCTCTTCCCCTCGGAGTTCCTGTGGCGCTGCTGATTCCCGGCATCGTGGACCTCGTCGCATCGCACCGGGCTGCGAACCGGTTCGATCTCACGCCCGAGCAGGTGGAGCCGGGGGCGTGGACGCTCGCCCGGATCGGTCATGCGCCGCTTGCGGGTGCGCTGAGCCTCGACGAACACGGGGTACGCGACGGCGAGTTGCTCGTCCTGGCCGATGCCGGATCTCCTGCACCTCCCCCGCTGTTCGACGACGTGATGTATGCGGTGGCGGTGGAGGGCAAGGACAGCTTGCGCCGGTGGGGTGCCGCTCCCGCGGGTGTGCTGGCAACGGTGCTCGCTCCGGCGGCGCTCGCTGCGGGCTGTTTTTCCCTGCTGCAACTGCCGGCGGGTCCTCACCGACTCGTGGCGGGCGCGATCGCGGCGGTGCTGGGCGTTCTGCTCCTGGTCGCGGCAGCGGTCGTCTCACGCGGCTACGGCGACCCGCGGACAGGGCTCCTGCCCGCCGTCTGCGCGGTACCGCCGGTGTTCGCCGCGGGAGTGCTGCTCGTGCCGGGCAATGTGGGGCCTCCACAACTACTGCTCGGGGCAGTGCTGGTCGGTGCGGCCGCGGTGATCGCCTTGCGAACGGCCATGGTCGGTACTGCGACGTTCACCGGTGTCGCCGCCGCTGCGGCAGGTGCGGCGGTCGCACTGGTCCTTGCGTCGACGGCCGGTGCGGGGCCGCACGCGGTCGGGGCGGGCACGGTGATCGCAGCCTTGCTTCTCGTGGCTTCCGCGCCACGTCTCGCAGCGGTTCTCGGCCGCCTGCCCGTACCTCCGGTACCCGTACCCGGAACGTCACTCGACCCGGTATCGCCCGATCCGGAGGCAGCCGCTCCGCTCCCGTCGTTCGGGGAACTCGAGGCGCGGATAGGACGCGCCCGCGCGCATCTGACGGGGCTGGTCTACGCCGCGGCCGCCCTGGCTGTCGGCGGCGCGTGGTGCGCGGCCTATCCGGTGGCCGGGGCGGTGTCGTGGCCGGGGGTCGGTCTGGCCGTCACCACCGCGGTCGTGCTGATGTTCCGGGGCCGCTCCTACACGTCCGTGACCGAAGCGGTGCCGCTGGTGGTGGGCGGCGCGACCATCCTGATCGGGCTGATCACCGGAGCGGCGGTACTCGCCCCGGTTCCGCCGTGGTTCGTCTCCGCCGCTGCCCTGGCAATGTTCGCCGGCGCGATCGTGTTCGGTGTGGTGGCGCCCCGCCGTCAGTTCACGCCGGTGCAGCGCCGGATCGCGGAACTGACCGAATACACCGTGATCGCGCTCATCGTTCCGCTCGCGTGCTGGGTCGCGGGCTTGTACTCCGCGGTGCGGGGGCTGTGAAGGGATGCGACGGCCTGCGGCGTCCGCCTGCGTTGTCGTCATCGCGGCTGTGATCGCAGGCGGCGGCAGTCCGGCAGCGGCGAGACCACCCGTTCCGGATCCCGCCCTTCTGCCGTCCGGTGGCACTCCGGCGCCGCCGGACGCCACGGAACAACGCATCGTGTGCTCCGAACCGGAGGAGGCACCGGACGGGCCCCAGATGCCCGTTGCCCAGCGGATTCTCGATTTCGAGTCCGTCTGGCCGCTCACCCGGGGCGCGGGGCAAGTCGTCGCGGTCATCGACACCGGGGTGCAACCCCATCCCCGGCTACCCGCACTGCAACCGGGTGGCGATTACGTGTCGACAGGGGACGGCACGGACGACTGCGACGCACACGGCACACTCGTCGCAGGTCTCATCGCGGCTGCCCAGGTTCCCGGATCCGGGTTCGCCGGTGGTGCGCCCGATGTCCAGCTGATCACGATTCGCCAGTCGAGCGGACGGTACTCTGATCGGGCACGCGCAGACGACGACACCGCCCGCAATGCCACCGGTTACGGCGACGTGCGCACACTCGCCCTCGCGCTCCGTCGAGCGGTGGATCTGGGTGCGACCGTCGTGAACATCTCGGAGGTGGCATGCCGGACCACTGCCGAAGGGCTGTTCGACGGCCCCTTGGGTGCGGCGGTGCAGTACGCCACCGATGTCGAAGACGTCGTCGTGGTCGTGGCGGCCGGGAACACCGATACCTGCCGCCCCGGCAATCCTGGATCGCTCGATCCTGCTGCGCCCGAGGACGATCCGTGGAATTCTGTAACGACTCTGGCGTCGCCCGCTTGGTACGACGACTACGTGCTCGCCGTCGGCGCTGTCGAACCCGACGGCACCCCGTCCGAATACAGCCTGCCCGGCCCGTGGGTGGATGTCGCGGCACCGGGCAGCGGACTGGTCTCCTTGAATCCCGGCACGGCGGGTCTCGTGGACCAGGTCTGGGGATCGAACGGGCCGCAATCGATTTCCGGTACCAGTTTCGCAGCGCCACTGGTCGCGGCGACTGCGGCTCTCGTGCGTGCCCGGCACCCGCACCTGACCGCACGTGAGGTGATGGCCCGGATCGAGGCGACCGCGCACGCCCCTGCCGAGGGCTGGAATCCGCGGGTCGGCCACGGGATCGTGGATCCGTACGCAGCCGTCACTGCCCCACTGTCGGCGAACCGTTCATATCCGGTAGAGGCGCGTCCACCCGAACCGCACCCGCTCGCTGCCCCCGCAGACACTCCCCCGCCGGACAACCGGTCGCGCACCATCGCGCTGATCGCTGCGGCCGCTGTGTGTATCGCGCTGGTGCCCGTCGTGTTGCTGTCGATCCCGCGGCGCCGTCTCGGCGCGCGGACCTGAGCTGTCAGCCTCCCGCGCGTAGGGGTGCGGGGCTCGGGTCCGGTGCAACACCGTCGTGTGCGAGCAGCGCCTCTGCCCTGCCGAGGGCGGGACCGGGTGCGAGGAGTTCCACCATCGGCCACGGAGCGCGGACCGGGTCCGACAGACCCAGGGCTGCCGCGGATTCACCGTCCACGATGCCGTACCGGACCCCGGTGTCCGCGACATAGAACAACGGGCCGGCGCGATCGCTACCGGGTGTCACGGCCGTCGTGCCGAGGTACACGCCCCGCCCCGGCGGAACGTACACGGCGTCGGCGTTCGGGCCGGCGCCGTCCGCTTGCGCCGGTACCACCGGGACGGCGTCCTCGGCGAGGGGGAGCCCGGTGCCGGCCGACAACCCCAGCGTGGAGCGGTTCCGGTCGTCCCCGGGTCCCGTCGGGTCCCAGGTCAGACACGCCACGGGAGCGTCAGCCGGCTCCACGATGTCGGGAATCACGGCGGGGAAGGTCGCCACCGCAAGCTCCCGCACGGCGGGCGCATCCTTGAGGACGTCCGGCGGTACGACCGGGATCTCCGCCGCCCCCTGGGAATCCGACGCGTGCAGGATCTGCGCGGTCGCGCGCGACACCTCTTGAACGCCGTCACGCAGCACGACATGGAAACTCTGCCCATCGGGTTCGGTCAGCGCCACCACAGATCCGACGGGCAACCCGCGAACGTGCACGCTCGGAGCACCGCCCGCACCGGGAATCACCGGAGCGGCGAGAGCAGGCACTTCGGGAATCGCGCCCAGGAGGCCGGGACTCACCGGACGAGCCCGCGTCACATCGAGACCGAGCACGCGCGTCAACGCACGGTCGTCCGGATCGATCTCGGCTCGAACCCCGTTGTACACCAAGTAGAAACGATCGTCGGACGAGACGAGAAACGCTTCGTCGTCGCGCAGGGGTGTATTTCTGCCACTCTCCGGCTCGCCGACGACGACGGCGGTCGTCACGGCGAGCATTCCGTGAGGTTCGACGGTGTCGCACACGGTCCACGGCCGATCGTCCGCACCGTGTGCCAGCGACGACGGCGCCCCCGGGATCCCCACAAGAGGGCCACGGGGGCGATCCGCCAGCTGGTCGTCGGCCACAACGACCGGTTCGACAGGCGAGCCGAGCACGAGGCGTGCGGACGCGAGGTTGAGGGCGGGGTGGAAGGTCCCGTCGATGGCGACATACAGCGCGCCGGACTCGCGTCCGACGACGACGGTGGCATCCCCGATCCGGTCCTGAGGCCGGAACAGCGCCAGCGCGGCGCAGCCGGCGAGTCCGAGGCAGGCCACGACCGTTCCCACGGCGAGCGCGCGGGATTGGGAGCGAAGCGGGTCGTGGATCATCCGCACATCGCGTCGCACCAATGCGTGTCCCATGCGCCGCATGAGAAATCTGTATCCGCTGACCTGCCATCGCGTGGTCGGCTGTGCTGCCATGCATCTCCCCCTGTGCGGCACGCTCTCTGCCGCAACACAGTACAGTTCCGCCGGGAAGTCCGGTGGAGCGCAGGGGGCGCGGCCGGGCGGGATCGGGGGGAGACATGGCTGGGGCTTCGGCGGCGGCGGGTCGGACGAAATCCGTTGCCGTCACTCGTCTGGTGATCGCACAGATCTCTGCGGTGGCGGTGTGGGCCGCAGTGCACGGTGCCACCGGGCGGATGTGGCCGGCGGTAGCGGCGGGCGCGCTCGTCGCGGCGGCCCTGATCATCCCCGTTCGCGGAGTCGATGCGATCACGTTCGCCTCCACACTGGTGCGCTACCGGTTCGGACGACGCGGACACGAAGCGGTCCTGCGCGACTTCCCGCAGCCGGCCGGGCGCCCGATCGGTCTGAGCTGGGACGCTCCATACGTGACGGCGGTCGTCGAAGTCGTGTCGCGGCCCGGGCAGGTCATGCGACTGGGGCGCGACAGCGTCGAGGCCGAGGTCACGCTGCCGCTCGACGCGATCGCATCGTGCCTGCGCCGGCACGACGTCACCCTCGACGGGATCGATGTGGTGACGCACGGATGGCGGGTACGCGATTCGAGCCCGGCAGGGCAGGTCTACGCACACCTGCTGGGTCCGCTGCCCGCTGCAGCCGAGCGAACGGTCTGGCTCGCTCTCCGTCTCGACGTGTCGACCTGTGGTGAGGCGATCGCCCGGCGCGGCGGCGGAGCGGAAGGGGCGGCACGCACCGTCGCGGCGGCGGCGCGGCGCGTCGTGCGAGTGCTCGACGAAGGAGGTTGTGCGGGAATCATTCTCAGCGCCTCCGACATCGAGAACGCGTCGCGTCGCGTCGCGCACGGTGTCGCGCCCGCCGAATTCGCGCGGCACCCACATCACGTCCCCCTCCCGATGGGCTTCAACAGCGGTGGCTACTTCGACCCCCGCCGATTCGGTCGGCGAGCAGCGACCAGCGTGTGGACCTATCCCGCCCTCTCCTCGACACTCGTGGTCCGGCTGCGGCCGGGAGATCATGGCGCCGTCCGGGTCGCGGGATCGGCTCGGTTCACCACGAGATCACCTGTCGTTCCCGCGCTGCCCGGACTCCGCTGCCCGTACGGGCTCGACCGGGAGTCGTTGACCGCCGCCTTGCCGGTCGCGGCTCCGCGGCTCGAGCACGTGGCGCCGTTGCGTGATGTGAGTGCCGGCGAACTGGATGGGCTCGCACTGCCACCGGGCGGTTGCGGTCAGCTCATCGGTTCGGACGATGCCGGGCGTGCGGTCACCGTGCGACTCTTCGGCCCCGGGATCCGCTCTGTGCATGTCGCGGGTGAGTTGTACCTGGCACAGCAGGTCGTGTTCAGAGCGGTGGCCGTGGGAGCGCGAGTCCTCCTGCACACCGACCGGGTCGGTGCGTGGCGACCACTGCTCGACGGTGCTGCCGGACCAGATCGGCTTCGCGTGGCAGGTGAGTACGCCGACGACCGGAAGTTCGACACCGTGGTCTACGACGGCGTGCGGCCCACGACGGTTCCGCCCCAGGTCAGCGCGATTCACGTGCAGATGCACCCGGACAGCCTGCCCGGAGAACGCCCCACGGTCTTGCTTCACCAACCGGGCGCATCGGGAGACCGGATCCTGCTCACGACAGCCGGCACCCGCGTGCGCCTCACGCTCGTGACCATTGCCGCCGAGACCACCCATATCGGCCGGCCGCGGAGTCCCGAACCTGTTCCGGTGTCCTGACTGCCCCGCTCAGCCGGGATATTCCGTGCGAGCCTGCCCCGCCCGCACAGTCCGCGCCCACCAGTCGATCTGGTCGAGCATGCGCTCCGCCGCGTCGATCGCCGCCCCGTCGGTGGTGGTGCCGTCCTGCGCGAATGCGTGCTTGACGCGGTGGAAGCTCACCGATTCACGAACCGGCATCATGTGCACCTCGACGACGACCTGCCGGAGTTGCTCGACGGCGCGCAGACCGCCGGACAGCCCGCCGTAGGAGACGAATCCGACCGGTTTGGTGCGCCATTCGTGTTTCACGGTGTCGATCGCGGTCTTGAGGGCAGCGGGATATCCGTGGTTGTACTCCGAGGTGACCACGACGAACGCCTCGGCCGCGCCCACCCGGCGGGTGAACGCGTCGGCTTCGGGTCCTCCCGAGAGATCCTGCGGTAAGGGAGTGTCCGCGAGGTCGATGATTCCCACATCGAATTCTGCTCGGCGCCGAGCGGTCTCGGCGAACCAGTGGGCGACCACCGGTGCGACGCGTCCGGCGCGCACGCTGGCCACGACGATCTCGAGGCGGACCGGCCCGGTCCCGATCTGTGGGTCCATGCCTGCGATCCTAGGCGCGGTCAGGTGGTGAGACCGTGTGTCAGGAGCGCCGCCAGTTCGCGGTAGGCCTGGGCGTCGGCCAGTCCCGTGGCCTCGGCGACCTGCCGTTGCTGGATTCGCACCATGACGGACGCGACGACGTCGGCGACGAAGGCCGCGTGCACGTCGCGGAGATCGCCCGCGTCGACACCCTCGGAGATCAGCATGCGCACCCGATCTGCCGCCATCCGGGTGTTGCGCTCGTACACCTCGCGGGCGACGGGAGTTCGGGCGATGTCCTCCATGAAGCGCGCGGATGCCGGCTCGAGTTGCCGTCCGACCGCCTCGAGGTAGGTGCGGATCCGCGCTTCCGCTCCTGTACTGCGTGCGAGTTCTGCTTCGACGCGCTCGGTGGCACCCCGGAAGAAGTGCACCGTGACGGCGTAGACGAGCCGGTCCTTGTTCTCCGCGAGCGCGTAGAGCGTGGACTTCGAGCAGTGGAGGCGGGCGGCTATGTCGTCGAGGGTGAGGTGCGTGAAGCCCTCGGCCAGAAACATCGCGACGAGCTGGTCGAACAGTTGGGCCCGGCGCGCTGTCGTCCGGCGCGTCTCCGCTCTTGTCATACTTAGGACAGTACTGCAGTATCGTTCTCAGTACTGTTTTCTGAGGGAGGAATCCTGTGGCTGTCGAGCGTCTTCTGCCCACCCAAGAGGCCTACGACCTGATCGAGCTGACCCGCGACGTCGCCGACAAGGTATTGGCCCCGCGCGTCGACGAGCACGAGCGCGCCGAGACGTTCCCGGAGGGTGTGTTCCCGGCACTCGGTGCGGCCGGACTGCTGAGCCTGCCGTACCCCGAAGAGTTCGGCGGCGGCGACCAGCCGTACGAGGTCTACCTCCAGGTCCTCGAAGAACTCGGAGCCCGGTGGGCTGCGGTCGCGGTCGCGGTGAGTGTGCACGGCCTCTCCTGTTTCGCTCTGGCCACCCACGGCACCGACGAACAGAAGAACGCGTGGCTTCCGGACATGCTCGGTGGCAACACCATCGGCGCATACAGCCTGTCCGAGCCGCAGGCCGGATCGGATGCCGCCGCCCTCGCGTGCCGGGCGACCGCGGTCGACGGTGGATACCGCATCACCGGATCGAAGGCGTGGATCACCAACGGTGGCAAGGCCGATTTCTACACGCTGTTCGCTCGTACCGCGGACACCGGTTCGAAGGGCATCTCGTGTTTCCTCGTGCCCGACGGAACCGAGGGCCTGAGCTTCGGCAAGCCCGAGGAGAAGATGGGCCTGCACGCGATTCCCACCACCGCAGCACATTACGACGACGCGTTCGTCCCCGCCGACCGCCGTATCGGCGCCGAAGGCCAGGGGTTGCCCATCGCGTTCAGCGCGCTGGATTCGGGCCGCCTCGGCATCGCCGCCGTTGCCACCGGTATCGCACAGGCAGCGCTCGACGAGGCCACCGCCTACGCCAAGGAACGCAAGGCGTTCGGCAAGCGCATCATCGACCACCAGGGTCTCGGATTCGTCCTCGCCGACATGGCGGCGGCAGTGGACTCCGCCCGCGCCACCTACCTCGACGCCGCGCGCCGCAAGGACGCGGGTCTCCCCTACTCGCGCCAGGCCTCGGTTGCGAAACTCGTCGCGACGGACGCCGCCATGAAGGTCACCACCGATGCCGTGCAGGTGCTCGGCGGCTACGGGTACACGCGCGACTTCCCCGTCGAACGGTTCATGCGCGACGCCAAGATCACGCAGATCTTCGAGGGCACCAATCAGATTCAGCGTCTGGTGATCGCACGGTCCCTCGCCGGCTGAGCCGACCGGCGGTCTCCGGCACCGGGCGAGTCTCCGTCTAGTCGTGCGCGCCGATCAGCGCGCGGAGCGCGGCGATCTCCGCGTCGAGCGCGGCGCGACCGGACGGGGTGATCGTGACCCAGGTACGTGTGCGTCCTTTGCCTTCTTCACGCGTGCTCTCGAGCAGTCCCGCGTCGACGAGCACTTCGAGATGACGGTTCAGGTTGCCGTTCGTCAGGTGCAGTGTTTCCCGGAGCACTGCAGCACGAAGACAGCCGGACTCCCGCGGCGCCGACCGGCGCGACACGACATGGGACGGGACGAGACCCTCAGCAGCAACCCGGCACGATGGGCCCGCGGACTTCGCGGGTCGCGACATTGCGTGCGGCGAGTTCGTCGTCCGCCGGATAATCGACGCGCACGAGCGAGAGTCCGTGCGCGGGCGCGACGGCCACCGATGCGGCGCGCTCGCGCTCCTGCAGCAACGCGGTCATCCATTCGACGCTGCGCCGGCCCTCACCGACGGCGAGGGCAGCACCGACGAGGCTTCGCACCATCGACCAGCAGAACGCGTCGGCGCTGACATAGGCGGTGAGAATGTCACCGTCCCGCGACCAGTCGTAGCGCTGGAGTTCGCGGACCGTCGTGGCGCCGTCGCGGCGTTTGCAGAACGCGGCGAAATCGTGCAATCCGAGAAGCGATCGGGATGCGCGCTGCATGGCCTCGAGGTCGACGGTCTTCGGCCACGCCACGGTGTCGCGCGCACGCAACGGCTCCGCACCGTACGGCGCCGTCGTCAATCGATATTCGTAGTGGCGGCGGATCGCGGAGAACCGCGCATCGAAATGCTCCGGCGCCACGGAGATTCCGGTCACCCGGATATCGCGCGGAAGGAACCGTGCCAGTCGCCGGATCCAGCGCGAAGGGTCATCGGGCAGTGCCGCCGTGGGCACGTCGACGTGCGCGACCTGACCGGAGGCGTGCACCCCGGCGTCGGTGCGGCCCGCGACGGTGAGCAGCACAGGGGTACGCACGATCGCGCCGAGTTTCTCCTCGATCTCGCCGCACACCGTGCGGCGGCCGGGCTGTCGTGCCCATCCGGAGAAGTCGGTGCCGTCGTACGCGATATCGAGCCGGAGCCGGGTGAGCTCGGGCCCGTCCGCAACAGCGGGGTCGTGGGAAGCGACGAGCCCGCCGCCCTCGGAAGGGTCGGCGGGCTCGTGTGCTTCAGCAGATGCCGAAACCAAGGGAACTAGTCCTTCTTGGCCTCGTCGGCATCGGCGGCCGTAGCGGTGTCGTCCTCGATCGACTCGATGACGGCATCCGCGTTCTCGACCTGGGCATCGGTGGCGTCGGCCTCCACGGCCTCCACCACGTTGTCCTCGGCAGCCGGAGCAGACTGCGACGCGGCGACGCGGCGAGCGCGATCCGCCTCGTTGCTGACCGTCTTCTCACGGACGAGCTCGATGACCGCCATGGGGGCGTTGTCGCCCTTGCGCGGCATCGTCTTGATGATGCGGGTGTAGCCACCGTTGCGATCCTCGAAGGAAGGACCGATCTCCGCGAAGAGCGTGTGGACGACGTCCTTGTTGCGGAGGACCTTCAGCACCTCACGACGCGAAGCCAACGTGTTGGCCTTTGCGTGCGTGACGAGCTTCTCGGCGTAGGGGCGCAGGGCCTTGGCCTTGGACTCGGTGGTGGTGATGCGGCCGTGCTCGAAGAGCGCGGTGGCCAGGTTGGCGAAGATCGCCTTCTGGTGCGAGGCCGACCCGCCGAAGCGGGCGCCCTTCTTGGGCTTGGGCATGATTTTCTCCTAGTAACGGACCGTGAGCTGCTACAGCTGCTCGGTCTCGGCGTAGTCCTCGTTGCCGTCGGGCTCACTGAAGGAGCCGGGCTCGGTGTCGCTCCAGGTACCGGTCGCGGCGTCGTAGCCGGCGACGGTGCTGGGGTCGAACGAAGCGGGGCTGTCCTTGAGCGACAGGCCGAGCGAGTGCAGCTTGACCTTGACCTCATCGATGGACTTCTGACCGAAGTTGCGGATGTCGAGCAGATCGGACTCCGTGCGTGCCACGAGCTCACCGACGGTGTGAACGCCTTCGCGCTTGAGGCAGTTGTAGGACCGGACCGTGAGGTCGAGGTCCTCGATCGGAAGTCCGAAGGAGGCGATGTGGTCGGCCTCGGCGGGCGAGGGACCGATCTCGATACCTTCTGCTTCGACATTCAGCTCACGAGCCAGACCGAAGAGCTCCACGAGGGTCTTGCCCGCCGAAGCGAGCGCGTCCCGCGCCGTGATGGAGTTCTTGGTCTCCACGTCGAGAATCAGCCGATCGAAGTCGGTGCGCTGCTCGACGCGGGTCGCTTCCACCTTGTACGTCACCTTGAGCACCGGCGAGTAGATCGAGTCGACCGGGATACGGCCGATCTCGGCGCCGGACGCCTTGTTCTGGACGGCGGGGACGTAGCCGCGACCGCGCTCGACGACGAGCTCGATCTCCAGCTTTCCCTTGTCGTTCAGGGTGGCGATGTGCAGGTCCGGGTTATGAATGGTGACACCGGCCGGGGGGACGATGTCGCCGGCCGTAACGGTGCCGGGACCCTGCTTGCGGACGTACATGGTGACCGGCTCGTCCTCTTCCGAGCCGACCACGAGGCCCTTGAGGTTCAGGATGATGTCGGTGACATCCTCCTTCACCCCCGGAACCGTGGTGAACTCGTGGAGCACGCCGTCGATGCGAATGCTGGTGACGGCTGCGCCCGGGATCGAGGAGAGCAGGGTGCGACGAAGCGAGTTGCCGAGTGTGTACCCGAAGCCAGGCTCGAGGGGTTCGATGACGAACTTCGAACGGTTGTCAGCGATGACCTCTTCGGTCAGGGTGGGTCGCTGCGAAATGAGCATCTGTTGCCTCCTTGTGGGCGTCCGCTATTTGACGCCCTGGTGGATGGGTGTGTGTTTCTCCGGCCCGAAGGACCGGAGAAACACACGGCACGAAGTGCCTTACTTCGAGTAGTACTCGACGATGAGCTGTTCCTGCAGCGGGACGTCGATCTGTGCGCGCTCGGGCAGCTGGTGAACCAGCACCCGCAGACGCGAACCGACGACCTGCAGCCAACCCGGGATCGGGCGATCGCCCTGGGTCTCACGGGCCACCTGGAAGGGCAGCGTGCTCAGCGACTTCTCGCGGACATCGATGATGTCGTACTGCGAGACGCGGTAGCTGGGAACGTCGACCTTCTTGCCGTTGACCAGGAAGTGGCCGTGGCTGACGAGCTGACGAGCCTGACGACGCGTGCGGGCGAGGCCGGCACGGTAGACGACATTGTCCAGACGCGACTCGAGGATGGTCAGCAGCACCTCACCGGTCTTACCGGGACGGCTGGCGGCTTCCTCGTAGTAACGACGGAACTGCTTCTCCATGATTCCGTAGGAGAAGCGAGCCTTCTGCTTCTCCTGCAGCTGGAGCAGGTACTCGCTCTCCTTGATCCGCGCGCGGCCGTGCTGGCCGGGCGGGTAGGGGCGGCGCTCGAAGGCCTGATCGCCTCCGACCAGGTCGACGCGGAGACGACGCGACTTACGTGTAACGGGACCGGTATAACGTGCCATGACTTAGAACCTTTTCCTTTCCCGTATTAGACGCGACGCCGCTTGGGCGGACGGCAACCATTGTGCGGCTGGGGCGTGACGTCGGAGATGGTGCCGACCTCGAGGCCTGCGGCCTGGAGGGAGCGGATCGCGGTTTCGCGGCCCGAACCGGGGCCCTTCACGAAAACGTCGACCTTCTTGACACCGTGCTCCTGCGCCTTGCGGGCAGCGCTCTCGGCGGCGAGCTGGGCGGCGAACGGGGTCGACTTGCGCGAACCCTTGAAGCCGACGTGGCCCGACGACGCCCAGGAGATCACGTTGCCCTGGGGATCGGTGATGGACACGATGGTGTTGTTGAAGGTGCTCTTGATGTGAGCGGCGCCGTGCGGAACATTCTTCTTGTCCCTGCGCCGTGCCTTCTGGGTCTTCTTCGGACCGGCGGTGCGTGACTTGGGAGGCATTACTTCTTCTTTCCTGCGACGGTGCGCTTCGGACCCTTGCGGGTACGGGCGTTGGTCTTGGTGCGCTGTCCACGCACGGGCAGACCACGACGATGCCGCAGGCCCTGGTAGCAGCCGATCTCGATCTTGCGGCGGATATCCGCCTGGACCTCGCGGCGGAGGTCACCCTCGACCTTGTAGCTTTCCTCGATGTGCTCGCGGAGCTTGGCGAGATCCTCGTCGGACAGATCCTTGCTGCGCAGATCCGGGTTCACGCCGGTTGCCGCAAGGATTTCCTGGGAGCGCGTACGGCCGATGCCGTAGATGTAAGTGAGTGCGATCTCCATCCGCTTTTCACGGGGTAGATCGACACCTGCGAGACGTGCCATGTGGCATTCCTATTCGGTGTGCGGAGGTCTTCTCCCAGCCCGTCCCCTGCGTCGAAAAACTGTGTAAGTCGATAAACACAGTGGGGCCCCGGCCTCCGAACCGGGGGTTGATCGCACAGCTCCTCGACTGATCGAGGATCGTAACCGTGCGACTGGTGCTGGAAGGTCTTCTTTGCTTGTTGCCAAGCAGATCTTCGAGACGAAGGTCCGATCTAGCCCTGACGCTGCTTGTGACGCAGGTTCTCGCAGATCACCATGACCCGTCCGTTACGACGGATCACCTTGCACTTCTCGCAGATCTTCTTGACGCTAGGCTGAACCTTCACGTGCGTCCGATCTCCTGTATGTGCGCCCCCGGACACGGCTGACCGCGACCGAAGACAGGGTTCCCCCCGACCGTATAGCCGGGGAAGCTTCTACTTGTACCGGTAGACGATGCGTCCACGCGTCAAGTCGTAGGGCGAAAGCTCCACGACCACGCGGTCCTCGGGAAGGATACGAATGTAGTGCTGGCGCATCTTGCCGCTGATATGGGCCAGAACTTTATGACCGTTCTCCAGCTCGATGCGGAACATCGCATTGGGCAGTGGTTCGACAACCCGGCCCTCGACCTCGATTGCCCCGTCTTTCTTAGCCATATCCTCCGCGATCCGTCGTTCGATGTGTGGTTGCATCGGCATCCGATACCGTGACGCTCGGCCTCCGGAAGTCGCGCGAATCGAGATTCGACACGTACCGACCCGGAGCGCAGCGCGCACCACCGGTCAATGCTACGGGAGTTTTCCCACCAGGCCAAATGGAGACGGACGAGGAGGACACGAGTTGCGGGCGCTGATTCAGCGGGTGACGACCGCGTCGGTTGCGGTGGAGGGCGACGAGGTTGCCCGGATCACTCCCCCACCCGGCGGGCACGGTCTGCTCGTGCTCGTGGGGGTGACCCACGACGACGACGCGGCGACAGCGGCGACACTCGCCCGCAAGGTGTGGACGATGCGCATCCTCTACGACGAGAGATCTGCGTCCGATGTGGGCGCTCCGGTGCTGGTCGTCAGCCAGTTCACGCTGATGGCCGACACCCGGAAGAGCCGGCGGCCGTCCTGGTCGGCGGCGGCGCCGCGCAGTGTGGCGGAACCTCTCGTCGAGGAGTTCACGTCCGCGTTGCGTGCGCTCGGCGCACACGTCGAAACGGGAGTGTTCGGCGCACACATGGAGGTGAGCCTCGTCAACGACGGGCCGGTAACCCTGATCGTCGAGGTGTGACGAACGCCGCTACTCGGGGCGCAGCGTGAGGATGCGCGGGCCCGACTCGGTGACCGCGACGGTGTGCTCCCAATGCGCGGCGCGGCTGCCGTCCGACGTGACCACGGTCCAGTCGTCCTCGAGCACCTCGGTCTCGTACGTGCCGAGAGTGAGCATGGGCTCGATCGCGAGCACCGATCCGACCACCAGTTGCGGTCCCTTGCCGGGCGCGCCTTCGTTCGCCAGGAAGGGCTCCATGTGCATTTCGCGGCCGATGCCGTGGCCGCCGTAGCCGTCCACGATCCCGAAGGAACGGCCGAACAGCTTCTCGGCGGCGTGCGTGCCGTTCTCGATCGCGTGCGAGACGTCGGTGAGACGGTTGCCCGGAAGCATCGCCGCAATGCCGGCCTCCATCGACAGCCGCGTCGCCTCACTCAGCTCGGCGTCGTCCTGTGCGAGTTCACCGACCCCGAATGTCCATGCCGAGTCGCCGTGCCAGCCGTCGAGGATCGCGCCGCAGTCGATGGAGACCAGATCGCCTTCGGCGAGGATGTCGTCCGCCGACGGGATGCCGTGGACCACGCGGTCGTTGACCGACGAGCAGATCGAACCGGTGAAACCGTGGTATCCCAGGAAGGACGGAACGGCGCCCGCATCACGGATCACCGCTTCCGCCACCCGGTCGAGTTCCAGGGTGCTCACGCCCGGCTTCGCCGCATCCCTCACCGCAACGAGTGCGGCACCGACGATCGCGCCGGCGGCCGCCATCGCGTCGAGTTCACCGGCCGTACGGAACGGAACCACCTTGCGCTTGCGCCCGAAACCCATGTCGAAACTTCCTACGTGTTACTTGCCGAGCGCTGCGAGCGCCCGGGCGTTGATCTCCTCGACCTCACCGATGGCGTCGACCGTGATGATCGCGTCGCGGTAGTAGTCGAGCAGCGGAGCTGTCTCCTCGCGGTAGACCCGGAGGCGATTACGGATGACGTCCTCGGTGTCGTCGGCGCGGCCGCGAGCGAGCATGCGCCCGACGACGACGTCCTCGTCGATGACGAAGGACAGCACGCCGTCGAGGGCCACCCCGAGGTCCTGCAGGATGTTCTCGAGTTCCTTGGCCTGCTCGACGCTGCGCGGGAAGCCGTCGAGAAGGAAGCCGTGTGCCGCGTCGGGCTCGCCGAGACGGTCACGCACCATGTTGTTCGTGATCTCCGCGGGTACGAGGTCTCCTGCGTCGATGTACTTCTTGGCCTCGACGCCGAGCGGCGTTCCCTGCCCGATGTTGGCGCGGAACAGATCGCCGGTCGAGATCGCGGGGACACCGAGCTTGTCGGACAGGATCGCGGCCTGCGTGCCCTTTCCGGCACCGGGAGGACCGAGGAGTACAAGTCTCACTTGAGGAACCCTTCGTAGTTACGCTGCATCAATTGACTTTCGATCTGCTTGACGGTGTCCAGCGCGACACTGACAAGAATGAGCACCGCGGCGCCACCGAAAATGCTCGAGGCGGTCTGGCCCCCGGACAAGAAGAAGTTCGGCAGGGTTGCGATGAGACCGAGGTAGATCGAGCCCGGGACCGTGATGCGGTTGAGCACGAAGCTGAGGTACTCGGCGGTGGGCCGGCCCGGACGGATGCCCGGAATGAAGCCGCCGTACTTCTTCATCTCGTCGGCGCGTTCCTCCGGGTTGAAGGTGATCGCGACGTAGAAGAACACGAAGAAGACGATCAACGCGAAGTAGATCGAGATGTAGACGGGGTTGCTCGGATCGATCAGGTACGTGTTGACGATGCGCTGCCACCAGTTCGGCTCGACCGCCGATGTCGCGCCGGTGAGCTGCCCGATGAGGTTCGGCAGGTACAGCAGCGACGACGCGAAGATGACCGGGATGATGCCGGCCTGGTTGACCTTGAGCGGCAGGTACGTCGACGAACCGCCGTACATGCGCCGGCCCACCATGCGCTTGGCGTACTGGACCGGGATACGGCGCTGGCCCTGCTCGACGAACACGACGCCGGTGATGATGACCAGGGCCACCACACAGACGATCGCGAAGACGAGGCCGCCGCGCGACTCGAGGATGGTGCGACCCTCGGTCGGGAGCGCCGCAGCGATACCCGAGAAGATCAGCAGCGACATACCGTTGCCGACACCGCGCTCGGTGATGAGTTCGCCGAACCACATGACGACGGCGGCACCGGCGGTCATGACCAGGACGATGATGACCATCGCGAAGATGCTGTCATCGGCGAGGATCGGCTCGGAACAGCCCTGAAGCAGCTGCCCACGGGCCGCGAGGGCCACGATGCCGGTGGCTTGGAGAACAGCGAGTGCGACGGCCAGATAACGCGTGTACTGCGTCATCTTGGCCTGGCCGGACTGGCCTTCCTTGCGCAACTCCTCGAAGCGAGGGATGACGACGGTGAGCAACTGGACGATGATGCTCGCGGTAATGAACGGCATGATGCCGATCGCGAACACCGACAGCTGCAGCAGCGCACCACCGGAGAAGAGATTGATCAACGAGTAGATGCCGGCTTGATCACCACCGGCAAGCTGATCGACACAGGCCTGGACGTTGCCGTAGTCGACGCCCGGGGACGGCACGGTCGCACCGAGGCGATACAGGGCCACGAGACCGAGGGCGATGAGAATCTTCCGCCTCAGGTCCGGTGTCCTGAGGGCCGAAACGAAGGCGGAAAGCAAAGATCCTCCTGGCAGGCCGATCGGGGACGGCGGGTCGACTTCGGACCCGTCGGAAAAGTAGACAACTCTAAAACTCTAACAGTGTGCCCTCAGCGGGCGAGTACGCCGGTAGCGTACTTCAACTCGGTGAAAGCACGAACGGCCGCGATGCAGGGTTCTGCAACGCGGCCGTTCGCGAGCCTTGGCTCACATGATCGAACAGGTCAGACCAGTTCGGTCGTGGTGCCGCCGGCAGCGGCGATCTTTTCCTTGGCGGAGCCCGAGAACTTGTTGGCGGTGACCTGCACGGCCACCGACAGCTCGCCCTCGCCGAGCACCTTCACGAGCTGGTTCTTGCGGACCAGTCCGTTCGAGACGAGCTCGTCGATGCCGATCTGGCCACCCTCGGGGAACACCCGTGCGATGTCGCCGACATTGACGATCTGGTACTCGGTGCGGAATGCGTTCTTGAAGCCCTTGAGCTTCGGGAGACGCATGTGAATCGGCATCTGGCCACCTTCGAAGGCTGCCGACACGTTCTTACGTGCCTTCGTACCCTTCGTACCGCGACCAGCGGTCTTGCCCTTGGAACCCTCGCCACGTCCGACGCGGGTCTTTTCGGTCTTCGCGCCCGGAGCCGGGCGCAGGTGATGCAGCTTGATGGTCATTTTCAGACCTCCTCAACGGTCACGAGGTGACGCACCACGTTGATCAAGCCACGGTTCTGCGCATTGTCCTCGCGGACGACGGACTGACGGATCTTCCGCAGACCGAGGGTGCGCAGGCTGTCCCGCTGATTCGACTTGGCGCCGATGGTGCTCTTGATCTGGGTGATCTTCAGCTCTGCCATTACTTCACGCTCCCAGCAGCCTGTGCACGGGCGCGAAGCATGCCGGCGGGGGCAACTTCCTCGAGGGAGAGACCACGGCGAGCCGCAACCTCTTCCGGACGCTGCAGGCTCTTGAGAGCCGCAACCGTCGCGTGCACCACATTGATGGCGTTGTCGGAGCCCAGGGACTTCGACAGGATGTCGGAGATGCCCGCGCACTCCAGCACGGCACGCACCGCGCCACCGGCGATAACACCGGTACCCGGCGAAGCCGGACGCAGCATGACGATGCCTGCTGCGGCCTCACCCTGAACCGGGTGAGTGATGGTGGTGGCGATCATCGGCACGCGGAAGAAGCCCTTGCGAGCCTCTTCGACGCCCTTCTGGATGGCCGCGGGAACTTCCTTGGCCTTGCCGTAGCCGACGCCGACCAAGCCGTTACCGTCGCCCACGATCACCAGAGCGGTGAAGCTGAAGCGACGGCCGCCCTTGACGACCTTCGACACACGGTTGATCGAGACGACACGCTCGATGTAGTTCGACTTCTCGGCAGCGTTGCCGCCACGCGAGTCGCGGTCACGGCGGTCACGACCGCCGCGGTTGTCACCGCTGCTGCTGCTGTTGGGGTTCTGGCCGGCAGGGCCGCTGCCGCCGTCACGCCGCTGACGTCCCGGCATCAGGCGTTCCTTCCGTTCGAAAAAGTCATCATCAGAACTTCAACCCGCTTTCGCGAGCCGCGTCCGCGAGGGCCGCGATGCGGCCGCTGTAGGTGTGGCCACCGCGGTCGAAGACCACGGCCTCCACGCCGGCAGCCTTGGCGCGCTCGGCGATCAGCTGACCGACCTTCGCGCCACGAGCCTTCTTGTCGCCCTCGACAGCACGCACATCGGGTTCGATGGTCGAAGCTGCGGCGAGGGTCGTACCCGTCAGGTCGTCGATCAACTGCACATGCATGTGACGCGACGACCGGTTCACGACGAGACGCGGACGCTCGGTGGTGCCGGAGATCTTCTTGCGGAGGCGGAAGTGACGACGCGTCTTCGAGAGGCGACGCGTGGTGGACACGTCCTTGCCGCGCGGAATGCGCTTTGCCTTCTGGTTCTCGGTCTGGCTCATGATCACTTACCCGTCTTTCCGACCTTGCGACGGACCTGTTCACCCTCGTAGCGGATGCCCTTGCCCTTGTACGGGTCGGACTTGCGCAGCCGGCGGATGTTGGCAGCGATCTGGCCGACCTTCTGCTTGTCGATCCCCGTGATCGAGAACTTCGTCGGGGTCTCGACGGCAAACGTGATGCCCTCGGGCGCTTCGATCAGCACCGGGTGGCTGTAGCCCAGGGAGAACTCGAGGTCCTTACCCTTGAGTGCCACGCGGTAGCCGACACCGAAGATTTCCATCTTCGTGGTGTAGCCCTCGGTCACGCCGACGATGAGGTTCTGCACCAGGGTCCGGGACAGACCGTGCAGCGCACGGCTGCGACGCTCGTCGTTCGGACGCGTGACGTTGATTGCTCCGTCATCACCCTTGGTGACGACGATGGGCTCGGCGACCGTCAGCGAGAGGTTGCCCTTGGGGCCCTTCACTGCGACGGCCTGGCCATCGATGTTCACCTCGACACCCGAGGGGACGACTACGGGGAGTTTTCCGATTCGCGACATTGTGGTGGCCTCCCTTACCAGACGTAGGCGAGGACTTCCCCGCCCACCTTCTGCTTGGCCGCCTGGCGATCGGTGAGCAGGCCGGAAGACGTGGAGATAATCGCCACGCCGAGGCCGCCCAGGACCTTGGGCAGGTTGGTGGATTTCGCGTACACGCGCAGGCCGGGCTTCGACACGCGGCGCACGCCTGCAAGGCTGCGCTCACGGGAAGGGCCGTACTTGAGGTCGACGATGAGGGTCGTGCCCACCTCGGCGTCCTCGGTGCGGTAGTCGGAGATGTAGCCCTCGCGCTTGAGGATCTCGGCGATGTTCACCTTGATCTTCGAGGACGGGAGCTTGACCTCGTCGTGGTACGCCGTATTGGCGTTACGCAGACGTGTCAAGAAGTCTGCGATGGGGTCGGTCATGGTCATGGCTGACCTGTACACCTTTCTCGGTGCGGTTCCCATACAACACCGGGATATATCCCGGCCGTGGGCCTACATCGAACTCGGTTTCGATGCGGGTCCGCGGCAGATGCCGCAGACCCATGACAGCGTGGCGGTGGGCGGAGGCCGTCGGCGCTCCGCCCACCGTTCACGTCACCAGGAGCTCTTGTGAACTCCCGGAAGCTCACCGCGGTGTGCCATCTCGCGAAGGCAGATGCGGCAGAGTCCGAACTTGCGGAAGACCGAATGCGGGCGTCCGCAGCGCTGGCAGCGGGTGTAGGCGCGCACCGCGAACTTCGGCTTCTTGTTGGCCTTGTTGACCAGTGCCTTCTTAGCCATGGGCTCAGTTCTCCTTGAACGGGAAGCCGAGGTGCTTGAGCAGGGCACGGCCTTCTTCGTTGTTGGTGGCGGTCGTGACGACGGTGATGTCCATGCCGCGCGGGCGGTCGATCTTGTCCACGTCGATCTCGTGGAACATCGACTGCTCGTTCAGGCCGAACGTGTAGTTGCCGTTTCCGTCGAACTGGTTGCCGTTGAGGCCGCGGAAGTCCCGGATACGGGGCAGCGCGATGGACACGAGACGGTCCAGGAACTCCCACATGCGGTCGCCACGAAGCGTGACGCGGGCACCGATCGGCATGCCTTCGCGCAGCTTGAACTGTGCGATGGACTTACGTGCCTTGCGGATCTCGGGCTTCTGGCCGGTGATCAGGGCGAGGTCGTTGACCGCGCCGTTGATCAGCTTCGCGTCGCGGGCGGCGTCGCCGACACCCATGTTGACGACGACCTTCACGACGCCGGGGATCTGCATGACGTTCGCGTAGCCGTATTCCGACTGCAGCGCGTCGCGGATCTCCTCGCGGTACCGCACCTTCAGGCGCGGCATGGTCTTGGTCTCAGTGGTGGTCATGTCAGATGTCCTTCCCGTTCTTCCGGGAAATCCGAACGCGCTTGCCGGTCTCCTCGTCGACGCGGTAGCCCACGCGCGTGGCGTTGCCGTCCGAGTCGATGACCGCAACGTTGGAAACGTGGATCGGGGCCTCTTGCGTGACGATGCCGCCGGTGGAGGCACCACGCTCGTTGGCCGAGACTGCGGTGTGCTTCTTGATGCGGTTCACGCCCTCGACGAGGACACGGTTCTGCTTCGGGTAGGCCTCGATGACCTTGCCCTTGGCGCCCTTGTCCTTACCCGAGATGACGAGAACGGTGTCGCCCTTGTGCACCTTCATCACAGCACCTCCGGAGCAAGCGAGACGATCTTCATGAAGCGCTTGTCGCGAAGCTCGCGACCGACGGGTCCGAAGATGCGGGTTCCGCGAGGATCGTTGTCGCCCTTGATGAGGACGGCAGCGTTCTCGTCGAACTTGATGTACGAGCCGTCCGGCCGGCGGCGCTCCTTGGTGGTGCGCACGATAACGGCCTTGACGACCTCACCACGCTTGACGTTGCCGCCGGGGATCGCCTCCTTGACGGTGCCGACGATGATGTCACCGATACCGGCGTAGCGACGGGACGAGCCACCGAGAACGCGGATGCAGAGAATCTCCTTGGCACCCGTGTTGTCGGCGACGCGCAGTCGCGACTCCTGCTGGATCACTTACTTCTCCTTGACCTGGATTGGTATGTACGTCAGATTTCCGACCTGGACGTACGCGGTCGTCGTTTGCTCGCGGCGCACATACGCTGGGCGCACGGGTCCCGTGAGCAACCCGTCCAGAGTAGGCCATATACCGTACCCAGGGCAAATTAGCGAACCGTGTGCTCGGTCCCATGCCCCGGGTCCGGCTGTGCCGGCCCGTTCCGTACGTCACTACGGCGAAGAACAGCACCCCCACCACCCGAGTGATCGGGTGCCGGGGGTGCTGTCGAGGTACTTCACCGACGATGCCGGAAGCCTACTTGGCCTTCTCGAGCACCTCGACCAGACGCCACCGCTTCGACGCGGACAGCGGACGGGTCTCCATCAGCTGCACGCGGTCGCCGACGCCGGCGAGGCTGTTCTCGTCGTGTGCCTTCACCCGGGTGGTACGGCGGATGATCTTGCCGTACAGCGGGTGCTTCACACGATCCTCGAGCTCGACAACGATGGTCTTTTCCATCTTGTCCGAGACGACATAGCCGATGCGAACCTTGCGGCTCGCGCGGTCTTCGTTTGTGCTCACTGTCTTTTCCTCACTCATGCCACATCACCCGTGTTCGGGCCGGTGGCCAGTCCGAGCTCACGCTCGCGCAGCACCGTGTAGATACGTGCGATCTCGTTGCGAACGACACGCAGCCGACGGTTGTTGTCCAACTGTCCGGTGGCCATCTGGAAGCGCAGGTTGAACAGCTCTTCCTTGAACTCACGGACCTTGTCGGCCAGCTCTGCGTCGCTCAGCTCGCGGAGTTCCGCGGCGGGGGTACCGGTAGCCATCAGAACTGCTCCTCCCTCGTCACGATGCGGCACTTGCAGGGGAGCTTGTGCATCGCGCGACGCAGGGCCTCGCGAGCAATCTCCTCGTTCGGGTAGCTCATCTCGAACAGGACCCGACCGGGCTTGACGTTCGCGACCCACCACTCGGGGGAACCCTTACCGGAACCCATGCGGGTTTCGGCCGGCTTCTTCGTGAGGGGGCGATCCGGGAAGATGTTGATCCAGATCTTGCCGCCACGCTTGATGTGCCGGGTCATGGCGATACGAGCGGACTCGATCTGCCGGTTGGTGATGTAGGCCGGCTCGAGAGCCTGGATGCCCCACTCACCGAAGGTCACCTGGGTTCCGCCCTTGGCGGCACCCGTACGGCTCGGATGGTGCTGCTTGCGGTGTTTGACCCGCCGTGGGATCAACATGCGTCAGCCCTCCTTGTTCTCAGTCGAAGCGGGGGCGTCGGCCGAGGCTGCGCGGCCGGCGTCGGTGCTCGTCGCCGTGGTGCCCGACGCGCCGGAACGACGCGGGCGGCTGGGACGCTCACGACGCGGACGGTCGGCGGGAGCAGCTGCAGCAGCAGCGAGCTCACGACGGCCACCAACGATGTCGCCCTTGTAGATCCAGACCTTCACGCCGATACGACCGAAGGTGGTCTTGGCCTCGTACAGGCCGTAGTCGATGTCCGCACGCAGCGTGTGCAGCGGAACCCGACCCTCACGGTAGAACTCCGAGCGCGACATCTCGGCGCCACCGAGGCGGCCCGAGCACTGCACGCGGATGCCCTTGACGTTGGGCTGACGCATGGCCGACTGAATGGCCTTGCGCATCGCCCGACGGAAGGCAACACGGTTCGAGAGCTGCTCGGCGACGCCCTGCGCCACCAGCTGAGCCTCGGACTCCGAGTTCTTGACCTCGAGGATGTTCAGCTGGACCTGCTTACCGGTCAGCTTCTCGAGCTCGGCGCGAATGCGATCGGCCTCGGCGCCGCGGCGACCGATGACGATGCCCGGGCGTGCGGTGTGGATGTCCACACGCACACGGTCACGGGTGCGCTCGATTTCGACCTTCGCGATGCCTGCACGCTCGAGGCCGGAGGCCAGGAACTTACGGATCGCGACGTCTTCCTTGACGTATTCCGCGTACTGCTTGTCTGCGTACCAACGCGACTTCCAGTCGGTGGTGATGCCCAGACGGAAGCCGTGCGGGTTGATCTTCTGGCCCACTACTGAGCTCCCTTCCGGCGGTTGCGAGTCGAACCCGACCGAGATGCGACGCTTTCCACGATCACGGTGATGTGGCTCGACCGCTTGCGGATTCGGAACGCACGGCCCTGGGCACGCGGCTGGAACCGCTTCAGGGTCGCACCCTCGTCCACATACGCCGTCGCGACGACGAGCGTGCTGGGGTCGAGGTTGTAATTGTTCTCCGCGTTCGCAGCGGCAGAGGCGATCACCTTGGCGACCGGCTCGGCCGCGGCCTGCGGCGCGAACTTGAGGATTGCGAGGGCTTCCTCGACGGACTTACCGCGAACGATGTCGACGACGCGGCGCGCCTTCATCGGGGTTACGCGCACGTGGCGCGCAACAGCCCGAGCGCTGTTGGTTGTGGTTTCAGTGCTCATCGACGCTTGCTCTTCCGGTCGTCCTTGATGTGGCCCTTGAACGTACGGGTCGGTGCGAATTCACCGAGCTTGTGGCCGACCATCGAATCCGAGATGAACACCGGCACGTGCTTGCGTCCGTCATGGACGGCAAACGTGTGACCGATGAAGTCCGGCAGAATCGTGGAACGGCGCGACCAGGTCTTGATGACCTGCTTGGTGCCCTTCTCGTTCTGGACGTCGACCTTCGCCAGGAGGTGGTCGTCGACGAACGGGCCCTTCTTGAGGCTGCGTGGCATTCTCTAACTCCCTCCTTGACTAGCGCTTTTTACCGGTACGGCGGCGACGGACGATGAGCTTGTCGGACGCCTTGTTCTTGCGGGTACGGCCTTCCGGCTTACCCCAGGGGCTGACCGGGTGGCGACCACCCGAGGTCTTGCCCTCGCCACCACCGTGCGGGTGGTCGACCGGGTTCATCACGACACCACGGACGGTCGGGCGCTTGCCCTTCCACCGCATACGGCCGGCCTTACCCCAGTTGATGTTCGACTGCTCGGCGTTGCCGACCTCGCCGACGGTGGCGCGGCAGCGCACGTCGACGCGACGGATTTCACCGGACGGCATACGCAGCGTGGCGTAGGTGCCTTCCTTACCGAGGAGCTGGATGCTCGCGCCGGCGGAACGTGCCATCTTGGCGCCGCCACCCGGACGCAGCTCGACTGCGTGGATGGTGGTACCGGTCGGGATGTTGCGCAGCGGCAGGTTGTTACCCGGCTTGATGTCGGCCGTGGGGCCGGACTCGACCGGAGCACCCTGCATCAGGCCCTTGGGGGCGATGATGTAGCGCTTCTCGCCGTCCACGTAGTGGAGCAGCGCGATGCGAGCGGTGCGGTTGGGGTCGTACTCGATGTGAGCGACCTTCGCCGGGATTCCGTCCTTGTCGTTGCGACGGAAATCGATCAGGCGGTAGGCGCGCTTGTGGCCGCCACCCTTGTGCCGGGTGGTGATGCGACCGTGCGCATTACGTCCACCACGACCGTGAAGCGGGCGAACCAGCGACTTTTCGGGCGTCGACCGAGTGATCTCGGCGAAGTCCGACACGCTGGCGCCACGACGGCCCGGCGTAGTCGGCTTGTACTTACGGATTGCCATGAGTCTTCTCGTCCTCTATCTCTCGAGAGTTCCGATCGCTACGCGACCGGGCCTCCGAAGATCTCGATGGGCTTGCTGTCGGCGGCCAGGGTCACGAGCGCGCGCTTGGTGTCCTTGCGCTTGCCGTAACCGGAGCGGGTCCGCTTGCGCTTGCCCTGACGGTTCGCGGTGTTGACGCTGGTCACCTTGACGCCGAAGACCTTCTCGACGGCAATCTTGATCTGCGTCTTGTTCGAGTCCGGGTGAACCAGGAAGGTGTACGTGCCGTCTTCCATCAGTCCATAGGACTTCTCGGAGATGACGGGAGCCAGCAGGATGTCGCGCGGATCGGCGATCGTGCTCACTTGGTCTCCTCCTTGAATTCCTGGCCGGACTCTGCCGGGCCGTGGATGAACGCGTTCAGCGCTTCGACGCTGAACACAACGTCGTCGCTGTAGAGCACGTCGTAGGTGTTCAGCTGATCCGGCGCGAGCGCGTGGACGTTCGGAAGGTTCTGCACCGACTTCCACGCCGCCACGTCTTCACGGCCGACGACGAGCAGGACCTTCTTGCGGTCGCTGATTTCGCCGAGGAACGTGCGAGCACTCTTCGTCGACGGGGTCTGACCCGCGACGAGTTCGGTGATCACGTGGATGCGCTCGTTGCGTGCCCGGTCGGAGAGGGCACCGCGGAGAGCGGCAGCCTTCATCTTCTTGGGGGTGCGCTGCGAGTAGTCGCGCGGCTGCGGGCCGTGGACGACGCCGCCACCGACGAACTGCGGTGCACGGGTCGAACCCTGGCGGGCGCGGCCGGTGCCCTTCTGGCGGTACGGCTTCTTGCCGCCGCCGCGGACCTCGCCACGAGTCTTCGTGGAGTGCGTGCCCTGGCGAGCCGCCGCAAGCTGTGCGACGACGACCTGGTGCAGCAACGCGATGTTCGCGGGAGCGTCGAAGATCTCCGAGGGGAGATCGACGGTGCCGTTGGACTGGCCACCGGGCGCCTTGACGTCCAGTGTCAGCTTGGTTGCGGTCTCGGTGCTCATGCCCGTGCACCACCCTTCACTGCAGTCTTGACGATCACGAGGCCGCCCTTACGGCCGGGGATCGCGCCCTTGATCAGGAGCAGACCGTTCTCGGCATCCACCTTGTGGACCGAGAGGTTCTGCGTCGTGATGCGGTCGGAGCCCATCCGGCCGGACATGCGCGTGCCCTTGAACACGCGGCCCGGGGTGGCGCAGCCACCGATGGAACCCGGACGACGGTGCACAGCCTGCGCACCGTGCGAGGCACCCTGGCCCGCGAAGCCGTGACGCTTCATGGTGCCGGCGAAGCCCTTGCCCTTGGAGGTGCCGGTGACGTCGACGAATGCGCCGTCCTCGAAAACCTCTGCGGTGAGCTCCTGGCCGACCTCGTAGTCCGAGGTGTCCTCGACGCGAAGCTCGACGAGGTGGCGACGCGGGGTCACGCCGGCCTTGTCGAACTGGCCGCGGACGGGCTTGTTGACCTTGCGAGGCGCGATGGCACCGAACGCGAGCTGCACGGCGTTGTAGCCGTCGCGCTCCTCGGTGCGAACCTGCGTGACCACGTTCGGTCCGGCCTTGACGACGGTCACCGGAACGACCCGGTTGTTCTCGTCGAAGACCTGGGTCATGCCGAGCTTGGTGCCCAGGATTCCCTTGATCTGGTTAGTCATGTGTTATCTCCGCTGCGTCTTCCGAAGCTCACTGAATGTTGACATCGACGCTCGCCGGAAGGTCGATGCGCATGAGCGCGTCGACAGTCTTCGGCGTCGGGTCGAGGATGTCGATCAGCCGCTTGTGGGTACGCATCTCGAAGTGCTCGCGCGAGTCCTTGTACTTGTGCGGCGAACGAATGACGCAGTACACGTTCTTTTCTGTAGGCAACGGCACCGGGCCGACCACGCGGGCACCCGTACGGGTGACCGTCTCGACGATCTTGCGCGCAGATGCGTCGATCGCCTCGTGGTCATAGGCCTTGAGCCTGATGCGGATCTTCTGTCCCGCCACGCTTAGTGTCCTTTTCTTGCCGCGTTTCGTAGCACCCGATCAAGCCGGGAACCACCTCGTCTGCACAGTTCCCCAGGGGAACGGCGACAGAGAACAGCACTGGAATACACATTGCGAGCCGGGGTCACCCGATCCGCTGCCGCTGTTCATCTGTCATTGTTCTCCGGTCCACGCGGTCGGGCGTGTCGCCCAGTCGCTCATTCCCCGGCGACGAAGCTCTGGGCTTCGACACCGCAAAGAACGGGACCGAATGCACTCATACGAGCGCACGCTGGTACTGCTTCCGTCTTGCTTTGTGGCCGCAACCAACCCTCGGGCCGATCAGCGACTGTCACGATTTCCCGATCCGAGCCGCGAAACAACCCATGGCCCGGTCAAGGCAACCCGACCAGTATGCAGGAGTCCACGCGAGAGTTCAACTCGGCGCCCTTCGTGGTCTCGCTCACCCGGCAACCGGGCGCCGGTTACCCCACCGGGTTCATCGCGGGCGTGCGCAACGGCGCCGCCGCGCCGACGGTGTTGGTGGGATCGGGCCCTCGCCCCGGCTGCACACTCCCCACCTCGGGAACACGAGCGATCGCCGGTACGAGTACCGGTTCGTCACGCCAAATCGGTACTGCTGCTTGCACTTCCAGGCCGATCGCGATGAGTTCGGCATCCTGCCAGGGGCGCGCGCCGAGTTGCACCCCGACCGGCATCCCCGTGTCCCCCGACCGCCCCGCCGGAAGCGTCACCACGGGCGCGCCCGCGTAGTTCGCCCACCGCACGTCGCCCACCACACCCGCCGTGACGCTGACGCCGAGGAACTCGTCGCGACGCGCACCGTCGACCGCCGACCCCGCCACCGCAATGGCATCGAGATCCTGATCGGCGAACATCCGGTTGTACTCCGATTGGTAGCGAAGCCGGTCGCGTTCGAACTGGAAGTAGTCACCGACAGGCACCCCCAGCGACGCGACGGCCGCGGACACCAGCACCGCCTTGTCCGGCCGGTACAGCCCGAGCCGATCTGCGAACTGCTGATGGTAGGAGCCCATCTCCACCTGATCGCCCGTCGCGAGCGACGACGGCAGAGGCGGCATGGTCACCGGCACGGTCACAGCGCCGAGCGAACGTACGACGTCGAGGAATCCGTCGACGACCCGCTGCACCGCGGCCACGGGTGCGGGACGGGAATCGACCGGTACCCCGATCCTGATTCCGGAGAGAGGCGCCGCCCCGCCGCGAGCGGCGAGCGGGTATCCGCCCTCCGGAACCGGGCGCCCGAGGGACGTGATCGGATCGTCGGCGTCCGGTCCCGCGAGCACGGACATGAGCAGGGCCGCGTCTCCGAGACTGCGCGCCATCGGCCCGACATGGTCTCGGGTCCAGGTGAGCGGGATCATGCCGTACGACGTGATCGCCCCGTAGGTGGGTTTGATCGACGAGACTCCGCAGGCACTGGCGGGCAGTCGTGCCGAGCCTCCGGTGTCACTGCCCAGAGCGAGGGGCACGAAGCGCGCCGCGAGAGCGGCTGCACTGCCTCCCGAAGAGCCCCCGGGCGAGAATCTCGTGTTCCAGGGGTTGCCGACCTGTGGGGTCGTGACCCCGATCGCGAACTCGTCGGTGTGCGTGTGACCCATGAGTACCGCGCCGGCCGCGTCGAGCCTCCGCCACACCCCCGAGTGACCGGCTGCGATGTTGCCCTCGAGCACCCGGCTCGACGCGGTCAACGGCAGACCGGATACCGCGAAGATGTCCTTGAGCGCGATCGGCAGCCCGCACAACGGGGAGATGTGCGTCTGCTCGCGTCGCGCGCGGGCGAGACGCTCCCCCGCCGCATCGGCCGCCTCGTACGCGAGTTCGGGATAGAGCCGCACCCAGGCACCGACGTCACCGTCGAAGGCGCGGGTGCGGCTGAGGCACGACTCGAGCAACTCGCGGGGATGCAACAGGCCGGCGCGCAGAAGTGCAGCGGCGTCCACGGCGCTCATCAGCGCCGGATCGCCGGCGGTGACCGTCTCCGGCTCCGGCAGTCTGTGCCGAGCTGCCCGAGAGGTAGCGGCCGAGACCGAACCCCAGGCGACCAGTCCGCCCGCCGCTCCCCCGATCAACTGCCGACGCGTTACTGGGACTGCCACGCCCCCAGAAGACCACGGATCGGCCGGATTCGCCGGTCGGGGGTGTCCCGTTGTGATCTTGTCTCGAAAACGGCGCGGCGGCTCGATTCCTCCCACCATCCGTTGCCAGAGGCCCGCCGATACACCATTGGACCCGCCTCGTTGCAGTGACGCCGGTAACATCGCCTCTCGACGGCAGCGCATCCGTCATGGTCGGCGGCACCGCCGCCGGCGGGAAGACGAAGTCCCGATGCAGGGCGGGACCGAGTTCGACGGTGGAGTGTGATGCTGAACAGTCATGATCAGGCAGTCCTCGTGGAGGACGTGCACAAGTCTTTCGGCGATGTCGAGGCCCTCGACGGGATCGGTTTCACTGCCGCTGCGGGGCGTGTCCTCGCCATTCTGGGACCCAACGGAGCCGGAAAGACCACGATGGTCAAGGTCCTGTCGACGTTGTTGCGCCCCACTTCCGGGCGAGCGGTCGTTGCGGGACACGACGTCGTCACCGACGCTGCGGCGGTGCGCCGATCCATCATGATGACCGGCCAGTTCGCGGCGCTCGACGACACGCTCACGGGCCGGGAGAACCTCGTGCTCTTCGGCCGGCTGATGGGTCTCGACAACGCATCGGCGAAGCGGCGCGCCGACGACCTCCTCCGCCAGTTCGATCTGGTCGAAGCCGCTCGCCGCCCGGTGAAAGGCTACTCCGGCGGCATGCGACGCCGCGTCGACATCGCCTGCGGACTGGTGGTCCGCCCGGAGGTGGTCTTTCTCGACGAGCCGACCACGGGACTCGATCCGCGGAGCCGGCAGGGCGTGTGGGCGCTGGTGTCGGCGCTCAAGGACCAGGGGATCACGGTGCTCCTGACGACCCAGTACCTCGAAGAGGCGGATGTACTGAGCGACAACATCATCGTGATCGACAAGGGCACCGTCATCGCCGAGGGCACAGCCAACCAGCTCAAGGCATCGGCAGGAGGCAGCTTCTGCGAGATCGTACCGGTCGAGCCCCGCGCCCTCCCGGCCATCGCGCAGGCGCTCGGTGACATGGTGCCGCCGGACGCTCGCGCGGCGTTCCCCCTCGGGACCGAAGGAGACGAGGACAGGATCTCGATCCCGGCACCCGACGGCGCCGCGACCCTCACCGAGGCTCTTCGGCGCCTCGAACCGCTCGACGTGGACCTCGCAGATATCGGGCTTCGGAGGCCGTCGCTCGACGATGTGTTCCTGCGTCTCACCGGACACACCGCGACGCCCGTACCGGGTGAGTCGCCGGCGGACCCGTCCGCCGGAGAACGACCGGAGGCGGCGGTGGCGGGGGAACTACCGTGACGACACGCACCGATCGGGCGCCGCTCCCCGACCCTCCGTCGACCGGCTCGTCCACTCCGGGTTCGGGCGACAGCCCCGGAGGAGACCATCGCCGGATCGCGCCCGCCGCCTCGAAGCAATGGTGGGTGCTGACCACGCGCGCGCTGCGGACGATGGCGCGCAACGGCGAACTCGTGGTCGCGGTGATAGCGCCGGTCGTCTTCGGACTCGGGTTCTACCTACCTCTCAAGTTCGTGATGCAGCTCCAGGGCATCGACTACGCGCAGTTCCTGATGCCGATCATCGTGTTGCAGTCCATGGCGTTCACCGCGATCTCCGCGGCTCAGCTTGCTGCGTCGGAGGCATCGACCGGACTGACGACACGAATGCAGACGATGCCGGTGGTGGCTGGGATACCGATGCTGGCCAGATTGGCGGCCGGGACGGTCCGGTCGATCGTGTCGCTGATTGCGGCCATCGGATTCGGCTATGCGATCGGTTTCCGGTTCTCGGCGGGATTCGGCCAGGCGGCCTTGTTCTGCGCGACCGCACTCGCCATCAGTGTTCTGCTGTGCCTGGGCGCCGACGCGATCGGAAGCCTGTCCAAGAGCCCGGAGGCGACGTCTCAGGCGCTGACACTCCCGCAACTGATCCTCGGGATGCTCTCGTGCGGATTCGTGCCCGAGAGTGGCTTTCCCGAATGGATCAGGCCGTTCGTCCGCAACCAGCCCATCTCGCAGTTCTCCTTCGCGATGCGCGACATGGCGCAGGACGGCGTGACATGGGAAGTCTTCAGGCCGAGTGCGTTCTGGATGATCGGGCTCGCTGTGGTCTGTCTTCCGGCAGCTCTCTGGGCCACGACGAGGAGGGGGTGAGCGAATGAGCGACACCGTCGAATCACGCCCGAACGGCACGGTTGTGTACCCGGCAGCCGACCATGCGCGGGACGAGAACTCTCTCCCCGCGTTGTGGGAGCACAGCCGGTTGCAGTGCGGGCGCCTCCTGCTGCGGTGGGCGCGCGATCCGGTAACTCTGATCCAGGCGTTGATCTACCCGGCGCTGACGCTGGTGATGTTCCGGATCGTGCTCGGGGACAGCATCACCGCCGCGACCGGGCAATCGTCGATCTTCGGTACCGTTCCCATGATCGTGCTGGTGGGCGCGATGTTCGGGTCGGTGGTGAGCGCGGTCGGGCTGCGCGCCGAGCGCGACTCCGGACTGCTGGGACGCTTCTACACCCTGCCGATCCATCGTTCGGCCGGCCTCGTGGGCCGCCTCATGGCAGAGACGATACGAGTCTTCGTGACCTCGCTCGTGATCGTCGCCGCGGGGATGGTGATGGGTTTCCGGTTCACCCAGGGCCTCGGCGCTTCCGTCCTGCTTTTCGTGGTGCCGCTGATCTTCGGTATCGGCTTCGCGATGATGGTGACGGTGCTGGCAACCGTTCCCGGACGAATTCCCCTGGTGGAACTGGTGTCGATCGTCTGCACGATGCTCATGTTCTTCAACTCGGGATTCGTGCCGGTGATGGCATACCCGACCTGGCTCCAGCCGATCGTGGCCAACCAGCCGATGTCGTGCGCAATCGACACGATGCGCGCGCTGGCGATCGGCGGCCCGGTGGCCGAACCGTTCGTGAAAACGCTTGCGTGGTCGCTCGGAACCGTGGCGGTGTTCCTCGTTCCGGCGATCAGAGGGTACCGGCGCGCGGCGCAGAACGGCTGACGAACCGGGCAGTCCAGGCGGCAGAAAGCAGTGAAGCCTCTCCCACAGGTGGGAGAGGCTTCACGCGTTCACAGCCGATGTCAGATGCCGAGGGCCTTCTGCAGCACAGGCCACGAATCCTTCAGGTCGTCCTGCCAGTACTTCCACGAATGAGTGCCGGAGTCACGGAAGTTGTAGGTCGCGGGGATGTCCAGCTCGTCGAGCCGGTCGCGAAGATTGTGAGTGCAGTAATTCGTCGCGGCTTCGATGACACCGCCCACGACCACCTGATTGGCGAGAATCTCCACCTTGCCGTCGATCTCCGGGCCGTAGAGGGTGTCGTACTGTCCGGGCAGTCCGTTGCCGTTGGAGATATAGAGCTCGAGACCCCGAAGTTTCTCGGCGTTGACGTACGGGTCCTTCTCCACCCAGGTCGGATCGTCGGTTTCACCCCACATATTGCGAGTGTCGCCCCCGCCCCACACCTCGGTGGTGATCTTGACGAACTCCTGCCCGATCGGATCGGAGGTCTGCGCACATCCGCTGTAGGCGGCCACACCCTTGTAGAGACCCCCGCCCGCGATCGCGAGCTGGAGCACCGAGGTACCCGATGAGGACAAACCGGCGATCGCGTTCACACCGTTGGTTCCCAGCGCCGCATCGATCAGCGGAGGAACCTCCTTGGTCAGGAAGGTCTCCCATTTGTTCACGCCGAGGGCCGGGTCCTCCTGATTCCAGTCGGTGTAGTAGCTCCACTTACCACCGACCGGCGAGACGACGTTGAGATTCTTGTCCTTGAAGAAGTCGATGGCGTCGGTACGGTAACGCCACGTCGCGCTGTCTTCTCCGCCACCGGCACCGTTGAGCAGGTACAGCGTGGGGCGCGGTTCACTGATGTCTGCCGGACGCCATACGTCGAGCAGGATTTCCTTGTCCATCGAGGCCGAGTATACGTAGACCAGCAACTGCTGCTCGTCGTACTTTTCGATGCGGCTGATGTGCGATCCGTTCTCGCTCGTCACCGACTCGAGCGGCTGCAGGGTGTCCGCGACCGGATCAGCCGCTGCCGGGGAGACCAGCAGAGCGGAAGAGAACAACGCGCATGCTGCGCCTGCAGTCAGGACGCGAAGTCGTCCGGATCCTCGTCTCGGATGCTTCATACGGTTCTTTCACCTTTTTCGGGTTGGACAGCGTGGTCGACATCAACGGCGCCTCGTCCGAGGCGAGTACGAACGGAACGTACCCGATCGCAGCCTACGTACAGTTACATGCGTCGCATTCCAGCGGCAACTTGTTACACCACATTCCGTTTGAGGTAGTGGTCGAGCACGGGGCCGATCTCCGCGAGCGCCTCCGTCGAGGTCATGTCGTCGTGGCTGAAGTCGATCGGTACATCGGTGACATGTCCGGTCACGAGGTGAGCCCACCGCTTCGCCGCTCCGTGCCGGGCGGGCGGATGGTTGGCTGCACTGAAATACAGGATGTCACCGTCGAACGTTCCCGGGAGATGCGATGCGATCAGTTGTCCCGATCGGACGGCGCTTCGGTACAAGTTGCGGAAACGCTCGAGGGTGAGCGCGCTGAGCGCAGTCACGTCCTGTGCCATCGTGTCCCAGAGTCTTCGGATGTGTTCGTCGGACAGGGCAGCCACATCGTCCGAGTCCTCGAGCATCACGCCGATCTGTGCGAGGTTGGCGCGAATGGCACGGCGGAACTCCGCTGCCTCGAGATCCCAGTGGCTGTCCAGCATCACGAGGCTTTCCACGAACTCGCCCTGCTTCTGCAACTTCACGGCGACTTCGTGTGCCACCACTCCTCCGAGCGACCATCCCATCAGGTTGTACGGTCCCTCGGGCTGCGCCGTCCTGATCTCCCGGAGATAGTCGTCCGCCATCTCCGCGATGGTTCCGGGAAGGTAGTCGTTGTCCGACAGTGCGCGCGTCTGTATCCCGTACAGGGGCCGATCGTCCACGAATCCGGTCAGGCCCGAGTAGGTCCACGCGAGTCCGTACATCGAATGGATGCAGAACAACGGGTTTCCGGAACCGTGCGTACGGAACGGCAGCAGAACCTGTACGGCGCCGTCCGTGAGCGGATCGAAGTCCTCCTCGCTCCCGGCATCGGTTTCGATGCGGTGCGCGAGTGCAGCTACCGAGGAGTCGGTGAACAACCACTGGACCCGAACTTCGACCCCCGTCTCCTTCTGCAGCCGGCTGGCGACCTGCGTCGCGACCAGGGAGTTGCCACCGAGCTCGAAGAAGTTGTCGTCGAGACCGACCCGCTCGAGACCCAACACATCCGCAAACGTCGACGCCACACTCTGTTCGACGGTTGTCTGCGGCGCCCGGAACTCGCGAGCTTCGAAGGTAGGGGAAGGCAACGCCTTGCGGTCCAACTTGCCCGACGAACCCACCGGCAACTCATCGAGCACCATCAAGACCGACGGCACCATATACGCGGGCAACAACCCCGAGACGAACCCCGCCAACTCGTCACGATCCACAGTCTCGCCCGCAACAGGAACCACATAACCCACCAGCTGATCCCCGAGATCAGAGGCCGACACCACCACCGCAGCCTGGCTGATCGACTCGTGCGACACCAACGCCGCCTCGATCTCACCGAGCTCGATCCGCAACCCCCGCAACTTCACCTGAAAATCGGTACGACCGATGTACTCCAACTCCCC
>NZ_JBNCLW010000007.1:0-302105 GCF_049844875.1 Rhodococcus sp. DT1
GGATGATCGCACCAAATAATTGGCACTGACATTCATCGGCACACTGTTGAGTTCTCAAAGAACACGCACACACCATCGCGTTCCAGACTGTGTCTGACCCGCTCCGGGGCAACCGTTCCAATCTATCACCTTCGACCGGCGGACCGCAACTCGTGCGTTCCTCGATCTTCGGCTGTTCTGAGTGACGTTCAGGACACCACTGAACTCCGAACCTCTCGGTCCGGGGCGGTGTCCCTGTCGCTCGAACGAGGACTAAGTTACGCCCACGCTTCCGGGCCGTCAAATCGCCTGGTCAACGGCCCGGAAGCGAGTCAGAACCTTCGCGGTCAGCTGCGGTGCACGCGAACGCCGGCGAAATTACGCTTCCCCCGGCGGATCACGAGCCAGTGCCCGTGCAGGAGCTCTGCGTCGGACGGTGTCCACTCCTCCGACGAGACGCGGACGTTGTTGACCGACGCGCCGCCCTCCTTGACCGTGCGGCGCGCAGCGCCCTTGCTCTCGCACAGACCGGTCGAGACGAGCAGGTCGACGATGGTGTCGGGCTCCCCCGGACGCAGGTCCATCACCGAGGCCTCCGTGAGCGCCGCCGCAAGGGTGGGCTCGTCGAGGTCCGCGAGTTCCCCGCGCCCGAAGAGAGCGCGACTCGCCAATTCCACGGCTGCGGTGTTCGCAGCGCCGTGGACGAGCGTGGTCATCTCCGCCGCGAGCCGCTTCTGGGCCTCGCGTGCATGGGGACGCTCGGCCGTCGCGGTTTCGAGTTCGGCCAGTTCCTCGCGGTCGAGGAACGTGAACCACCGCAGGTACTTGACGACATCGGCGTCCGCGGCATTCACGAAGTGCTGGTACCAGGCGTACGGACTGGTCATCTCCGGGTCGAGCCACAGGCTTCCCCCGCCCGTGGACTTCCCGAACTTCTTGCCGTCCGAGGAGGTCACCAGCGGGACCGTCAGCGCGTGGACCGATGCTCCGTCGGTCCGTCGGTTCAGTTCGACGCCGGCGATGATGTTGCCCCACTGATCCGAGCCACCGACCTGGAGCGCGCACCCGTAGTCGCGGCGAAGCTGCACGTAGTCGTTCGCCTGCAGCAGCATGTAGCTGAATTCGGCGTACGAGATGCCGTCGCCTTCGAGCCGCCGCTTGACGGTGTCGCGTGCCAGCATCACGTTCACCGAGAAGTGCTTGCCGATGTCGCGCAGGAAGTCGACCGCCGTCAGGCGCCCCGTCCAGTCCAGGTTGTTCGCGACGACGGCACCGGTCGGCGAATCGTCGAAGTCCACGAAGCGTTCGAGTTGTCCCCGGATCCGATCCGCCCAGTCGGCGACGGTATCGGCGGAGTTCATCGTGCGCTCCCCCACGTCCCGAGGATCGCCGATCAAGCCGGTCGCTCCGCCGGCGAGGACGATCGGACGGTGGCCCGCGCGCTGGAATCGTTTCAGTGCGAGAAGCGGCACGAGGTGACCGGCGTGCAGGCTCGGTCCGGTCGGATCGAAGCCGGCATACAGGGTGATCGGACCTGCGTCGAGATCGCGTCGGAGTGCATCGAGATCGGTCGATTGGGCAATGAGCCCGCGCCAGGTCAGTTCGTCGAGAATGTGCTCAGTCACCGCTCGATCATCCCATTCGTGTTCGGAGTGCGGGCGCCCGTGGGCTCCGTCGATACGCCGAGACCCCCGGAGAGCCCGGAATCCACAGACGCCACGGCCGGTCTGCGGCGACGCTGATCCCGACGCGCGGGCCGGAGGCCACGTCGACGTCGTCCCGTCGCTCGGGCAGTTCGAGGCGAACCCGCGACCGCGGAGAGAATACGTCGAGACCGTTGTCGGAGATATCCAATCCCAGTGCCGCGGCGAGGTTTCCGGGTCCGCGTGCAAGCTTGTCGGACGGCATCCCCGGGGTCCGTCGCCGGCTCGCGCACTGTTCGCCGTCCACGATCTCGCCGCCGCGCAGCAACACGGCGGCGGCCACGCCGTCGGGTCCGACCGAGATGTTGGCGCACAGATGCAGGCCGTAGCTGCGGTAGACGTACAGATGGCCGGCGGGTCCGAACATCACGGCGTTGCGCGCGCTCGGCCCCCGATACGAATGAGCGGAGGGGTCGGGCCACGGACCGTCCTCCGGTCCGCCGTACGCCTCGACCTCGGTGAGCCGAATGGCGACATCGCCTACCCGGACCACAGCACCGAGCAGCGCACGAGCCGCCTCGACAGGGTCGAGGGATTCGAGGTACTGCGCGCTCATCGCGGCGGCGTCGGTCAGTCTCGGGTCCAGCCGGGAACACCCCGCGTGACGTAATCCTCGTGCTCTGCGTCACCGACGGCCACGGCCTCGTCGATCAGGAGCACCGGGATGCCGTTCTCGATCGGGTAGGCGCGGCGCAGCCGAGGGTTGTAGAGGACCGTGTCGTCGACGAGAAGCAGCGGCCCCTTGTCCTCGGGGCAGGCAAGAATGTTCAACAGCGTGGGATCGACGGCCACGGGGGTCCTTCCGACTTCGTACACAACGGAACGGGTTCAGCCTACCGGGCGGCGGGCGTGGCTCCCGCCGTGCCCGTTGCCCATTTCGTGGCGACCGCCTTGGTGAACCGCTTGTAGGTGCCGGTGTCCCGGTCCGCGTACCACGAGCGAACGGTCGGGGTCGGCAGGCCGTGTTCGCGCAGCTTGTCGGCGGCGGGACGGTAGGACGGCCCGATCGGGATGGACGGGACGATGTGCACCAGATCGGGGCGCTCCGCTTCGGGAACGACGTCGAGAGCGGCCGTGATCTCCGCTGCCGTCGGGGCCTTCTTACCGCGCAACGTACACGCGGCCACCGCGATATCGCTGTCCCCCAGAGTGATTCCGTACGAGACTGCAAGATCGATACGCGGAATCATCCCGAGCATGTCGATCACCGGCTGCGAGTACACCGGTCCGTGCGCGGTGACGACCACCCCGCGTTTGTTGTCGAGAAGCCAGTAGTCACCGTCCGCGTCACGGCGGAACAGGTTTTCGGTGGCGATCCACACGTCACCCGGTTCGAACACACCGCGCATGACGTCGCCGAGCGCTTCGTTGGACGCACCAGGTTTGCCGAGGAGAAGTCCGACCTCGCCGTCGGCGCACGAGCGTACGAAGCCGCGGTCGTCTTCGATGAGCCGTCCGGTGAGCGGGTCGTAGGCCGCGAGACCGACCGCAGCGCTGCCGGGGAGCGGGCGTCCCTTAGATCCCACTTTCGAACCCGACACGTTGGCGAGGATCACGTCGCCTTCGGTGGACGCGTAGAACTCGACCACCCGCGCGGGAGCAAAACGTTCGAGGGTGCGCCACCACAGCCCGGGCGGCATGCCGGAGCCGATGAACAACCGGATGGGGTGACTGGCGTCGATGTGCAGGGAAGGGCTGTCGAGCACCTCTCGCATCATCGACCACGTGTACGTGACCACCGTGACGCCGTAGCGATGGACTTCCTCCCCGAACTTCGCCGGGTCCAGTCCGTTCGACAAGGCGATCCGCGCTCCACCCGCCAATGCACCGCCGAAGCTCACGAGCAGGCCCGACGAGTGATGCAGCGGTGCCAGGCAATACATCGTGTCGCGGCGGCCGAGCGACGCAGCGGTCGCCGTACCGAACGCCGACAGCGCCCAGCGATAGTTGGTGACCCGCTTGGTTTCGAGCGTCGGACCACTCCCCACGAAGAGCACGAACGCCAATTCGCGGGCGAGGCCCGGATCCGGGACGTACCAGCCCGGCAGGTGCACCCCGGAGATGTCGGTCCGCTCGAGATCGACGACGTCGGCGCCGGGCTCGACGTCGAGGTCGCGGACGTCGCCTCCACCCAGCACGAGAACCGGCAGGCCCGTGCCGATAGCGAGGTCGAGGTTTTCCGGGTCGGAGACGAGTTTTTCCACACCGCCGAGTCGGGCGGCGGCGGCCGCGTCCGGTCCGGGGGGGATCAGGACCGATACCGCGCCGAGACGGGAGACGGCGGCCACCGCCGCCATGGCGCTGGGCCGGACGTTCATGAGCACACCGACACGCATCGCCGGCCGGACGCCGTTGTCGACCAGACCGAGAACGATGTTGTCGATACGGCGGTTGACCGCTTCGTAGGTGTAGACCCGGTCCTCGAAGATGAAGCACTCGCGCTGAGGCCCTCTCCTCCCCTGTTCGGCGAGGAGGCTGCCGACGGAGACACGGGTGCGGGGCTGGATCTGTCCCAGGCGGGCGAGACGCGGAAGTGCTCGCGCGGCTTCGCCCGACAGGTCGCGGGCACCGCGCACCGCGCCGGTCGCGACCTCGGCGATCCCCTTCCCGATATCGGCGCCGACATCGGCGAGCGTTGCGACCGTGTGCGCCACCCGGCTACTGATGGAGACGCCGGTCGCGCCCTCGTCGCTCGGCTCCGGCGCGGTCATGGGACTGACCCCGACGGGCCGGTCCCCGATTCCCTCCCTCCACTGCACCCATTCGCTCGTCGCAGGCCACGTCTGTTGCGCTGCAACGGATCCGACGACGAGACCGAAATGGCCCGCGCGGAGCGAATATTCGTAGACCTCGGCGCGCGGCGACGCTCTGCGAATTCCGCGTACTGCGAGAGGCTGGCCGATGTCGTCGACTTCTCCGAGGAACGCGAGGATGGGGCAGGTGATCTCCGCGAGCGTCACGGGCTTGTCGTTGATCACGAAGCCCCCGCTGACCATGCGGTTGTGCGCGACGAACTGGCGCAGCAGGTCGGCAACCGCGGGTCCGGACCACGCGACCCAGCCCTCGGTGTCGAGGAACCTGCGCTGGGGCTCCCGCGGAAGGAGAGCTTCGCGGTCGTGGAGCTGCCGGAGGAAGTCGATACGCGACCGCACCGTCTTGACCGGGTCGAGGAACTGGAATCCGGTACGAGCCATCCAGCCTGTGATCGCGAGACGGTTGAAGACGTGATCGGCCAGGAAATCGGCCGAGAGTGTCGCCACAGGGCCGGGGATGCCGAAGGGCAGTGCGGCGAGGGTATCGACGGGACTGCCGAAGGTGATGAGGCTGGCGATGTTGCGGCTGCGGCGATAGGCGGCAGCCTGGTAGCAGAACATGCCGCCCTGCGAGTAACCCCCGAGGTGGACGTCGCGTCCGGTGTACGCGTGAATCCGGTCGACGATTTCGTCGAGAGCGAGGATGTGGTCGGTGAGGGTGCGGTCCCACCCGCCTTCCTCTTGGTCGGGCGAGCCGAAGTCCACCACCCAGGGATCGAGTCCCGCGGCGTGCAGGACACCGACCGCACCGCTGTCGCGGGTGACGTCGTAAACGTCCGCGGACATCATCATCGGCGGCACCAACACCACGGGTGGACCGGACGCGGCGGTGTCCGAGTCGGGGAAATAGCGCCGGAGACGGTACATCCCGCACCGTTCGACGACCTGATACGGAGACGACGAGGTGCCCGGTTCGAGCCCCCCGAAGCGGATGACTTCGAGACCGTTCTGCGCCGTCGCGATGAGCCGACGCATCGGTCCGGTCACCGCTCTACCGTCCAGTCCCACGATCGCTTCCCTCCACGATGCCCATGACCCCGGTACATGACGGGTGTACGCGTAAGCCTGCCATATCCGTGATCCGGTCCCGGGCAATTCGGACGCCGCCCGGTCCCGGGCTATTCGGATGCCGCCCGGGACCGGAAGAGGAACAGACGCAGCGCGGCGCCCGCCTACGCGAGGGGCGTCAGGCCCGCACCCAGGCCCGCAGCGCCGCCGCGGTCTCGCGCACCCTGCCGAGTTGCTCGGCAACGCGGACTCCCGCGGTGCCGCCGCGAGCGTTCCGCGACGCGATGGAGCCCTCGACCGTGAGAACTTCACGCACCTGAGGGGTGAGTGCGGGATCGACTGCCGCGAGTTCGGCGTCGGTGAGGTCTTCGAGCCCCACCCCGCGCGTCTCCGCTGCCCGGACGCAGGCGCCGGCAGCTTCGTGGGCCACGCGGAACGGGACGCCCTGGCGCACCATCCACTCGGCGATGTCGGTCGCCAAGGTGAATCCGGCGGGCGCGAGTTCGGCCATCCGTTCGGTGTGGAACGTCAGCGTCGACACGAGCCCGGTGATCGCCGGAAGCAGAAGCTCGAGCTGGGCGACCGAATCGAAGACCGGTTCCTTGTCTTCCTGGAGGTCCCGGTTGTAGGCCAGCGGCTGTGCCTTGAGCGTCGCGAGCAGGCCCGTGAGGTTTCCGATGAGCCTGCCCGCCTTGCCGCGGGTCAGTTCGGAGACGTCGGGATTCTTCTTCTGCGGCATGATCGACGATCCGGTGGACCACGCGTCGGCGAGGGTGATGTACCCGAACTCCGGTGTGCTCCACAGGATCACCTCCTCCGCCATCCGCGAGAGGTCGACCGCGATCTGAGCGAAGACGAACGCCGCTTCTGCGGCGAAGTCGCGCGCACTGGTCGCGTCGATGGAATTGTCGGCGGCAGCGTCGAATCCCAGATCGGCGGCGATTGCCTCGGGGTCGAGCCCGAGGGACGAGCCCGCGAGCGCGCCCGACCCGTACGGCGAGACAGCCGTGCGCCGGTCGAAGTCACGCAGACGATCGACATCACGCAGCAAGGGATGCGCGTGCGCGAGCAGATGGTGCGCGAGCAACACCGGCTGCGCCGCCTGCAGGTGGGTCTTCCCCGGCATCACGGCGTCGGGGTGCGCGGCGGCCTGGCCTGCGATGGCCTCGACGACATCGAGCACACCGTCGCCGATACGCCGCGCGCTGTCGCGCAACCACATGCGGAACAGCGTCGCGACCTGATCGTTGCGGGAGCGCCCGGCGCGCAGACGTCCGCCCACCTCGGGGCCGACCCGCTCGATGAGACCGCGCTCGAGTGCGCCGTGCACGTCCTCGTCGGAATCCGACGGGACGAACGCGCCCGATGCGACATCGGCGGCGAGGCCCTCGAGCCCGTCGAGCATGGTCGCGAGGTCGTCGTCACTCAGTAGCCCGGCCCGATGCAGGATCTTGGCGTGCGCCTGGGACGCCCGCACGTCGTAGGGCGCAAGCACCCAGTCGAAGTGGGTCGACTTGCTCAATGCCGCCATGGCGGCGGCCGGTCCGGATTCGAACCGGCCGCCCCACAGCGCACCTTCGTTGGTGCCGTGGGTGGCCATGACTACAGGCCCAGATCGCGCTTCGCGGCGACCTTCGACGACAGGCCGTGGATCTGGACGAAGCCCTTGGCGTTGGACTGATCGAAGCTGTCGCCCTCGTCATAGGTGGCGAGGTTGAAGTCGTACAGCGATTCGGGGCTGCGGCGTCCGTTGACGGTGATGTGCCCGCCGTGCATGGCCATCCGGATGTCGCCGGTGACGCGTTCCTGCGTGTTCTGGATGAACGCGTCGAGCGCGTACTTGAGCGGGGAGTACCAGAGGCCGTCGTAGACCAGCTCGCTCCACCGCTCTTCGACACGGCGCTTGTAGCGGCCGAGCTCACGCTCGAGGGTGACGTGCTCGAGTTCCTGGTGCGCGGTGATCAGCGCGATCGCGCCGGGCGCCTCGTAGATCTCGCGGCTCTTGATGCCGACGAGGCGGTCCTCGACCATGTCGAGCCGGCCGACACCCTGTGCGCCGGCGCGCTTGTTGAGTTCCTGGATCGCCTCGAGCACGGACACGGGCTTGCCGTCGATCGCGACGGGACGGCCCGCTTCGAAGGAGACGATGAGCTCGTCGGGGGCCTGCCAGTTGAGGGTGGGGTCCTCGGTGTAGTCGTAGACGTCCTTGGTGGGGGCGTTCCACAGGTCCTCGAGGAAGCCGGTCTCGACGGCACGTCCCCACACGTTCTGGTCGATGGAGAACGGGGACTTCTTGGTGACGTTGATCGGCAGGTTGTGCTCGGCGGCGAAGGCGATGGCCTTCTCGCGGGTCCAGGCGTAGTCGCGCACGGGTGCGATGACCTGCAGGTCGGGAGCGAGGGCGCCGAAGCCGACCTCGAAGCGCACCTGGTCGTTGCCCTTGCCGGTGCAGCCGTGCGAGACGATGGTGCCGCCGTACTCCCGGGCCGCCTTCACGATGTGCTTCACGATCAGCGGGCGGCTGATCGCGGAGACCAGCGGGTAGCGGTCCATGTAGAGCGCGTTCGCCTGCACGGTGGGCAGGCAGTACTCGTCGGCGAACTCGTCCTTGGCGTCGACGACGACGGACTCGACGGCACCGCAGTCGAGCGCACGCTGACGCACCACTTCCATGTCCTCGCCGCCCTGACCGAGATCTATGGCGACGGCGACGACCTCCTTGCCGGTCTCCTTGCCGATCCAGCTGATGGCAACGGAGGTGTCCAGCCCGCCCGAGTAGGCGAGTACGACGCGATCGGCCATTGTCTTGTGCTCCTTCTTTTCTTTCGTGTACGTCTCTCGACGTGATGGTTCAGGCCAGTGATTCGAACAGGGCGGCCAGTTGGGCCCCTGTCATCGGTTCCCGGGCGATCACCGCAATGGTGTCGTCCCCGGCGATCGTGCCGACCACCTCCGGTAATGATGCCCGATCGAGTGCGCTGGCCAGATAGTGCGCTGCCCCCGGTGGCGTCCGGAGGACCGCGATGTTGCCGCTGGCGTCGGTGGAGACGAGCAGTTCACCGAGTAGCCGGGAGAGTCGATCCGTGCCGCCGGACACTCCGCGGACGGGGCTGCCGTCCTCGGGCACGATGTACACGCCCGCTCCCCCGTCTGCGCCGCGCAGCTTGACGGCACCGAGTTCTTCGAGGTCACGGGAGAGGGTGGCGGTGGAGACCTCGATGCCTTCGGCCGCGAGGAGTGCCGCGAGTTCGGTGTGGCTGCGCACCGCGCGGGTTGCCAGGAGCGCGGTGATACGCGCCTGCCGCGCGGCCCGAGTCGGGGCGGCGCTGCCGGCCCGTTCGACGGCTCCCTCCGCGGTGTTCACGTTCAGCTCCTGCGCTGCTCGAGCAGCCACACGAGCAGGGCCTTCTGTGCGTGGAGCCGGTTCTCGGCCTCGTCCCAGACGACGGAGCGGGGTCCGTCGATGACCTCTTCCGTGATCTCCTTTCCGCGGTAGGCGGGCAGGCAGTGCAGCACGATCGACGCGGGATCGGACAGTGCCAGCAGCGTGTCGTCGAGCTGGTACGGCCGGAAGGGGGCCTCGCGGTCCTTGCCGTCGACTTCCTGCCCCATCGACACCCAGGTGTCGGTGACGAGGACGTCGGCGCCGGTCGCCGCTGCATGGGGATCGTCGGTGACGGTGACGCTGCCGCCGGTCTCCTCTGCCCGCGCGCGGGCTGCGGCGACCACTTCCGGGTCGGGGGTGAAGCCCGTCGGGGACGCGATGGTGACGTGGAGGCCGGCGGTGACGCCTCCCAGCATCAGCGAGTTGGCCATGTTGTTCGCGCCGTCACCGAAGTAGGTGAGTTTCAGCCCGTGGGTGCGGCCCTTGTGTTCGCGGATGGTCTGGAGGTCGGCGAGCACCTGACACGGGTGGAAGGTGTCGGTCAGCGCGTTGACCACGGGCACGGTGGAGTGCGCCGCGAGGGTCTCGATGCGGTCCTGCCCGAAGGTGCGCCACACGACCGCTTCGGCGAACCGGGAGAAGACGCGCGCGGTGTCCTCGAGCGTTTCGCCTTTGCCGATCTGCGTGGAGCCGGCGTCCACGACGATCGCGTGACCGCCGAGCTGGGCGATGCCCGCGTCGAACGAGAACCGGGTGCGGGTGGAGGGCTTGTCGAACAACACCGCCACGCTGTAGGGGCCCTCGAGCGGACGCCGCGACAGCGGGGCTTTCTTGAGTTCCGCTGCCAGATCGAGGATTTCGTTCTGTTCGGCGGGAGTCAGGTCGTCGTCACGCAGAAGATGTCTCAGCACGGTGCTTCAGTTCCCTTCCCGGTCTGCGTTGTCGAGGATGGCGGGTAGCGCCGCGACGAAGCTTTCGGCCTGGCGCTCGGTGAGGATGAGCGGCGGCGCGAGCCGGATGACGTCGGGCGCCGGGGCGTTGACGAGGAACCCGGCCTCGCGCGCGGCGGCTTCGACCGCTGCGGACTTCGTGTCGGTGAGGACCACACCGAGAAGCAGGCCGGAGCCCCGCACGTGCGACACGAGGGGGTGTCCGAGGGACTCGATGCCGGTGCTCAGCGTCTTGCCGACGGCGTTGACGTGGTCGAGCAGGTTCTGCTCGTCGATGGTGCGGAGGACGGCGAGGGCCGCCGCGGCGCACACCGGGTTCCCACCGAACGTGGTTCCGTGCTTGCCCGGCTGGAAGAGGTCCGCGGCCGGCCCGGTCGCGAGGACCGCACCGATGGGCAGACCGCCGCCGAGACCCTTGGCGAGGGTCATCACGTCGGGCACGACTCCGGCTGCCTGGTGGGCGAAGAAGGTGCCGGTGCGGGCGATGCCGGTCTGGACTTCGTCGAGCACGAGCAGCGCGCCGCGCTCACGGGTGATGCGGCGGGCTTCCGCGAGGTAGCCCTCCGGCGGCACGACGACCCCGGACTCCCCCATGATGGGTTCGAGGAACACGGCGGCGGTGTTGTCGTCCACCGCGGCGTCGAGCGCGGCGATGTCGCCGTAGGGAACGAACTCGACGCCGGGGGGCATCGGCTCGAACGGTGCCCGCTTGTCGGGCTGACCGGTCAGCGCGAGGGCACCCATGGTGCGGCCGTGGAACGCCTTCTCACAGGCGATGATCTTCGGCCGGCCGGTGAGGCGGGCGATCTTGAAGGCCGCTTCGTTGGCTTCGGTGCCGGAGTTGCAGAAGAAGGCGCGCCCCGGGTGTCCGAAGTGCCCGAGGAGTTGTTCGGCGAGTTCCACCACCGGTGCGGAGGCATAGAGGTTGGACACGTGGCCGAGCTGCCCGAGCTGAGCTGTGACGGCCTCGAGGATCGCGGGATGCCGGTGGCCGAGACTGTTGACCGCGATGCCCCCGAGCAGATCCAGGTACTGCATGCCGTCGGCGTCGGTGACGACCGCGCCGTCGCCGGCGACGAGCGCCAGCTTGGGGACGCCGTAGTTGTTCATGAGCGAGCCTGCCCAGCGTTGCTGTAGCTCGGACGTGCCGGTCATGCGTTTCCTTCCGTGACGGGGAGCACCGTCGGGCTGTGCGTGCCGGTGCCCTGGGCAGGGGTGACCATGGTGCCGATGCCTTCCTCGGTGAACAGTTCGAGCAGCACCGAATGCGCCTGGCGGCCGTCGATCACGTGAGCGGTCGGTACCCCGCCCTGGACGGCGCGCAGGCACGCCTCCATCTTGGGGACCATGCCGGAGTCGAGGGAAGGCAGCAGTTCGGCGAGCGTGTCCACGTCGATGGACGAGGTCAGCGACGAGCGGTCGGGCCAGTTCGTGTAGAGCCCTTCGACGTCGGTGAGTACCACCAGTTTCTCGGCGCCGAGCGCCTCGGCGAGCGCGGCGGCGGCCGTGTCGGCGTTGATGTTGTGGACGACGCCCTGGATGTCGGGCGCGACGGTCGACACCACGGGGATGCGACCGGCGGCGATCAGGTCGAGGACGGCGGCGGGGTCGACGGTGGTGACGTCACCGACGAGTCCGATGTCGGTGTCCGTGCCCTCCACGACGACGGTGCGACGGGTTGCGGTGAACAGCCGCGCGTCTTCGCCCGAGATCCCCACGGCGTAGGGGCCGTGGGCGTTGATGAGGCCGACGAGTTCGCGGCCGACCTGGCCGAAGAGCACCATCCGCACGATGTCCATCACCTCGGGGGTGGTGACGCGGAATCCGCCGCGGAATTCGCCTTCCAGCCCGAGACGCCGCAGCATGGCGTTGATCTGGGGTCCGCCACCGTGCACCACGACGGGGTGGATGCCGACGGTGCGCAGGAACGCCATGTCGGCCGCGAACGCCGTTTTGAGGTCGTCGTCGATCATGGCGTTGCCGCCGTACTTCACCACGACGATCTTGTCGCGGAACTTCTGCAGCCACGGCAACGCTTCGGCGAGGACGAATGCTTTCTGCTGTGCGGACAGGTTCGCGATGAGGTCTGCGGCCATGTCGGCTCCGGTCACGTGCGCGGTCACGACGAGTAAGCCGAGTTCTCTTCGACGTACGCGTGCGACAGGTCGGTGGTGCGGATCGACACCTCGGCGTCGCCGAGCCCGAGATCGATGTCGAGCGCGATATCGATACCGGACAGGTCCACCTCGCGGGCGCCGGGGGCGCCGACGCCGCCGATGCACACGGGCTGCCCGTTGAACGTGACGGTGATCGTGTTCGGGTCGAGTTCGATCGGGGCGATCCCGATGGCGGCGAGCACCCGTCCCCAGTTGGGGTCGGAGCCGAACAGCGCGGTTTTCACGAGGCTGTCGCGGGCGACGGTCCGGGCGCCGATGAGCGCGTCGTCTTCGCTCGCGGCACCGCGCACGGTGACGGTGACGCGTTTGGTGACACCTTCCGCGTCGGCCATCATCTGGTCGGCGAGACTGTCGCAGACGGCGAGGACCGCGGCGTCGAGTTCGTCCTGTGTGGGGCTGACCCCGCTGGCGCCGGAGGCGAGCAGCAAGACGGTGTCGTTGGTGGAGGTCGCACCGTCGATGTCGAGTCGGTCGAACGTCTTCCGGCTGGCGTGGCGCAGCGCCGCGTCGAGTTGTTCCGGGGTGGCGACGGCATCGGTCGTGAGCACGCAGAGCATGGTGGCGAGCGCCGGGGCGAGCATGCCCGCGCCTTTGGCCATGCCGCCGACGTTCCAGTTCGCCGCGTGGTGGAGCGCCGCCTGCTTCGGGACGGTGTCGGTCGTCATGATCGCGTGGGCGGCGTCGGTGCCGCCGGAGATTCCTCCGGCGAGTTCGTGGACGATCTCCTGCACGCCGGTGAGGACCTTGTCCATGGGCAGCCGGTCGCCGATGAGCCCGGTCGAGCACACGGCGATCTCACCCGCGCCGGTCTCGGTGCCCCAGTTGCTCAGTGCGTCGGCCAGCGTTTCGGCCGTGGTGTGGGTGTCCTGGAATCCGCCGGGTCCGGTGCATGCGTTGGCACCGCCGGAATTGAGGATCACCGCGCGCAATGCGCCGGTGGTGAGGACCTGCTGGGACCACAGGACGGGAGCGGCTTTGACCTTGTTGGTGGTGAAGACGCCTGCCGCGGCGAGCTCGGGTCCCTCGTTGAGGACGAGGGCGAGATCGGCGTTGCCGTTGGCTTTGATCCCGGCCCGGATGCCGGCGGCGCGGAACCCTGCCGGGGCGGTCACGCCCTGGGTGCGGATGAGCCGTCCTCCGGCGATCTCCTCGGCGTGTGCGTACGCGGCGTCCACGCTGTCCTCCGTGGTGGTGCTGTCGGTCAGATCGGTCACGGCGCCACTCCTACGGTGGACAGGCCGGCGGCCTCGGGCAGCCCGAGCGCCAGGTTCATGGACTGGACCGCAGCTCCGGCGGTGCCCTTGGTCAGGTTGTCGAGCGCGGCGATCACGATCAACAGGCCCGCGTCGGGGTCGACGGTGACGGCGAGCTGAACGGCGTTGGACCCGATCACCGAGCCGGTGGCGGGCAGCACCCCTTCCGGTAGCAGGTGCACGAATGTTTCGTCCCCGTAGGCCTTTTCGTAGACGGCGCGCGCTTCCTCGGCGGTAGCCGTGGTCGGCGCCGTGCAGGTGGCGAGGATGCCCCGGGGCATGGGTGCGAGAACGGGGGTGAACGAGACGGAGACGTCGGTGCCGGCGAGCACCGAGAGATTCTGCTTGATCTCGGGGGTATGGCGGTGGGCGCCGCCGATGCCGTAGGCCCGCACCGATCCCATCACTTCGGAGCCGAGCAGGTCGACTCTCGGCGACTTGCCCGCGCCGGAGGCACCGGACACCGCGACGATCTGCACGGACGGTTCCACGATGCCGGCTGCGACCGCCGGAGCGAGAGCGAGCGACGCGGAGGTGGGATAGCAGCCGGGTACGGCGATGCGGGTCGCGCCGATGAGCTTGTCGCGCGCGCCGGGCAGTTCCGGCATGCCGTACGGCCAGGTGCCCGCGTGGTCGGTGCCGTACCAGCGCGTCCAGTCGTCGGAGGAGGTCAGCCGGAAGTCGGCGCCGCAGTCGATGACGACGGTGGTCTCGGGCAGTTGCTCGGCGATGACCGCGGAGTGGCCGTGCGGCAGGCCGAGGAAGACGACGTCGTGCCCGGCGAGGCTGTCGAGGTCGGTGGGTGCGAGAACCCGGTCGGCGAGCGGCAGCAGATGCGAATGGAATTCGCGGAGGGTGGCTCCGGCGTTGCTCCCGGCGGTGAGTGCACCGATGACGAGTGATCCGTCCTGGTACGCGGGATGGCCGAGAAGGAGGCGCAGGATCTCGCCGCCCGCGTAACCGCTCGCTCCCGCGACGGCCACCCGGAGCGGCGCCTGCGGCGTCGCCGTGAATACCGGTGAATTACCCATACGATTGATTATGCACGATGATGCAAACTATTTCATCCGGCTCTGGGTCACACCCAGTTCCGGGTCATTCCGAACGCAACGACCGCCGGATCTCCGCGAGCTTGTCGGCCGCGGCTGCCTGCCGCGCCTCGTACTCGTCGTCGAGGGTGCGCCCGGACACGCTTTCCCTCGCCAGTTCCTCTGCGCCGATCGCTGTCGCCGAACGGTGCTCGATCTTCTCTCGCACCGAGTCCAGCGTGGGCACGCCGTCGCGGGTGTACCCGGTGATCTCCTCGATCGTCGGCGCCCGCGTCCCCGAACCGACGGGGCCGGGATCGGTGGCCGGTTCGGGCTCGGCGGGCGGCACGTCCGGGATGTCCGGCGACGGCGGCACGTCGGGCACCGTGGGAGTCGCGGGTTCGGCCGGTGTGACGTCGGGCGCAGGCTCGTCCGGCGTCTCGGGCTCCGGTATCCGGCCGTGGTTCCGTTCGTCGCTACTCATACATCCAGGTTACGTCGGACGGACCGAGAGCGGGGGCGCCGAGCCGTGACCCGGCGCGCCCCCGCCGAGGACAACGTCAGCGACGCATCTCGGCACCCACGGAGGCAGCAGCCGCAGCGACCGCAGCGTCACGGGCAGCGCTCGCCTCGTCCTCGGTGAGCGTGCGATCGGGCGCCCGGAAACGCAACGCGAACGCGAGCGACTTGCGGTTCTCACCCACCTGCGCGCCTTCGAACACGTCGAACAGCCTGATGTCTTCGAGCAGTTCGCCGCCACCCGCGCGCAGCGCGGACTCGACCGACGCCGCCGGCACCTCCGCGTCGACCACCACCGCGACATCCTGCAGCACCGCCGGGAACGGCGAGACCACCGGAGCGGGCAGCGACTCGGAGATCGGGAGGGCGTCGAGATCGAGCTCGAAAGCACACGTGCGCGCCGGAAGGCCCGCCCGTTCGACGACGGCCGGATGCAACTCACCGGCGTGGCCGACGACCACCCCGTCGACGAGCAACTCGGCGCAACGACCCGGATGCCACGGAAGATATTGCGCCGCACGCCGTTCCAGCTGCACACCCGCGGCCCTGGCAATGGTCTCGGCGGCCGCGAAGGCGTCGGACGCCTCTGCCGCGCGTCCCGGTCCCCACGGTCCCGCGGGCTCACGCATTCCCGCGAGCGCACCGCCGACGTGCACGGGCTGCGCCGGGAGCGACTGCTCGAGGGTTGCGATCTCGTCGTCGCTGGGACGCCGGTCGACCGGCAACGGCGCGACCGCCACCGTGTCGGGACCCGGCTGCACCACCTGGGCGATGGAGAACAGCGCCAGGTCGCGCTGGCCACGCGAGACATTGCGCGCGAGCACCTCGAGGAGGCCGGGCAGCAGCGTGGTGGCCAGTTCCGGGCGGTCCGATTCGAGCGGGTTGAGCACCTTGGTGGTGACGCGGCGCGGATCGTCGGCGTCGAGTCCCCAGGTGTCGAACACGCCGGTGGGCAGGAACACCGGGGCGAGTACCTCGACGTAACCGTCGTAGGCGAGCGCCTTGCCGACGGCGCGGCGACGCTTCTGACTCGGCGTCAGTCCCCGTCCTGCGGGAGCGGCCGGGAGCACCGACGGGATCTGTTCGAGCCCCTCGAGGCGAAGCACTTCCTCGACGAGATCTGCGGGCTGACGCAGGTCGGGGCGCCACGACGGCGGCGTCACCACGAGCTGACCGTGACCGTCCTCGCCGACACCGACCTCCACGGCACACCCGATCTGGGTCAGGCGACGGGCGGCGGTGCCATTGGGGTAGGTGACCCCGGCGATGCGGTCCGGAAGGTCGATGTCCATCCGGATCGACACGGGTTCGGTCGGAACGACGATGTCGGTGAGGGTGGGCTCGACGGTGCCGCCGGCGATCTCGACGAGCAGCGCTGCCGCGCGATCGAGTGCGGCGCGGGCGACGGCGGGGTCGACGGTGCGCTCGAAACGCTTCCCGGCTTCACTGCTGAGCTTGTGACGCCGGTTGCCGCGGAACACGGCGAGCGGATCCCAGGTCGCCGCTTCGAGCAGGATGTCGGTGGTCGCGTCCCCGACTTCGGTGGTGGCGCCGCCCATGATGCCGGCGAGGGAGATGACGCCGGAGTCGTCACAGATCACGACGTCCTCGGGATCGAGGTCGCGCTCGACACCGTCGAGGGTGGTCAGCTTCTCCCCCGCCCGAGCTCGGCGCACGACGATATCGCCCTGCAGGGTGGCCGCGTCGAACGCGTGCAGCGGCTGGCCGAGTTCGAGCATCACATAGTTCGTGACATCGACGGCCGGGGAGATCGGGCGCACACCGGCGGTGTGCAGGCGCCGTTGCAGCCACCACGGGGACACTGCGTTCGGGTCGATGCCCGTTACCCGGCGTGCCGCGAACCGGGTGGCGTCGGTCTCCGGCTCGAGCCGGATCGGGTAGGCCTCGCCACCGTCGGCGGGCAGCGGGGTGACCTGAGCTGGGTCGACGAATTCGAGGTCGAAGCCGCAGGCGAGTTCGCGGGCCAGTCCGCGGGCGGAGAAGCAGTAACCGCGGTCCGGGGTGATGTTCAGTTCGACGACCGTGTCGCCGAGCCCGAGCAATTCGTTCGCATCCGCGCCCGGCTCGGCACTTCCCGGTTCGAGCACCAGAATGCCCGAGTGGTCGGTGCCGATACCCAGTTCGCTCACCGAGCAGATCATCCCGTCGGAGACCTGCCCGTAGGTCTTGCGGCTCGCGATGGCGAACCCGCCGGGAAGCACCGCGCCGGGGAGTGCGGCGACCACGAGGTCACCTTCGGCGAAGTTGCGGGCACCGCACACGATGCCGCGGGGCTCGTCTTCGCCCACCTCGACCTTGCAGAACCGGATGGGCTTCTTGAACCCCTCGAGTTCGGTGATCTCGGCGACCCGTCCGACGACCAGGTTGTCGATGCGTTCGAGGGTTTCGATGTCCTCGACCTCGAGCCCGACCCGGACGAATCCCGCGTCGAGTTCCTCGGGCGTGACGTTCCACTCCGGGGTGGCACGCTGCAGGATCTCGGTCAGCCAGGACTGCGCTATTCGCACTTGGGTTCAGCTTTCTCGTTCGTTCGGGGACGGATGGAGGTGGCGGGCGTCAGCCCTGCACACCGAAGGGCAGGGTGAAGCGCACGTCGCCTTCGACGATGTCGCGCATGTCGGGGATGCCGTTGCGGAACTGCAGCGTGCGCTCGAGACCCATGCCGAATGCGAATCCGGTGTACACGTCGGGGTCGATGCCCGAGGCCCGCAGCACATTCGGGTTCACCATGCCGCAGCCGCCCCACTCGACCCAGCCCGCGCCGCCCTTCTTGTTCGGGAACCAGACGTCCACCTCGGCGGACGGCTCGGTGAACGGGAAGTAGTTCGGACGCATCCGCGTCCGCGTCTCCGGTCCGAACAGGGCACGCGCGAACGCATCGAGCGTGCCGCGCAGGTGGCCCATGGTCAGACCCTTGTCCACCGCGAGGCCCTCCACCTGGGAGAACACCGGGGTGTGCGTGGCGTCGAGTTCGTCGGTACGGAATGTGCGGCCCGGGCACACCACATAGATCGGGATGTCGCGGTGCAGCATCGTGCGCACCTGCACCGGGGAGGTGTGGGTGCGCAGCACCTGACGCGACCCTTCCGGTGCGATGTGGAAGGTGTCCTGCATCGTGCGGGCCGGGTGGTCGGGCAGGAAGTTGAGGGCATCGAAGTTGAAATGCTCGGTTTCGACCTCGGGCCCTTCGGCGATTTCCCATCCCATCGCGACGAACACGTCGGCGACCTGGTCGGAAATGATGCTGATCGGGTGCCGGGCACCGAGCGGGCGGCGAGTCGCCGGCAGCGTCACGTCGACGGCCTCGGCGACGAGGACCGCCGCGTCACGCTCGGCCTGCAGTTCTTCCTTGCGGGCGTCGAATGCGGCCTGCGCGGCGGTGCGGTGGGCGTTGACCCGCTTGCCCGCGTCTGCGCGCTCCTTGCCCGGCAGCGAGCCGAGCGCACGCTTGGCGAGGGAGATGGGCGCCTTGTCGCCGAGATGGTCGACCTTCGCCCGCGCGAGCGCGTCGAGGTCGGCAGCGGCCGCGAACGCCTCGATCGCAGCCTTCTCGGCCGCAGCGAGGGCCTCCTCGGTCAAGGCGCTCGGATCGACTGCCGGCGGGGTGCCGCCTTCATTCTTGGCCACGACCGGTGCAACTCCTTCTTCGGGCGAACGATGGTTCGAAATGTTCTCGCGGGCGCCGCCGCGACCGGATGGTCGACGGCGCACCGACAAATCCTATGTGATGGGTCCGGAGGCCCGAGTCTGCACCGGGGGCCGGTGCTGCACCCGGGAGCTGGCGTACAGGCAGATCGACGCTGCGGTAGCGAGGTTGAGAGACTCGGCACGACCCCGGATCGGGATACGGACCCGATGGTCTGCCCGCGCGGCGACCTCCGGATCGAGACCGTGGGCCTCGTTTCCGAACAGCCACGCCGTGGGACGGGCCAGCAGTTCGTCGGCGTCGTCGAGTTCGACCTCGCCGTCGGCGGCCGTCGCGAGGATCTGCACGCCTGCGCCGGAGAGGGCGTCGAGAACACGCAGGGTGTCCCGCTCCCGCGCAACCGGCAGGTGGAAGATGCTGCCTGCCGACGCACGCACACACTTTCCGTTGTGTGGGTCCACCGAGTCGCCGGCGAGGATCACCGCGTCGGCGCCGACAGCGTCCGCGACACGGATCAGGGTGCCGGCGTTGCCGGGCTCCGCCATCGCGACGGGCACCGCCACGAGCCGGGGGCGCGGCGACAGTGCCGCCTCGAGAGGGACGTCGAGGGTGTCGCAGACGGCCACCAGTCCCGGCGGGGTCACTGTGTCCGACAGACGGGCGGCGGCTTTCTCGGTCACGGTGGCGACGCGCACCCCCGCGCGGTGCGCGGCGTCGACGCAGTCGCGGTAGCGCTCGGCCGCGGCTTCGGTGACGAACAGGTCGTGCACGTGACCGGCCGCGAGCGCTTCGGTGACGGAGTTCTCACCCTCGGCGAGAAACCGCCCGTTTTTGCGTCGTTCCGCGGCCCGCAAGAGTTTCACAGCAGAAACGACCCGCGGGGTGCGCTCGGTGAGCGGATCCACGGGCCGTTCCTGTGTTGTGTCGTCGTTCAGCGTCGTGCTCAGGCAGCCGGAGCGTTGACGTCGGCCGGCAGCGCAGCCTTGGCGAGCGCGACCAGGCCGGCGAATGCCTCGGCGTCGGAGACGGCGAGCTCGGCGAGGATCTTGCGGTCGACCTCGACACCCGCGGCCTTGAGGCCCTGGATGAAGCGGTTGTAGGTGATGTCGTTGGCGCGAGCCGCCGCGTTGATACGGCTGATCCACAGCTTGCGGAAATCACCCTTGCGGGCGCGACGGTCGCGGTAGGCGTAGGTCAGCGAGTGAAGCTGCTGCTCCTTGGCCTTGCGGTACAGACGCGAGCGCTGCCCGCGGTAGCCCTTCGAGGCCTCGAGAATCGAACGGCGCTTCTTCTGGGCGTTGACGGCCCTCTTCACGCGTGCCACTGGTTAAGTCCTGTCAAAGTTCGGGGGACGACATTGTTTCGTCCCCGGAGAGCGGGAAACGGTCGGGGAAGCTCAGAGGCCGAGCAGGCGCTTGACCCGCGGGGTGTCCGCGGGCGCGACCACTGCCACGCCGTCGAGACGGCGAGTGACGGTCGAAGGCTTGTGCTCGAGAAGGTGGCGGCGCCCGGCCTTCTGGCGCAGGATCTTCCCGCTGCCGGACACCTTGAATCGCTTCGCGGTGCCGCTGTGGGTCTTCGACTTGGGCATGGAGTCCTCAGTTCTTGTCGGTGTGTACATCGGTGCTCGCACGCAGCACCGGGTGTGCTGGTTCGAGCGGCTAGCTGCTTGGGGCGTCGCCCTGCTGCGGCGCCGGCGGCGGGGTCGCAGGGGCAGATGCCTGCGTTGCCTGCGCGGTGCTCGAGGGCTGCGCGGTGTTGACCGGTGCAGCATGGGCGGCTTCCTGCGCCTTCGCGCGGGTCTTCGCGCCCTTGTGCGGGGCCAGCACCATGGTCATGTTGCGACCGTCCTGCTTCGCGGAGGTTTCGATGAAGCCGAGTTCGGCGACATCCGCACCCAGACGCTGCAGCAACCGGTACCCGAGTTCGGGACGCGACTGCTCACGGCCACGGAACATGATGGTGACCTTGACCTTGGACCCGGCCTCGAGGAAGCGAACGACGTTGCGCTTCTTGGTCTCGTAGTCGTGATCGTCGATCTTGGGCCGGAGCTTCTGCTCCTTGATCACGGTCATCTGCTGGTTCTTGCGCGATTCGCGCGCCTTCTGCGCGTTCTCGTACTTGAACTTGCCGTAATCCATGATCTTGCAGACCGGCGGCCGAGCGTCGGGCGCCACCTCGACAAGGTCGAGATCGGCTTCGATGGCCAGGCGGAGTGCATCTTCAACACGCACGATGCCGACCTGTTCCCCGCCAGGTCCGACGAGACGGACCTCGGGAACTCGGATGCGTTCGTTGATGCGGGTCTCAGCGCTGATGTGGCCTCCTAGGTAGAACGGTGGGTCGGTGTGACCGCACCGCAGCAGGTGGCCCGAGTTCCTCGACGAAAAGACCCCGCTGTGGTGCCGAGGCTCCACGCGGGGTCCGATACCGACCGGTCGACGAACGGCAGTTGCACTGCACATACGCCCCAGCATCCCGGAGGATGCGGCATCCGCGGTGCGAGCACCGGGAAGACCGGACCACTGAACTGCATCTATGTGCCGCCAGAGGTGGGAGTCGGACTCCACTTTGCTGCCCATGCTGGTATGCATGGGCGGTCGTGGGGACAAGTCTAGCAAAGATGCACGTCGGCATCGAATCGCCCCGCGAGCGACCACCCGAACTGCGTCGCTCCCGGGCGCAGTGGGATCCTCGATGCATGACCGAGGCACCCGATTCCCAGGACCCGAACGTAGCGCCGGACGACGTGCGCGAACTCGCCGAGATCCCGGCTGTCGAGGTGATCAGCCGCGCTGCCGTGATGTTGATGAGTTCGGCCGCCGAGAAGCTGGGCCTCGGCGACGCCGACCCCCAGCAGAGCAGCCACCTCGATCTCGACGAGGCACGACGTGTGATCACTGCGCTGGCCGGCCTCGTCACGGCTTCCGTGGAATACCTCGGACCGCACGCCGGACCGATCCGAGAGGGCCTGCAAGCACTGCAGCGCGCGTTCCGGGAGGCATCGTCGACTCCCGACGAGCCCGGATTCGGTCCCGGCGAGAAGTACACCGGCCCCGTCTACTGATCCGACCCGCACAGCACGACACCCGGGACGCAGCGCTCGGCGCCGCTCCCGGGTGTCCTGCGTGACTATTTCGCCGCGACCTTCTTCTTCGCCGCCCGCTTCCGGGCCGGAGCCTTCTTCGGCGCGGGCGGTACAGGCGCGAGCGCCTCGGCGAGGAAGCGCCCGGTGTAGCTCGCTTCCACCTCGGCGATGTCCTCGGGCGTGCCCTGTCCGACGACGGTGCCGCCCCCGGCTCCGCCTTCGGGTCCCATGTCGATCACCCAGTCGGCCGTCTTGATGACGTCGAGGTTGTGCTCGATGACGATGACGGTGTTGCCCTTGTCGACAAGCCCGTTGATGACGCCGAGCAGTTTGCGGATGTCCTCGAAGTGCAGGCCGGTGGTCGGCTCGTCGAGGATGTACGCGGTGCGCCCGTTCGACCGCTTCTGCAGTTCCGCCGCGAGCTTGACGCGCTGGGCTTCGCCGCCGGACAGCGTGGTGGCCGGCTGGCCCAGCCGCACGTATCCCAGTCCCACCTCGGTGAGTGTCTTGAGATAGCGGTGGATCGAGGTGACGGGCTGGAAGAACTCGGCCGCCTCCTCGATCGACATGTCGAGAACCTCGGCGATCGTCTTGCCCTTGTAGTGCACCTCGAGGGTTTCGCGGTTGTACCGCGCCCCGTGGCACACCTCGCACGGCACATAGACGTCGGGCAGGAAGTTCATCTCGATCTTCAGCGTGCCGTCACCGGAACACGCCTCGCAGCGTCCGCCCTTGACGTTGAAGGAGAAGCGCCCCGGCTGGTACCCGCGCACCTTCGCCTCGGTGGTGGCCGCGAACAGCGTGCGGATCTTGTCGAACACCCCGGTGTAGGTCGCGGGGTTGGACCGCGGCGTGCGACCGATCGGAGACTGGTCGACGCGCACGAGCTTGTCGAGCTGGTCGAGACCGTTGATGCGGGTGTGCCGGCCGGGCACCTGGCGCGCCCCGTTGAGCTTGTTCGCCATCACCGTCGCGAGAATGTCGTTGACCAGCGTGGATTTACCCGAACCGGATACGCCGGTGACGCAGGTGAGCACACCGAGCGGGAACGACACGTCGATGTCGTGCAAGTTGTTCTCGCGCGCTCCCACCACGGTGATCTGCCGCTTCTGGTCCACGGGACGACGGAGTGCCGGGATCTCGATGGCTTCACGGCCGGACAGGTACGCGCCGGTCAGCGACTCGGGGTTGTCGAGCAACTCCTTGTAGGTGCCGCTGTGCACCACCCGGCCACCGTGTTCGCCCGCTCGCGGACCGATGTCCACGACCCAGTCGGACGCGCGGACGGTGTCCTCGTCGTGCTCGACGACGATGAGCGTGTTCCCGAGATCGCGGAGCCGCGTGAGGGTGTCGATGAGCCGCCGGTTGTCGCGCTGATGCAGGCCGATGGACGGTTCGTCGAGCACGTACAGGACACCGACGAGGCCGGAGCCGATCTGGGTGGCAAGCCGGATGCGCTGCGCTTCCCCGCCCGAGAGGGTCGCGGCGGCGCGGGAGAGCGAGAGGTAGTCGAGGCCCACGTCGAGCAGGAACCCGAGCCGCGCTTGCACTTCCTTGAGCACCTGGCCGGCGATGGCCGCCTCACGGCTACCCAGGGTGAGCGTGTCGAGGAACTCGGCGCACTCGGCGATCGACAGGTCGCACACCTCTGCGATCGACCTGCGGTCGTGGTTGCCGGCGGTGATGGTGACCGAGAGGATCTCGGGCCGCAACCGGGCGCCTTTACATGCGGGGCAAGGGATTTCCCGCATGTACCCGTCGTAGCGTTCCTTCATCTGATCGGACTCGGTCTGCTCGAGGCGACGATGCAGGAACGGCATCACACCTTCGAACTCGGCGTAGTACGAACGGACGCGGCCGTACCGGTTCTTGTACCGCACGTGCACCTGGTCGGTGCTGCCCTCGAGGACCGCCCTGCGAACCTTCGCGGGCAGTTTCTTCCACGGAGTGTTGATGTCGAAGCCCATGACGTCGGCCAAGCCGGTCAGCAGGCGCGTGAAGTATTCCGCGCTCTGGCCCATCGACCAGGGCGCGATCGCACCTTCTGCCAGGCTGACGTCCGGGTCGGGCACGACGAGATCGACGTCGACTTCCTTCCGGACACCGAGGCCCGCGCACTCGGGGCACGCGCCGTAGGGCGAGTTGAAGGAGAACGAGCGCGGCTCGAGATCGTCGATCGCCAGGGGGTGCCCGTTGGGGCACGCCAGCGACTCGGAGAACCGGCGCTCGCGATCCGGCGCATTCTCGTCGCGGTCCACGAAGTCGAGGACGACCACGCCTTCCGCCAGGCGCAACGCCGTCTCGACCGAATCGGTCAGGCGCTGCTTGGCGCTCGGCTTCACAGCCAACCGGTCGACCACGACCTCGATGTCGTGCTTCTCCTGCTTCTTGAGCTTCGGCGGATCCGACAGCGGATACACCACGCCGTCGACCCGGACGCGGGAGTAACCCTGCACGGTGAGCTGCTCGAACAGGTCCACGAACTCGCCCTTGCGGGTGCGGACGACCGGCGCGAGGATCTGGAATCGCGCCCCTTCCTCCATGTCGAGGACCTGATCGACGATCTGTTGCGGCGTCTGCCGGGAGATCTCCTCGCCACACACCGGGCAGTGCGGAGTGCCCGCGCGGGCGTACAGCAGACGCAGGTAGTCGTACACCTCGGTGATCGTGCCGACCGTGGATCGAGGATTGCGGTTGGTGGACTTCTGGTCGATGGACACAGCCGGCGACAAGCCCTCGATGAAGTCGACGTCGGGCTTGTCCATCTGTCCGAGGAACTGCCGGGCGTAGGCCGACAACGATTCGACGTAGCGCCGCTGGCCCTCCGCGAAAATGGTGTCGAACGCGAGGCTCGACTTGCCCGATCCCGACAGGCCGGTGAACACGATGAGGCTGTCGCGCGGTAGGTCCAGGTCTACTCCCCGCAGGTTGTGTTCCCGTGCTCCACGCACGATCAGGCGGTCCGCCACGCCATATCCTTCCTGTAGACACGGCCGAGGTTCGGCCTTGATCCATGGTAGGCGCGGGTACCGACAGAGGCCGGGCGCGCTTCGTCCCCTCCCGGGTATGGCGGCGGTAGGTTTGCGGGTATGACGCAGCACACCGTGATCATCGAGGACACCTACACCGGCGACGTCACCCCGGGAGGGTCGGCCCAGCGACGCGCAGTCCCCGGCGCGGAGATCGTCAAACTCGCCGTCGGCCCGATGAACAACAACACCTACCTCGTCACCGACACCGCGACCGGCAAATCCGTATTCATCGATGCCGCAAACGAACCCGACACACTGGTGCAGTTCCTGCGCGACAACGCCCCGCACCTCGAACTCATCGTCACGACCCATCAGCACTGGGATCACTGGCAGGGTCTCGAGAAGGTCGCCGCCGAGACGGGTGTCCCCACCGCCGCGCACGCACTCGACGCCGGACCGCTGCCGGTCGCACCCGATCGGATTCTCACCGAGGGAGAGTCGATTCGGGTGGGTGACCTGGATCTCGAGGTGATTCACCTCGCAGGGCACACACCGGGGTCGGTCGCGCTGGTTCTCACCGAACAGGGCACCGGCAAGCACCACATCTTCACCGGCGACTCCCTCTTCCCCGGCGGCGTCGGCAAGACCCCGGACGAGGACGCCTTCCGCTCGCTGATGAACGATGTCGAATCGAAGATCTTCGACCGCTTCGGCGACGACGCGGTGTTCTACCCCGGGCACGGCAAGGACTCGACGCTCGGCGCGGAGCGTCCGCACCTCGGCGAGTGGCGCGAACGCGGCTGGTGACGGACTGCGTAGCAGGTCATCGGCCCGAGCCTCGACGCCGGCCGTTCGGCGACCCGATTCGAGGCGGAGCGAGGTTCCGGGCCGGTGATCCCGTACTGTCAGGTCATCAGGACCGTTCAGGTCCTCGAATGAGGGTGGCAGCATGGCCGACAAATCGCCTCGCAGTTCCATGTCCAAGAAGTCCGGCAAGTCGCTGAAGGAAAAGCGGGCCGACAAGAAGTCGGGCGCCAACTCCCAGGCCGATCCCGAGATCGTCGCGCACGTCAAGAAGCGCTGACACAACTCTCCCTCATCACCAAACCCGCAGGAGCACAACTACATATGCTTGATCTCGGTGTCCTGGCGCACTCTCGGAAGAAAAACGAGCGACGTCTGCCGATCCATCCGCACCACTTTTCCCGGATCGACGAGGATTTGCGTGCCCACATCTATCTGGAGCCCGGCTACGGCACACCCTTCGGTGTGTCCGATGCCGATCTGGAGCCCTTCGTCGCGGGATTCCGCTCCCGGGAGCAGTTGATCGCCGACTGCGACGTGATCGCTCTGCCCAAGCTTCAGGCGAGCGATCTCGCGGAGTTCCGGGAGGGCCAGACGGTGTGGGGCTGGCCGCACTGCGTCCAGGACACCGCGGTGACGCAGCAGGCCATCGACCGGCGGCTGACGCTGATCGCCTTCGAAGCGATGAACCACTGGCGCAGCGACGGAAGCTTCGGGCTGCACGTGTTCCACAAGAACAACGAGCTTGCCGGTTACAGCTCGGTGATCCACGGTCTGCAGATCATCGGGTGCACCGGTGACTACGGCCGTCGTCTGCGCGCCGTCGTCATCGGGTTCGGGGCAACGGCCCGGGGCGCGGTCACCGCCTTGAACGCACACGGCATCGACGATGTCCGGGTGCTCACCAACCGTGATGTGGCCGCCGTCGGATCGCCCATACACTCGGCGCGCATCGTTCGGTTCGAACACGAGGCCACCGATCCGCATCGCAGCTTCGTGCTCACCGACGAGGGACGGGTGCCGCTGGCGCCGTACCTCGCGGAGAACGACATCGTGGTCAACTGCGTCCTGCAGGACACCGCAGAACCGCTCACATTCCTCGGCGAAGAAGACCTGGATGCATTCGCGCCCGGCAGCCTGATCGTCGACGTGTCGTGCGATGCGGGCATGGGGTTCAGCTGGGCGCGGCCCACCTCGTTCACCGAGCCGAGCTTCGTCGTCGGTAACAACATCCACTACTACGCCGTGGATCACAGTCCGTCGTACCTGTGGAACTCCGCGACGTGGGAAATCAGTGCAGCGCTGCTCCCCCACGTGCGGACGGTCCTCTCCGGCCCGGACGCCTGGGCCGGCGACCAGGTCATCGCCCGAGCGATCGAGATTCGCGACGGAGTGATCCGGAATCCGAGTATCACCGCGTTCCAGCACCGCGCCGCCGACTACCCGCACGCGATGCTCGCTGAGACGGTGGACGCGACCGCGCGATGACGGGTGCCGCGACCGGCACCCGCCGGTCGCGGTTACACGATCGCGGGCATTCGGACGACCTGCCCGGCGTACGAAAGCCCGGCCCCGAACCCGAGCAGCAGTGCCGTGTCACCGGGCTTGGACGCACCGGATCGCAGCAACTCTTCCATGGCCATCGGAATCGAGGCCGCGCTCGTGTTGCCCGTTTCCGCGATGTCGCGAGCGACCGCCACGGTGTCGGGTAGTCCCAAGGTCCGGATCAGGGCATCGGTGATGCGGCTGTTGGCTTGGTGCGGCACGAAGGCATCGAGGTCGTCGACCGTGACGCCGGATTTCGCCAGGGCGTCTTTGCACGCCGTCTCGAGGAACGTCACGGCCCAGCGGAAAACGGCCGCGCCGTTCATCCGGATGTACGGGCGTACCGGCGTCGGACCGCCGGCCAGCGCGGCGTCGACCTCGCCGAAATACTGCTGGAAATCCTTGTCCTGCTTGATGGCGTCGGTCTGGCTGCCGTCCGAGCCCCAGGCGACCGGCCCGATCCCTTCCTCGTCGGCCGGGCCCACGATTGCGGCCCCGGCGCCGTCGGCGAAGATGAACGCGCACGTGCGGTCGGTGGGGTCGAGCAGGTCGGACAGTCGCTCCACGCCGATGACAAGGACGTTGCGGGCCTGGCCGGCGCGGACGAGACTCGCCGCGTTGCCGAGCGCGTAGCAGAACCCGGCGCAGCCCGCGGAGACGTCGTAGGCGGCGGTGTTCTGCATGCCCAGTTCGGTGGCCACGACAGCCCCCGCGGACGGTCCCAGCACCATCTGCGACGAGGTGGCCAGTACGACGGCATCGATCTGATCGACATCCATGCCCGCCGCGGACAGCGCGTCGCGGGCAGCGGCCGTGCTCATCGAGACGATCGTTTCGTCAGGTTCGGCCCAGTGGCGGGCGGTGATGCCGGAGCGGGTCCTGATCCATTCATCGGTGGAGTCGATGCGCTCGACGATCTCCGAATTGGGAACGACGCGGCGAGGCCGGTAGACCCCCAGACCGAGGAGGGCGGTGTGAACTGTCGGCGGTGCGGTGGTGATGTGTGCGGGCATTCGCACATCTTGCCCCTACCGCGCGCCGTTCGGAAGCACTTCCATGGCATCGCCACAACGCCCCCGCGCGCACGACTGAACGCCGGACAGGACAGCCGGCCGCTCTACTGCCGGTCCGCTTCCGATTCGTCCCCGCGATGTTCGTCGTCAGGCTCGGCGAACGCGGTACCGGAGACCATTCCGTCGGTACCCGGCACGGTTTCGGTGGGCCGTACCCCGGGTTCGTACATCTTGCGGACCTTCTCGGCTTTGTCCTGCGCCTGCCGCTTCGCGTCTTCGTCGAGGTTGTCCCATCCACTCGGATCCTGACTGTCGTCCACGCCGGACTCCCCTCGTTCCGAAGTTCCGCCGGCGGAGACTGCCGGCATCAACAGCGTCCCCCCGATTCCCCTTCCCGGGGCTCGTTTCGTCGGGATCGGCCTTCTGATCCCGGTACGATTCGGTCGCATCAGGCCTCGCTCCTGCGAACTCCGGCACGGTGAACCATGGCGGCACTTCTGCTCGGACCCGTCCTCAGGCACGTCGGTTCCACGGACGCCACGGTGTGGGTGGAAACATCTGCTCCCTGCACCGTCGAGATACTCGGCCGTTCCGAACGGACGTGGTCCGTCGCGGGACACCATTACGCCCTCGTGGTGATCGACGGCCTGGAGCCGGGCTCCACCACGCCGTACCGGGTGCGACTCGACGACACCGACGTCTGGCCACTCGAGAACGCCGACGCCTCTGTCATCCGGTCCCTGAGCGACGACGCCCGGTTCGATCTCGCGTTCGGCTCGTGCCGGGTCGCCACCACCGGCGCCGAGACCGACGGCGGGCCCGACGAGTCGCTCGGCGCGGACGCTCTCGCCGTTTACGCGCAGCGTATGAGGACGCAACCGCGCGACCTGTGGCCCGACGCGTTGATGCTGCTGGGCGACCAGGTCTATGCCGACGAACTGTCCCCCGAAATCCTGCAACGCGTCGGAGAGCGGCACGACCTGGACGAGCCGCCCGGCGCCCAGGTGCGGGACTTCGAGGAATACACCTGGCTCTATGCCCAGGCGTGGTCGGACCCGGAGGTGCGGTGGCTGCTGTCGACCGTGCCGACCTCGATGATCTTCGACGACCACGACGTGCACGACGACTGGAACACCTCGCAATCGTGGCGCGCCGAATTCGAGGCGAGCAACTGGTGGGAGGAGCGGATCGTCGGGGCGCTCATGTCGTACTGGATCTACCAGCACCTCGGAAACCTCTCGCCCGCGGAACTGCGCCGGAACGAGTTGTACGCCAAGATCCGCGGGACCACCGGCGACGCGACCGCCCTGCTGCGCGAGTTCGCGTCCGAGGCCGACGAGGAGGCCGACGGTGCGCGCGGTGTGCAGTGGTCGTATCGCCGGGATTTCGGGTCGGTGCGTCTTCTCGTGATCGATTCGCGCTGCGGGCGGGTCCTCACCTCGGAACGGCGCGAGATGGTCTCCGATCCGGAGTTCGACTGGATCGAAGACCAGACGGTGGGCGACTACGACCACCTCCTCGTCGGAACGTCGTTGCCCTGGCTGCTGCCCCGCGCGTTGCACGATGCGGAGGCCTGGGACGAGCAGTTGGCGTTCGGTGCGCGGGGACCGCGGTTCGCCCGCTGGGCGGAGAGTCTGCGCCGCGGCGCCGACCTCGAGCATTGGGCAGCGTTCCACGACTCGTTCGACCGCCTCGCGCGACTCTTCGGCGAAGTCGCCCGCGGAGACCTGACCGATACGTCCGGCATCCCCCCGGCGACGATCTGTGTGCTGTCGGGCGATGTCCACCACGCCTACGCCGCGAGCGCGCGGTTCACCTTCCCGACCGACTCTCAGGTCTATCAGTTGACGTGTTCACCTCTCCACAATCGGGTTCCGGCCGCGGTCCGGGCGGGGTTCCGGGCGGCGTGGAGTCGCCTGGCGGAACGGTCGGTACGCGGGTTGCTTCGGCTTGTCACGCCGGTTCCCCGGTCGCCCGTGGAGTGGGATCGGATCGCCGGGCCGACGTTCGGGAACCAGATCGCGACGCTCCGGTTGCACGGCCGCGCGGCACGACTGTCGATCGAGCGCACCACGAGCCGTGGTAGCGCCGCCCCGTACTTCGAGTGCGTCACCGACCTGGTCCTGTCGCGGGACGACGCGACTACCGACGTGCCGCGACTGCATCGTCCGGACCGCGCGGAGACCTGACCTGCCGTAAATGCAATTCTCACGAAATCGCAACCGCATAATCGCCGACGACATATCTTGTTGACATCGCACCGTCGGCGATGTTAGACATTCCGCACGTGCCGAACCCGCACGTGTTTGCGCTTTCATTCTCGAACCTGTTGGTGCACAAGCCTTCAGCGGACGCCTGACGGACTGTCCAGGTGAACGGAGAACCTGCCGCATGACACTTCCGCCGTCGTTTTCCCGCATACCGAACCGCCCTCTGCGACGAGCACTCCGGTGACCCGCACGCAGACTCCCCCGGCCGTCCGCGACGACGCCGCCGCGCGCGGGGTCGTCGGCACCTCGGTTCCGCGCATCGAGGATCTCCGCCTGGTCACGGGCGCCGGCACGTTCGTCGACGACGTGACACGGCCCGGGATGGTGCACGCCTGCTTTGTACGAAGCCCGTTGCCCCGCGCGCGAATAGGCGCGATCGATACATCCGCGGCACTGCAGCTCGAGGGCGTCTTCGCTGTATACACCGCCGCCGAACTGAACACCGTCGCGCACCAGATCTCCTACGCGCTCGACATGCCCGGCATGCCGCCGGTACCTCGGCCACCGCTCGCCGAAGAAGAGGTGCGATTCGTCGGAGACCCGGTGGCCCTGGTCGTTGCCGTCGACCGGTACGTCGCAGAAGACGCCGTCGAACTCGTGGAAGTCGAGTACGAACCGCTCGAACCGGTACTCGATTACGTCACCGCGGATTCGTCACCGCATCTCGTGCACGCCGGGTTCGCCGGCAACTCCGCCGGTGAGATGGCCGGACGTCCGGCATCGGATCTCGATCCGATCTTCGAGGCCGCCGCACATACCGTGCAGCAGCAGATCTTTCAGCAGGCCTACCTACCCGTTCCCATGGAAACCCGCGGGCTGGTGGCGGAGTGGTCGGCCTCGACAGGCGAGATGACGGTGTGGATCTCCACCCAGTCGCCCCACGAGGTGCGCGGCTTCTGTGCCCGGCTGCTGGGCATCGACGAACACCGGGTCCGGGTGATCGCGCGCGACACCGGAGGGGGTTTCGGACTCAAGGTTGCGCCGCTGCGCGAGGAGATCTGCATCCAGCTCGCGGCACGCACGCTCGGCACGGCGGTCAAGTGGATCGAGGACCGTCAAGAGAATTTGATGTCGTCGGGTATGGCGCGTCACGAGCACGCAGACGTGCGGATGGCCTTCGACGCGGAGGGCCGGATCCTTGCGGCGGGAATGGACCATGTGCAGAACGTCGGTGCCTACCCCACTCCTTCGCCTCTCACCGCCGGAGTCGTGGTGGGCATGCTGTTCCCGGGTCCCTACCGGGTCCCGGACGCGTCGTTCAGCGTGAAGTTCCACTACTCCAATACCGTCGGCCGGCTGGCCTACCGTGGTCCCTGGCAGTTCGAATCCGTCGCTCGTGAAGTGCTTCTCGACCATGCCGCCCGCCGGATCGGCATCGATCCCGTCGAACTGCGACGTCGCAACATGATCCGCCGCGAGGACCTGCCCGCGTTCAACCCGCACGGCATGCCGCTCGATCACATCTCACCCCTCGACACTCTCGAGCAGGCCGTGGCGATGCTCGGCTACGAGGACTTCCGGGAAGAGCAGCAACGCGCCCGCGCCGAGGGACGGTACCTCGGCGTCGGTACGTGCACCTACGTCGAGCCGACCACGGGCGGAACCTCGTTCCACAGCACCGAGGGCGCCACCATCCGGATCGAGCCGACCGGCAAGGTGAACGTCTATGTTGCCGGTGGCTCCGCGGGCAACAGTCTCGAGACGACCGTCGTGCAGTTGACGGCAGATGCCCTCGGCGTTGCGATGGCGGATGTCCGGACGGTCCAGGGCGATACCGCCGTCACGCCGTTCGGGGCCGGCACCGGTGGCAGCAGGTCCGGGTCGATGACGGCAGGTGCGATTGCCGAGACCGCCGCGGGCCTGCGTGAACGGATCGTGGCGATCGCGGCGCACCGGTTGGACACGACTCCCGACGAGATCGACTTCGTCGACAGCACGGCGTCGGCGCGGAACGCACCGGACAAGACACTGTCGCTGGCCGAGATCGCGGATATCGCCTACTTCCAGGGTGAGGCCCTGCCACCGGGTGTCCCGCCGGGTCTGGAAGCGAGCGGGCGCTACCGGACACCACACATGATGATCTGGGCCAACGCCACCCACGTGTGCACCTGCGAGGTGGACGTAGCGACCGGTAAGGTGACCCTGCTTCGCTACATCGTGAGCGAGGACTGCGGCAAGATGATCAATCCGAGCGTGGTGGAGGGCCAGATCTGCGGCGGCACCGTCCAGGGAATCGGCGGCGCACTGTACGAGCATCTCGCGTACGACGACAGCGGCAATCCCGTCGCCACCACCTTCATGGACTACCTGCTGCCGACGGCATCCGAGATTCCGGCGATCGAGATCGGGCACATCGACACCCCGAGCCCGGGGCCCGGAAACTTCAAGGGCGTGGGCGAGGGCGGCGCGATCGGCGCGACGCCCGCAGTGCTCAACGCGGTGATGGACGCGCTTGCTCCGTTCGGAGTCGAACTGAAACAGCTGCCGCTGTCCCCCTCCGCCGTTCTGACGATGATCGACGACGCGCGCACCGCCGCGAAGGACGACGAATGAAGCCCGCCGCGTTCGACTATCACGCACCGGAGACGGCCGACGAGGCGGTTCACCTGCTCGCCGAACTCGGTGACGAGGCCAAGTTCATCGCCGGCGGGCAGAGCCTGATGCCGCTGCTCGTCCTGCGGCTCGCCGTGTTCGACCACCTCGTCGACCTCCGGCGACTCACCGATCTGGCGGACATCACGGCCGGCACCGACACCGTCCGGATCGGGGCCACCACCACGCACACGATGGTCGGCCGGTCCGAGACGATCGCCCGAAGCGTTCCCCTGCTCGCCCGCGCGACACCGCTCATCGGGCACTTCCAGATCCGCAACCGCGGCACGATAGGCGGTTCCCTCGCGCACGCAGATGCCGCAGCGGAGTATCCGGCGGTGGCCCTGACCCTCGATGCCGACATCGAAACGCGCTCCCCCCGGGGGTTGCGCACGATCCCCGCCGCCGACTTCTTCCAGGGGATGTGGACGACGGCGATGGAACCGGACGAGCTGGTGACCGCAGTGACATTCCCGGTGTGGCGCGGCCGGTGCGGTTCTGCGATCGAAGAATTCACCCGCCGCAGCGGCGACTTCGCGGTGGCGGGCGCTGCGGTCGCGCTCCGCGTGGATGCGGACGAGCGGATCGAACGGTGCGCGGTCACGGTCTTCGGAATGGGCCCGACACCGATCCGCGCGCGAACGGTCGAAAGGGAACTGCTCGGGCGCGGGGCGTCGACGATCTCCGCCGAGGAGGTCGGCCGCAACGCGACCGCACATCTCGACGCGGTTCCGTCGGACGGTCACGGCACGGCCGGGTACCGACGCCGCGTCGGGTCCGCGATGGTCGCTCGCGCGTGGAACCGCGCCGTGAAGGAGGCACTCGATGACTGACGTCGATATCCGTGTCCGGATCAACGGCGCGACCCGCCACGATCGCGTACCACCGCGCTTGACGCTGGCCGATTACCTGCGCGAGCGGTGCGGCCTGACCGGCACACATCTGGGATGCGAGCACGGGGTGTGCGGGGCGTGCACCGTCCTCTTCGACGGCGAGGCCGTGCGCGCGTGCCTGATCTTCGCGGTCCAGGCCGACGGAGCCGAACTGACGACCATCGAGGGCCTCGCCGGCGCCGACGGGGAACTGTCCTCCGTCCAGGCAGCCTTCCGGGACCAGCACGGACTCCAGTGCGGTTTCTGCACACCGGGATTCATCGTCTCGGCAACCGCATTCCTGCGAGAGAACCCGTCACCGTCCGACGACGAGATCCGGGAAGCGATCTCGGGCAACCTGTGCCGCTGCACCGGTTACCAGGGCATCGTCCGCGCGGTACGCGCCGCGGCCGGTGGCCCGGACTCCAGCGGCGAGCCCGGCGCCGTCGCCGCATCCGGCGCCTGACGCATACGACGACAACACCGAGTGAAGACGATCCCGCCCGAGTATCCCTGTACCGCGAAGGAACAGCTGTGACCATCGATGACGCACCCGTCGACCGGGACCGTAAGCACCCCCGGGCCCATTTCGACCGGCACACCCCGGAATACCGGCATCGGTTCGAGGAGATCACGCATGATCTTCACGCCCGGTGCCCCCTCGCCTGGACCGACACCTACGACGGGCACTGGGTAGCCAGCGGGAGCGACGAGGTCTTCGAGCTCGCACGCAGTGCCGACGTGTCGAACGACCACGACGTTCACGGCACCCGGCGCGGATACAAGGGGATCTCGATTCCCACCGCACGTCGCGCGGCAATGGTGCGCGGCGGCATTCTCGAGATGGACGACCCCGAGCATCGCCTCTACCGGCAGGTCCTCAACCCTTACCTGTCCCCTGCCGCGGTGAAACGGTGGGAACCGTTCATCGACGAAGCAGCCCACGCCGCACTCGACGAGAAGATCGAATCCGGACGGATCGACTTCGTCGACGACCTGGCCAACGTCGTGCCCGCCGTCCTCACCCTCGCCATGCTCGGTATCCCGATCGAGAAATGGTCCGTGTACAGCGAACCGGTGCACGCGTCGGTCTACACACCGGAGAATTCGCCGGACGCCGAGCGGGTCGCCGAGATGCACCGCGCGATGGGGATCGACCTGCTGTCGAATCTGGCCGAGATCAAGACGAACCCTCGTCCGGGACTCGTCAACGGGCTCGTCGAGTTGCGCATCGACGGCGAGCCGGCGCCCGACCTCGAACTGCTGGGCATGCTCGGACTGCTGATCGGTGGCGGTTTCGACACGACGACGGCGCTCACCGCCCACTCGCTCGAGTGGTTGTCGTCGAATCCCGACCAGCGTGACGTGCTCATCCGCGACCGCGAACAGTTGCTCGATTCGGCCACCGAAGAGTTCCTGCGCTTCTTCACGCCGGCACCGGGCGACGGGCGCACCGTCGCGGCCGACTTCGAGGTCGGTGGCACCGAGTTGCGCGAAGGTGAGCGCTTGTGGCTGTCGTGGGCGATGGCGAACCGTGACGCGACGGTCTTTCCCGATCCCGACGAGATCGTCCTGGACCGGAAAGGGAACCGGCACTTCAGTTTCGGTCTCGGAATCCATCGCTGCATCGGCTCCAACGTAGCCCGAACGGTGTTCAAGTCGATGCTCACCGCGGTACTCGACCGCATGCCGGACTTCCGGTGCGATCCCGAAGGGACGGTGCATTACGACACCATCGGTGTCATCCAGGGCATGCGGCACCTGCCCGCGTCCTTCACTCCGGGCCCCCGGAGAGGCCCGGGCCTGAGCGCCACGCTCGAGAAGCTGCAACGGATCTGCGACGAGCAGCAACTGGCCGCCCCGGTGACCGCCCGCCCGGAGGTCGCGCGCATCGATTGACGCGACGACCCTCAGGTCTCGGCCCGGTTGTGCCGGCGGGTGTGCACCCCTGCCGATTCGGGTTATCTAGAAGTTCCGTCCTATGCGAACCCCACTTCTGCGCGGAAAAGGACATCCCGGGCGACACTCCGGGATCCCGGGCATATTCCGGCAGCGGTGGGGGTACACGGGTTGCGGTGGCAACACACCCGACAACGGGAGGAATTACATGATCGTCCGGAGACTCGCGAGGCCGATGCTCGCGTCCATTTTCATTGCCGGGGGCGTCGACGCTCTCCGCAATCCCGCTCCGCGGGCGAACGCGGCTCAGCCCGCGTTGGATCAGGCGGTGAATGTCCTGCCCGCCTCGGTCACCGATCGGCTCCCGAGCAACCCCGAGACGCTGATCCAGCTCAACGCCGCCGTGCAGATCGGTGCCGGCGCGCTCTTCGCGCTCGGTAAGGCACCTCGACTCTCGGCACTCGCCCTCGCAGGTTCGCTCATACCGACCACCGCCGTCGGACACGACTTCTGGAACGCTCAGGATGCGGAAACCCGTTCCAAGCAGCGCACCGAGTTCATCAAGAGTGTCAGCCTGCTGGGCGGGCTCCTCATCGCCGCGGTGGACACCGAAGGCAAACCGTCGCTCGGATGGCGAGGCCGCCGCGCGGCGCGGCACGCCCAGGCTTCCGTGGCAGCGGCTCTCCCCCTCGCGGCTTCCTCCGATCGCGGCACTGCGGAGGCCTTCAGCAACGTCGCCGATCGCGTGAAGTCCCTGACCGGTGACGCAGCCGAACACGGCGGTCATCTGCTCGATGTCGCCAAGGAACGTGGTCCCGTCCTCGCCGAGGTGGCGAAGGAACGCGGCACCGACTTCCTCGAGGTTGCGCGTGATCGTGGCCCCGTACTCGCAGAACGCGCACGGGAGCGCGGCACCGGCCTGATCGACATCGCGAAGGAACGCGGCCCCGTGTTCGCGGACACCGCACGCGAGCGCGGCACCGAACTGCTCGACGTCGCGAAGGAACGCGGCCCCGAGATCGCCGAGGTCGCCCGTGTACGCGGCACCAAGTTCCTGGACACCGCCCGTGATCGCAGCAGCGAGTGGGCACAGCTTGCAGACGAGCGTTCGGCGGTGCTCAACGCCAAGGCGCTCAAGGCCGCTGAGAAGGCACGGATCAGCGCCGAGAAGGCCCGCAAGCAGGCAGAAAAGACCATCGAGAAGAATCGTAAGGCGCTCGAGAAGAAGCGGTAAGACCGCCTCGAGACGAGCACAGCGAGCGGAGTGATCGGCTTCCGCGGCAGGCACGTGGATCCACCCGGATCCGCGTGCCTGCGCTTTGTCTCCGGGTGTTCCTCGACGCCCCCGGCGATCCGACTAGACTTCTCGGGCACTTCCGTCGACGCCCCCACGCGTTCGATCTGTCCCTATCCGAGGAGTTCATGTGCCGGCCGATGGCGCGTCCCACCCAGACCTCGAGCCTGAGCAGGCCTACGTCTCGATGCTCTACCGGCACCTCGACGACCTGCGCGACTACGCGAAGACGAGGCTGACCCGCGTGCTCCGGGAGTCGGGGGGCACCCCGCAGGCACGCTCCGAACGTGAGTCGTTCACCCAGATGTATACCGAGGATCTCGCGAAGTACGACGCCGCGGAACACGGCCTGTGCTTCGGGCGGATCGACGTGCGGGACGACGAGGTCGACAACGACGGGGGCCTCGACAGCCGATACATCGGGCGCATCGGAATTCTGGACGAAGACAACGACTACGAGTCGCTTCTCCTCGACTGGCGGGCACCGCAGGCGCGGCCTTTCTATCTCGCCACGCCGGCAACACCCGACGGCGTGGTGCTGCGTCGCCACATCCGCAGTCGTGGACGTTCGGTGACCGCCCTGAACGACGAATACCTCGATCTCGACGCCGCGCAGGAGCACTCCGACACCCCGGCTGCAGGCGGAGTCGCCGGCGAGTCCGCCCTGCTGGCGGCCCTCAACGCCGCCCGCACCGGGCAGATGCACGACATCGTGGCCACCATCCAGGCCCAGCAGGACGCGATCATCCGCTCCGAGCACCGAAGCGTGCTCGTGGTGCAAGGCGGGCCGGGAACGGGCAAGACTGCGGTGGCGCTGCACCGCGCCGCATACCTGCTCTACACGTACCGGAAGCAACTCGCGAAGAGCGGCGTGCTCATCATCGGCCCGAATTCCACCTTCCTCGACTACATCGGTCAGGTGCTGCCCTCCCTCGGTGAGACGGGCGTGCTGCTGTCCACCATCGGCGACCTGTATCCGGGTGTGAAGGCCACGCTGGACGACAGCCGCGAGGCCGGTGAACTCAAGGGGTCGTCGGCCATGGTCGACATCCTCAAGAAGGCGGTGCGGGACCGGCAGGAAGTCCCGAGTTCCCCGGTGCCCGTCTCGTTCGACACCTACCGCCTCATGCTCGACCGGAAATCTGTCTCGCGTGCACGCGGCCGGGCGCGCTCGTCGCGTCGGCCACACAATCTGGCTCGTCCGATTTTCGTGTCCGCGGTCATCGAAGCGCTCGCAGACCAGCTCGCCTCCATCATCGGTACCGACCTGGTCAACGGCGGAAACCTGCTCAGCCGCGACGACATCGACGACATCCGGTCGGAGATGCGGGCGGACCGGGACATCGTCTCCGCGATCGACGCCTTGTGGCCGGAACTGACCCCGCAGCAGGTGCTCACGGATCTGCTCGGCTCACGGGAACGTCTTGCCTCGGCCGCTCCGCACTTCTCGGAAGACCAGATCGAGGCTCTCTACCGCCCGGACGGTGCAGGACGTTTCAGCGCCGCCGATGCCCCGTTGCTCGACGAGATCGCCGAACTGCTCGGGGTCGACGACGCGGCGGAACGAGAACGCACGTCCCGTAGGTGGCGCAGGCAGATCGCCGATGCCCAAGGCGCACTCGACATCCTCACCGGTTCCGCACCGCAGGATCTCGAGGACGACCTCGACCCCGAACTGCTCATGGCGTACGACCTGATCGACGCGTCCCAGCTTGCGGAGCGCCAGGACCACCGGGACCACGAGACCACCGCGGAACGTGCTGCCGGTGATCGGACCTGGACCTACGGGCACGTGATCGTCGACGAAGCGCAGGAACTGTCGGAGATGGCGTGGCGGGCGCTGATGCGCCGAATCCCGAACCGGTGGATGACCCTCGTGGGCGACACCGCCCAGACCGGTGATCCGGCGGGCAGCACGTCGTGGCAGCGGGTCCTCGAGCCGTATGTCGCGAACCGGTGGAAGAAGGCCGAACTCACCGTCAACTACCGGACACCGGCAGAGATCATGCGGGTCGCGCACGCGGTGCTCGCGGAGATCGACCCCGAGCAACTCCCGCCGGAGTCGGTGCGCGAATCCGGCTACGAACCCTGGGCACGTTCGGTGGAGGCCGACAGCTTGGTCGACGCGGTGCGCAGTGCACTGGACGAGGAGTCGGGACCGGGCACGACGGCGGTTCTGGTACCTGCCCGCCTGGTGGCGGAGTGGGCGCACCTCGCCTCACCGTCGGTGACGGTCGCTGCCGTCAAGGACGTCAAGGGCCTCGAGTTCGACGCCGTCCTGCTGGTGGAGCCGTCCGAGATAGTGTCGGAATCTCCCCGCGGCATGAACGACCTCTATGTCGCGCTGACCCGGGCGACCCAGAGACTCGGCGTGCTGCACACCACCCCGCTCCCCCGGGTGCTCGACGGACTCGCCGCCCAGGCCCGGTGTTGAGCGGGGGCCGTCTCGAGGTAGCGGTGTGGAAGCAGCACGCCGTGGATCGGAACGATTCCGTTATGCCGGGAAGGTACGGTCCTGTGCACGGTGCCGTACGCCACGGCACCGCCGACAGAAACGTCCGGTTCGTCGACGGTGTGAGGTGAGGGTGATGGGACGGGGACGGTGGCCGATCGGCGCCGCGGCTCGGGTTCTGCTCGCCGGCGCGGCAGTGCTCGCGGCTGCCGCATGCTCGGCCGGCACAGCCGACCCCGTCGAGGCGGTGGAGACACCCACCGCCACGGCCGCGGCCGAGCCACCGGTACTGGACGCGCGCGCGACACGCATGAAGGAGACGCTGGACGAAGCGGGACTGGTCGCAGATGTTCCGGACGAGACCCTGCTCGCGGTCGCGCGCGGACTGTGCGACCAGCTCGCAGCCGGAATGCCGGAGGAACGCATCCTGGAGACAGCGCGGCCGATCGCGTCGTACGCCGCGGCGGCGACGCATACGACGGTGCCGGGCGACGATGCCGCCCGGCACTATGTCGAGATCACGCGCGAGACCTACTGCTGACTCCCGCGCGTTCGCGGAACTCTGTCAGCGGACGGTGTGCACGACCAGCACGTCGGAGGTCGCTTTCCGGGCCACGTCCGACGGCACCGAGCCGAGGAGCCTGCCGGTGAGGGTGTTCAGTCCGCGGTTACCGATCACGATGAGATCCGCCTCGACCTCTGCGACGAGGGCGAGGAGGGATTCCACGGGCGAACCGACGACGGGCCGTTCGACGATGTTCTTCGCGCCCGCCACGGTGGCCTTTTCCCGTGCCGTGCGGAGGATTTCGTAGGTCGGTGCGGATCCGGTGACCTGGTAGGCCTCGTCGCGCAACACGTCTGCGGCGTGTGCGGTGTCCTTGGGATCGGCCGGGTAGTACGCACAGGCGATCACCAACTTGGCGCCGGCGTCTCCCGCGAGGGCAGCTGCCTTCTCCACCGCCTTGTACGACGATTCCGAACCGTCCGTCCCGACGACAATGGTCCGGTAGGCGCTCATTCGTTCCTCCATCGTGTTCCGGTCACCGGCGCGTGCCGCCGATGGTGCCGGTGGAAGAAATGCGAACCCTCCCCCCGGCGCTGGCGTAGACAGTATCGGGACACCGGGGCGCATGGGGGATTTGGGTCCCACGCCACAGGGACGCGTCCCGGACCCTCGCGGCCGCCGGGAGCGGTTATCCGGATCTACTTCAGACCGGCGGCGTCCATCCCCCGCAATTCCTTCTTGAGATCGGCGATCTCGTCGCGGAGCCGACCCGCCAGCTCGAACTGCAGATCGCGTGCGGCCTGCATCATCTGGTCGGTGAGTTGCTGCACGAGGTCGGCCAATTCGGCGCGCGGCATCGTCGTGGTGTCGCGACCTTCGACAACACCGGAACTCGTCGCGCGTCCCGACTCGCCCTGGGCGCGACGTCCGCGCGAGGCATTGCGGCCCGATCCGCCCACCTCGATGGCTTCGGTGTCCTCAGCTTCCTGATACACCTGGTCCATGATGTTGGCGATCTTCTTGCGCAACGGCTGCGGGTCGAGGCCGTGCTCCTTATTGTAAGCGATCTGCTTCTCGCGCCGGCGGTCCGTCTCGTCGATGGCGCGCGCCATCGAGTCGGTGATCTTGTCGGCGTACATGTGCACTTCGCCGGAGACGTTGCGCGCCGCGCGCCCGATGGTCTGAATCAGCGACGTGCTCGAGCGGAGGAACCCCTCCTTGTCGGCGTCCAGGATCGCCACCAGCGACACCTCGGGGAGGTCGAGACCCTCACGGAGCAGGTTGATGCCCACGAGCACGTCGTACTCGCCCAGACGCAACTGCCGGAGCAGTTCGACGCGGCGCAACGTGTCGATGTCGGAGTGCAGGTACCGCACCCGGATACCGAGTTCGAGCAGGTAGTCGGTGAGGTCCTCGGCCATCTTCTTCGTCAGCGTCGTGACGAGCACACGTTCGTCGCGCTCGGCCCGCTCCCGGATCTCGTGGATGAGGTCGTCGATCTGGCCCTTGGTGGGCTTGACGACGACCTTCGGGTCCACCAGGCCGGTCGGGCGGATCACCTGTTCGACGAATTCGCCGCCGGTCCGTCCGAGTTCGTACGGTCCGGGCGTCGCCGACAGGTAGACGGTCTGGCCGATTCGAGACGCGAACTCCTCCCAGGTGAGCGGCCGGTTGTCGACGGCCGAGGGCAGGCGGAAACCGAATTCGACAAGGTTGCGCTTGCGCGACATGTCGCCTTCGTACATCGCGCCGATCTGCGGCACCGTGACGTGGGACTCGTCGATGACGAGGAGGAAGTCTTCCGGGAAGTAGTCGATCAGCGTCGCGGGTGCGGTGCCGGCGGGCCGGCCGTCGATGTGCCGCGAGTAATTCTCGATGCCGGAGCAGAATCCGACCTGCCGGATCATCTCGAGATCGTACTGCGTGCGCATCCGCAGCCGCTGCGCCTCCAGAAGCTTGCCACGATTCTCGAGATCGGCGAGACGCTCCTCGAGTTCGGCTTCGATGTCCTTGACCGCGCGTTCCATCCGCTCGGGTCCGGCCACGTAGTGCGTCGCGGGGAAGATCCGCAACGAATCGACCTTGCGGACGACGTCGCCGGTCAGCGGGTGCAGGTAGTACAGGGCCTCGATCTCGTCGCCGAAGAACTCGATGCGGACCGCGAGTTCCTCGTAGGCAGGGATGATGTCGACGGTGTCGCCCTTCACACGGAACGAGCCGCGGGTGAACGCGAGGTCGTTGCGGTTGTACTGCACGTCGACGAGCAGGCGGAGCAGGGCGTCGCGCGGAACTTCGAGGCCGACCTCGAGCTGGATCGAGCGGTCGAGGTAGGACTGCGGGGTGCCGAGGCCGTAGATGCAGGACACCGAGGCGACCACCACGACGTCGCGGCGGGAGAGCAGCGACGAACTGGCCGAGTGACGCAACCGCTCGACGTCGTCGTTGATCGACGAGTCCTTCTCGATGTAGGTGTCGGTCTGCGCGATGTACGCCTCGGGCTGGTAGTAGTCGTAGTACGACACGAAGTACTCGACCGCATTGTTGGGCAGCATCTCCCGCAGCTCGTTGGCGAGCTGCGCGGCGAGAGTCTTGTTGGGTGCCATCACGAGGGTGGGACGTTGCAGCCGCTCGATGAGCCACGCGGTGGTAGCGGACTTGCCGGTACCCGTGGCACCGAGCAGGACGACGTCTTTCTCCCCCGCCTTCAGCCTGCGCTCGAGTTCGTCGATCGCGGCGGGCTGGTCGCCGGCGGGTTCGTATTCGCTGACGACCTCGAACGGGGCGTCGGTGCGTTCGATCTCCCCCACCGGACGGAACTCGGAATGGGCGACTACAGGATGCTCACTTGCGAACGCCATGTTTCCAGGGTAATTGCTCCCACCGACACGTGCGGCGCGCCGCCGAGCCCGCCGCTCCCCGCCAGGCGCAACGCCCGTTCCCGCGCGGACGGTAACGTGCGGTCATGACGCCGCACCTTCACCCCGTCAAAGAGGAACGTTTCGATGTTCCCGCGCAGACCAACACCGACCCCAAGGGCAATGTGCGGCCGGTCGACGTGTACCGGGTCGAGCCGTGGGGGCTGTACATGGCGCGGCCGGCGGACCACCACGAGTTCGGGTACGTGGAGTCCTGGCTGCTGCCGTCCCGGCATCTGCGCGTGACGATCTTCCATTACCGACCCGGGCACGAGCGCGACCTGGATCGGTACGTCGATGTGGGCGAGTACTGGCGAGACGGTGACGTGTGGCATTCGCGCGACCACTACCTCGATCTTCTCGTCCGCACCGGCCGTGGCACCGCGGTAGAAGATGTCGACGAACTGTTCGCCGCCGTCGCCGCGGGTCTGCTCGACACGGACGACGCCGAACTGGCCGTCCTGCGCGCGTTCGAAGCGGTCGACGGCATCGCCGCCCACGGTCACGACGTCGACGCGTGGCTGAGCTCGGTCGGGCTGCCGATCAGCTGGCAGTGACGCCCGCCGCTCCCCTGCTCATTCCCGGGCTCCGGCCCCGCTCGCAGCCGGAGCGACGAGCCGGTGCGGCGACCCGGGGCCTTCGGCGGCGAGCGACGCGTGGGTGGGCGGGTCGGACGGCACATGCGCGGGACGCCGTCGTTCGAACTCGGTACGGAGCACCGGGACGACCTCGCGACCGAGGATTTCGATCTGCTCGAGCACCACGTCGAGCGGCAGACCGGCGTGATCCATGAGGAACAGCTGACGCTGGTAGTCACCCGCGTAGTCGGCGAAGCCGAGAGTGCGCTCGACGACCTGTTCGGGGGTGCCCACGGTCAGCGGGGTCGTCGCGGAGAATTCCTCGAGGGACGGGCCGTGGCCGTACACCGGCGCGTTGTCGAAATACGGACGGAAGATGCGCCTGGCCTCGGCTTCGGTGTCCGCCATGAATACCTGGCCGCCGAGTCCGACGACGGCCTGCTCGGCCGCGCCGTGCCCGTACTGCTCGAAGCGGTTCCGGTACAGGGTGATCCTCTGCCGGGGTGTGTTCCTTGTTCCAGGAGCCGTCGCCGTAGAACGCTGGCTGTTCAGCGATTCCAGGCCACCGAGAACTACCACCTGCTCCGGCGCCTATGTCGCGAGAGAAGGTCGTCGACTGGGAAGACAAGTTCCGAACCCCGCTGCGGTTAGTGACGCGTCACCGGTTACGAGTTGGGGCGAACCGTCGGGGACATCGGCTTTCCGGTGCCCGACGTCGAGTACGTCGTTGAGGAGTCCAGCGGACAGTCCCGTCCGCGTGTGGTGGTCGATCATCACTAAGGCCTTCGCGAGTGAACGTCGCGGCGATCAGCGGCCCGGACGGAGCCGGTACAACTTCCAACGAGAGAATCGGCAAAGGACGGTGCTGGCTCATCGGTTCTCGGTGGAGCTGGTGGACGGGCCTCTCGAAATCGAACGTTGTGTGCGAGCACAAGTGCAAGGACCAGTGTGCGTTCGGGTCAGTACCAGCCAACTCGTGAATTCCACCCACGGCGAGAATTTGCGATACGCGGTCGCGAATGGGGAGACTTTCTGGCCGTTTGCTCGCTACTCAACGGTCAAGGCCGCTCCCATTACGAGCGGTCTCTTGCGATCCGTGAGGCACTGCGACACGGGTGCGACGAAGACGCGGTGTTTCGCGCCAAGACCAATCCAGGCGACTGGCAAGAGACACACTGGCAAGGGGTACTGTTTTGATGTCGGATTCCACGATCGAGAAACGACCGAGGACAATCGTGAGCGAGCGGTTGCACGTGGACAAGTAGTCGTACGACATGACGAAGCATCTGCACCGCCCGAGCGCGCGCGACCTCGAAGTGATCGCGCGGGACCGACACCTCCTTCGCCCGTGTACCGACCGGATCGACACGGCAGCTTCCCTGATGAGTCTTACTCACGTAAATTTCGCGGGGTGATGACAAGACCGGTCGGGCCAGCAATTCTATACGGAATGTTCGCAGCCAACAGTCTCGCAAACGGAATATGGATTGCACTGTGGGCAGTTTACTTTGTCTCTGTTGCAGACGTGAGCCCAGCCGTTGTTTCTACGGTCTCCCTCTTCGGCGGGGTTGCGGGCATGGCTCTTGCATATCCCGTGGGATCACTTGGAGACCGCGTCGATGACCGCTAATTGCTAGCTCTGTTATTAACGCTGCGGGGTATCGCCGCCCTCCTTGTGTCGCTTTCGAGTAGCACGGTCCTGCTACTCGCAGCACTGTTTATTACGCTTGGCCTTCAATCCGCCCAAACAGGCCTATCGACTAGCATCGTCGCGACTCGCGTGGATCCCATGAGCAGAGTGAACTCGCTCTCATGGATCCGGACTCTGCAACATGTGCTCTACGCCCTAACAGCTGTCGCCGCATCTCTTGTTCTCGCCTCCGGCGCTGAGATCTTTTTCCGGATTGCTTTGGCTATTGGCGGCACCATGCTGTTCGCGGGAGCACTTATGTGCACTCGGATAAGCCGCCGGTCAGCTGTGACCTCGTCGCGAGCGGACCGTCGGATCGGTGGCTCGACAGCCGTAAAAGACCGGGCGTTCCTGCTAATGATGCTGGGGTCGAGTCTTCTCATGCTGTGCTGGCCGGTTCTCACTGTCGGATTGCCGTTGTGGATTACCGAATCAACTGTAGCCCCGCCCGCAATGGCGGGAGTTTGTTTGGCGATCAGCGCGATTATCATTATAATTATCCAGATCCCCGTAGGAAATAAAGTCGTGACATTGAAGCACGGCAGATACGTAAACCTGGCCGGATCCATTTTTCTATCCGTAGTATGTGCGGGATTTGTGATCGCAGGCGAAACGGAGTCGACCCGCGTCGCTGTCGCAATAATTCTCGGCCTTACTTTGCTCCACGCTTTGGCCGAAGTTTTGGTCGTAACTTCAAAATGGTATTTTTCTACCAGCATGATGAATGATGACCACGCGGGCGGATATCAATCGATCGCCGCGATTGGAGACGGACTGGCAGTAGCAGTTGGTCCGGCCATCATGATTGCTCTTGTCGGAACGGGTAATACGGGCTGGTGCCTTTTAGGGTTGACGTTCTTCATTGTTGGTGTCTTTCAAGCGATTTACTCTCGGAGAATACTTGTACGTACCGCCGAGCGCGCAGGCCCGTCGATGGCTCCGAAGCCAGAAGCTTGAGGGCTGCATATGATGCGGCGTTGTGACCAAGCAATTCGGCTCGCGTTGGTGGCGGTCGAGTACCTCCTTGCGCTGATCCGCGCCTGGCCCGGCACCGGCTCGCTACGAGTTCGTCTCGCGTACATTGCACCGACCCCCTAATCGGGAGATGTATGCGGTGTGGCGATGCGGTGTGGCGATGCAGTGCCAGGCCAACCCAACCATCCATGCACTGCGGGCAGCGCTTCCGACGACGCCCTACGCCTCACGGTCGAAACAACAGATCGCACACTCACCGCTCGATAGATCAGCCCGCCCGCAGAGGCGAACATCCCGCCCAGTGGGCGGACTGTTGATAATGGATCACATCGTGCCGACTTCGGTCGAGGACCGACCGCGGCCGCGCCTCACCCGTCCGGTAACAACTCGCAGTGGCGGAAAGTCACGCTGTCGAGCCTGTTGGGCACCACCATCGAGTACTACGACTTCCTGCTGTACAGCACCATGGCCGCGTTGGTCTTCGGGAAGCTGTTTTTCCCTCGTCGAGCCCGGCAGTATCGACGATCGCCGCGTTCGGGACGCTGGCGGTCGGCTACGTCGCACGGCCCTTGGGGGGTTTGGTATTCGGCCGGCGGACGGTGAGCCTCACCGGCGCGGCTGTGGCCGTGCTGTATGCGTTCCCTTGTATTCGATGATCGACGCCGGTTCGGTTGCGGTGCTGACCGTCGCGCTGATGCTCGGGCAGGTGGTGCAGTCCGCGATGTACGCGCCCCCCCCCGCCGATGCTCTCTGAGATGTTTGGAACGAACGTGCGATATACCGGGGTGTCGTTCGGTTACCAGTTCGCCAGCCTGATCGGCGCAGGCTTTACCCCGATGATCGCTGCGAGCCTGCTGGTTGCCTTCGACGGCTCGAGTGTGCCGCTGAGCCTCCTACTCGCGGCGACCGCCGGAACCACCATCCTCGCCGCGTGGAGCGCGTCGGAAACGAGCGGAAAGAACCTGGAAACCAGCAAGATGGAGTAGAGCTCACGACGGACCCGGTGGGTAGGCCCTGTTGTGCACGGTCTACCCACTGCAAAGGAAAGCCGACACCGGAGAAGGGCGTCCGGCTATGCGCTCCAGCCGGTGTCCTGCGCCCATGCCCACGCGCGATGGTAGGCGCGGTCGAACCAGGGCGACTTCGCCTCGCTGTACGCCACGGCCGACTCCAACGGATCACCGAATGCCGACGCCGCGTCTGCTGCGGCACGTTTGACGTCGGCGTATTCCGCGGCCGCTTCCGCGTCGGCACGCAGCCAATCGCGTAGCAGCAGCGCGAACTGCTGCCCGGGCCAGCCGTCGACGCGCACCGCGACCCGCGCGGGCTGCCCAGGATCGGCGCTTCCGTGCAACCGCATCGCCCACAACGCAGGGTCCGTCTCGCCGCCCGCGCCGTACGAGGGCTTCGGCTGGTCGTGATCGACCTGCTCGATACGAGGGAAACCTGCGACGGCCAGCGGCTCGGCGAGCGCGTCGGCGGCAGCGAGATCCGGCACCGTGACCTGCAGATCGAGCGCGTCGACTGCGTCGAGCCCTGGCACTGCGGTAGATCCCACGTGGTCGATGCGCAGCGCGCTGCCGCCACAGGCCACGGCGAGCCGGGCGATCAGTCGTTGCGCTGACCGATCCCATTCGGGGCGTGCCGGAACGAGTACCGGCGCCGCTGTCACCGCGGTGCGGGTGCGCACGTTCCGTTCGAACGGCACCAGACGGTCTGTCCACAGCGCCCGTACCCGGCTCACCACATCGTCCGGCTCGCCGGTGTTGTCGAGCCAGACATCGGCCACCACGCGCCGCTGCTCTTCCGTGGCCTGCGCCGCGATCCGGGCACGAGCGTCGGACTCGGGCATTCCCCGTAGCTCCACCAGCCGGCGGAGTCGCTCGTCCTCCCCCGCGTGCACGACGGCCACCAGATGGAAGATCGGGGCCATTCCACCTTCGACGAGCAACGGGATGTCCTGTACGACGACTGCATCCTCCGGTGCCGCAGCAACGAGTTCGGCCGTGCGTGCGCCGACGCGCGGGTGGGTGATGGCGTTAAGGACGGCGCGTGCGTCGTCGGTGGCGAACGCTTTGGCCGCGAGCGCGGGACGGTCCAGCGAGCCGTCCGGCCGGAGAATGTCCTCTCCGAACGCGTCGACGAGTTCGGCGAGACCTTCCGAGCCCGGCTCGACGATCTCGCGCGCGATCGCGTCGGCGTCGACGAGCACCGCCCCGAGATTCACGAGTTCCTTGGCGACAGTGGACTTACCCGCGCCGATACCTCCGGTCAACCCCATTCGCAGCACGCCGACCAGTGTCGCACCACACAGCCGGGCACCGTGAGTCGACCCGCCGCTGTCACGGCACAGTCACGGCACGGTCACAAGCTGGTCGCGACCGCGGCCTTCCTGGGGAAACACGGCCTTTCACCTGCGGTAAATGACCGGCAGGGCTCTTCGCGTCCGATATCGTCTTGGCGAAGCGTCCGACTCCGGTTATCCCGTTCATCGAGAAGGCAGGCTATGAGTTCCTCCCCCTCACCTTCCGGTCGACATCGCCTCGGTATGGAACACGGTGTTCACTGCGTCCTCATTCCCGAGGTGGCCGCCGCGCTCGCCGAGCATCGGCGCAACTGGTTCACCACGCTGCTGAGCAATGCGCGGCACAGTCACGCCGCGATGCGTAAGCGCGCGGCCGCACTTCCCGCGCAGTGGGCCACCCCCGCCGTGGGCTGATCCCGCACGGGCCGGACCGCTACGGTCACACACCACAACGGCGACCCCTCCCGACAGGAGGTGGTCGCCGTCGTCGTCCGAGCCCGGGAGCGCCGCATGACGCACCGACGCAACCGGCACCGAACGCAGAAAAGCGGAAGACCCCGCACCGAATCGGTGCGGGGTCTTCCGTCGATCAGAGTCGATCAGATCTGTCAGGCGTTGCCGGACAGCTTCTCGCGCAGTGCAGCGAGCTGAGCATCGCTGGCCAGCGAGCCACCGGTCTGCTCGGCGGGCTCTTCGGCATCCGTCTCGGACGAGTAGTTGCTGCTGGACACGCCGGCAGCAGCTTCGGCAGCCTCGTCGGCAGCCATCTTCTCGATCTGAGCGGTGTGCATCTTGTGACGACGCTCGGCCTCCGCGTAGCGGGACTCCCACTCCTCACGCTGCTTCTCGTAACCCTCGAGCCATTCGTTGGTCTCGGGATCGAAGCCCTCGGGGAAGATGTAGTTGCCCTGCTCGTCGTAGCTGTCGGCCATGCCGTACTTCGACGGGTCGAACTCGGCCGTGTAGTCCTCGTTCGCCTGCTTCAGCGACAGCGAGATACGACGACGCTCGAGGTCGATGTCGATGACCTTGACCATCGCGTCGTCGCCGACTGCGACAACCTGGTCCGGGACCTCCACGTGGCGCTCGGCCAGCTCGGAGATGTGCACGAGGCCTTCGATTCCCTCTTCGACGCGCACGAACGCACCGAACGGAACCAGCTTCGTGACCTTGCCCGGGACGATCTGGCCGATCGCGTGGGTCCGGGCGAACTGACGCCACGGATCTTCCTGCGTCGCCTTGAGCGAGAGGGACACGCGCTCGCGGTCCAGGTCGACGTCGAGAACCTCGACGGTGACCTCGGTGCCGACCTCGACAACCTCGGACGGGTGATCGATGTGCTTCCAGGACAGCTCGGAGACGTGCACGAGGCCGTCGACACCGCCGAGATCGACGAAGGCGCCGAAGTTGACGATGGAGGACACGACGCCCTTGCGGACCTGGCCCTTCTGGAGCTGGTGCAGGAACTCGCTGCGGACCTCGGACTGGGTCTGCTCGAGCCATGCACGGCGCGACAGGACCACGTTGTTGCGGTTCTTGTCGAGCTCGATGATCTTGGCCTCGATCTCCTTGCCGACGTACGGCTGGAGGTCGCGGACGCGACGCATCTCGACGAGCGACGCGGGCAGGAAGCCACGCAGGCCGATGTCGAGGATCAGGCCGCCCTTGACGACCTCGATGACGGTGCCCTTGACGGCCTCGTCCTTCTCCTTGAGCTCCTCGATCGTGCCCCAGGCGCGCTCGTACTGCGCACGCTTCTTGGACAGGATCAGACGGCCTTCCTTGTCCTCCTTGGTGAGGACCAGAGCCTCGACCTCATCGCCCACGGACACGACCTCGTTGGGGTCGACGTCGTGCTTGATGGAGAGCTCACGGGAGGGGATGACGCCTTCGGTCTTGTAACCGATGTCGAGCAGCACCTCGTCGCGGTCGACCTTGACGATCGTGCCTTCGACGATGTCGCCATCGTTGAAGTACTTGATCGTGGCGTCGATGGCGGCGAGGAAATCCTCGGCGGAGCCGATGTCGTTTACGGCTACCTGCGGCGAGGTGACGGTGGTGGAGGCCATGTGTTGAGTTGCTCCGGACGGGTTGATAGTCGGTTGATGGAACTTCGGTCGGGCATGCGAATCGGGCACTGCGATGAAGCGGTGATCGAATCACGGCGAGCGTCCCCGTCCGACCGATGAAGCCGAGCAGCGGACACTCGCGACCACCAGGCTACGCGTCCGCAGGGGAGCTGGGCAAACCAGGACGCCCCACCCGCGTGCCCGCCCCCGCGAGACCTTTACGCTCGGATCCATGCCCAGCCCCGAAAACTCCTCCGGCACAGCACCTCACCAGTCCCAGCTGTCACCCGAGGAACGGCACGCATCCGCGAACGCGCTCCTCGGCACCGCCAAGGTCGGGCGCCTCCGGCTCGGCTCCCGCGACAGCGAGCGCGCAAGCAGGGCGTGGTGGGACGCCGACGCCGAGGACTACCACCGCACGCACGGCGAGTTCCTCGGCGTCGACTCGGCCGCCGGTGAGTTCGTCTGGTGCCCCGAAGGACTCCACGAGGGCGACGTCCATCTGCTCGGCGACATCGCGGGGCGGGATGTGCTCGAGATCGGTTGCGGGTCCGCTCCGTGCGCGCGGTGGCTGGCCGAGCACGGCGCACACCCCGTCGGACTCGACATCTCGATGGCGATGCTCGAGCGCGGCCTGGCCGCGATGGACGCCACGGACACACCCCGGGAGCGTCGCGTTCCGCTCGTGCAGGCCGGCGCCGAGAATCTCCCGTTCGCGGACGGGAGCTTCGACGTGGTGTGTTCGGCCTTCGGGGCCGTGCCCTTCGTCGCGGATTCGGCGCAGGTCATGCGGGAGGTCGCGAGGGTGCTGCGACCGGGAGGCCGCTGGGTGTTCTCCGTCAATCACCCGATGCGGTGGATCTTCCAGGACGACCCGACCGAAAAGGGACTGGTCGCGATGTTCCCCTACTTCGATCGCACGCCCTATGTAGAACTCGACGACGCCGGCACCGCCACCTACGTCGAACACCACCGCACCATCGGCGACCGGGTGCGCGAACTCGTCGGCGCAGGACTCGAGGTCTACGACATCATCGAACCCGAGTGGCCCGAGCATCTCGACCGCGAGTGGGGACAGTGGAGCCCTCTGCGTGGCGAGTACTTCCCGGGCACCGCGATCTTCTGCAGCCGCAAACCGAGCTGAACCGGGCTCCGGCGCGGCTACAGCAGGCGTGACAGGAACCCGCGGGTGCGCTCGTGCTGCGGGTTCGACAGCACCTCACGCGGATTGCCGGCTTCGACGACGACACCGCCGTCCATGAACACGAGTTCGTCGGCGACCTCGCGCGCGAAACCCATCTCGTGGGTGACCACGACCATCGTCATTCCGCCGGCAGCGAGATCCCGCATCACGGCAAGGACCTCACCCACCAGTTCAGGATCGAGCGCCGAGGTGGGCTCGTCGAAGAGCATGAGCTTGGGGTCCATCGCGAGGGCACGGGCAATGGCGACGCGCTGCTGCTGGCCACCCGACAACTGCGCCGGGTACGCGTCGGCCTTGTCGGACAGGCCCACGCGGGCAAGGAGTTCACGCGCACGCTCCACCGCCTCCGCGCGCTTGACCTTCTTCACCAGCATCGGAGCCTCGATGATGTTCTCGAGCGCCGTGCGGTGCGGGAACAGATTGAAGTGCTGGAAGACCATGCCGATCTCGCGGCGCTGCCGGGCGGCGACCTTGGGCGAAAGCTCGTGGAGCTTGGAGCCGCGTTCGGCGTAACCGACGAGGTCACCGTCGACATAGAGGCGCCCGGCGTCGACGCGTTCGAGGTGGTTGATGCACCGCAGGAAGGTGGACTTGCCGGACCCGGACGGGCCGATCATGCATGCGACCTGACCGCGTCCCACCTCGAGAGAGATGCCTTTGAGCACCTTGACGGCCCCGAAGTTCTTGCATACGCGGTCCGCGCGAACCATCGGCGTTTCGGTCGAGGTCATGCGAGCCCACCTCCGGGGTGCTTCGGGGTCTTCGGCGCGGCGGCCGGCGTGTCCTGTGCGTCGGCGAGGGCCTGCAACTGGCGGTTCGTCAACTGGCGGCTCAGCCCCTTCGAGTAGTGCCGTTCGATGAAGTATTGGCCCACCATCAGCACGCTGGTGATAGCGAGATACCAGGTCGCCGCGACGAGCAGCAGCGGAATGGGCTGGAAGTTCGCGCCCGAGATGTCTCGCGCTCGGCCGTACAACTCGAGGCTGTAGGGCACCGCCGCCACGAGCGACGTGGTCTTGAGCATGCTGATCAGTTCGTTGCCCGTCGGCGGGATGATCACCCGCATGGCCTGGGGCAGCACGGTGCGCCGGATGGTCTGGGACCAGGACATCCCGAGCGCAGTCGACGCCTCGACCTGCCCTTCCGGAACCGATCCGATGCCGGCGCGCACGATCTCCGCCATATAGGCGGCTTCGTTGAGGGCGAGACCGACGACGGCGAACAGGAATGCGGCGTTGAGCCCTTGGACGTCGATGTGGACGAACTGGTGCACGAACGGGATGCCGAGATCGATCTGCTTGTAGATCGAGGGAAACAGGCCCCAGAGGACGAGTTGCACGTAGACCGGGGTGCCACGGAAGACCCAGAGATACAGCCACGACACCGACTTGAGCACCGGGTTCGGCGACAGTCGCATCACGGCGAGGAGGACACCGAGCAGCACCGCGATCAGCATCGCGAGTGCCGTCAACTGCACCGTCTTCCACGCGGCTGCGGTGATGCGGCTGTCGAAGAGGTACTGGCCGTACACATCCCAGCGGTAGGCCTCGTTGGTGGCCGCGCCCCACAGGAACAGGCCCAGCCCGATCAGCACCAGTGCCCCGGAGATCCAGCGTCCGGGGTGCCGGAGAGGAACCGCCTGGATCGGTTCCGGTTCGGTCGCAGGCGCACCGCTCGGATGCGTGTGCTCGCTCATCGGTTCCCTCTCAGCTCGTTGCCGCATTGATCTGCGACGTGGTGATCGCCCCGACCGACATGTTCCAGCGCTCGAGGATCTCGGCGTAGACACCGGTGTCGATGAGGTACTGGACGCCCTGTTGCAGTACGGGGCCCAGCGGTGATCCCTTCGCGACGACGAAGCCGTACGGCGCCGCGTCGAACAGCGGTCCCGCCGCCTCGAGTCGGTCCTCGCTGCGGGCGATGACGTACGCGGTGACCGGTGAGTCGGCGGACAGGGCGTCGACGCGTCCGAGGATGAGCGCGTTCGCCGCTTCGTCCTGGCTGTCGTACTTGACCTTGTCGATCGGCGGGAGCCCTGCGGCGGCACACGCCTCGTTCTTCGCGGGGATTTCTTCGATGTCCTCGACCGTGTTGGTCTGCACCGCGACACGCATCCCGCAGGCGTTGTCGGGATCGACGTGCTCGCCGGTCCGTTGTGCCCACTGCACCCCGGCGTTGTAGTAGGTCACGAAGTCGACCGTTTCCTCACGTTCCAGCGTGTCGGTGAACGACGAGGAACCCAGATCGAAGGTGCGGGCCTGCACCGCCGGGATGATCCGGTCGAAGTCGGCCTCGTTGAAGACTGTCTGCACGCCCAGCACGTCGCCGAGCGCCTGCACGAGTTCGACACCGAAGCCGACGATCGTGCCGTCGTCGTCCCGGAACTCGTTCGGGGCGTAGGGCACGTTGACGCCGATCTGGAGGTCGGGGTCGGAGGCCCAGTCGGGAAGCTGGGACGCGATGCTGTCGACGCGTTCGGCGCGGACGCGGTCGCCCGCGGGCACGGTCGATTCCGAGTTGACGACACACCCCGTCGTGACACACAGCACCGCGAACAGGGATACACACGCTGCCGCGATGCCTCGACCGCGGCGCGTTCCGCTCGCCTTGCGTCCGGAATGTCCGGTGCTTTCGGTGGGATGTGTGTCGCCGGTGTGCCCCCTGCCGTGGGTGCGCACTGCTTCTTTCACAGAGAAACAGTATCCACTCCGGTGCCCGTGCGGCCGAATCCCGCGCCGATCGCTCCGGGGTCAGAGGTCGCGCACGCGCGCGATCAGGGCATCGGTGAACTCGGCGGTCGACGCCGTGCCGCCGAGGTCGGCGGTGGCGATTCCGGAGCCGACCGTCGCGTCCACGGCAGCGTCGATCCTGCGCGCAGCTGCGGCGAAGGAAGGATCGGATGTGTCGCCGATCCGGTCGAGAAGCATTGCCGCAGAAGATATCAGCGCGATGGGATTGGCCCGGCCGAGACCGGCGATGTCGGGCGCGGCACCGTGTGACGCCTGCGCCATCGTTCTGGTGCCCGAGGCGTTGACCGACGCCGCGGTGCCGAGCGAACCCGACAACTCGGCGGTCAGATCGGAGAGGATGTCGCCGAACATGTTTTCGGTCACGATGACGTCGTACCGGTCGCCGTGCCGGACCAGCAGCGCTGCCATCGCGTCGACGTGGGCGTCGTCGACCTGCACGCTCGGATAGTCGCGGCCTACTTCGCGGCACACGTCCCGGAACAGTCCCGTGGTCATCGACAGCACATTTGCCTTGTGGACGATGGTGACGCGGCCGCGGCGCTTCGACGCGAGGTCGAACGCGGTCCGGGCGATCCGCTCACACGCAGCCCGTGTGACGACACCCACGGCAAGGGCGACGTCGGGGGTCGGCATGAATTCACCGCTTCCGACCGCCATGTTGCGGTCCGCGTAGAAGCCCTCCGTGTTCTCACGGACCACCACCAGGTCCATCGCCGGTGAGACCGCCCGCACGCCGGCGAGTGTGCGCGCGGGCCGGATGTTGGCATAGAGGTCGAAGTGCTTGCGGATGCGTCCGCCGGGAGTCAGTTGTCTCCGGTACGGCTCCGGGTACGACGCACTGTCGTGCGGACCCAGGATCCACGCGTCTAGGCCCTCGAGCGCGTCGAGCGTCTCCTCGGGCAAGGGCGTGCCGTGCGTGTCGATCGCCTCGGCCCCGATCGGCAGCGGGACCCACTCCACCCCGATTCCTCCGGCCGCGGCGACCGCCGCATCCACGACCTCCCGCGTTGCCGGGACGATCTCGTGGCCGATGCCGTCGCCTTCGAGAAGGCCGATGCGGTGTGGACCTGTTCCGGGGAGCGCTGCCGGTCGTGTCGCGTCGCGGGGCGTTGCGGTCTGGTCGGTCACCCGGTCATCATTGCTCACCATGGTGCAGTCGGTGGAACTGCTGCTCGACGACCGCCTCGACGCGGCGGTGCGTGACGAGTGGACACGCATGCTCGACGGGGGAATCGACAGTCAGGGCCGTGTCCGCTCCCCGACCAATCGCCCGCACGTGACCCTGTTCGTCTCGGCCGAGATCCCGGCCGAGGTCGAGGACGCCGTACGCGCGACCCTCACCGACACTCCCCTGCCTGTGCGGCTCGGGGGTGCCATCGTGTTCGGCGATCGGCACGCGACCCTCGCGCGCCTGGTCGTACCGTCGTCCGCGCTCCTCGATCTGCATGCGCGGATCTACGAACTGCTGAAAGTGTGCCCCGGGATACCGGCACACATCCGGCCCGGCGAGTGGACCCCGCACGTGACCCTGGCCCGGCGGGTTCCTGCCGATCGCATCGGAGCGGCCCTCGTCGCGGCACATATCGGGGGCCACGACCTGAGCGGGACGAGTGCCGGGATCCGCCGGTGGGACGGCGCAGCCAAGCGCGAATGGCGTCTGGTCTGACCGCGTACCCGGAGGGTGCTCAGAACGTGTAGTCGCCGAATTGCGTTGTCTCCAAGTGGGTATCGGGCGTCCTCCCGAGGAGCGCGAGCACGTCCAGGACCAGCAACACGGCCAGGAACAGAATCAGCAGCGAGATCATGGTTACCAGCGTCGCCCTCGTCCACCCGCCACAACAGTGGCAGAAAAGACATGATTACTCGCTTTCCTGCCACCCAGGGTGCAGACTGACGTCATGGCCGACAAACTCGAGACAGTGGTGGTCCCGGTCCTGCCCCGGACCGAGATGTTCGAACTCGGTGTCGCGTGCGAGGTCTTCGGATTCGACCGATCCGACGACGGCCTGCCCACCTACGATTTCTCGCTGATCGCCGGGAGCCCGACTCCGTCCCGGACCCGCTTCGGGTTCACGGTCGACGCGCCCTACGACCTGACGAAGATCGACGAAGCCGATCTGGTGGTGCTTCCCGCCGGCGGCACGGACATGGCCTCCCTCGACGATCCGTCCTTCCTCTGCGGGAAGGGTGCCGACGCATCCGAACTCGAACCGCTGTTCGAGCGTCTCCGCGCGGCAGTCGACCGCGGTGCCCGCGTTGCGAGCCTGTGCACCGGAGCGTTCCTCCTGGGTGCGGCGGGGCTTCTCGACGGCCGGCGCTGCACGACCCACTGGCGACATGCCGAGCGACTCGCCCGGATGTACCCCGAGGCGCGGGTCGACCCCAATGTCCTCTACGTCGACGACGGCTCGGTGCTCACCAGCGCGGGCACCGCAGCCGGCATCGATCTGTGCCTGCACATCGTGCGCACGGTGCAGGGCTCCCACGTCGCCAACTCCATCGCCCGGCGCATGGTCGTTCCCCCGCACCGCGACGGCGGCCAAGCGCAGTACGTCGCGATGCCGCTGCCGGAATGCGAATCCGAGGCTCTGGCCCCGCTCCTCGACTGGATGACCGAGAATCTGGGCCTCGACCTGCCCGTTCCGGCGCTCGCCGCGCGGGTGCACATGTCGCCGCGGACCTTCGCGCGGCGTTTCGCCGCCGAGACCGGCACCACTCCGGCACGGTGGTTGCGCGACCAGCGCGTTCTCGCTGCCCAGCGACTTCTCGAGCACAGCGACCTCCCGGTCGACGTGGTGGCGGACCGCGTCGGGTTCGGTACCGCCGCGGTGCTCCGGCAGCATTTCCTGCGGCTTCGGCAGACCACGCCCCAGGCTTATCGGCGTGCGTTCCGAGCAGCCGAAGCGGTACCGGTGTCCTGACCACCGGGCCCGATCGACGGGCCGAGCACGCCGCACGGGCGGAACCACTCGCGTAGCGTGGCGGGAAGAAAACGAGACGTCCGGATGTTGGAACCGTCGATACGCCGACGAAAGGATTTCCGTGGCAACCCAAGCTCTCACGCAGCAGAACTTCGATGAGGTCGTCACCAGTAACGACATCGTGCTCGTCGACTTCTGGGCCGATTGGTGCGGCCCGTGCAAGCAGTTCGCCCCGACCTTCGAGGCATCGTCCGAGGAGCACCCCGACGTGGTGCACGCCAAGGTCGACACCGAGGCCGAGCAGGGCATCGCGGCAGCGGCGAACATCAGGTCGATCCCGACGATCATGGCCTTCCGGGAAGGCATTCTCGTCTACAACCAGGCCGGTGCCCTTCCCCCGGCTGCCCTCTCCGATCTCGTGAGCCAGGTCAAGGCACTCGATATGGAAGATGTGCGCAAGCAGATCGCGGAAGCGCAGAACGCCCAGAACTGACCGACCCGGACCACGGTCCGTCGCGGCCGTGCCTCCCCGTCACGACAACGTCCTCCCCACCCCGCGCGGGTAGGGAGGACGTTGTCGTCTTTGCCCGGTATCCGGTGGGTGCGGCCCGTCAGTGGGCGGCGGCGTCCCAGCTGCGGCCGTAGCCGACCGAGACATCGAGCGGCACCGACAAGTCGATCACGGAGTCCATCTTCTCCCGCACGATCGCCTCGACCTGCTCGCGTTCCTCGTCGACGACCTCGAGAACGAGTTCGTCGTGCACCTGGAGCAGCATCCGGGACCGCAGGTCCGCGGCCCGCAGCGCGCGCTGCACATCGATCATGGCCACCTTGATGATGTCGGCAGCCGTGCCCTGAATCGGGGCATTCAGCGCCGCGCGCTCGGCCACCTCCCGGCGTTGACGATTGTCGCTGTTGAGGTCCGGCAGGTAGCGGCGTCGCCCGTACAGCGTCGAGGTGTAACCGACCTTGCGGGCCTCCTCGACCACATTGTGGAGGTAGTCGCGCACCCCACCGAACCGGGTGAAGTACGCCTCCATCTGCGCACGCGCCTCGTCCGCGGAGATCTTGAGCTGTTGCGCGAGACCATAGGCGCTCAGCCCGTAGGCCAAACCGTAGGACATGGCCTTGACCCGGCGTCGCAATTCCGGAGTGACCTCCTCGAGCGGCACCCCGAACGCCCGCGACGCGACGAACGTGTGGAGATCTTCCCCGGTGCGGAAGGCTTCGATCAGTCCTTCGTCGCCCGAGAGGTGCGCCATGATGCGCATCTCGATCTGGCTGTAGTCGGCGGTGAGGAGCATGTCGAAGCCGTTGCCGACGACGAAACCCTCGCGGATCTGCCGTCCCGCATCGGTTCGTACGGGAATGTTCTGCAGGTTCGGCTCGGTCGACGACAGCCGGCCGGTTGCCGCGACCGTCTGGTTGAACGTGGTGTGGATCCTGCCGTCGTCGGCCACCGATTTGATGAGCCCGTCGACCGTCGTCTTCATCTTGGTCGACTCACGGTGTGCGAGAAGATGTTCGAGGAACGGGTGGCCGGTCTTGTCGAACAGGCCCTGCAGTGCGTCCGCGTCGGTGGTGTACCCGGTCTTGGTCTTCTTCGTCTTCGGCATGTCCAGTTCGTCGAACAGCACGACCTGCAACTGCTTCGGCGAGCCGAGATTGATCTGCTTTCCGATGACCTCGTATGCGGCATTCGCGGCGGCGGCGACGTCGGCGGCGAAACCGGACTGAAGGTCGTGCAGGTGGTCCGCATCCACGGCGATGCCGGTGGCCTCGATGTCTGCCAGCACTTCGAGCAGCGGCAGTTCCATCTCGGACAGCAACGCCACCGACTCGATGTCGGCCAGTTCGGCGTCGAGCGCCGTGGCCAGGTCGACCACCGCGCGGGCAGCGAGGATCTGAGTCTGTGCGGCCTCCTCGTCGACGGCGTCTGCATCGTCGAGCAGGGACAACTGACCGTCGCCGTTGCTTTCCGCCCGCAGTTCCCGCTTGAGGTAACGCAACGACAGGTCGTCGAGCTTGAAGCTGCGCTGTCCCGGCCGGACGAGGTACGCGGCGAGCGCGGTGTCGCTGGTGAGGCCCGCGAGTGTCCAGCCTCTGCCACGCAAGGCGTGGATCGCCGATTTCGCTTCGTGCAAAGCCTTTTCGACGGCCGGGTCGGCGAGCCACGCGGCGAGCGCGGCGTCGTCCTCGGGAGTGAGAGCGATCGTCGTGACGTAGGCGCCTTCACCGTCGGCTGCCGCGATCGCCACAGCAGTGGCCTCGCCGCCGTACGGCGTTCCGGATCCGACCACCGACAATCCGTGGCGGTGGCCCGCCACAGCGTGCGTGGCGAGCCAGTCGCCGAGCGCACCGGGCTCGACGATCCCGCCGCGCACCTCGAAACCCTCTTCGGCTTCGGGCGCGGACGAGGCGAGCGTCTCGAAGAGGCGATCTCGCAGCACCCGGAACTCGAGGTCGTCGAACAAGCGGTGGATGCGGTCGCGATCCCAGGGCGCGAGCGCGAGCTGATCCGGAGAGTAGGGCAGCGCCACGTCGCGCACCATCTCGGTGAGCTGCCGGTTGAGCAGGACGTTGGACAGGTTCTCGCGGAGCGCGTCGCCCGTCTTGCCACGCACCTCGTCGACCCTGTCGACGAGACCGCTGAGGCTGCCGTACTCCCTGATCCACTTCGCGGCGGTCTTCTCCCCCACGCCCGGGATGCCCGGCAGATTGTCGCTCGGATCACCGCGCAACGCCGCGAAGTCGGGATACTGCGCCGGTGTCAGGCCGTACTTCTCCTCGACCGCCTCGGGGGTGAAGCGAGTCAGGTCGGAGACCCCGCGACGTGGATACAGCACGGTGATGTCGTCGTTGACGAGTTGGAGCGCGTCGCGGTCGCCGGTCACCACCAGCACCTTGTAGCCCAGGGCGTTGGCCTGCGTCGCGAGTGTGGCGATGAGGTCGTCGGCTTCGTACCCCTCGATCGCCATCACGGGAATGCCCATCGCGCCGAGCACATCCTTGGTGAGTTCGATCTGACCCTTGAACTCGTCGGGTGCGGCGCTGCGCTGGGCCTTGTAGGCGGCGAACAGCTCTGCCCGGAAGGTCTTGCGGCTGACGTCGAAGGCCGCCGCCACGTGCGTGGGCTGCTCGTCGCGCAGCAGGTTGATGAGCATGGAGGTGAACCCGTACACCGCGTTGGTGGTCTGCCCGCTGTGGGTCTTGAAGTTCTCTGCCGGCAGCGCATAGAAGGCACGGAAAGCCAGAGAGTGTCCGTCGAGAAGAAGAAGGGTCGGGCGGGCGTCGGCGTCCGCAGTGGGCGTAGTCGAGGAGGATGCACGGGTCACGCGCTCAGTCTAGGGACCGGTCCCGACACCCGTCGAAGCCGCAAGTGCGGTGACACGGGGTCGCCGGCTCCGAAACACAGGTGTTTTCGTGAGATACGGGAACGAAACACGTGGGAAACCGGGGATGTCGGTGCATTTCCGTTACAGACGCTAAAGTGCCCACTCACGACACCGCCCCAGGCGTCGCGCTCGACAACATTGCACCTGATTCGGGAGGACCTGCGTGGCCCCTACGGTGAGACTCCGGAGACGTCGATGGGCGTCCGGATTCCAAATCGTGCTATTGCTCCTGGCGGCGGTTTTCGGCTTAGTGATAGGAGCCGGCACCGCCGCCGCCCAAGACCCTCCGGAGCCCTCGCCGACAGGCACCACAGCACCTCCCGCCGACGCACCACCGGTTGCGGACGATGCCGTCACGGTTCGCGGCACGCTCAACAATGCGGGAGAACGACTGGACGGCGTGACGGTCCGTGCGTCGGACGCGGCCGGCGAGGTCGTCGGCGAAACGGAGTCCGCGGACGGTGGCCGGTGGGAACTCGCGGTGCCGCCGGGGACATACGTCTTCGAGGTCATCGGTGAGAGCCTCCCCGACGACGTGACCGTGCAGTCGACCGTGACCCGCGATGTCGCCGCCGGCCAGCCCAACACCGTGATCTTCTCGTTCGGTGAGGCAAGGTCCGGATCGAATGTGGCGTTCGCGGAGACACTGATCCGCACGATTGTCGACGGCTTACGGTTCGGCCTGATCATCGCCATCGCAGGCGTCGGTCTGAGCCTGATCTTCGGGACGACCGGCCTGACGAACTTCGCGCACGGCGAGTTGGTGACGTTGGGCGCGGTCGCGGCCTGGGTCTTCAACGTCAGCTTCGGCATCCACCTGATACCGGCGACGATCCTCGCGATCATCGTCGGCGTCATCATCGGCTGGCTCAACAACGCGCTGGTCTGGGCTCCCCTACGGCGGCGGCGCACCGGCCTGATCGCACAGCTCGTGGTGTCGATCGGTCTCGCCATCGCGTTGCGATACCTGATCCTCATCTTCTTCTCCGACCGCGCTCAGCCCTACAGCGACTACCAAGCACAGCGTCAGCTCCAGTGGGGTCCGCTCGCGATCACCCCGGTCAATCTCGCGTGCATCATGATCAGCCTGGTGGTGCTCGTCGGGGTGGCCTTGCTGCTCCAGCGCACCCGGATCGGCAAAGCGATGCGCGCGGTCGCCGACAATCGCGATCTCGCCGCGTCGTCGGGCATCGACGTCGAGAAGGTGATCCGCTTCGTGTGGGGCCTCGGCGGCGGACTCGCCGCGCTCGGCGGTGTGTTGTTCGGTCTCTCCGAGCTCGGAGGACGCGTCCAGTGGGAGATGGGCTTCAAGCTGCTCCTGCTGATGTTCGCCGGAATCATCCTCGGCGGACTCGGAACGGCGTACGGCGCGCTACTCGGCTGCGTCGTGGTCGGGCTGCTCGTGCAGTTGTCCACACTGGTGATCAATCCCGACCTGAAGTACATCGGCGGCCTGCTGGTACTCATCGTGATTCTGGTCATCCGCCCTCAGGGCATCCTCGGCAGCAGAACAAGGATCGGGTGACACATGGACCTCCTCGCTGTTCTCCAAGTGTCCTTCGCGCAGATGATCGGCCCGTCGGCCATCTTCTATGCGCTTCTCGCAATCGGCCTCAACCTCCACTTCGGTTACGCGGGTCTGCTCAACTTCGGCCAGATCGGCTTCGCGCTGCTCGGCGGGTACGGAGTGGGCATCATGACGGTCACCTACGGCCAGCCGCTGTGGATGGGTGTACTCGTCGGGCTCGCGCTCCCTGCACTGCTCGCCCTCCTGCTCGGTATCCCGACGCTCCGTCTCCGAGCCGACTATCTGGCGATCGCAACGATTGCCGCAGCCGAGATCCTGCGGTTGGTGTTCCGGTCCACCGCCTCCGACTCCGTCACCGGGTCGACCCGCGGCCTGTGGGGATTCGCAGGTCCGTTCACGGCGTGGAGCCCCTTCGATTCCGGTAAGCAGTACAACCTGCTCGGGATGCGCTTCTACGGCGACGACCTGTGGGCGATGGTGGTCGGCTGGACGCTCGTGCTCGTCCTGTGCGGCGTCGTCTACCTGCTGTCCCACAGCCCGTGGGGACGCGTCCTCAAAGCGGTCCGAGAGGACGAGGACGCCGCCCGCGCCCTCGGCAAGAACGTGTTCGTCTACAAGATGCAGGCTCTCGTATTGGGCGGCATGATCGGCGGCCTCGGCGGCATCTTCAACGCGCTGCAGACCAAGTCCATCAACCCGGACTTCTATTCCACTGCGCAGACGTTCTTCGCGTTCGGCGCGTTGATCCTCGGCGGCGCGGCCACCGTGTTCGGCCCGGTCCTCGGGGCGATGCTGTTCTGGTTCATCCTCACGCTCCCGGACGCATTCCTGCGCCAGGCGATCTCCGGACCCGATCCGCTGATCTCCCTCACCGAACAGCAGGTCGGGGCGATGCGATTCGTCCTCCTCGGCATCCTCATCGCGGTGATGATGGTGTTCCGTCCACAAGGAATCCTGGGCAGCAAGCGGGAGGTACAACTCGATGCCTGACACCACCATCCGCACGCCTCTGTCGCGCGAACAACGAGTCGCCGTGTTCGCGGATGTCCCGCACGATCCGGGAAGCCCGAAGGTTGATCCGATCCTCGTCGTGGACGACGTCTCCCGGACCTTCGGTGGGCTCAAAGCCGTGGACGTCGCTCACCTCGAGATCCAGCGCGGCTGCATCACCGGCCTGATCGGGCCGAACGGAGCAGGCAAGACGACCCTGTTCAATCTGCTCACCGGGTTCGACCACGCGGATACCGGAACGTGGAGCATGGACGGCCACTCACTCGGCCGCATGGCTCCGCACCGTGTCGCGCGGCACGGCATCGTGCGCACGTTCCAGCTCACCAAGGCGCTGTCGAAGATGACGGTGCTCGACAACGTCCGTCTGGGAGCACGTCACCAGACGGGTGAGCGGATGGCCGGCGCGCTGCTCCCCTGGACGTGGCACGCGCAGGAACGCGCCATCACCGAACGCGCCCACGCGCTGCTCGCCCGGTTCAACCTCGAGCAGAAGGCCGACGATCTCGCCGGGTCATTGTCCGGCGGACAGCGCAAACTGCTCGAGATGGCACGCGCACTGATGACCGACCCCACGATCGTGATGCTCGACGAGCCGATGGCCGGCGTGAATCCTGCACTGACGCAAAGCCTTCTCGGGCACATCAAATCGCTGTGCGACGACGGCATGACCGTGGTGTTCGTCGAGCACGACATGGATGTCATCCGCGACATCTCCGATTGGGTGGTGGTGATGGCCCAGGGATCGGTGATCGCCGAAGCACCGCCGGACGAACTCGCGAACAACAATGCGGTCGTCGACGCCTACCTCGGCAGCCACCACGACCAGGCACTCGAATTCGACGACGAGGGCAATCCCGTCGGCGCGACCGCGGAGTTGGCGGAGGTGCTCGCCGAGGCGGAGGCCCAGGTTCTCGAGTCCGGAGCCGACCTGTCCGACCCCGACGCGGTACGCCCCACCGATCTACCAGGATCCCAGGAGAAGTCATGAGCGACACCCCACCCACCGGGTCCATGACCCCGGCCGAATCGGCCGCGACTCCCGGCGAACACGCGCGGTTGGCCGAGGGTGCGCTCGTGCGCGCGGACGACGTCGTCGCCGGCTACTTCCCCGGCGTCGACATCCTGCGTGGCTGCAACTTCTTTCTCCGCGAGGGTGAGATCGTCGGGATCATCGGCCCGAACGGTGCCGGTAAATCCACTCTGCTCAAAGCGCTCTTCGGCCTGATCCCGGTGCGGCGGGGCGAAGTCACGCTCCGGGGCGAATCGATCACCTCGGAGCCCGCGCACGTCCTCGTGCGCAAGGGCGTGGGGTACGTCCCGCAGACGCAGAACGTCTTTCCGTCGCTGACCATCGAGGAAAATCTCGAGATGGGAATCTACCTGCGGCCCAAGCAGTTCAGTGAGCAGTTCGACCGGGTCTCGACCCTGTTCCCCCTTCTCGGGGAACGCCGCAAGGTCAAGGCAGGAGCGTTGTCCGGTGGTGAGCGGCAGATGGTGGCGATGGGCCGCGCACTGATGATGGATCCGTCGGTCCTGCTTCTCGACGAACCGTCGGCGGGCTTGTCGCCGATGTTCCAGGACGAGGTGTTCATCCGCTGCAAGAAGATCAATGCCGCGGGCGTGTCGATCATCATGGTCGAGCAGAACGCGCGGCGGTGTCTGCAGATCTGTGACCGCGGGTACGTGCTCGATCAGGGCCGTAACGCCTACACCGACACCGGGTCCAACCTCATGCACGACCCCAAGGTCATCGAGTTGTATCTCGGGACTCTCGCGGGCAGCAAGGAGAAGAAGACTCCCTGACGCGCTCGCCCGAACATACGACGGGGCCGGTCATCCATCGGATGACCGGCCCCGTCGTATGTTTCCTGCGTCTGTCAGCCACCCACGACGATGTAATCCTCGGTCGTCAAGGTGTTGTCGGGTCCGAAGACGAGACGGCCGTACGAACCGACTCCGGGCTCACCGGCATCCACGAACGACAGCTCGCCGGTCGCGCCGTCGTAGTCGATGTCCTGTCCCGATGCGAGGAGGTCCTTGCACTGCTGGAAGGTCGTGCACTTCTCGCCGTCCTTCGTGACCGCGTTGATGTTCGCCGCGATGTCGACGCCGGCGGTGGAGCCGGCCACCTCGGCGGCGAGCGCCGACACGACAGCTGCGTCGTAAGACTCTCCGGCGTAGTTGAAGTCGATCAGCGCGGGATCGACCTCGAGCAGGCGCTGCTGGAAGGCCTCACCGGTGTCGGTGAGAGGGGTCGTACCCGCCATGCCCGCGAGCAGGCCGTCGGCGACACTGTCGCCGAGCGCGTTGCCCATGTTCCCGTCGACACCGAAGACCGCCATGCCGTCGGACGGGCCGATGCCGACCTCGTGCATACGCGTGATGATCTTGGCCGATTCCTCGAACCCGATGAGCGCCACGGCGTCAGGACTGAAGTTGGCGACCTGGTCGACCTCGGCGTTGAAGGACTGCGCGTTGGGGTCGTAGATGATCTTCTGGATCTGGTCTTCCGGGATACCGGCGTCGACGAGGTTCGTCACGGTGTTCTCGGCCAGGCCCGTGCCGTACGGATCGTTCAGCGCGAGGATCGAGACGCGCTGAGCGCCGTCCTCGGCGATGAGCTGAGCAAGTGCCTGCGCCTGCAGGGAGTCCGTGGGCGCGGTACGGAAGTACATGCCGCCGTCGGCGTAACACACGAACTGATCGGACGTGTTGGCAGGAGAGAACATGACCACGCCCGCGCTGGCGATCTTGTCGATGACCTTGAGCGAGACCGACGACGACGCCGCACCGATGATCACCTGGGTACCCGCGGCGAGTTCCCGGTCGACGGTGGCGTTCGCCGTATCGGTGGTGGTGTCGCCCGAGTCGCCCGGGATCAGCTCCACGGGCTGGTTCAGGACGCCGCCGGCAGCATTGATCTCGTCCACTGCCAGGCGCACCGCCGCGACCTCGGGCGGACCGAGGAACGCGAGGCTGCCCGTCTCGGGGAGCAGGGTGCCGATCTTCAGCGGGCCGGTCGCCGGGGTCGCCCCGGGCGTGGCCTGTTCGGGTTCGCAGTCGGTGTCGACAGTCGTGGCAGTCGCGGAACCACCGCCCTCGGCAGAACCACTCGTGGAATCGTCGCTGTCCGAGCTACAACCCGCGAGTGCGAGTGTCACAGCACCGAGAACCGCAGCGGCGCGGACATAGGTCCGTTTTGCCATCCAACTCTCCTTCAATCGCCTGTCCCCCCGGCTGATGCGCCGGATGTCGTCGAAACATAGCCGGAGAAGTGACGATTCGAACACAGCCGAAATCGTTGTGACCTGACCGTTATATTTCGGGCAGGAGAATTGATCCGGACGTAACGAGCCGAGGCTCAGCCGGCCGCTTCGGAACCAAGGGTGTCGACGATGACCTCGGCGACCTGCTTCATGGTGGTACGGCGGTCCATGGCGGCACGCTGGATCCAGCGGAACGCCTCCGGTTCGGTCATCGCGTGCTTCGCCATGAGCAGGCCTTTGGCCCGGTCGATGAGTTTGCGGGCCTCGAACCGTTCCGACAGCCCGGCGACTTCACGTTCGAGTTCGCGCAATTCGGCGAACCGGCTCACCGCCACCTCGATCGCGGGAACGAGGTCGCTTTTGGAGAACGGCTTGACCAGATATGCCATCGCTCCCGCATCGCGAGCACGTTCGACGAGGTCGCGCTGACTGAAGGCTGTGAGAATAACCACAGGCGCGATGCGGCGCTGCGCGATCTCCGACGCTGCGTCGATCCCGTCCCGGCGGGGCATCTTCACGTCCATGATCACGAGGTCGGGCGAGAGTTCCTCTGCCAGTTCCACCGCCCGCTGGCCGTCGCCCGCCTCCCCGACGACGTCGTACCCTTCTTCGCGCAGCATTTCCACCAGGTCGAGCCTGATCAGCGTCTCGTCTTCCGCAACGACGACCCTCCGGGGGGTTGCGGTGCTGTCGTGCGGCGCGGTTGTCATGATCGGCCCTTCCCATCGTGCTCTGGCGGCCCCCGCGAAGGGGTGGAACGATTGAAGGGTACCGGTGTTTGACCGCCACGCCTGATCCCTTACAGTGGTCTCCGCAAGCACGCCCTCGTATCCCAATTGGCAGAGGAAACGGATTCAAAACCCGTGCAGTGTGAGTTCGAGTCTCACCGAGGGCACCACCACACCGGTCGACGAATGATGGTGCGGCACCACCTGCGTGGTCCCGCACCATCGCCCGTTTCAGGAGTCCGGCCACTCCCCTAGGATCGCCGGGTGACCGGTTACGACGATCTCGATATGTTCGGCGGCCTCGACGCCTCCGCCCTTCCCCATCGCCAGCAACTGATTCTGGCGACCATCAGGGATTGGGTGGCCTCCCACGGTTCCGCCCCGAGCACCCGGCAGATCGCCGATGCGGTCGGCCTGAAATCGACGTCGACGGTGTCGAAGCATCTGCGACTCCTCGAGGATGCGGGTTTCCTGCGCCGTGGCTCCGCGATGGCACGCCAACTCGATGTGCGACCCTTCCTCGCCGGATCGTCGGCGGGCCGATCGTCCGACAACAGGGTGTCGGTGCCCGTCGTCGGCGACATCGCGGCCGGCACACCGATCCTCGCCGAGGAGCATCCCGACGAGGTGCTCGATCTCCCCCGCGAACTCGTCGGCACCGGCACCGTGTTCGGCTTGCGCGTACGCGGGGAATCGATGATCGACGCCGCGATCTGCGACGGCGATGTCGTCGTCGTCCGTCGCCAGGACGAGGCCCACTCCGGAGAGATCGTGGCGGCGATGATCGACGGCGAGGCGACCGTGAAGGTTTTCCGGCGCCGCAGCGGTCACGTCTATCTCGAACCCCGCAACGCCGCATACTCGGTGATCGACGGCGACAACGCGGTCGTGCTGGGCAAGGTGGTGTCGGTGATGCGGCGGCTTTGAGCGCCGGGCCGCCCCGCCGCACAGTGAGGTGTCGCGCGGCGGTCGGGCTCACTTCGACTGTGCGCGCATTCGGAACCTAAGGATCCGGTCCAATTCGACCGGGCCCCATAAACGGCGCGCTCCCTCGGGTGGATAAGAAAATCCTGGCACGATACGCCCGGCCATTTCGGCACCGAGCAGCACGATCACCAACGCGGGCACGAGGGTCTGCCACAAATATGCGAAACCGGGATCGGCGAGTCCTATTCCGCCAGCGCACAGCGCCGCCGGTACGTGAGGAGCGCGGAGAAACACCGTGACGGCGACGGCAGTCACGGCCGACAGCGCCGCAGCGGTCTGCGAGGGGGCGAGCAGTTCGGCGATGGTGAGCGCACCGATGGTTGCGGCGGGATACGCGCGGAGGATGACACCCGGACGCGGTCGCCCGAGCCTGCCCGCCATGCGAAGGAAGCGGCGCGGGTCCTGCTCGTGGAGTCCGTTCCGTGACGGCTCCGGGACGGAAGATGTTCTCGGACTGCACGCTTCGGAGCGCTCCCTGGTGCACGATGCCGCGCCCCGAAGTGCGCTCCATGAGGAGGATCGCCGCGGACATCGCACAGTCCGTGAGTCCGTCAGCTCCGCTGTCGAGGTACGAATCATCGCCGCCGATCCGCTTCATTCGCCCGAATCGCGCCGGGCCGACAGACCACCGCTTCTACAAGTCGGAGAACCCCTACGCAGTCGGCTCCTCCGCCCGAGGAAGATAGCGGAGCAGAACGACGCCGGACTGCGGGAATTTCGTCGACTCCACCAATCGCAGATTTCGGCGCCCCAGGGGCGGAAGCGGCATTCCCTTGTCGAGCAGCACCGGGAAGACCATCAGCCGGTATTCGTCGATCAGATCGTGGGAAGCGAAGGCGGAGATCGCGGTCGCCCCGGCGAAGAGGGCCAAGTCCTTACCGGGCTGTTCCTTCATCTGCGCGACCTCCCGTGGGAGGTCGTCGCCGACCCGCCGGGCTGGACCCCAGTCGGTGGCGAGTGACGAACGCGAGAGCACGTACTTCGGCAGCGAGTTCATCAGCCGCGCCTGCTGGGCTTCGATTTCCCTGTTCGAGTTTTCGGCGGCGGGCCAATGCTGCGCCAGAAGTTCATAGGCCACGCGCCCGAAGAACATGCCGTCGATCCCGGCAAGCAACTCGGCGATGCCAGAGTCCAGTTCGTCGTCCGCGACGTCGATCCACTCGAGTTCGCCGTTCGGTCCCGCCGTGAAGCCGTCGAGCGTCGTCATGACAGACAGAATTACTTTGCGCATCGTCGTCGCCTTTCGTCCGGGTCTCGACAACACGGACTCGCAACCTGCGGCGAACTCATCGGCCACAGCTGTAGGGGTTGGATCATTCGCGCACTTCCCTCGTTATACATGTGCGTAGGTGCGCACCTGTTGGCGTATCGTGGACAGTAGGAAAATGGTTCAGGAGGTAGCCGGGTGCTCGCGACCCTGCGGAACCGCACGTTCCGCCGATTGTTCGCCGCGCAGGTGGTCGCGCTCGTCGGCACCGGCCTGCTGACCGTCGCGCTCGGTCTGCTCGCATACGACCTGGCCGGCACCCAGGCCGGCGCGGTATTGGGCACGGCACTGGCGATCAAGATGGTCGCGTACGTGGTGATCGCACCGGTGATCTCGGCCCTGACCGATCACGTGCCGCGGCGGGCGCTCCTGGTGGGTGCGGATGTGGTGCGTGCGGTGATCGCACTGGCGTTGCCGTTCGTCGATCAGCCGTGGCAGATCTACGTGCTGATCTTCGTGTTGCAGTCGGCGTCGGCGACGTTCACACCCGCGTTCCAGTCGGTGATCCCGTCGGTGCTCGTCGACGAGGACGACTACACCCGGGGGCTTTCCCTCTCGCGGCTGGCCTACGACCTCGAGTCGCTGCTGAGCCCGATACTCGCAGCGGCGCTGCTGTCGGTGGTGACCTACAACTATCTGTTCCTCGGTACCGTTGCCGGGTTCGCCGCCTCTGCGCTGCTGGTGGTCTCCACGACTCTGCCGATGATCGCGCCCGCCGATCGTTCGGTCCCGCTGGTGCAGCGGGTCACCCTCGGCGCGCGGGTGATGTTCTCCCGGCCGCGGCTGAGGGGCCTTCTCGCACTGAACCTGTCGGTCGCGGCAGCGACCGGGCTGGTCCTGGTCAACACCGTCGTCTACGTCCGCGAACTCCTCGGCGGCTCGAACACCGGGGTTGCGATTGCACTCGGTATCTACGGAGGCGGGTCGATGCTGGTGGCATTGACGCTGCCCCGCCTGCTCGCCCGGATCCCGGACCGGCGGGTGATGCTCACGGGCGCGGCCCTCCTGCCGATCGGACTGACGGCGACGGTCGCGCTGCTTGTCGCCGACGGGGGCCGCGGCGCCGGGTGGGCGTTGCTCGCAGGGACCTGGCTGGTCATGGGCATGGGTACGTCGTTGATCAACACGCCGTCGGCGCGGCTGCTGCGGTTCGAATCCGAGCCGGAGAACCGGGGTGCGGTGTTCACCGCGCAGTTCTCGCTCTCGCACGCCTGCTTCTTCTTCACCTACACGATCGCGGGCTGGGTCGGGGCCACCGTAAGCCAGCCGATAGCGGCAATCACCCTCGCCGTTCTCGCTACACTCGCAGGACTCGTTGCTGCCCGGGCATGGCCGGCGCGCACCGAACCGATCACCGAGCCGGTGCCGGCAGGAAGGGCGTGAGCGATGAAGCCGGGAATCGAAGCGCCGCAACGGTCCGCGAGCCTGAGCCACCCGGTCGCGCCGGACCAGGAGCGGCTCGACGCAGCAACTTCTACATTCCGGATGCTCGCCGACCCGACCCGCTTCCATATTCTCTGGCTGCTCACGCACGGCGAAGCCGACGTCACCGCTCTGACCGATGCGTGCAGGGGCTCCCGCACCGCAGTCAGTCAACACCTGGCCAAACTGCGCTTCACCGGCCTCGTCGACACCCGCAAGGAAGGCCGGCGCGTGATCTACCGCATCCGTGACGGGCACCTCGCCCGCCTGGTCCGCGAAGGCATGAACCACGCCGACCATGTCGTCACCGGCGAACCCCCACACGAATAGACCCACCTACACTCCCCGGCGGGCTGTGCGCGGCTCGAAAGCGCAGGAGGCACACCATGAATGCAGACCGGCGCGACCCGTCCGCTCCCGACGGGCAACCACGGAAGATCCGGACCTACAGCCGGGGTCGCGCGCATCGCCTCGAGAACACTGTCATGAGTGCGCTGGTACGCGCCGGCGTCGTGCCCCACACCCACCTGCTGACCACCCGGGGCCGGCACACGGGCCGACCTCGCACCAACCCGGTGACGGTCGTCCGGCACGACGGCCGGCGCTGGCTGGTCGCGCCGTACGGCGCGGTTCCCTGGGTTCACAACGCCCGCGCCGCGGGCCACGTCCGTCTGACGCGCAGGTTCCGCAGCCACGACTATTCCGTGCGGGAAATCTCGGCACACGAGGCCGGACCCGTCCTGAAGCACTATGTCGCCGTCGCCTCAGCTACCCGGGATTACTTCGACGCCGAGAAGAACGCGCCCGCGGAAGATTTCGAAGCCGAAGCACACCTGCATCCGGCTTTCGAACTGGGTCCGCCGGAACCGCCGGAGTAGCGCACGTCTCGGTGTGCTCGCCACCGGGCATGGCACGCATCGCGGCAGTCCCGCTCACGGGAGCGGGCCCGGATTCTGTCGGAGGTCCCGTCTAGGGTTGCGCCGTATCGGAGATTGCCTCGCACCTCACCGACACGGAACGGACTCCCACCATGACGCCGCCGGTCATTCCCCCCGCACCCCGAGCTTGTTCCGGCGCTGCCCCCGCACGCCCGGCGCGAGCGCCGGGCGACGGGCTGCCGCGCGGCGCATCTACATGCACTGCGGCCGCCCCCGCCCGCCGGACCCTGATTCCGTTCGGCCGCGACAGTGCGGGCATGCCGGTGTCCTGGGATCTGTCGGCCGGGCGCAATCTCCTCATCGCGCGCGACGAGCGACTCGCCCCGCCCAGCGTCGCCCTCGACCTGGCGGCCATGAACGCCCTGTCGTGTGGCACGCACGACGTGGTCGTGCTCGATCCGCACCGTCGGCACGGCTGGCTGACGGGGCTCGATGCCCGGCAGTCCGCTGCGTGCCTTTCCGCCGTGACACCCGCACAGATGTCCCGGGTGGTCACCGAGCTCGCAGCCGGCGTGGTGGTGCGGCCTCGCCTGTTGCTCGTGGCCGACCTCGCAGCCACGGTCGCGGCGCTGGGCGCCCAATCCCGTGTCGCGCTCACCGACCTGGCGGTCACGGCACGCGAGCGTCAACTGACGGTGGTGGCGACCACCGCGGACACCGATCCCCGATGGTTTCCCGAGCACCTGATCGACGCGTTCGACGACATCGTCGCGCCGCAGGTGGGCGCCGGGCGGTACCGCGAGCCGCGACTGTGGATGCGCTGACTCCCCTGCCCGGGCCGTGCCATGGCACCCCGGGCCCTCACCGTCGTCCGGTCACGCAACGCGCCGCGCGCCGGCGACCCTTTTGTCAGCGCGTGTCGGAGAACGGAGCGCTGTCCTCGGTGGCAGCGTGAGCAGGGTCAGCGGTACGCGCCTGGGTATCGGAGGGATGCCGGCCGCCTCCCGGCAAGGCAACGGTGCCCGGACGTAGTGCCTCCACGCGAAGGCCCGCCATGGCGGCTTTCAGCCCGAGATCCTTGATCGACAGGGCAATCCGGCCGGCAAATGCTCGATCCTTCGGGGTGTCGTCCCGCTCGTGGAACTGGACGACGCCCGAGCGTCGTCCCAGGCTGATACCGATGCCGTTGAATCCGAGGTCGAGCGTCGCGGGTTCCTCGCCCGCGATACGGCTGAGAACCGTATCGGCCGCGGTGAGTCCCATCGGAAGTGCAGACTGGCATGCCATCCGCACCGGGTCGCCCGAGGGGGCTGCGCAATCTCCTGCGGCGATCACACGATCGTCGTCGATGCTCGTCAGTGTCTCGTCGGTGAGGATCCGGCCGAGCGTATCCGTGCGGAACCCGCTCGCGCGGGCGAGTTGGGGAACCCCGAATCCGGCGGTCCAGACGGTGACCGCGCTGGGCAGAACCGTACCGTCCCCGAGCGCCAACTCATCCGGGCCGACCCGGACCACACGTGCATTCTCGTGGACCTCGACGTGCAGGTTCGACAGACGTTCGTGCGTGGCGCGGCGTGCTCTCCCGGTCAGCACCGGGCCGATGACACCGCTGCACACGAGACGGACCCGACGGCCTTGCTCGGCGAGTTCCCCGGCTGTTTCGAGACCGGTGAGCCCTGCGCCGACCACCGTGATCACCGCCTCGGCGTCGAGCGTGTTCAGGGCGTGCCGAAGGCGCTCTGCGTGCTCGAATTCCGCTACCGGGTAGGCGAATTCTTCGACCCCCGGCACGGTGGCCCGCCGTGTCGCGGTGCTCCCCACGGCGTAGATCAGGTAGTCGTACCCGACGGAGTCGTCGGTGGCGAGATGAACTGTCCGCGTGCGGGATTCGATGCGTGTCACGGTATCGACCAGCAGTTCTGTTCCTTTCCCCAGGAGTGTGCGGTAGTCGCCGGAAGCATGATGGTTTCCGACTGCGAACTGATGGAGCCGGGTCCGTTCGACGAAGTGCGGCCGAGGATTGATCACGGTGACCGCCGCCTTCCGGCTCATGCGACCGGCTGCGGCAGCTCCGGCGTATCCGCCGCCGATCACGACGACGCGGGGGCGTGGCTGAGACATGATTTCTCCGATCCCTACGTGGCTCTGTGTCGAGCCCTCGTCATCGAAGACAAGACAGGATCGGTGTGTGTGACACGGTTGCAGAGAATCGGGCCCGGCGGGTTCACGGTCGTTGCAGGTCGCGGAGCTGCTGCGCGAGCGCGCGTACGTCCGCGACCCGCCCGAGGTGCACGAGTTTGTCCGGGTTGATCACGACCCGGACTGCGCCGATCTTTCCGTCGGCGATGTCGAAAGACATGACCTGCACGATGGCACCGCTGTTGTCGCGCACGATCACACCTGGATGCCGGTTGATGTTTCGAGGCTCGAGCACCATGCCGATCTGCGCCATGGGCGCCACATACGAGGCGAGCAAACGCATGACCTTGTCGTCGCCGACGACAACCCTCCGCACCGCCGGCGCGTTGCCGCCGCTGTCGGCCACAAGGTGCACGTCGGCGGCCAGCAGGTCGCGCATGCCGTCGACGTCACCGTCCTGAAACGCCGTGAGAAATCGCGCGGTGAGCTGTTCGTGGGCATGCGGATCGGCATCGAATCGTGCCGCGCCGCGGTCGACGTGACGGCGTGCTCGCACCGCAAGCTGCCTGCACGCCGCCTCCGATCGGTCGACGATGTCGGCGATCTCGGCAAAACCGAATCCGAATGCTTCACGTAACACGAAGACGGCGCGCTCGAGGGGGGTCAGGCGCTCGAGCAGGACGAGCGCCGCCATCGACACCGATTCCGTCAGCTCTGCCGAGCGCTGCGGATCGTCGTAGGGCTCGTCGAGTATCGGCTCCGGAAGCCACTCCCCCACATACTGTTCGCGGCGCGCGCGGGCCGATTCGAGCACGTTGATCGACACCCTCGTGACGACCGTGGACAGGAACGCTCGAGGCGACTCCGGCAGTGTTCCGGATGCGTCGTATCGCACCCAGGTTTCCTGGACGGCGTCCTCGGCCTCCGCGACGCTCCCGAGGATGCGGTAGGCGATGGCGAAGAGCAGTGGACGCAGGTCTTCGAACTCCTCGACGGCAGTCACCTCTGCCCCTCCCGTAGATCCGTGTGTTCGATGACAGCACCCCACCCGGGGTCGGTGCAACGACCCGCAGCCGACGGAGTCGCCCAACCCGTCCCGAGGTCGGCGCTCCGGGCGCACAATCGATCGGAGCGCCCGTGCACATCCGCCGGGACTTTCGGTGGCGGTCCGCGCGGCGGCAGATCGATCCGCAGGTCGGGAGGAGACTCATGTCGCATCCGGAACCCGGTCACTCTCATCCGGACTCGGCCACGGCCACGCACGCCGAGCACGTCACCCACGGCGAGCATCCGGCCCACGCGGAACAGGGCGGTCACACCGGACACGCCGACCACGGCGGGCATATGGGACATGCCGGTCACGCCGCGATGTTCCGCCGCCGATTCTGGATCAGCCTCGTCCTGTCTGTGCCCGTGGTCGCATTCAGCCACATGGTCGCCGACCTGCTCGGCTACCACCTGCCGGATTTCCCGGGCGCCTCGTGGATTCCGCCCGTTCTGGGCACGGTGATCTTCTTCTACGGGGGTATGCCCTTCCTCACCGGGGGCTGGGCCGAACTGCGCTCCCGCCGGCCGGGAATGATGCTGCTGATCGCCATGGCGATCACCGTCGCGTTCGTCGCATCGTGGGTCACCACGCTCGGAATCGGTGGGTTCGAACTGGACTTCTGGTGGGAACTGGCCCTGCTGATCGTGATCATGCTGCTGGGGCACTGGCTGGAGATGCGCGCCCTGGGATCGGCGTCCGGAGCCCTCGAAGCGTTGGCGGCGATGCTCCCGGACACCGCGGAGAAGATCACCGACGAGGGGACCCGCGAAGTCCCCCTCACCGAGTTGTCCACCGGCGATCTGGTGCTGGTGCGCGCCGGAGCCCGCGTGCCCGCCGACGGCACCGTCGTCGAGGGGCGTGCAGAGGTCGACGAGTCGATGATCACCGGCGAATCCAAGACTGTCGCCCGAAGCGCCGGCGACACGGTGGTCGCGGGTACCGTCACCACCGACAGCGCCCTGCGATTGCGGGTCACCGCGGTCGGCGACGACACCGCACTGGCCGGTATCCAGCGTCTGGTTGCCGACGCCCAGGCCTCCTCTTCCCGTGCCCAAGCGCTCGCGGACAAGGCTGCTGCGTTCCTGTTCTACTTCGCTGCCGGCGCGGGCGTGCTGACGTTCCTGATCTGGTCGCTGCTGGGGAACTTCGACGAGGCCGTGGTCCGCACCGTCACCGTTCTCGTCATCGCCTGTCCTCATGCTCTGGGTCTTGCCATTCCACTCGTGATCGCCATTTCCACCACGCGGGCCGCGCAGGCCGGGGTGCTGGTCAAGGACCGGCTCGCGCTGGAACGCATGCGCACCGTCGATGTGGTTCTGTTCGACAAGACCGGCACGCTGACCGAAGGCCGCCCGCGCGTCACGGGGGTCGCCGCCACGGCGGACACCGGTGACGCGTACCTGCTCGCCCTGGCCGCCGCAGTCGAAGCGGACAGTGAACATCCCGTGGCCCGTGCGATCGTGGCTGCGGCCGACGACCGGGTCGCCGCGCCCGACCGTCTGGGCGCCACGGATTTCCGTTCCTTGCCGGGGCGCGGGGTGCGCGCGCTCGTCGACGGCACGGAAGTGATCGTCGGTGGCCCGGCGATGCTCTCGGACCTGCGGTTGTCGGTGCCCGACGACGTCGCCGGAGTCACCCGTGGCTGGGTCCGGCGCGGCGCAGCGGTCCTGCACGTCGTGCTCGCAGGCCGCGTGCTCGGCGCCGTGGCGCTCGAAGATGCGGTCCGCGACGAATCCCGGCAGGCGATCGACGCTCTGCACGCCCGCGGAATCGATGTCGCGATGATCACGGGCGACGCCCGGCAGGTCGCGGAAGCCGTGGCCGCAGACCTCGGCATCGACGAGGTGTTCGCCGAGGTATTGCCCGAGAACAAGGACGCCGAGGTCGCCGAACTACAGCAGCGCGGCCGCACCGTCGCGATGGTCGGCGACGGCGTCAACGACGCACCCGCTCTGGCGCGCGCCGACGTCGGCGTCGCCATCGGCGCCGGCACCGACGTGGCCATCGAATCCGCCGGGGTGGTCCTCGCGGCCGACGACCCCCGGGCGGTGCTGTCGATCATCGAACTCTCCCACGCCAGTTACCGGAAGATGTGGCAGAACCTGGTCTGGGCGGCCGGCTACAACGTCGTCGCCGTGCCGCTCGCCGCCGGGGTACTGGCCTTCGCCGGGATCGCAATCTCACCCGCGGTCGCCGCCATCCTGATGTCGATCTCCACCATCGTGGTGGCCCTCAACGCCCAGTTGCTGCGCCGCCTCGACCTGGACCCTGTGCACCTCGCTCGCACCGGCACACCGGTGTCGCATCACCTGTCGTCGGAGCGCGTGCACCGGCTCTGATCGTCGGGCTCACGACCCGCCGCAGGGGTGATCGTTCGGACCGCTATTGCAGGAATCCGACGGCTTGCTCCGCAAGGGAGAGCACCGGGGAAGGCATGATGCCCAGCAGAACGGTGATGACCGCCGCGAACGCCACCACCGCACCTGTGGACGTGCTCGTCGCCGCGAACTCCGGTGGCGACTCGGGTGGATCGTTGAAGAACATCAGCACGATAACCTTGACGTAGAAGTACGCGGCGATGGCACTGGCCAGTACACCGACGATCACCAACGGGACCGCGCCGCCCGCGACCGCAGCACCGAACACGGCGAACTTCGCGATGAACCCGCTGGTGAGCGGGATACCTGCGAGCGAGAGCAGGAACAACGCGAACACCGCGCCGAGGGCGGGATACCTCCTGCCCAGACCGGCCCACCGGGACAGATCCCACGCCTCGCCGTCCGGGTCGCGGACCAGGCTGACCACCGCGAACACGCCGACGGCACCCACGGCGTAGACGAACAGATAGAACAGGGTGGCCGCCACCCCGACCGCGTTCGAGGCCACGACGCCGGTGAGCACGAATCCCGTATGGCTGATGGCCGAGTACGCGAGCATGCGCTTGACGTCGGTTTGGGTCACCGCCAGCACCGCCCCGACGAGCATCGTCGCGATGGCGACGGCCCAGAGGATGGGACGCCAGTCGTCGCTCAGGCCCGGCACCGCGACGTACAGCACTCGCATGAGGGCACCGAATGCGGCGATCTTCGTCGCGGCGGCCATGAAGGCGGTGATCGGTGTGGGCGCTCCCTGATAGACGTCCGGGGTCCACGAATGGAACGGCACCGCACCGATTTTGAACAGCAACCCGACCGACAGCAGGCCGACGCCGATCAGCGCGACCGTCTCGTCTCCGATTCCCGCGGTGACCGCGTAGGCGATCCCGGGCAGTTGCACCGTGCCCGCGTAGCCGTACAGGAGGGCGATTCCGTAGACGAAGAACGCCGACGAGAACGCCCCGAGCAGAAAGTATTTCAGTGCCGCTTCCTGCGAGAGCAGCCGACGCCGGCGGGCGAGTCCGCACAGCAGGTACAGCGGCAACGACAGGACCTCGAGCGCGACGAACATGGTGAGCAGGTCGCCCGACGCGGGAAAGAGCAGCATGCCGCCGATCGCGAACAGTGCCAGGGGAAACACCTCGGTACGGGTGATTCCCGCCGCGGTCGCCTCACGCTCGGCGACACTGCCGGGCAGCGCGGCGGCTTGGGGTGCGAATGCGTCGGTGCGCCGGGGCGCTCCCCCGCCGTCGGGTTCCGGGAGAGGCGCGGTCTCGACGCCGCGTTCCGCGACGAGCCCGATCGACAGCACCGACACCACCAGGATCGAGCCCTGCAGGAAGAGCGTGACGCCGTCGATCACGACTGCCCCGCCCACCGTCCACCCTCGGGTGCCGATCAGCAGCACGACCGCTACGAGTGCGGCGATCAGTGCACCGAGACTCAGTACGACGTGCGTGACGTATCGCGCCCGGGACGGAACGAAGGCCTCGACGAGCACTCCGAGGACCGCAGCCGCGAATACGAACAGCATCGGCGCGAGCATGCCGTAGTCGATGTCGGGCGCCGGCAACGACTGTGCGAGCGCGGCTCCGCTGTCGGGAAGTATCACTCGTGGGCCCCTTCCTCGGTGCCGTCACCCGAGCCGTGCTCGGCTACGGGACTGTCCGACGGAACGGTCGGCTCGGGTTGGTCCAGGTCGATGGAGATCAGCGTGGCGTCGACCGCGGGTGTGATCACGTCGAGTACCGGCTGGGGGTAGAGACCGAGGAACAGCAGTACAGCGATGAGCGGTGCCACCACGGCGATTTCGCGCGGCACCAGGTCGGTGACGCGGGTGCCGTGCGGTGCGGCGTCACCGGACGTGTCGCCGCGGACCGGGCCACCCATCATGCGCTGGTACAGCCACAGGATGTAGAGGGCGGAGAGGACCAGCGCCACGGTCGCGATCACGGCGGCGGCCTGGTAGCGGGGATACGTGCCGACGAAGACGAGGAACTCGCTCACGAACGGTGCCAGACCGGGAAGCGAGAGCGTCGCCAGGCCCGCGACCAGGAACGTGCCGGCCAGGACGGGAGCCACCTTCTGCACCCCGCCGTAGGCGGCGATCGCACGGGAACCTCTGCGCGAGACCAGGAATCCCGCGATGAGGAACAATGCTGCGGTCGAGACGCCATGGTTGACCATGTACAGCGTCGACCCGGTCTGGCCTTGCGCTGTCATCGCGAAGATGCCGAGCACGATGAAACCGAAGTGCGAGATGGAGGTGTAGGCGATCAGCCGCATCACGTCCGTCTGGCCGATCGCGAGCATCGCGCCGTAGACGATTCCCACGACCGCCAGCGTGACCACCACGGGCGCGAAATACACCGACGCTTCCGGAAACAATTGCAGGCAGTACCGCAGCATGCCGAAGGTGCCGACCTTGTCGACCACCGCCATCATGAGCACCGCGGCCGCCGGGGTGGCCTGCACCGCCGCGTCGGGAAGCCATCCGTGCAGAGGCCACAGCGGCGCCTTGACCGCGAAAGCAACCATGAAACCGAGGAACAGGAAGTTGAGTACGACCGGTGCGACACCGAGGTCCCCGGCCGCTGCGGCCTCGGTGATCACCCGGATGTCGAAGGTGCCGAACCCGGGGTCGCTGCCCAGTCCCGCCCGCGCGGTCACCACGTAGAGGCCGACCACGGCGGCGAGCATGACGAGACCACCGAGCAGGTTGTAGAGCAGGAATTTCACGGCGGCGCGCGACCGGGTACCACGGTCGCTGCCCCGGCCTCCGAAACCCGCGATGAGGAAGTACATCGGGATGAGCATGGCCTCGAAGAACACGTAGAACAGCAGCACGTCCAGTGCCGTGAACGAGACCAGCACCATCGATTCGACGAGCAGTATCAGCGCGACATAGGTGTGCGCGGAGCGGGGCCGTGACCGTTCTGCGCGGTCGCCGGACTCACGAGCGTGGGCATCCCGTTCGTCGGCGTCCCGTTCGTCGGAGTCACGGCCGTCGTTCCACCCCGCCATCATGAGCAGTGGCACCAGGGCTGCTGTGAGCAGGACGAGCACGAGGGCGATGCCGTCGATGCCGAGCCGGTATCCGGAACCGAAAGACGGTATCCACGGCTGTGATTCGACGAACTGGAAACGGTCACCGGACGGATCGAAGCCGGCAGCCAGCCCGATACCGACGAGCAGGACCGCGACAGCCACCCCGAGCCCGAGCATCCTCGCCCCGGCGGCCATCCGGGCAGGCAGAGAAAAGACGAGCACTGCGCCGATCAGCGGGAGGACCCACAGGATCGTCAGCCAGGGCACGGTGGTCACGAGCGCTTCACCCCCATCACAGTCTCACCAGCATCAGGGCGCCGACGACGATCGTCGCGCCCGCGAACATGTAGAGGGCGTACGACCGGACGAACCCGGTCTGAAGACGACGCAACCGGCGGGACACACCACCGACGACGGCGGCCGTTCCGTCGATCGTGCCGTCGATTCCGCGGCTTTCGACCTCACCGAGCGCACTCACCGCCACCTGCCCGGGTCGCATGAAGACCTCTTCGTTCACGGTGTCGCCGTAGAGGTCCCGGCGGGCGGCAGTCGTGAACGACGACACGTCGACCGGGGCGGATTCCGGCACCGGCCGCGTCGCGTACTGCCGGTACGCCACGGCGACTCCGATCGCGACCACAGCGAGAGTGAGCGTCGTGACCAGCCACACCGGCAACCCGCCGCCGTGCGGTGCGACCCCCACCACCGGTTCGAGCCAGTGCTCGAGCGCCCCGCCGGCGACCAGCGCACCGCCCGCGGCCACCGATCCGATCGCAAGCACGATCATCGGCCACGTCATGATCCGCGGTGCTTCGTGCGGTTCGACGGGTTCCTCCCACCGCCGTTCTCCGAAGAACGTCATGATCATGACGCGGCTCATGTAGAACGCGGTCAGCCCCGCGCCGAGCAGCGCCGCACTCCCCAGTACGGCTCCCCCCACACCGCCCTCGGCGAAGGCGACCTCGATGATCTTGTCCTTGGAGAAGAACCCGGAGAACGGCGGAACCCCGATGATCGCGAGGTATCCGAGTCCGAACGTGGCGAAGGTGATGGGCATGACCGTCCGCAGCCCGCCGAATCGTCGCATGTCGGTCTCGTCGTTCATCGCGTGCATCACCGAGCCTGCGCCGAGGAACAACCCCGCCTTGAAGAATCCGTGGGTGAGCAGATGCAGGATCGCGAAGACGCATCCGGCGGGTCCCAGCCCGGCGGCGAGCACCATGTATCCGATCTGGCTCATCGTGGACGCGGCGAGCGCTTTCTTGATGTCGTCCTTCGCGCAGCCGATGATCGCGCCGAACAACAACGTGGCAGCGCCGACGATCACCACGGCGAGCCGCGCGGCGGGCGCGGCCTCGAAGACCGTGTTCGCCCGGACGATGAGATAGACGCCGGCGGTGACCATCGTCGCCGCGTGGATGAGCGCCGAGACGGGAGTCGGGCCTTCCATCGCGTCGCCGAGCCACGATTGCAGCGGCAGCTGTGCCGATTTCGCGCATGCGGCGAGCAGCAGCATCAAGCCCAGCGCGGTGACGATCCCCTCGCTCGCGTCCGGTACGGCAGCGAACACCGTGTCGTAGTCCAGGGAGCCGAAGGTGGCGAACATGATCATGAGCGCGACGAGCAGTCCCATGTCTCCCACGCGGTTGACCACGAACGCCTTCTTCGCGGCCGTCGCCGCGGAGGGCTTGTGCTGCCAGAAACCGATCAGCAGGTACGACGCGAGACCCACGCCCTCCCAGCCGAGGTACAGGACGAGGAAGTTGTCGGCGAGAACGAGCACCAGCATCGCCGCGAGGAACAGGTTGAGGTACGCGAAGAACTTCCGCCGGGCGGCGTCGTGAGCCATGTATCCGACCGAGTAGAGGTGGATCAGCGCCCCCACCCCGGTGATCAGCAGCACGAAACACACCGACAGCTGGTCGATCCGGAGCCCGAAGTCGACCTGCAGCCCGCCGACGGACACCCACTCGAACAGGGTCTGCCCGGTGCTGCGTGCGTCGGCGTCCGTGCCGAGCATCTGCGCGAACACCACCGCGCCGAGCACGAACGACACGAGTGCGGTGCCGCAGCCGAGCAGGTGACCCCACCTGTCGCTGCGGTGCCCCGCGAGTAGTAGTACCGCTGCCCCGAACAGTGGGATCGCGGGGATCAACCAGAGTGCCGACGAGGGGAACGAGTTCATGTCCTGTGTCCTCTCGGCGCGTCGTGGTTCGTCACTCTCACCGTCCTTTGGGGGCGACCGTCAGTATTTGAGAAGATCCGCGTTGTCCACCGAGGCGGAGCGACGAGTCCGGAAGATGGTGACGATGATCGCGAGTCCCACCACCACTTCGGCTGCAGCGACCACCATCGTGAAGAAGGCGAAGACCTGACCGTGCAGGTTGCCGTGCATTCTCGCGAACGTGACGAAGGCGAGATTCGCAGCGTTCAGCATGAGTTCGATGCACATGAAGACGACGATCGCGTTGCGCCGCAACAGCACTCCGGAGGCGCCGATCGTGAACAGCAATGCCGACAGGTAGAGATAGTTCTCCGGATTCACGGCCGTTCCCCCTCGTCACGGTCAGGCCGGGCCTCCCCTTGCTCCGCGGGGCCCGGGATGCCGAGATCGGCAGGCCCCCAGCCGCGCCCGATCCGCCGCAACAGCGGACCGACGGAACTGTCCGCGAACGAACCGTCGGGAAGCATCGCCGGAACGTCGGCGGCGTTGTGCCGGGCATAGACGCCCGGTCCGGGCAGCGGAGTCACCCGGCCGCCGTTGCGGAACCGTTCCTCGGAGAGTTCACGCTGGGTGCGCCGCGGCCCGAGCCGTTCCCGGTGCGCGAGCACCATCGCGCCGATGGTCGCGGTGATCAGCAGAGCGCCGGTGAGTTCGAAGGCCCAGACGTAGTCCAGGAACAGCAGTACCGAGAGTTCTTCGACATTTCCGGCTGCGTCGGCGGAGTCGAAGCCGACAAAGCCCGTCACCGCCGCGTTTCCGAGTCCGCCGATCAGCAGCACCCCGAAGCCGATTCCCACCGCGATGGCGAGAACGCGCTGTGCGCGCAGTGTCTCGACCAGCGAGTCCGACGAGTCGATGCCCACGAGCATGAGCACGAACAGGAACAACATCATGACGGCACCGGTGTACACGACCACCTGCACGACACCGAGGAACAACGCTCCCTGGGCGATGTAGAACACGGCGAGCACCACCATGGTCATCGCGAGGAAGATCGCCGAATAGACGGCCTTCGCCGCGCCGACGACGCCGAGTGCACCGATCACCGCGACGGTCGCGAGAATCCAGAACTGCACCCCTTCCCCGGTAGAGGTGCGGGTGAGTTCCTGGGCGAGCAGCATTGTTCCCGGCGCACCCATCACGGTTGCCCTTCCGTCGGAGCCGACGCATCGCTATCGTCCACCGGCGGGACGGTGCCGCGGTAGTAGTCCTCGTCCGTGGCGCCCGGCGACATGGGATGCGGCGCCGGCTGCATTCCGTCCTGGAGCGGCGCGAGAAGGCGATCCTTGTCGTAGATCAGATCGGTGCGGTTGTCGTCGACCATCTCGTAGTCGTTGGTCATCGTCAGGGCGCGGGTGGGGCACGCCTCGATGCACAGTCCGCAGCCGATACAGCGCAGGTAGTTGATCTGGTAGACGCGTCCGTATCGCTCACCCGGCGAATACCGTTCGCTCTCGGTGTTGTCCGCTCCCTCGACGTAGATGGCGTCGGCCGGGCACGCCCACGCGCAGAGTTCGCACCCGATGCACTTCTCGAGTCCGTCCGCGTACCGATTGAGCTGGTGGCGACCGTGGTAACGCTCGGCGGTCGGATTCTTTTCTTCCGGATAGAACTCGGTGTTGGGCTTTTTGAACATGGTCGAAAAGGTCACGCCGAAACCGGCGAGCGGGCCGAGGAATTCAGACATTGCTCTCCTCCTGGGTTGTGGCCGGCGCACTCGCGGGCAGTTGCCCGGGCAAGGGAGGCACCGGGTATCCGCCCATCGTGGGGTCGTGCCGGACGGGCGGCCCGGCTGTGCCGGTGCCGGGGTCGTTTCGGGGGTCGGCCGCACGACGCCAGCGGTACCCGAGGTACCAGAACGACACCGCCGAGACGACGATGCCCGCGACGACGAGCGATGCGGTGCCGGGCAGGCGTCCTTCGCCGGCGAGAAGAACGATGACGGCGACCACCATCACCCACACCACGGCGATCGGGATGAGCACCTTCCATCCCAGTGCCATGAACTGGTCGTATCGCAGGCGGGGCAGCGTGGCCCGGAGCCACACGAACACGAACAGCACCAGCCAGATCTTCACGACGAACCACAGCAGCGGCCACCATCCGGTGTTCGCTCCGTCCCAGATGCTCAGCGGCCACGGCGCGCGCCAGCCACCGAGGAACAGCGTGGTGGCCAGCCCCGAGACGGTGATCATGTTGACGTACTCGGCGAGCATGAACATCGCGAACCGGAGCGAGGAGTATTCGGTGTGGAACCCGCCGACGAGTTCGCCCTCGGCTTCGGGAAGGTCGAACGGCGCCCGGTTCGTCTCACCGACCATCGACACGCAGTAGATGAGGAATGCGGGCAACAGCAGCAGAGCGAACCAGATCCCCGTCTGCTCGGCGACGATCCCCGACGTCGACATGGTGCCGGCGAGCAGGAAGACGGCGGCGAAACACAGTCCCATCGCGATCTCGTACGAAATGACCTGCGCCGTCGAACGCAATCCGCCCAGCAGCGGGTACGTCGATCCCGACGCCCATCCGGCGAGCACGATCCCGTACACACCGATCGAGGTGACGGCGAGGATGTAGAGCACGGCGACGGGAAGGTCGGTCAGCTGCAGCGGCGTGCGTTCTCCGAACACGGACACCACGGGACCGAACGGGATGACCGCGAAGGCCATGAGCGCGGGGGCGGTCGCGAGCACGGGCGCAAGCAGGTAGAGGGGTTTGTCCACCCCGCTCGGGGTGATGCCTTCCTTGAGACCGAGTTTGATGCCGTCCGCGACGGTTTGCAGCAGTCCCTTCGGTCCGACCCGGTCCGGTCCGACCCGCATCTGCATCCATGCCATGACCTTGCGTTCCGCGAGGATCAGCACGAGCGTGGTGAGCACCAGGAACGCGAAGACCAGCAGGGCTTTGACGATCACGAGCCACCAGGGGTCGATCCCGAACATCGACAGGTCGACCTCCCGCGCTGTGGGCACGGACCGGTCGGCGGAGATGATCATTGCGGTACCTCCGTATCCGGAAGCGCGGCACGGATACCCACCACGTCACCGGCCGTCGCGGCGAGGTGTTCGTGGACGCCCGCACCGGGCGAGGCCGTCGGGAGCCAGACCACCCGCTCGGGGAGCGCGTCGATCACGAGCGGCAATGTGATCTCACCGCGTTCGGTGAACACCGTGATCGATTCGCCGTCGCGGGCACCGATCTCGGCGGCCGTCGGCTCCGACAGCCGCACGACCGGTACCCGCGCGGTCCCGGCGAGATTCGGCTCGCCGTCCTGGAGCCGTCCCGCGTCGAGCAGCATCCGCCAGGTGGCCAGAACCGCTTCGCCCGGTCCGGGGCGTTCGCGTTCGGTGGGGACGACGTCGGGAAGCGGTGCGTCCGGTGCCGGACGGTCACCCACACGGCCGAGTTCGGTTCGCGCCGAGGCGGTGTCGGACGCACCGAGATCGATGTCCATGGCGTCGGCGATCGCGTGCAGTACACGCTGGTCGGGCATCGAGTCGGCCTCGCGCAGTGCGATTCCGAAGGGTCGTGCCCTGCCCTCCCAGTCGACGAACGTGCCGGACTTTTCGGCCACGGACGCGACGGGAAATACGACATCGGCACGGTCGGTGACCTCACTGCGGCGCATTTCGAGACTGACGACGAACGGCGCGGCGACGAGCGCCGCCCGCGCCGCGTCCGGGTCGGGCAGATCGGCGATCTCCACCCCGGCGACGACCAGAGCGCCGAGATCGCCCGCTGCCGTGGCCTCGAGCATCGCGGCGGTGTCGCGGCCGGGAACGTCCGGAAGATCTTCCGCCGAAGGCAGATTCCATGCCGTCGCGACCTCGCGCCGCGCGTCGGCGTCGGTGACGGCACGGCCACCGGGAAGCAACGCCGGGAACGCGCCCGCATCGAGTGCGCCGCGTTCCCCGGCGCGCCGCGGGATCCACGCCAGGCGCGCACCCGTGGCGTCGGCGAGTCGGGCGGCGGCGGTGAGTCCGCCCGGGGCACCGGCAAGACGCTCCCCTACGAGAACGAGTGCTCCGTCGCGGCGCAGGAGGTCGGTGTCGACATCCTGCCGGTCACCCGAGCGCAGCGCGTCGAGCAGTTCCGCCTCGGTGCCGGGGACGCAGCCGAGCACGCGGGCCTGCATTTTCTTCGCGCCCGCACCGGCATACGGCGCGACGGTCCAGACCGCGGTGCGCCCGGCCCGGACGGCTTTGCGCAACCGGAGGAACACGATGGGCGATTCCTCTTCGGGTTCGACACCGACCAGAAGCACGACCGGCGCGTTCTCGAGGTCGCGATAGGTGACACCGATGCCGCGTCCCGCGACGCGGGTGGCGAGGAACCGGGTCTCCTCCGCGGAGTGGACCCGGGACCGGAAGTCGATGTCGTTGGTCCGGAGCGCGACGCGGGCGAATTTCGCGTACGTGTAGGCGTCCTCCCGGGTGAGCCGCCCGCCGGCCAGTACCCCGGCCTTGCCCCGGGCGGCTTTCAGGCCGCGCGCCGCGACCGCCAGTGCCATGGGCCAGGAGGCGGGGACGAGTTCACCCGACTCGTCGCGGACGAGCGGACCGGTGAGCCGGTCGGGCAGCGTGGCGTACGCGAACGCCCACCGGCCCTTGTCGCAGTTCCACTCCTCGTTGACCTCCGGATCGTCGCCGGCGAGTCGCCGGAGTACCACGCCGCGACGATGGTCGGTGCGCTGTGCGCATCCGCTGGCGCAGTGTTCGCACACGCTCGGGCTGGACACGAGATCGAACGGCCTCGCCCGGAACCGGTAGGCGGCGCCGGTGAGCGCTCCGACAGGACAGATCTGCACGGTATTTCCCGAGAAGTACGATTCGAACGGTTCTTCGGTGTAGATGCCGACCTGTTGCCGTGCCCCACGCTCGAGCATGTCGACGAAGGGATCGCCGGCGATCTGGTCCGAGAAGCGGGTGCAGCGCGCGCACAGGACGCAGCGTTCCCGGTCGAGCAGCACCTGCGACGAGATCGCGATCGGTTTGGGGTAGGTGCGCTTTTCTTCGATGTACCGAGATTCGGCGCGACCGTTGCTCAATGCCTGGTTCTGCAACGGGCATTCACCACCCTTGTCGCACACCGGGCAGTCGAGCGGATGGTTGATGAGCAGCAACTCCATGACACCGCGCTGCGCTTTGTCCGCCACCGGCGAGGTGGCCTGGCTCCGGACGACCATGCCGTCGGTCACCACGGTGGTGCACGAGGCGAGCGGTTTGCGCTGCCCTTCGACGTCCACCAGGCACTGCCGGCACGCTCCGACCGGGTCGAGCAACGGGTGGTCGCAGAAGCGAGGGATCTGCACGCCGACGAGTTCGGCCGCGCGGATCACCAATGTTCCCTTGGGAACGCGGATTTCGATGTCGTCGATGGTGACGGTGACCTGATCGTCCGCCGGGGCGGCGCCGACCGGGTCCGTTCCTGGAGCTGAACTCATGAAGTCTCCTCGCGTACTGCGCCGGCGGCGAGTGTGGCGCTGTGCGGATCGAAGGGGCAGCAGCCCTGTTCGACGTGCGCGCGGTACTCGTCGCGGAAGTATCCGATCGACGAGGTGATCGGACTCGTCGCGCCGTCGCCGAGTGCGCAGAACGCCCGGCCCAGGATGTTGTCGGAGATGTCGAGCAAGGTGGCGAGGTCCTCTTCGGTGCCCCGGCCCGCCTCGAGCCGCTCGAGGATCTGCACGAGCCACCACGTGCCTTCGCGGCACGGGGTGCACTTCCCGCACGACTCGTGGGCGTAGAACTCGCTCCAGCGCAACACCGTCCGGACCACGCACGTCGTGTCGTCGAAGATCTGCAGGGCGCGTGTCCCGAGCATCGACCCTGCGGCGCCGACACTTTCGTAGTCGAGCGGTGTGTCGAGATGCTCGGCGGTGAAGATCGGTGTGGACGATCCGCCCGGAGTCCAGAACTTCAGCTCGTGACCGGAACGGACACCGCCCGCGTACTCGAGCAGTTCGCGCAGCGTGATCCCGAGCGGAGCCTCGTACTGACCCGGGGTCGTGACGTGCCCGGACAAGGAGAACAGGGCGAAGCCCGGAGACTTCTCGGTGCCCATCGACCGATACCACTCGACTCCGTTGCGGATGATCGGCGGCACGTTGGCGATGGATTCGACGTTGTTGACCACGGTGGGGCACGCGTACAGACCCGCGACCGCCGGGAACGGCGGCCGCAGTCGCGGCTGCCCGCGGCGACCTTCGAGCGAGTCGAGCAGCGCGGTTTCCTCACCGCAGATGTAGGCGCCGGCGCCGGCGTGCACGACGAGATCGAGGTCGTATCCGGAGCCGAGGATGTCGTTGCCGAGGTACCCGGCGGCGTACGCGTCGGCGACAGCGGCCTGCAACCGCCGCAGTACCGGAACGGCCTCACCGCGGAGGTACACGAACGCGTGCCGCGCGCGGATCGCGTAGGCCGCGATGATCGCTCCTTCGAGGAGGGCGTGTGGAGTGGCGAACAGGAGCGGGATGTCCTTGCAGGTTCCGGGCTCGGATTCGTCGGCGTTGACGACGAGGTAGTGGGGCTTGTCGTCACCCTGCGGAATGAACGACCATTTGGTGCCGGTGGAGAACCCCGCGCCCCCACGCCCGCGCAGGCCCGCGTCCTTGACCGCCGACACCACGGCGTCGGGTTCCATGCCGAGGGCGATCGGCAACGCCTCGTAACCGTGCTGACGGCGGTACGCGTCGAGTGTCCACGCCTCGTCGTCGCCCCAGGACCGCGTGAGCACGGGCGTCAGAGCCGTCCCCACGTTCCCGAGATCGCTGTCGGCGCGGGCATCACCGTCGCGTGGCGCCGGCGGGGCGGCCATACCGCGATCGCGAGCGACGCGCAGACCGGCCAGCGAGGCGCCACCTGCGGTGCCGCCGGCTTCGAGCGCGCCGTCGCGTTCGTCGGGGAATCCGGCGAGCAACCGGGAGGTGTCGCGGAACGTCGTGAGCGCGGCGCCGCGGGTGGGCTGAGGCGGCCGCCCCGCACGGAGGTCGCCGACGAGGTCGACCGCGGACTCCACGGACGCGTTGTCGAACAGTTCCCAGTTGACGGTCATCGCGGGGGCGAAATCGCAGGCGGCGTTGCATTCGATGTGCTCGAGCGTGACCGCACCGTCCTCGGTGGTCTCGCCGTTGGCGACGCCGAGATGATCCCGCACCGCTTCGAAGATCTCGTCACCGCCCATGACCGCGCAGAGCGCGTTCGTGCACACTCCGACGTGATAGGTGCCGGTGGGCTTGCGCCGGTACATGGTGTAGAAAGTGGCAACCGCAGCGACCTCCGCGCCGGACAATCCCAGCTGCCGGGCGCAGAATTCGAGTCCTGCGGGCGTGATGTAGCTGTCCTCGGCCTGGACGAGGTGCAGCAGCGGAAGCAGGGCGGAGCGGCCGTGGGGGTAGCGGCCGATGATCTCGGCGGCATCCTTCTCGAGCCGGGCGAGCACGTCGTCGGGATAGCTCCGGCGTGCACCGGGGCGCACGATCGCGGCGTCTTCCTCCGGTCGCGGCCCGAGCGGAAGGAAGACCGGTTCCTGCCCTCCGGTGGGAACGGGTGTGTCTCCCTTGTGGACGTATTCGGTGCTCATCGGTCCACCCCACCCATCACCGGATCGATGCTCGCGAGCGAGGCGATCACGTCGGACACCATGCCGCCCTCACACATCGCGGCCACCGCCTGGAGGTTCGTGAACGACGGGTCGCGGTAGTGCACCCGGTAGGGCCGTGTGCCGCCGTCGCTGACCATGTGGACCCCCAATTCGCCGCGAGGCGACTCGACCGAGACGTACACCTGGCCCGCGGGCACCCGCAGTCCTTCGGTGACGAGCTTGAAATGGTGGATCAGTCCCTCCATGGACGTGCCCATGATCCGGCGGATGTGCTCGAAGGAATTGCCGAGACCGTCGCTGCCGCGGGTGAGTTGCGACGGCCACGCGATCTTCCTGTCCTCCACCATCACCGGGCCCGGGCGCAGCCGGTCGAGGCACTGTTCGACGATCTTCAGCGACTCCTTCATTTCACCGATCCGGATCCGGTACCTGCCGTAACAGTCGCTGCCGGTGTCGGTGACCACGTCGAATTCGTAGTTCTCGTATCCGCAGTACGGCTGCGCCTTGCGCAGGTCGTGCGGCAGTCCGGTCGACCGCAGGATCGGCCCGGTGACCCCCAGCGCCATGCACCCGGTCAGGTCGAGGTAGCCGATACCCCGGGTGCGCGAGATGAAGATCGGGTTGTCGTCGAGAAGCATTTCCATGTCGCGGATCCTCGAGGGCAGGATCGCCAGCAGATCGCGAATCTTCGGGACCGCGTCGGAGGGGAGGTCCTGGACCAGCCCGCCCGGCCGGATGTACGCGTGGTTCATCCGAAGTCCGGTGATGGTTTCGAAGACGTCGAGGATCAGTTCGCGCTCGCGGAAGCCGAACAGCATCGGCGTGGTGGCGCCGAGTTCCATGCCTCCGGTCGCGAGGGCGACCATGTGCGAGGAAATCCGATTGAGTTCCATGAGCATCACCCGGATGACGTCGGCCCGCTCGGGCACGAGGTGGGTGATGTCGAGCAGTTTCTCCACGCCGAGGCAGTACGCAGCCTCGTTGAAGAACGGCGCGAGATAGTCCATGCGGGTGACGAACGTGACGCCCTGCGTCCAGTTGCGGTATTCGACGTTCTTCTCGATACCGGTGTGCAGATAGCCGATACTGCATCGCGCTTCGGTGATGGTTTCGCCGTCGATCTCGAGGACGAGCCGAAGGACGCCGTGCGTGGACGGGTGCTGCGGGCCCATGTTGACCACGATGTGGTCTTCGCCCGCCGCCGCGGCGGCCGTGACGACCTCGTCCCAGTCCTGGCCGGATGCGGTGAGGATGGTGGTGTCGTCACGCGCGCCGCCGGACGTGGCTGCTGTGTCGCTCATCAGCTGTATGCCCTCCGTTCGTCCGGAGGCGCGATGGTGGCGCCCTTGTACTCCACGGGGATCCCGCCGAGCGGGTAGTCCTTGCGCTGGGGATGCCCGGACCAGTCGTCGGGCATCTCGATCCGGGTCAGCGCGGGGTGACCGTCGAACCTGATCCCGAAGAAGTCGTACGTTTCACGCTCGTGCCAGTCGTTGGTCGGATAGATGGCGTAGAGCGACGGGATGTGCGGATCGGACTCGGGCGCAGTGACTTCGAGTCGCACGCGCCGGTTGTGTGTGATGGACATGAGGGCGTACACCGCGTGGAGTTCGCGGCCGGTCTCCTCCGGATAGTGCACCCCGCTGACTCCCAGGCACAGTTCGAACCGCAACGCGGCGTCGTTGCGCAGGGCGAGGGCGACGTGCGGCAGATGCTCTCGGCGGACATGGATCGTCATTTCGTCGCGGAAGACGACGATCTTCTCGACCGCGTCGGCGAATTCCTCCCCCGCGGTGGGCGCGAGCGCATCGTCGAGGGCGTCGGCCACGTCGTCGAAATAGCCGCCGTAGGGCCGGGGCGAACTGCCGGGCAGGGTGATCCTCCGTACGAGGCGCCCGTACCCGGAGGTGTCGCCGCTGTCGCGGGCACCGAACATGCCGCGCCGGACATCGATCTGCTCCCTGCCGGTCTCGGGGCCGATCTGTTCCCGGCCGGCCTCAGTGGGGTGTTCGCCCGTCATCGCCGAGGCACCGTCAACTCGATGAGCGGGCGTGCCGAGAGTGCGGCCTCCTCGGCTGCGCGCACAGCGTCGGCGCGGTTGGCACCGAGGGGCATGTGCGCGATCTTCTCGTGCAGCGCCAGAATCGCGTGGATCAGCATTTCCGGGCGCGGGGGGCACCCGGGTAGGTAGATATCGACCGGCACCACATGGTCGACGCCCTGGACGATGGCGTAATTGTTGAACATGCCGCCCGACGATGCGCACACCCCCATGGAGAGCACCCATTTGGGCTCGACCATCTGGTCGTAGACCTGGCGCAGCGCCGGCGCCATCTTCTGGCTCACCCGGCCGGCGACGATCATGACGTCGGCCTGCCGGGGGGACGCCCGGAAGGCTTCCATCCCGAATCGTGCGAGGTCGTAGCGGCCTCCCGCGGTGGACATCATTTCGATCGCGCAGCACGCGAGGCCGAAGGACGCCGGCCACAGCGAACCCTTGCGTGCGAATCCTGCGAGGGTTTCGACCGTGCTCAGCAGAAATCCGCTCGGCACCTTCTCCTCGAGACCCATGTTCGACTCCTACCACTTGCGTCGTTGGTGTGGATCACTTTCTCGCGCAGCCACTTCGACGACACCGCCCTCGGCCGGTGCGTCACGCGGGCTACTCCCAGGCGAGTCCTCCGCGTTTCCATTCGTAGGCGTACGCGACGAACACATTGACCATGAACAACCCCATCGCGAGCAGTCCGAACACGCCCAGCGCGTCGAAATTCACCGCCCACGGATACAGGAAGACGATTTCGATATCGAAAATGATGAACAGCATGGCCGTGAGGTAGTACTTGACGGGAAAACGTCCGCCTCCGACGGGCTGCGGTGTCGGATCGATGCCGCATTCGTAGGCTTCGAGCTTGGCACGGTTGTAGCGACTCGGCCCGGCTATCGAAGCGACGACCACCGAGAACACCGCGAACGCGACAGCGATCGCTCCCAGCACCAGGATCGGTACATAGACGTTCATCGCCACCTCCGGTTCCGCTGACGTCTCCCGGTCGTGCCGTAGTCACAGAACCTCGGTCCCCGGTGCCCGAGCCCGGCAATCCGGGACAACTCGGTCACATGTGAGCTACCGCACACACACTAGTAGCGTTCGTGCCGCAGTTGTCAGCGATTTCGGATGCAGAATTCCGTCGCGCGTGTCCGCTCGGGAGCGAGGTACGGATGGGGTAGGTTCGTGCGCGCCGTTCGGTACGGAGCGGTCGGTTCGGTATCGGCCCGCGGGCGGTTCAGCGGCCGGCCGGACGCAGCAGTCGTACCACTTCACGGGCGAGCGTCAGTGGATCGATCGGGCGCGTGACGACCGCCTCGGCACGTGACCAGGACGCGAGCCACGCGTCATCGGCTCTGCCCGTGAGCACCACGATCGGTGGGCACGGATCGATCTCGTCCTTGAGCTGTTTCGCGATGCCGAGTCCGCCCGCGGGCGCCGTCTCACCGTCGAGTATCGCGAGGTCGACGTCGCCCGCGTCCATATGTGCGATCACCACCGGCGCGGTGGCCACTTCGAGGTACTCGAACCGGGGCAGGTCGGGGTGCACCCGGTCTCCGAGCGCCGACCTCAACTGCGCGCGCACACCCGCGTCGTCGCTGTAGAGGAGTATCCGCAGCGGCGCGGAGGGGCTGGTGCTGTCGGGCGCGGCGGTCACGCGCCCGATGCTAGAGGCTCACCGGGCGAGCGGGGCGTATCCGGCGGGCGTCGGGACGCGTGTCGCCGGAGGCCGGTCCGAAGCGCTCGCTGCCGCCGGTCTCACAGTGCTCCCGACCGGGAGGCGCCGGCGCGGACCGTGACGGGTTCGGCGAGGGACTGCCGGACAGCGCGTTCGTAGGCACCGACAAGGTCGACGACGGCCCGTCCCCAGGAATAGCGCGTTTCGGCACGATCGCGCCCCGCGACACCGAAAGCGCGTGCTGCACCGGATCAGCGATCAGTTCCCGTACGGCCGTAGCGACGGCGTGCGGGGAGCGCGGTGGTACGAGGAGCCCGGTCACCCCGTCGACCACGATGTCGCGCAGGCTCGCGACTGCGGTCGCCACCACCGGGCGTCCGCACGCCATGGCCTCGAGCGCCACGATCCCGAACGGTTCGTACCGCGACGGGCACAGCACCACGTCGGCCGAACGCAACAATGCGGGCATCCTGTCTCGCGTGACGTGCCCCTCCATGTGCACTCGCTCGCGCACCCCGAGTTCGTCGGCGAGCGCGAGCAATCGGTCCGTTTCGTCCGCCGCCGCGTCGTCGTGCGCGGCTCCCCCGGCGATGACGAGTTCGGTGTCGGGCAGCAGCGACAACGCCGTGACGGCGGTGTCGAACCCGTCCTCCGGCGCCGGCCGCCCCGCCGCCACGAGCCGGTACCGTCCACGGGACGACGGGACCGTGCCGAATCCGGCGACGGTGAAGTGGTCGACGTCGACGCCGGACGGGACTACCGATGCCCGCGTTCGTGGCAGACCCATCCGAGACAACTCGAAGACTTGTTCCGAGCACGTCGCGACCACATGATGTGCTCCCTTCGCCAGCACACGTTCGAGCCGCATCCGGCTCGAAAGGTCCATCTCCCCACCGGATTGCAGCGCGGATTCGGCAACGCTGAGGGTGGCGAAGGTCTGCACGGTAGGGAGGGAGAGCGCTCGGGCGGCGAGTTGGGTGGCGATTCCCGATGTCCACGAATGCGCATGCGCGACGTCGGGACGGTGCCGCATCCAGTCCGCTTCCAGGAAGCCTGCGAACGTGCCCATCGTCGGCAGCACTTCGTCTTCCACCAGCGGGGCTGCCGGGCCCGCGGGTACATGGACCACTGTGTATCCGTGAGCTGTGGTGACGCGTTCGGGGAGATCAGGATTGTCGCGCCGGGTGTAGACGGTCACGTCGTGGCCCGCACGGGCGAGAGCGGCGAACAACTCGGCACTATGCGCTTTCCGGCGGTCCGTGTCCGCACGCCCGCAGGTGGCGAGCGGGCTGATGTCGTCGGATACCATCGCGATTCGCATGATCTTCCTCTTTCTTCTTTCGCGTATTCCGGTGGCCGGTCGGAGTCGGCTACTGCTGCCGACCGCGGCCGTAGCGCCGGTGCTCTCGACAGCGGAGGGGCGCCGCCTCCCACTGCGCGAGCGTTGTGTGCATCCGATGCCGAGCTGAAGACGAGCCGGCGACCTGCGCTGATTCGCGCGGTGACTCCGGAGCGCGCATGCTGACGACACGGTCGGCAGGCACGGGGCTCGGGGCTTTCATCCACCCGTCACCGAGGGCGGGAGCCCATCGGGGGCGTGGAGAACACCTCGTCCAGAGTGCGGCGATGAGCCGTTCGAAATACGTCGGATCCATCAGCAGTGTCGCTTTCGCCTCGCCGGTGCCAAGCGCGGCACGCGGTGCATTCGATGCGAGGGCGGCGCACTGCTGGACCGACCTATCGGTACCGGACTTGTACCCGCGGTACGGGAGCACCAAACATGCGACGGGAGGGGCCGACGTATGTCGGCCCCTCCTTGGTTCCTGCGCCCGAGCGCCGCTGTGCGTTTCCACTGCGGACCCGAACCACTCCGTGGTGTCCGTGGCCGCCGGGCACCGGCGGCCGTCTCCCTCACCTGCTCAGGGTTCGGTGTTGACTGCGTCCTTCATCTTGCCCATCAATCCCTTCTCCGTGCCCAGCGCAGCAGAACGCGGCTCACCCTGCGACCCGTCATAGGTCGCGTACAGCTTCGGATCCGGCGGCGGCGCACTGGCCACATCACCGAGCGGAACCGGATCGGCCAGGAACGACATCGGCGTCGACCCGTCGGGACCGGTACCGTGCGCCCACCGGCCCTGATCGGAGGCGACACCGTCCGACAGATGCCACAGGCTCGTGGCATGTTCGGAATGCTCCTCGTCGAACAACGCGTTCGGTGCGATCGGGGACGGCTCGATTCCGTCGGCCTGCAGTTCCTCGATCGCCGCGAGCCACAGATTCTGGTGGTACGTATCGCGCGCCAGGTTGAACTCGAGCATGTCCTTGACACCCGGATCGTCGGTCATGTGATACAAACGCGCGGTTTGTACCCGGCCTTGGGCTTCGGCGGCGACGTTGGCCCGGAAGTCGGCGAGCAGGTTGCCGCTCGCGACGATGAACCGTCCGTTCCAGGGCACACCGTTGCTGTCGGCGAGTGTCGGTCCGCCGCCGGAGACGATGGCCTGTTGCGGGTCCATCCCGCCGAGTACGGCGGCGACGACGGGGTCGGCGGCGGCGTTCTTGGTCGATTCGGTGGCCGGTGCGCCTTCGAGGAGCCGGGCGACCATGGTGGCGATCATTTCGACGTGGCCGATTTCTTCGGTGGCGACGTCCATGATCATGTCTTTGTACTTGCCGGGCATCCGGCAGTTCCATCCCTGGAACAGGTACTGCATGGTGACGGTCATTTCGCCGTATGCGCCGCCGATGAGTTCTTGGAGTTTGCGGGCGTAGACGGGGTCCGGCTTCTCGGGTTTGACGTCGAACTGGAGGTGATCTGTGTGACGGAACAAGGGTTTCACCTTTCAGGAGGTCGGCGCACAGTGCGTGCAGTAGCGGTGTCGTACCACCGCACAACGCGCCCAAACTCCTGGAGCGGATCTGTCCCTTTTCGGTTCGGCCGGTGTCCGTCCCGGCGACTCACGGCGGCGCCCCGGTGCCACACCGGCCGTGACCGTCACCGTGCAGAACGATCCGGAGCGCCCCGGGTGTTGCGGACGCGCTCCGGATACGGAGGCACTAATCAGCCGTGACGGATCTCGAATACTCGTGGCGGAGGTGCGATTTCGTGCCGAGCGGGACCATGGACAGTCCCCCGTCCGATGATCGCGCCGGGCGCGATCATCAGGTGCGCCACGATGATGCACGCTCCGATGAGCAGCGACGAGATCAGCCCCACCGAGTACGAACCGGTGAGTGCGGCAGCGACGAAGCCGATGGTGAGCATGCCGGAAAGAACAAGTATGGCGAGTATCCTCCGCTGCGACGACGGCGCGTTCTCGGATGCCTTTCGACGGTGTGCAGCCATCACGATCTCTCCGTTCCCTCCCTGGAGAACAGTTGCCGGACGCCCCCACGTCCGCACCCCTGCCGACCGATGCCCTTCTCGGTACGACGGTGTGCACCTCCGCTGTCAACGGATTCGGCGTTCTGCTTCCCTTCCGCTCGAAGAGAGCGGGTTTGGTAACGGAAATACTATCAACTGTGACATACGTCTCGCAATCGATTAGTGGCTCGTCACCGGCCTGTATCTGTCGACGATCACCGCCGGTGCGCGTAGGCCCGGATGATGCCGTCGCCGACCGATTGCATGATCTGCACCATCACGATCAGCACGACCACGGCAACCAGAAGCACCGGCGTGTTGAACCGCTGGTAGCCGTACACGATCGCGAAGTCGCCGAGTCCGCCGCCGCCGATGACACCGGCCATGGCGGAGTACCCGACGAGAAGGACCAGGGTGAGCGTCGCACCGGCCACGAGAGGCGAGACGGCTTCGGGCAGGAGAACCTTCCGCACGATCTGCCCGGTCGACGCTCCCATCGCCTGGGCTGCTTCGACCCGGCCGCGCGGCACCTCCCGCAGCGCGGATTCGACGATCCGCGCGAAGAACGGGATGGCCCCGATGGTGAGCGGGACGATCGCCGCCGTCGGGCCGATCGCTGTACCGACGATCGCCCGGGTGACTCCGATCAGCGCGATGAGCAGGATCAGGAACGGCAACGACCGGAACAGGTTCACGATCACACCGAGCACCGTATTGAGTGTCCGCCGCGGCAGGAGGCCCGACGGGGAGGTGACCTGCAGGACGATGCCCACCAGCACTCCCCCGATCACCGTGAGCACGAACGACACCGTGACCATGTACAGCGTTTCGAGGGTCGCCTCCCACACTTCGGGCAAGGAGTCGTACCACGTGAGCTTGTTCATCGCGGATGTGACCTCATTCGGTGAGTCCCTCCAGTTCGGTCCCCGCGCCCCACGACAGGGTCAGGTGCGGGTGCTGGTCCACGAATCGTTCGACCCGGGCGTGGTCGGTGTCCGTCGTGAATCGCAAACGCATCCGGCCGACGGTCACGTCGCCCACCTGCTCGACGCGCCCGCCGACGACGGCGATATCGGCGTCCGCAGCCCGGATCATCTGGGACAGCCACGGCCCGTGCGCCGCGTCTCCGATCGCCGTGACCACTGCGGTGTCGGCGCTCGACCCCAGAGAGGGGTCGTCACCGACCGGCAGCATCGCGGCACCGAGCGCAGAGTCGGGTGAGGCGACGAGGTCGGTGATGCGCCCGGTCTCCACGATCCGGCCGGCTTCGAGTCGCGCCGCCGACGTGCAGATTCTGCGTAGCACCCCGAGTTCGTGGGTGATCACCACAACCGTCACGCCCAGGGTGCGGTTCACCTCGGCGACGAGGTCGAGAACCTGCTCGGTGGTGTCGGGGTCGAGGGCGCTGGTCGCTTCGTCGCACAGCAGCACCTCGGGTTCTGCGGCGAGCGCGCGCGCAATGCCGACGCGTTGCTGCTGGCCGCCCGACAACTGGGACGGGTAGCTCTTCTCCTTGCCGGACAGGCCGACGAGGTCGATCAGCGACGCCGCGCGGGCGCGCCGCTCGTCCTTGCCCAAGCCGGCGAGCTCGAGTGGCAACTCGATGTTGCGGAGGACGGTGCGCGAATGCAGCAGGTTGAACTGCTGGAAGACGGTGCCGATCCGGCGCCGGGCGGAGCGCAGTTCGGCCCCGGAGAGAGTCGACAGGTCGTCCCCGCCGAGAAGGATACGACCCGACGTGGGCTTTTCGAGGAGGTTCAGGCACCGGAGAAGAGTGGATTTACCCGATCCGGACGGACCCACGATGCCGAAGATCTCTCCGTCCGGGATGTCGAGAGAAACCCCTCGCAACGCCGCGACCTCCCCGGCGCCACCGGCGCCGGGGAAGGTCTTGACGAGATTGTCGACGACGATCATCAGTTCGTGGGCTGGACCGGAACGACGGAACCCGAGTAGGTCTCCTCGATCCACGCAGCGGTTTCCGGCGACTCGAGAGCGTCCGCGAGTGCGACCACCGCGGGGTCGTTCTCGTTCTCGGCGCGCACGACGAGCAGGTTGGAGAAGGGGTTGCCGTCGACCTGCTCGGTGACGATGCCGTCCTCGGCCGGGGTGAGTCCGGCCTCGAGGGCGTAGTTGGAGTTGATGACGGCGGCGGTGACCTGCGCGTCGTCGAGCTGACGCGCGAGCTGGGGCCGCTCGATCGCCAGGAACTTCAGGTTCTTCGGATTCGCGGTGATGTTCGATTCGGTGACCACCGACAGATCTGCCTGGTCGAACGGCACGTCCATCTCGATCAGCCCGGCCGATTCGAGCAGGTACAGCGCGCGGGCGTAGTTGGTGGTGTCACGCGGCACCGCGATGGTGTCGCCGTCCTTCAACTCGTCGAGCGACCCGATCTTGTTCGAGTACAGGCTCAGCGGCTCGAGGTGCACGTCTGCAACGGCGACGAGATCGTCGACACCGTTCTGCTTCTGCCAGTCGATCAGGTACGGCTCGTGCTGGAAGAAGTTCGCGTCCACGTCACCGGCTTCGAGCAACTCGTTGGGATCGACCTCACCGGTGATGTCGAGGATGTCGAGCTGGTAGTCGCCGAGCGCACCGGTGCTCACGAGGTGATCGAGGATCTCGACGTGCGGCGTGGACGAGGCCGAGATCCGCAGGGTGTTCTCGTCTCCTCCGGACGACGAGCAGGCTGCCAGGCCGAGGGCGAGGGTGAAAGCGGTGGTCGCGACGACGGTACGACGCAGGAACATCGGGTACTACCTTCCGTTGTGGAACTGCCGGTGCTCGGCAGGGTGGAACTGTGGGAGCGCCCCGGACGACGCGGGATCACGCAGTCCGGACGGGTCGGCTCTCAGGCTACGGCGGACGTGTGGTCGGGCCGGACGAATCCGGCGGTGCGGGGGCGGCAGGCGACGACGCGGTCATCGGCCGAGTTCGAACGAGCGGAGCAACTCCGCGTGGTACCGATCGGTGACATTGGGATGAGCACGCAACCGGGATTTGAGCGCGTTCAGTCCGTACACCGCGTGCAGCGCTCCGCCGTGCGCGTCGTGTCCCACGCCCCGCGCCGCGGCCGCCAGATGATCCGGCAGCGGGAGGGTGGGCAGCGCTTTGTCGAGTGCGGGATTGAGGAAGAACGGCAGGGACACCCGATCCGTTCCTGTCGCCGGCGGTTCGACGCGGTGGACGGTCGCCGTGAGATATCCGCCGGTGGCCACCTCGAGCAGTTCGCCGATGTTGACGAGAAGGTGCCCCGGGAGCGGATCGACCTCGAACCATGCGCCGTCGCGCTGCACCTGAAAGCCGGTGCTCCCGGGTTCGGGGTACAGAAGGGTCAGCGCGCCGACATCCTTGTGGCTGCCCACTCCCTGGTCGGTCACCGATCGATCGTGGCCGGGATAGCGCACGATCTTGAGCAACGGGTCCGGGTGGGCGAAGGCCTCGTCGAAGAAATCTGCGGGGGCCCCCAGGGATTCGGCCCAGGCGCGCAGCAAGCGGAGACCGACCACCTGGAGTCGGTCCATCCACTCCACTGCTGCCGGGCGCAACTGCGGAACCTGCGCGGGCCACAGGTTCGGTCCGTGGAGCACCTCCCAGGGACGCGCCGGATCGAACTCGGCGACGGCGTCGCGTTCCGGCCCGATGTCGAGTTGTTCGCGCCAGTCGACGTGGCCCTGGGTGCGCTCACCGCCGACCCGGGTGTAACCGCGGAAGTGTGGTGAGTGGCTGTTCTCGACCTCGAGTTTGGCGGCGTCGGGAAGCGCGAAGAACTCGCGGGAGGCAGCAATCAGGCGATCGGCCGCCGCGGGACCGATTCCGTGGCCGGCGAGGTGGAAGAAGCCGATCTCGTGCGTGACGGTGCGAAGACGGTCGAGCGCAGCATCGCGTGTTTCGGGTGCATCGAAGTCGGCGAGATCGATGACGGGAAGTGCCGTCGAATCGGACATGCGGAGGATCCTTTCGAACCGTCGCGGGCTCGGGTGACGAGGCCAACAGCGCACGGTTCGGGGGACGGATTTCGGGCACGGCTCCCGAGGGGGACCTATGCCCCGGTCGGGGGTATCAGCGGCAGGCGCAACAACACGACGGGGCGGCGACGCCCGCACGTGTGTGCATGTCCTGTGCTCGATTCATGCCGAACATGTCCCCTCCGATGGGTCGGGCTCGACCCTAGACGACAGCAAAACCACCGAGTGGTCGATACGAGGCTAATCGTCGACGCTGCGGTCGGGCAAATCGTCCATCGGCGGCACACCATTGACAGCACGCTGTCATGCAGACAGCATACTGTCATGGATGGCATCGTGTACTTCGCCGTGTACGACACGCTCGCCGACTGGGAGATCGGATACGCGATGTCGGGCATCGCAGATCCCGACTTCCAACGTCAGCCGGGGCGCTACAGCGTCCGCACCGTCTCGACCGGACGCGACCCGGTCACCACCATGGGCGGCCTCCGCATCGTGCCGGACGTCACACTCGACGAGGTGGATCCGGCCTTCTCCGCAATGCTCGTGCTCGCCGGCAACAACATCTGGCCCACCGAGGCGTTCACTCCGTTCACCGACAAAGCGAGAGAGTTCCTCGACGCGGGCGTCCCGGTCGCCGCGATGTGCGGAGCGACCGGCGGACTCGCGCGGGCGGGGCTGCTCGACGACCACGCCCACACGAGCAATGCGAGGGAATTCTTGGAGAGCGTCGGATACGGCGGCGCGCACCTCTATCGCGACGACCTGGCCGTCACCGACCGGGACCTCCTCACCGCGAGCGGGATAGCGCCGGTCGAGTTCGCCCGCGCCATCTTCGAGCGTCTGGATCTGTACACACCCGAGGTGCTCACCGCCTGGTACAAGCTGTACGGCGAGCACGACCCGTCGGGATACTACGAACTGACGGCACACGAGGGATGAGCACGACCGAAACCTCGATTCCGGAACTGCTCAGCGCCGCCGCGTTGACGTCGTTCCGCCTCAACGGCCAGTTCCTGGACCTCGCGGACACCCTCGCCGCACCCGCGGGTCTGACCGCCTCGCGCTGGCAGGTACTCGGCGCCGTACTCACCACGCCGCTGCCCGTCGCGGGGATCGCACGCGAGATGGGTATCACCCGCCAGAGCGTGCAGCGCATCGCGGATCTGCTCGTCGAGCAGGGTCTCGCGGAATACCGGCCGAACCCGGCGCATCGCCGCGCGAAGCTGGTCGCCGCGACGCCGGCGGGTCTCGAGGCGGTCGCACAGATCGGCCCCGCGCACGCGACGGCCGCGCGCCGTCTGTGCGACGAGATGGGCTGCGACGACTTCGAGGAGGCCGTGTCGGCACTGCGACGGTTGTCGGCGGCGCTCGAGCGGATGACCGGCGATTCCGGCGACCGGGCGTGAGCGTCGCTCAGCGGCGGGACGGGAAGTGCCGCACCAGACCTTCCTGCACAACCGTCGCGACGAGTTGCCCGTCGAGGTCGAAGTACCGGCCCGTCGCCATCCCGCGCGACCCGGCCGCGACCGGCGACTCGGTGGCGTAGAGATGCCAGTCGTCGAATCGGAGCGGGCGGTGGAACCAGATCGAATGATTGACGGTGGCCGCGACGATCCGGTCGAGACCCCACGACAATCCGTGCGTGGTCAGAATCGAGTCGAGGACCGTGGTGTCGGAACTGTAGGCCAGAGTCGCCGCGTGCAGCAGCGCATCGCCGGGCATCTCACCGTCGGGACGCATCCAGACACGGTTGTGGTTGAGCTTCTCGCCGGTGCCCCGCAGCACCCATGCGGGGTCGTTCGCGTACCGCATGTCGATGGGCTTGAGTGCCCCCGCGAAGTACGGCAACTGTGCCTCGAACCCCTGCAACCGCTCCCCGATGGATGGAAGTGTTTCCGGCAGAGGAACTTCCGGAACCCCGACGGAATGCTCGAGTCCCTTCCCCCAGCGCTGGAACGCCGCGAGCATGACGAACAGTTCCTGCCCGTCCTGGTAGGCGGTCACCATCCGGTTCGCGAAGTCACGACCGTCACGGTGCCGCGCGACCCGGTACTCGATGGGCGCCTTGACGTTTCCACCCCGGATGAAGTGCGCGTTGATCGCGTGTACCGGCCGGTCTCCGACCGTGCGTCCCGCCGCGACGAGCGCCTGCGCGACGAGCTGCCCTCCGAACGTCCGGGCACCGACCTGCGGGGGATGTTCGCCGCGGAACACGTCTTCCCCGGTCTGCTCGAGATCGAACAGTCCGAGGAGGACGTGGAGATCCGACGTGTCGACACCCGTCACCGGGTGTCCTTCTCCCCCAGCCGGTGTACGTGGATCAGGTTGGTCGAACCCGTCCGTCCCGGAGGGGCACCTGCGACGATCACCACGAGATCGCCACGCTGGTAACGCCCGAGCGAGAGCAGCGCCGCGTCGACCTGCTCGACCATCTGGTCGGTGGTGTCCACCGGCGGCACGGAGAACGTTTCGGTGCCCCACGTCAGTGCCAGCTGATTGCGAATACTCGGCGCGGGCGTGAAGGCGAGCAGCGGGAGCCTTGTGTGCAGCCGCGCGAGTCGGCGCACCGTGTCGCCCGATTGCGTGAACGCGACGAGTGCGCTCGCATCGAGCCGCTCGCCGATGTCGCGGGCCGCATACGAGATCACGCCGCGTTTCGTGCGGGGCACGTGGGTCAGCGCGGGAACGTCGGTCGAATCCGATTCGACGGCCGCGATGATGCGCGCCATCGTCTTGACGGTCTCGATCGGGAACTTGCCCACCGAGGTCTCGCCGGACAGCATGACGGCGTCGGCGCCGTCGAGTACGGCGTTCGCGACGTCGGATGCCTCCGCGCGGGTCGGGCGGGAATTCTCGATCATCGACTCGAGCATCTGCGTCGCGACGATCACGGGCTTGGCGTTCTCCCGGGCGATCTGGATCGCGCGCTTCTGCACCAGCGGGACCTCTTCGAGCGGCAGTTCCACACCGAGGTCGCCGCGAGCGACCATCACCGCGTCGAATGCCAGCACGACCGCTTCGAGGTTCTCGATCGCTTCGGGCTTCTCGAGCTTGGCGATGACCGGGACACGCCGGCCGACACGATCCATGATCTCGTGCACGAGTTCGATGTCGGCCGGGGAACGCACGAACGACAGAGCGATGAAGTCGACACCGAGCTGCAGCGCGAATTCGAGGTCGGCGATGTCCTTTTCGGACAGCGCCGGAACGGAGACGTTCATCCCGGGCAGGGAGACGCCCTTGTTGTTGCTGACCGGGCCGCCCTCGGTCACGCGGCAGACCACGTCGTTTCCTTCGACGGATTCGACCACGAGGCCGACCTTGCCGTCGTCGACGAGCAACCGGTCGCCGGCGACCGCGTCCTGCGCGAGTTCCTTGTACGTGGTCGAGACGCGGTCGTGGGTGCCTTCGACGTCGTCGACGGTGATGCGGACGAGTTCACCGTTGTTCCAGACGGTGGGGCCGTCGGCGAATCGGCCCAGACGAATCTTGGGTCCCTGGAGGTCGGCGAGCACGCCGACCGCCTTGCCGGACGACTCGGCGGCGGCACGAACGTGGTTGTACTGGAGCTCGTGATCGGCGTGATCTCCGTGGCTGAAGTTCAGCCGCGCCACATCCATGCCGGCGTCGACGAGTTCCCGGAGGACGTCGGGGTCCGAGGTAGCCGGGCCCATTGTGCATACGATCTTGGTACGTCGGGTCACGCCTCGAGCCTAGCCCCCATGGTGCGCGCCCACCATCGGAGTCCGTAACCCGCACGCGCGCACCCGGAGCGGCAGCCCGGTGTGTCAGTCCTTCTGGTCCTCTGCTATTTCGGGTGCGTTCTCCCTGGTCGCCATCCCGCCGGTCCCGCCTTCGTCGGCGGGTCCGGGCCGGCCGCCCTTGGGTTCGCGGGCGTGCGACGCGCTCTCGTCGGTCGTCTTGCCGGGGCCGTCCGAACGATTCTTCTTCTCTGCCATCACGTCGTCTCCTCATCTACCGGATACATGGACACCGTCGGTCTCACGCGTCGAGAACCTCACGCATCGAGGGAGGCTGCCCGTCCCGCGCGGCTGCCGCGATACGCGTCCCGGCGAATCTCTGCGACGAAGTCGGGCCACATCCGCAACGTAGGGGGACAGTGCACCACCGGGTCGAACGAGGTCATCTCGGAATCGTCCACCGCGAGTCGCGAGGTGAGGGTGACATTCCCGAACGGGAGTGCCGCGCCCCGCGCCGGCGCCCAGCCGAGCGAGAAGACGAGCGGTGCCACCTCGGGCCGGAGATCGTCCGCCGATGTGGTGTTCGGCTGCCGTCCCACGGGCGTCGCGAGGACCCATCGCACCCGGTCGTCCCCGTATCTGCGGTACGCGGCGAGGCTGCTGTAGCGCGCGCTCCCCCAGCCGCGCACCGGGAGCAGTACCGCCCGCGCCGGGAGATACGAGGTCGCGAGCAGCAGATCCCAGGGACCCGATTCCAGGGAGACCCGCAGCGCGAGACCGAGAATGTCGGGAACGCCGGCGGGCAGCCCGATGCCCCGGGAAAGCCGGCCGGTGACGGCATAGCGCCCCGGAGGCACGGGCCCGCCGTCCACCCGTACGTCCAGGTGGCCGCGGAACAACGCGCCTTCGGGGTGGAACGCTCGCGCACCCCGCAGCGCCGAGGCGGCCCGGAACACTCCGGACACGGCCGAACGCAGGGGTCCTGCGGATCGGGTGCGGCTGGAAAGATCGAGGGGCGACACGGACCGCGTATACCCGGTGCGGTCGGGTTCAATCCTGGCCGTCCGGTCCGGGCCGGAGGTTCGCCGCACGGGTGAACCCGTCACCGGTCGGTGCCGGCCGTTACGGGCGGAGCGGCCGCCCGTGCTCGTCGCGCACCTTGCCGGTGAGCATCAAGATGCCGTCGATGAGCGGCCAGATCCCCCCGATACCGCAGGTCAACCATGTGACGGCGATCTGCGCCACCGCCGTGCCGGGCTGGCCGAGGTAGAAGCGTCCTGCACCGAAGGCGCCGAGCAGGATTTCGAGTACGCCGGCCGTGACCTTCGACTTGTCCGAGTACGCCTCGCCGGTATAGGGGTCGCGTCCGAACGGGGCGGAAGGATCGGTGCCGTATCCCTGGGGCGCGCCGTAGCCCTGGGGGCTGCCGTAGGCCGGCGGAGGTCCGTAGGCAGGCGGAGTGCCGTATCCCGGCTGCGGGACATCCTGCGCGGGAAAGCCGGGGGCGGAAGTCGGATAGCCCGGGTCGGGAGTGCCGTAGACGGGACCCGGCGACGCCGATTCCTGCCCCTGGTTCGGACCGGGGTAGGGATAGCCGCTCGGGGGCGGATAGTCGGACTGGTGCGCCGCCGGCGGAGGGTAACTCGGCGTGGTGCCCCAGCCGGGACCGTTGCCGATCCCGGAGTAGGTATCCCAGCCGGGGCCGGGGGTTCCGGTGTGACCGCCGAAGGACTCCGCCGGGGGCTGCTGCTCGGAGAGCGAGGCCTGCGCGGTCGCGTCGTAGTCGAAGGTCCGGCCGAAATCCCGGGTCGGCTCGTCGTGGTGCGCGGTGTCTCCGCCCGGTGTCCCGGTATCGGAGTGTTTGCGCAGGTCCGGCTTGGCAGGTTCGGCGTCGCGCGAGTCGGACGCGCCCGGGTCCGGTGCGGTCACGAGTTGTCTCCCTTGCTCTTGCCTGGCCGTGAACCATCTAGTTTAGCTGCGACTTCGGTCCCGTCGTCGTCCGCTGCGCGGGGCGTCTCGGGGGCAGTCGATTCGCCCTCGGCCGTCTCGGCTGCGGAGTCCTTGTCGCCCGGCGCGACCTGTGGGTCGGCAGGCGTGCCGCCGAGCGTGGCCGGATCTTCACGGCCCTTACGCGCGAAGATCACGTAGGCGACCGCCAGCACGAACACGATGCCCGAGGTGAAGGTGTTGACGCGGATTCCGGCGATCTCGGTTGCCGCATCGGCACGCATCAGCTCGATCCAGAACCGTCCGGCGCAATAGCCCGCGACGTAGAGCGCGAACAGTCGTCCGTGCCCGATGGTGAATCGGCGGTCGATCAGCACCAGCAGAATCACCACGGCGACGTTCCACAGCAACTCGTACAGGAAGGTCGGGTGGACGACGAAGGCCACTTCGCCGGTGGAGACGCCGTCGATCAATGCCGGCGATACGCGACCGGCGTCGTCGCTGCGCTGGTAGATCTCGAGGCCCCACGCGACGGTCGTTTCCCGCCCGTAGAGTTCCTGGTTGAACCAGTTGCCGAGTCGCCCGATGGCCTGGGCCAGCAGAATGGCGGGTGCCAGCGCGTCGCCGAACGCGGGCAACGGGATGCCGCGGCGGCGGCAGCCGATCCAGGCTCCGACGGCGCCGAGCGCGACGGCCCCCCAGATTCCGAGGCCGCCTTCCCAGATCTTCAGGGCATCCGCAGGGTTCGCGCCCTCCCCGAAGTATGTCTGCCAGTCGGTGAGGACGTGGTAGAGACGGCCGCCGATGAGACCGAACGGCACGGCCCACACGGCGATGTCGAGAACCGTGCCGGGCTTGCCGCCGCGGGCGACCCAGCGACGATCGCCCCACCAGATGGCGACGACGATGCCGACGATGATGCAGAGGGCGTAGGCGCGCAGAGCCAGGGGCCCGACGTACCAGACGCCCTGTGAGGGGCTCGGCAGATAAGCCAGAACAGACGCAGTCGATGTCACGAGGCCACGGTAGCCGAGCGCACGCCCCTCGCGAGATCCTGCGTCAGGGCGAGCAGCGCGTCGCGGCCCTGGGCCGCCGCCGTCACCAGCGCCGAGCCGACGATCACGCCGTCCGCGTACCCGGCGATCTCGGCGGCCTGCGCGCCGTTGCGGACGCCGAGTCCGACGCCGACCGGGATGTCGCTGTGGGTGCGCACCCGGGCGACGATCTCGGGTGCACGGTTGTCGACCTTGTCGCGGGCGCCGGTGACACCCATCGTCGACGTCGCGTAGACGAAGCCCACACACTGGTCGAGCGTCTTGGCGAGGCGCTCGTTGGTGGACGACGGGGCGACGAGGAACGTCCGGCCCAGGCCGTACTTCTCCGCGGCGGCGATCCACTCTTCGGCCTCGTCGGGAATGAGGTCGGGGGTGATCATCCCTAGTCCGCCGGCAGCGGCGAGGTCACGGGCGAAGTTGTCGACGCCGTAGCGCATCACGAGGTTCCAGTACGTCATGACGACCGCTGCGCCGCCGGCGGCGTTCACCGCTTCGATCGCCCGGAACACGTCGCGCACCTTGACGCCGTTGGCGATCGCCTCGAAGGCCGCTTCCTGGATGGTGGTGCCGTCCATCACCGGGTCGCTGTACGGGATGCCGACCTCGATGAGATCGCACCCGCCCTCGACCAGGGTGGTCATGGCTTCGAGCGAGCGTTCGACGGTCGGATAGCCGACGGGGAGATATCCGATGAGCGCGGCGCGGTTCTCCGCCCGGCAGGTGTCGAATATCTGGGTGAGGCGTTCGTGCGGGGCGCTCACTGCGCGGCTCCTTGGGTGCTGTCGCTGGCGTTGTCCGGGAGGTAGCCGAACCACTTGGCTGCGGTGTCGACGTCCTTGTCGCCCCGGCCGGACAGGCTCACGAGGATGATCGCGCCCTCCCCCAGCTCGGGTCCGAGTTTCAGGGCTCCGGCCACGGCGTGCGCGGACTCGATCGCGGGAATGATGCCTTCGGTCCGGCACAGCAGGCCGAACGCATCCATCGCCTCGCTGTCGGTGATCGCCCGGTACTCCGCGCGACCGATGTCGGCGAGCCACGAATGCTCGGGACCGACACCCGGATAATCCAGACCTGCCGAAATGGAATGCGATTCGATGGTCTGTCCGTCTTCGTCCTGCAGCAGGTACGAGTAGGCACCGTGCAGTGCGCCGTGGGTGCCGCCCCCGATGGTCGCGGCGTGCCGGCCGGTGTCGACGCCGTCGCCGCCGGCTTCGCAGCCGATCAGCTTGACCGACGGGTCGTCGATGAACGGATGGAAGATGCCGATGGCATTCGAGCCGCCGCCGACGCACGCGACGACCGCGTCGGGCAGGCGACCGGTCATCGCCCGCACCTGCACACGCGATTCGAGTCCGATGATGCGCTGGAAGTCGCGCACCATGGCGGGGAACGGGTGCGGTCCGGCGGCGGTGCCGAAGCAGTAGTACGTGTTGTCGGCGTTGGTCACCCAGTCGCGCATCGCTTCGTTGATCGCGTCCTTGAGGGTGCGCGACCCGGTCTTGGCGGCGACGACCTCGGATCCCAGCAGGCGCATCCGCGCGACGTTGAGGGCTTGGCGCTCGGTGTCGACCTCGCCCATGTAGACGCGGCACTCGAGCCCGAGCAGAGCGCAGGCGGTGGCCGTGGCGACACCGTGCTGCCCCGCACCGGTCTCAGCGATGACGCGGGTCTTTCCCATGCGCTTGGCGAGCAGGACCTGCCCCAGCACATTGTTGATCTTGTGGGAACCGGTGTGGTTCAGATCTTCCCGCTTGAGGAGGATGCGGGCCCCGCCCGCGTGCTCGCTCAGTCTGGTCGCTTCGAACACCGGGGACGGCCGGCCGGTGTAGTCACGCTGCAGCCGGTCGAGTTCGGCGAGAAATCCGGGGTCGGTCCGTTCCTTCTCGTACGCGGCGGTGACCTCTTCGATGACCGCCATGAGCGCCTCGGGGACGTAGCGTCCACCGAACACCCCGTAGTGGCCACGAACGTCCGGCTCGTGGGCGGTGGGGGTGGATACGGCGTCACTCATCGAGGGAAGGCCGTGTCCCTTGGCGAAAAGTGCGGAATCGTCTGCAGTCACGTCTTCAGTCTGCCCCACGTGGCGACGCGGATCGTGCCCGGGTCCGGCCCCGGCGACGGTTCAGCGTGCAGGCTTGGGGCACGACGGATGTGTGCCCACGGTCACCAGTTCGGCGACGGCCTGACGCGGGTCGCCACTGGTCACCAGACCCTCGCCGACCAGCACCGCATCGGCTCCTGCTCCGGCGTAGGCGAGCAGGTCGGCCGGTCCCCGCACACCCGATTCGGCGATCTTGATGACGTGGCTGGGCAGTCCGGGCGCGATGCGGCCGAAGGTGTTCTTGTCGACCTCGAGAGTCTTGAGGTTGCGGGCGTTGATGCCGATCACGGTCGCGCCGGCCTCGAGCGCGCGGTCGGCTTCTTCCTCGGTGTGGGCTTCCACCAGGGCGGTCATCCCGAGCGATTCCGTGCGGTCGATCAACGCCGTCAGCACGGTCTGCTCGAGGGCCGCCACGATGAGCAGCACGATGTCTGCACCGTGGGCACGCGCCTCGTGGATCTGGTACGGACCCACGACGAAGTCCTTGCGGAGCACCGGGATCCGCACCGCGCGCCGCACGGCATCGAGGTCGGCGAGACTGCCGTGGAAGCGACGCTCCTCGGTGAGCACACTGATCGCGCGTGCACCGCCTGCTTCGTAGGCCTTGGCCAGCTCGGCGGGATCGGCGATGTCGGCGAGCGCACCCTTGGACGGGCTGGCGCGCTTGACTTCGGCGATCACTGCGATGCCGGGCTCGCGGAGAGCGGCCTTCGCGTCGATCGGCGCGGGCGCGGCAGCACCGGCGGCCTTGACGGAAGCGAAGTCGACAACTGCCTCACGGGCGGCGACGTCGGCTCGCACACCTTCGAGAATCGAGTCGAGAACTGTCATCGTGGCTCGAGTCCTTTCCCACCCTTGTCAATCCCGATGTGATTAAGCTCATCGGATTTCCTCAGAGCCTAGTGCGCGTGCCCACGGCGCTCATCGCCGGGTACCCGAATCCGACGGGCCCTCGTCGTCGTGCCCCTCGTCACCGTGGTCGACGGTCGGATCCTCCCCCGCATCCATTGCGTCCCACAGCGTCCGTTCGGTCATCGGTTCGTCGGTGTCGGCCCGTCGCACCGCCGCGTCACGGCGTACTGCGGGGCTGTCGTACTTCGACGACAACCCTGCCTGCTCGCGCGGGGTCCGCCACAGTGCGAACGCGGCGCCGAGCGCCAGGACCGCGCCCAGCAGCGCCAGGACCGCCGGCAACGGCGACACGGTCACCGCGGTGACCGTGGCACGGCCCGGAAGTTCGGCGATCCTGGCCGCCGTCTCCGGATCTCCGCCGCCGGCAAGCAGCTGCACCGCGGGAACAGCAGCCGCCACCGCAACCGCCGCGACCGCGACCGCGACGACACGCAGGGCCCGTCCCCGGACCGCGAACGCCGCGGCGATGGCGGCCAGCAAGGCCAGCGCGAGGGGTGTGGTGGCTGCGGCCCATCTCGCACCTTCGAGGTCGGTGACACGATCGGCACCGAGCCCGTCCGACGATTCGGCCCGCACCCAGGTCATCCGGCTCGAACCCCACAGTGCGGCCGCGCCGAGGGCGAGAAGCCCCGCCGCCACGACCGTGGGGCGCCTGCTCACGCCTGTGCGCGGGCGGGCATGGTCGCCGGTCTGCGGGTCCGGGGCGGTCACCGCGCGTCCCCGCTGTAGTTGGTGACGGTCGCGGCCGCAGCGACCGCTGCGAGCGCGGACATCGCCTTGTTGCGGGCTTCGGTGTCCTCCGCGTCGGGTACCGAGTCGGCGACGATGCCCGCGCCGGCCTGCACGTACGCGACCTTGTCCTTGATGAGCGCCGATCTGATCGCGATGGCGGTATCTGCGTCACCGGTGAAGTCGAGATAGCCCACGATGCCGCCGTAGATGCCGCGGCGGGTGGGTTCGAGTTCTTCGATCAATTCCATCGCCCGCACCTTGGGAGCGCCCGAGAGGGTTCCCGCCGGGAAGCACGCGGTGACGGCGTCGAGCGCGCGCTTGCCCTCGGCCAGCCGCCCGGTGACGGTGGACACGAGATGCATCACGTGGCTGTACCGCTCGATGTGCCGGTAGTCGTGCACCTTCACGGTGCCTGGCGCGCACACCCGGCCGAGATCGTTGCGCCCGAGGTCGACGAGCATGAGGTGCTCGGCGTTCTCCTTCTCGTCGTGCAGGAGATCCTTCTCGAGCAGGGTGTCCTCTTCCTCGTCGGCGCCTCGCCACCGCGTCCCGGCGATCGGATGTGTGGTGGCCGTGCCGTCCGCGACGGTCACCAGCGCCTCCGGACTCGAGCCGACGATGGAGAACGCCGTGTCGCCGTCCGGTCCCGGAATGTGCAGCAGGAACATGTACGGGCTCGGGTTCGACGCGCGGAGCATGCGGTAGACGTCGATGGGCGCAGCGTCGCAGTCGATTTCGAAACGTTGCGAGAGCACGACCTGGAACGCTTCGCCGGCTTCGATGTCGCCGATGAGCTTGCGGACGTCGGTGCCGAACGACTCGGTGGTGCGCTGACGACGGTATGCCGGTTCGGGGCGCGAGAACGTCGCGACGGTGGCCGGTGCCGGTGCGGCGAGCGCGGCCGTCATCCGGTCGAGGCGTGCGACCGCGTCGTCGTAGGCCTCGTCCGCGCGCTGATCGGTCCCGTCCCAGTTCACCGCGTTGGCGATGAGCCAGATGGTGCCTTCGTGGTGGTCCACGGCGGCGAGATCGGTCGCGAGCATCATCACGAGTTCGGGAATCTCGAGGTCGTTGTCGGAGAGGTTCGGCAGCTTTTCGAGATAGCGCACGGTGTCGTAGCCGAGATACCCGACCATGCCGCTCGTCAGGGGCGGCAAACCGTGGATGCGGTCGGTGTGGAGCAGTTCGAGGGTGTCCCTGAGCACGTCGAGCGGGTTGCCCCCGGTGGGTGTGCCGGCGGGGACGTGCCCGTACCACGCGGCTTCGCCGTCGACCACGGTCAGCGCCGCGGGGCTGCCCGCGCCGATGAACGACCACCGGGACCACGACCGGCCGTTCTCGGCGGACTCGAGCAGGAACGTGCCGGGACGGTCGTCGGCGAGCTTGCGGTACGCCGAGAGCGGTGTCTCCGCGTCGGCGAGCACCTTGCGGGTCACGGGGACCACGCGATGCTCGCGCGCCAGTTGCCGGAACTGCTCTCGCGTCGTGGTCGAATCGGACCAGCCACCTGCGGGGGAATCGGTGGTGGCTGCGGGAATGGTGGTGGGCTCGCCGGACATGAGGACATCATCCCAGGGATCATCCGGGGCGGCGCAGGCGCGGTCGTCCGCAACCGGACGTGCGCCGCCTCCGGAACGGCCACGTGTCTCAGGCGACCTGGATCGACCGCTTCGCCAGTCCCATCCAGAATCCGTCGATGACCTGTTCGGGCGGCTGCGCCGGGTCGCGGGATGCGCCGAGGGTGACGAACAGCGGAGCGAAGTGCTCGGTGGTCGGATGCGCGTACGGCATGCCGGGTGCGCGGTTGCGGAAATCCAGCAGTGCGTCGACATCCCCGCGCGCCAGTTGTTCGCCCGTCCACTGGTCGAACTCCGCGGACCACCCCGGCGCCGGGGCTTCGGGCCGCGGGTCGCGCAGGAACGGGAGTCCGTGGGTGGTGAAACCGGAGCCGACGATGAGCACTCCTTCGTCACGCAGCGGCCGCAACCGCTCACCGAGGAGCAGCAGGCGCTGCGGGTCCAGGCTCGGCAGCGATATTTGCAGGACCGGGACGTCCGCGTCGGGATACATCACGGTCAGCGGCACGTAGGCGCCGTGGTCGAGGCCCCGGTGCGGTTGTTGTACGACGGGCTCCCCGTCGGGCATCAGCATCGCGACCCGGCGCGCGAGGTCCGGTGCTCCCGGCGAGGCGTAGGTGACCTCGTAGAAGCGGCGTGGGAAGCCACCGAAGTCGTAGACGAGTGGTGTCCCCGTGGTGGTCGACCCGATCGTGAGGGGTGCGGATTCCCAGTGCGCCGAGACCACGAGGATCGCCGTCGGGCGCGGCAGACCCGCGGCCCAGGTGCGGAGCTGCTTCACCCACAGGTCGCTGTCGACCAGGGGCGGTGCCCCGTGGCTGAGGTAGAGGGCAGGCATCTCGCTCATGAAACTCCTTAAGTTGAAGCTTCAAGTATCGTAGCGCGTGCGGGCCGGTTTGCCGAACCGACTCCCCCGCCGGATACACCCACCACGGCTTTGACAGGCTGGACACAGGACTACGGAAACGAGGACACCGGCAATGAACAGCGACCCGAGGTGGCTCGATGCGGACCAGCAGGCGGCGTGGCGCGTGCTGGTCTCGGTGATCACCCGGCTACCCGCGGCCCTCGACACCCAGATGCAGCGCGACTCGGACATGACGCACTTCGAGTACTTCGTGCTCGCCGTGCTGTCGGAGGCTCCCGGGCGCCGGTTGCAGCTGAGCACGCTCGCCACCGAGGCCAACGCGTCGCTCTCGCGCCTGTCCCATGTCGTGACCCGACTCGGCAAACGCGGGTGGCTGCGGCGCGAACCGGTCACCGGGGCCCGCGGGTCCTACGCGGTGCTCACCGACGCCGGGCACGCGAAAGTCGTCGAGTCCGCCCCCGCGCACGTGGACACTGTCCAGCGCTTGGTGTTCGACGGACTCGACGACTCTCAGGTGCGTGAACTCACCCGCCTCGGCACGGTGCTCGTCGAGCAGATCGACAAGGGGATCGCCTCCGGCACCGGCAAGGCCTGATCTCGCCTATCCCGCAGCGCGGCCCTTCGGCACGTCGCGGAATGCGAGATTGGGATCGTGGCTGCGCTCGCGCGGCATGCCGAGCACCCGCTCACTGATCGCGTTGCGCGCCATCTCGGTGGTGCCGCCGGCGATGCACCACACCTGGCGCAGCAAATAGTCGACTCCGCGCTCGGCAACCGCGCCGTCGTCCTCGTCCCACGCGGCGCCGTCCGCGCCCGTGAACTCGTATCCGATGGTGACCAGGCGGGATTCGACCACGCCGGACATCAACCGGGAGATACTCGCGGACTGGTCCGAGATCGTCCTCGCCGCCATCCCTTGCCCGACGCGTTTGTTCAGTGCCTGTTTGGCCAGTTCGAGCGCGCGGGCCTCGCCGAGAAGATCGCGTGCGACCGGGTCGTCGAGCCGACCCGCGTCGCGGGCGACCGCGAACAATTCCGAGATACGGGATCCGCCGCGCACCGAACCCGCCGGAATCGTGGTGTACGGCGAGTTCTGATACATCCGCTCGTGGAACATCCACCGCGTTCCCACGGTCCAGCCGTCGTCGACCTCGCCGATGCGATCGCTGTCGGGCACACGCACATCCGTGAGGTACTCCTGGCAGAATTCGCTGGAGCCACTGAGCATTTCGATGCGGTGCACTTCGATGGACGGTTGCTTGAGCGGCAGCATGAACACGGTCAGGCCGCGGTTCTTGGGCACATCCCAGTTGGTGCGCACCAGGCACAGCGCCCAGTCCGACCACCATGCCCCGGTGGTCCAGATCTTCGAGCCGTTGAGAATCCAGTCTTCGCCGTCGCGCACCGCAGTGGTCACCGCGCCCGCGACATCGGATCCCCCGCTCGGTTCGGACAGCATCTGCATCCACAGTTCCTCGCCCTTGAGGATGGCGGGGATGTGGCGCCGCTTCTGCTCTTCGGTACCGAACTCGAGCAGGACCGCGGTGCACGGCACGAAGGTGGGCACCTGTAGCCGCGACGGGTATTCGTAGCCGCGGAGTTCCTCGTTGAGTACCTGCTGGTACGGCCGCGTGAGCCCCTGCCCGCCGTATTCGCGGGGCACGCAGATTCCTGCGAGTCCGGCGTCGAAGAGTGCGCGCTGAAGGTCGCGTTCCCGTTGGACCGCGGCGAGTTCTTCCTCGTCGGAGCTTTCCTCGCGCAGCACCCCGATGTGGGACGCGAAGTCGGACCGTTGCAGATTGGCGCTGATCCATGTGCGGGCGCGGGCACGGAAATCGTCGAGCGATTCCACATCCCGGTCGGTCGCCGAACTCTCGACGGTCATCGGTTGGCCTCCTGGTATTCGACGATGTCGGCGATGCGGGCGCGATGCTCGGCGGGCGTCCCGTAGTTCGACCGGTTGGCGGCGCCGCGGCGCGCGAACAGATGCAGGTCGTGCTCGAACGTGATGCCGATACCGCCGTGGATCTGCATGCAGTCCTGGAACAGTTCTCCGCCGTAGTGACCGATGTACGCCTTTGCGGCCGAGACGAGTTCGGGCGCGTCCGCTGCCTGCGTCGCCACGGCGTATGCTGCGCTGTCGCTGATGCCGTGGCTGGCCTCGAGCCACATCTTCATGTCGGCGAACCGGTGCTTGAGTTCTTGGTAGGAGGCCAGGGGGCGACCGAACGAGTACCTGTCGAACGCCCATGCCACCGTGAGGTCGAAGGCGGCCTGAAGCGCGCCGACGGATTCTGCGCAGCCCAGCACGGCGCCGACTCGCAGCGCACGTTCGGTGTCGGCTGCGGCGCCGCCCGCGGCACCGACGAGCGCGGTGGCGGGTAGGCGTACCTCGGTGAACTCGACGGCGGCGTAGCGCCGGGTGATGTCGATGGACTTCAGGGGAACGATCCGCACACCGGGGGCGTCACGCGGCACGAGCACGTGGGTGAGGCCGTCACCGGTACGGCCGGTCACGAGCAGGAAGTCGGCCGAGACCGCCGCCTCGACGGGACGCTTCGTTCCGCGCACGACGACCTCGTCGCCGTCCACCGTGATCTCGACACCGTCGGAGGCTACTGCGCCGCCCGCACGAGGCTCCTCGAAACACCATGCAGCGGTGGCAGTTCCTTCCACGAGTGAAGTCAGAACATCGCCGTGTGCCTCGGCGTGCCGGCTCAGGAGGTCGGTGACGACGTTGGTGGGGACCAGCGGGCCCGGAGCCGCATGCGTACCGAACTCGTATGCGACCAAGGTCAGATCGACGAGGCCGTGGTCGCCGATCGACCCGCCACCTGTGGCGTCCCCCGCGAGCAGGCTGGTCCAACCGAGCTCGGCACCGCTTCGCCAGTATTCCGCGCCGAACCCCGCCGGGTCGTGGCGGAGGCGACGGATCTCGGCCACGGGCACCCGGTCGGCGAGGAACCGAGATGTGGTGTCCCGGAAGAACTCTTGATCCGGACTCGGATCCAGCAACATGCGCTCCCCTATCCACTTTCAGTTTACGTATATATAACTCTCAATACAGAGAACACTATTCTCTATCAATGCGAAAGGTCCGGGGTGACATTCGTCGGGACGCCGAGCAGCCCGGGCCGGGCGGGCACCGGCGGACCAGGTGCCGGGTATGGCAGAGTCGCCGCTGTGCCCTTGATTCAGATCAGCCAGACACCAGGTCTCACGCCGGAGCAGAAGCGCGCAGCCATCGCAGCGGTGACCTCGGCGTACGCCGAAGCAGCCGGAAAGAATCCGGACAAGGTGTGGGTGACGATCACCGAGGTTCCCGGCGAGAACTGGGGCGTGGGCGGCGTTCCACTGAGCTGACACCTTCGGCGTCCCAGCACTCCGCGGGCACCCGGGCATACACCACACCGAGCGAACCTCGGAATTGTGATCGGCCCACCGATGAGCCCCGAGTCTGTTTTTATTCGAATGTATGTGCGAATATTGCGGACATGGGGTCGTGTGAGCGTACGCGTGGGCCGCCGCCGGCATCGATGTTCAGGCGGCCGCCACACCCCGCCGCTGCGCGCGCCGCCCAGGACGCCGGTGCGCGGCAGCCCCTCCCCCGTGGCGGACGGTTCTTCGGGTTTTCCGCCCGTGAGCCCTTCGATTCCGGCCACGGACACCGCGCAGCGGACCATGGCCCTTGGCGTTTCCGGCCGAGTTCGCATCGCATTCGCTCTTCGATCGAATCTCCAGGAGCCCTCATGCCGAGCGAAAACTTTTCGACCGCCTCAGGTCGAGGCGACAATGTCATCCGCGCGGGCGCCGACGCCCTGCCGTGCGACGGTCAGGACCCCGACCTGTGGTTTGCCGAGGACCCGTCAGACGTGGAACGGGCCAAATCCCTGTGCACCGGATGTTCCGTGCGTGCGCGCTGCCTCGAGACAGCGCTCGCCCGCCGAGAGCCGTGGGGAGTGTGGGGTGGCGAAATCATCAACCAGGGTGCGATCGTCGCTCGCAAACGCCCCCGTGGACGTCCCGCACGAGGTCCGATCAGCCAGCCGCGAAAAGACTTGGTGTGCGCCTGATCGTGCCGTGGTATTCGGCGCTGCCGTCGCTGGACGCACTCCTGGGTCCTGCACCCCATGACCGAGTCGGTTGATCCTTCGGCAGATGTCCCGCCTCGTTCGTGCGCCCTTAACTGCAGGACATAGTTTTTTCACGTACCGGGTATTCGCTCCTGTGCGCCTCGACCCGGACGATCGCCGCCGTCCCGACCGTGGGATCCAGATCCGCGACGTTGCTGAACACCTCCGTGTTGTTCTGTCTGCCGGACCTGCCGATGGGCGCGACCGCACAGTTACCGGCATCAGCGACGATTCCCGAACGGTGCAGCCCGGCGATCTGTACGTGGCTCTTCCCGGACACCGATTCCACGGCCTCGACTTCGATGCCGATGCCGCGGCCCGCGGCGCCGTCGCCGTGCTCAGCGACCGGCCTTCTCGACTCCTGCCCACCTTGATCGTCGACCGGCCACGCGACCGGGTCGGCGGGCTGGCGTCCTGGATCTACGGCCATCCCTCGCACGAACTGCAGGTCCACGGCGTCACCGGCACCAACGGCAAGACGAGCGCGACCTATCTCCTCGACGCCGCCCTCGCTGCCACCGGTGTCGTCACAGGCTTGATCGGTGGTGTCGTCGTCCGGGGACCGGAGAGCACCCGGCCCGCCACACACACCACGCCGGAAGCCGCGGTGATCCAGCGGACCCTCGCGGAGTTCCGGGACCAGGCCGCGAGGGCGGTGACACTGGAAGTGTCGTCGCACGCCGTCAGCCACGGCCGCGTCGACGGCGTGCGGTTCCGTACGGTCGCCTTCACCAATCTCGGACCGGACCATCTCGACTTCCACCACACGATGGAGGAGTATTTCGCCGCCAAGGCAGCGCTGTTCACCTCCGACCGCGCGCAAGCGGCCGCGGTGAACATCGACGACGAGTACGGCAGACGGTTGGCCGCCACAACGGACGTACCGGTGTGGACGCATTCGACGCGCGACCCGGGCGCCGACGTGTACGCAGACTCGATCCGGTGCGACGTTCACGGCAGTACCTTCACCGTGCACACTCCGACCGGTCACGCCGGAGTCCGTCTGGCCCTTCTCGGCCCCCACCAGGTGGCCAATGCACTGACAGCGCTCACCTCGATAGCCGCAGCAGGGCACGACGTCCTGCAGGCCGCCGCGGGCTTGGAAACTCTCGCCTGCGTGCCCGGCCGACTCGAGCGCGTCGAGGCCGACCACGGCATCCTCGGCCTGGTCGATTTCATGCACAACACCTCCGGACAGCAGGAACTACTGCCGTTCCTGCGGTCGCTGGCAGCCGAGCGCCGACTGATTCTCGTGATCAGCGCGACCGGAGAGCGCGATCCCGGAAAGCGCTTTCCGATCGGCCACACCGCGGCGACCTACGCCGACATCGTGGTCGTCACCGACGACAGTCCGTACAACGACGACCCCAGGCTCCTCAGGGAAGCGGTCGCCGAAGGCGCGCATGCGGCGCAGAGCGCCCACGTGGTCGTCGAAGGCGACCGTCACCGCGCTTTCGAGATCGCTGCCTCCCACGCGAGGCCCGGGGATGTTCTCGTCGTGGCGGGACGGGGCAGTGAGCAGCGCCTGGTCTCGGGCGACTCGGTGCGGATGTTCGACGACAGGGAAGAACTGGAACGCGCGCTGCAGCGGATGCAGCGCAGTGTTCGAAGGACCCGAACCGGTCGTGAGACCCGCGGACGCTGATCGGGAGACACGGGCGACCGACCCTCCCCACTTTGGGTTCGTGCGCGTCGACACGGCCTCCGGCCGGATGCTTCCCGTGTATGTTCCGGTTATGCCCGACGACGTCACCGGGATCAGCACACTCACCGAAGCCCAGCAGACGCTCGCGTCTCAACCGTTCAGTGTTCTGATCGGAGCACAACTCGTCGTGTACACGAGGGGCCGCGCCGAACTGGAGATTCCGCTCAGACCGGACCTGTTGCAACAGTTCGGTTTCGCACACGGCGGGGTTCTGGCCTATGCGGCCGACAACGCACTCACCTTCGCCGCCGGTACGGTCCTCGGCCCATCGATCGTGACGACAGGCATGGCCCTCGATTACCTACGTCCGGCGAAGGGACCGCTGCTGCGGGCGGTCGCCACCGTCCTCAACGGCGGCCGTACGCAGGCGCTGTGCCGATGCGAGATCTACTCCGTCGACGACGACTCGGTCCAGAAGCTTTGTGCCGCTGCCCAAGGTGGGGCACACGTCATCGACCTGACCCGGTAGCCGCCGTGGGCGGGATCGGGTCGTTCGGGACGACGAACGACGTTGTGCAGCACACGACGGCCGATTAGTCACTGGTTCTATTCGGGCCGACCCTAATTCGTGACGTGACGCCACCACGTTGGTTGGCTGCCTTCATGACAGACGAACCTCAGCGTGTGGATGCCGCGCGCACCACCTTGCTCAACGAGGACTGGGCCGCAGTCGTCGCGGGCCTGATCCTCATCGCCGCCGTGTTGCTCGGCGTGATTCCGTCGGGGCTGGTCCCGTGACGACGCGAGATAGCGACGAGCGGAACGCCGCCGTCGAGACCGAGAGCGCGCCCCGGGCAGACGGTGCAACGAAGGTCGAGGCGGCACCCGCACGGCGTTCCTCCGCTCCTGCGTGGGCCGCGGCGGGCGTAGCCGTCGTCATCGTGCTGGGTGGCCTCACCAGATTCCTCGAGCAGAACGTCCCGGACTGGGCCGAGGGAGGACCCTTCGAGCGGGTGGCGGGAGCGATCGAGTTCCCCGTCTACGCGATCGCGATCGGCCTGCTCGGGAATCTCGTCCTGACCCGCACGGGTGTGCGCGACAAGCTTTCCGGTGGTTTCCGTACCGAGTTCTTCATCAAGACCGGGCTGGTTCTGCTCGGCGCATCCATCAACCTGACCGTGCTCGCGACGGCAGCCGGGCCGGCGATCCTGCAAGGTCTGCTGCTGATCACCGCCGTGTTCTCGTTCAGCTGGTGGTTCGGCGGGAAACTCGGACTGGACGAGAAGCTGCGGGCGCTGCTGTCCGCCGCAGTATCGATCTGTGGGGTGAGCGCCGCCATCGCCGCGGCCGGGGCCGTGCAGGCCAAGCGGGAACAGCTCGCGTACGCCGCGTCGCTGGTGATCGTGTTCGCGTTGCCCTCGATCTTCCTGTTGCCCTGGCTCGCCGGTGTCTTCGGACTGTCCGATGTCGTCGCCGGAGCCTGGATCGGCGGCAACATCGACACCACCGCCGCCGTCGCGGCGTCCGGCGCGATCCTCGGCGACGACGCCCTGCAGATCGCCACGATCGTCAAGACGACCCAGAACGCCCTCATCGGTTTCGTGGCGGTGGGCTTGACGGCCTATTTCGCGCTGAAGGTGGAGCGTCGTCCCGGCTCGGCACGGCCGAGCATCGGTGACTTCTGGGAGCGCTTCCCGAAATTCGTGCTCGGCTTCATCGCCGCGTCGATCATCGGCACGCTGTGGGTGAAATTCGTCGACGACGGCAAGGCCGATATCTCCACCATCAACGACCTGCGGACGTGGTTCCTGATCTTCGCGTTCGTCTCGATCGGCCTGGAGTTCTCCGCGAAGGGACTGCGCGACGCGGGATGGCGCCCGGTAGTGGTGTTCGGATCGGCGACGGTGGTCAACATCGTCGTAGCGCTCGGTCTCGCAACGGTGTTGTTCGGCAACTTCGAACTGCCGCAGTGAGCGATCGCCCCGCACCTCGGTGCGGGGCGATCTCGTGTTCACCGTGTCGTGATCAGCCGGGCTGTTCCGCCCCCAGCAGTACGTCGGTGTCGAAGCAGGTGTGGGTGCCGGTGTGGCACGCCGCCCCGACCTGGTCCACGACGAGCAGCACGGTGTCGCCGTCGCAGTCCAGCCGCACCTCGTGCACGTACTGCGTGTGCCCGGAGGTCTCTCCCTTTACCCAGTACTGCTGCCGTGACCGCGAGTAGTACGTGGCCTTGCGGGTCGCGAGTGTTCGGGCCAGTGCCTCGTCGTCCATCCAGGCCATCATGAGCACGTCGCCGGTCGACTTCTCCTGGACGACCGCGGCGAAGAGTCCGTCGTCGTTGCGCTTGAGTCGTGCGGCGATCTCCGGGTTCAGGATGTCGCTCATCGGACGATGATCCCTTCCGCGCGCATCGCGTCCTTGACCTGGCCGATGGTGAGCTCACGGAAGTGGAAGACGCTGGCGGCGAGCACCGCGTCGGCGCCGGCGTGGACGGCAGGCGCGAAGTGTTCGACGGCTCCGGCACCGCCCGAGGCGATCACCGGAACGTCGACGGTCTCGCGGACCGACGCAATCATCTTCAGATCGAATCCGGCCTTCGTGCCGTCGGCGTCCATCGAGTTGAGGAGGATCTCCCCGACACCCAGTTCGGCGCCGCGGCGCGCCCACTCCACCGCGTCGATCCCGGTGCCCCGGCGACCTCCGTGGGTCGTGACTTCCCAACCCGACGGTGTGGGCTGCTGATCGGCGGGGACGGTGCGGGCGTCGACCGACAGCACGATGCACTGCGACCCGAAGCGCTCGGACATCTCCCTCAGCACCTCGGGACGCGCGATCGCCGCAGTGTTCACCGAGACCTTGTCGGCACCGGCGCGCAGTAGGCGGTCGACGTCCTCGACGGTGCGCACGCCGCCACCCACCGTGAGGGGAATGAATACCTGCTCCGCGGTGCGTGTGACCACGTCGAGCATCGTGCCGCGGTCTCCGCTCGAGGCGGTGACGTCGAGGAACGTGAGCTCGTCGGCGCCTTGAGCGTCGTAGAGCGCGGCGAGTTCGACAGGGTCGCCCGCGTCGCGCAGGTTCTCGAAATTGACACCCTTGACGACGCGTCCGGCGTCGACGTCGAGGCACGGGATGACCCGCACGGCCAGTGTCATGATCGATCTCCTTCGAAACGCGGATTCGTCGCGGATTGCACTATGTCCAGTATTTCACCGTGGATTCCGGGTGCGGCGGCGAGCACCGACCCCGAGCCGATGCGCCACGGCTTCCCGTGGAAATCGGTGGCGATCCCACCTGCCGCGCGCACGAGCGCGACACCGGCGGCGTTGTCCCAGGGATGGTGGCCGAAGACCACGGCACCGCCCAGCGAGCCCGCCGCGGTGTAGGCGAGGTCGACGCCGGTCGATCCGTGCATCCGCAGGCGCGAGACGCGCCGGCTCAACTCGGTGATCACCGCGAGCCGTTGCGTGCCCGGGACGCGGCCACGACTGTCGATGTCGAAACTGCCGACCCCGACCATCACGTCCTCGAGACGGCGCGGCTTCAATTTCTCGGCGATCTTCCCGTTGAACCACAGCGGGCCTTCGGCTACCGCAGAGAACCGCTGATCGGTCAGGGGTAGCCAGGTCAGTCCGATGACGGGAACCCCGTCCTGGACCAGAGCGAGCAGGATGCCCGCCATCGGCAGGCCCGCCGAATAGTTGACGGTGCCGTCGATCGGGTCGAGCAACCAGACGGTGCCCTCGCCGGCCGCCGGACCACCGAATTCCTCGCCGTGCACCGCGATTCCGGTGCGGTCGACGAGCTCGGCCGAAATCCGCCGTTCGAGTTCGAGATCGAGGTCGGTGGCGAAGTCGTTGGGTCCTTTGTCCACCGAACGCGGCGCGCCGTGCCCGGCGACGAAGCGCTCCGACACCTCGTCGAGCACATCACCCGCTATCGAGCGCAGACGGTCGAGATCGACGGATGCGGTCATGGGATCAACGGGACACGGCGTCGAGCGCCTCGGTCAGCGTGAACCGTCCTGCGTAGAGCGCCTTGCCGATGATCGCGCCTTCGACGCCCTCATCGACGAGCGTGGCGATGGCACGCAGATCGTCGACCGTCGAGACACCGCCCGACGCGACGACCGGTGCATCGGTCGCGGCGCACACCTCACGAAGCAGGTCGAGATTGGGTCCGGTCAGGGTGCCGTCCTTCGTCACGTCGGTGACGACGTAGCGCGAGCAGCCGTCGCGGTTGAGGCGCTCGAGCACCTCCCACATGTCTCCGCCGTCGGACACCCAGCCGCGTCCGCGCAGCCGCCACTCGCCGTCGATCAGCTTGACGTCGAGGCCGACGGCGATCCGGTCGCCGTACTCACCGATCGCGCGGGCACACCACTCGGGGTTCTCGATGGCGGCGGTACCGAGATTGACGCGTGCGCACCCGGTGGCGAGCGCCGCGGCCAACGTGGCGTCGTCGCGGATGCCACCGGAGAGTTCGACCTTCACATCGAGTTCGCCGACCACACCGGCGAGTAGTTCACGGTTGTCACCACGGCCGAAGGCGGCGTCGAGGTCGACGAGATGCACCCATTCGGCACCGGCGTTCTGCCATTCGAGGGCGGCGTCGCGGGGGGATCCGTAACCGGTTTCGCTGCCTGCCTCTCCTTGTACGAGGCGAACTGCTTCACCGTTGGCAACGTCGACTGCAGGCAAAAGGACCAGGCTCACTGTCCCTACATTAGTGCCTGCGCGACGGACGCCACCACGCGCCTTCGACGGGAGGCCGCCCGCTGCGGTCACCGCAGTTTGATGGTGCCGCCGTCGACCATCAGGGTCTGCCCTGTCATATAGGCGGCGTCCCTGCTCGCAAGGAAAACGGCGACCCCGCCGATGTCCGCCTCCGGGTCGCCGAAGCGGCCGAGCGGTGTCTTGGCCAGCAAGGCCTTCTCGATGCCGGGATTCGCCTGGATGTACGCCTCGACGCCCTCCGTCAGCGCGAGCGGCGAGATGATGTTGACATTGATGTCGTCACCGGCCCACTCGTTGGCGGCGACACGGCTGATCGCGCGGATCGCTTCCTTGGCCGCCGCGTACGACCCCTGCGTCACCAGACCGTCGATACCGGCCCCGGAGGCGAAGTTGATCACCGATCCGCGCTGCGCGGCGAGTTGCGGATGTGCCGCTTTCATCAACCAGAACGTCGGATAGAAGCCCGTTCCGAAGGACAGGTCGAGCATCTCCTGGGTGGTCTCGAGCAGCGGTGCCTGCCGGGAGGCGTGTGCGTTGTTGACGAGAATGTCGAGTTGTCCGAACGCGTCCACCGCGGCCGCCACGATCGCGGCGGCGTTCTCCTCGACGGAAATGTCTGCCTTCATGAACTTGCCCGCGCCGCCGAGTTCCTCCTCGAGCGCCCGCCCGGCGTCGTCGTCGATGTCGACGAACAGCACTCGGGCACCTTCCTTGGTGAACGCCCGGACGATTCCCCGCCCGATTCCGCCTGCACCACCGGTCACCACGGCAACCTTGTCCGTCAGCCTCATGCGGTACTCCTCTGCATCGAGTCGATCACAGGCCCGTCGTGGATCGCGTGCTGCCGCGGCAGGCTCCAACACTTCCGACCGTACGCATCCATACCCGTCGACGGCGGCGGTCTTCTGCTCTCCGAGACTGATGCCAGGTCCTGCCCGGCGAGCCCATTCGAAGCTGACGACACGGGGCGGCTTGATGTCAGGGGCGGGCGCGGGCAGACAGGTCGCGGATGAAGCGTGCGATCTCGGCAGGCTTCTCTTCGGCCATGAAGTGCCCGGCCTGGATGGGCTCATAGGTCAGATCAGGTGCCCACGCCCGCCAGAGCGACGCGGCATCGAACCCCAACTGGGAGCCCCAATCCTGAGAGATGACTCCGACGGGCATGGTGAGCTGCTTGCCCACCTCGCGGTCGTCTCGGTCCATGTCCAGGTCGATACTCGCCGTGGCGCGGTAGTCGGCGACGATGGAATCCACGGCATTCACCGAGCTGTCGATGTAATGCCGGCGGACCTCGAGCGGGAATGTCGAAGCATCGGTCTCCCAGGCGTCCAGGAACGAGCCGAAGAACTCGGGTCCGACGGCGCGGATCATCTTCTCGGGGAGACCCACGGGCTGCGCCATGAGATAGAGGTGCCAAGCGACTTTGGCGTCTACGCCCCGCAGGACGTCCCAGGTGTCCAAGGTGGGCAGTACGTCGAGGATCCCGAGAAACTGCACCGCGTCCGGGTGGTCGAGGCCTGCGCGAACACCGACGAGGGCGCCTCGGTCATGACCGACCAGCCCGAAGCGGTCGTGGCCGAGCGCCTCGGCGATCAACCGAATGTCTCGGGCCATGGTCCTCTTCGAGTAGGTTTCCGGGCCCCGCTCTGCCGGCTTACCGCTCTCGCCGTACCCACGCAGGTCGGGGACGATGACGGTGTACTGCGCAGTGAGTTCGCGTGCGACGTGACGCCACATGTAATGCGTCTGAGGAAACCCGTGGAGGAGGACGATCGCGGGACCGTCGCCGGCGACGGCGACGTTGAGGTCGACTCCTTCGGCGCCGGGTAGCGTCTTGTATCGGAATCCGTCGATAGTCAAGCGGGTCATGATGTTTCCTTCTCAATGATGTCGGTCGGTTGGGCGGCAGGATGGCCCGAGAAGATTCCTGCGGGTAGTGAATGCCTCGCGGACGGTGTGGCACGGAGTGCGGGGATCAGAACGGTGTCGACGAGGGACTCGAGATAGCGGTCGTCGATCTCGAGTCCGTTGAGTCGGCGAAGCAGGATGACAGCGCCGGCGACTTCCTCGAACGGGAACGGATCGATGCCCGGAGGCAGTTCCCCACGATCGACCGCGGCCTGGATGACGGTCTGCGGTAGCCGCGACCCGGTCGGGCCCACCGATCGTTCGATTTGCTCGCACAGTTCCGGGTCCTCGAGACCTGCTTGGAGCAGCAGCATTGCGGTCTGCCCGTCTGCAGAGCGCATGGACTGCACGAGGCGGCGACCCAAGGCGAGAAGGTCACCGCGCAGGCTTCCGGTGTCGACCTCGTCGGGCCCGTCGCGGCGTGCGGGACCCGCTTTCAGGGCGGCAACCACCATGTCCCTCTTGGACTTCCACCGTCGGTAGAGAGTGGCCTTGGATGCGCCCGCCCGGCGGGCGACCTCTTCGAAGGTGACACCCTCGTACCCGACCTCAGAAAGCAGCGAGTTCACGGCCGTGAGGATCTCGGTCTCTCGTTGATCATCACGAGGGCGCCCACGACGAGCGCTCGGCCGAGTCTCGTCGAACTGATCCTGATTTGTATACGACACGTTTCGTATCGTAACAGCTACTCCAGCCGGCGGTTCTCGTGCCCTCTCGCCGAGCGAGCGTCGAGCCCAGGAGTGAGGGGCAAGCGAACGGATAGCCCAAAGTGCCCGGGTCCTCGACTGCGGAGCGGCATCGAGCCAATTTCGGCACAGAGCCAACGAGTTGAGCGATTCCCATCGAGCAAGCTCCCGCCGACCTCTTCCCACCGACCCCCGCGTGAGGTAGACAGAACTACGTTCCGCTCACATGAGAACGTTGTTTTACTCTGCCGATAGGAAGGTTCTTTTCGGCGGGAGCTCTGAGCGGAACGCTGCAACTTCCGGTCCACCACCCGATACGAGGCACCGATGCTCCGACGACGACGCTCCGTCACTTCGACACTCGCCGCGCTGTGTGTCGCGGCCCTCGCGCTCACCGCATGCAGCAGCGGCGACACCTCGGCTGCATCCGCACCCGGGACGCCCGTCGGCGACCCGGTCTCCGGTGGCACCTTGCAGGCCATCCAGATCCGCGAGCCGGTCAGCCTCGACCCCGTTGCGCTTCCGAACGTGTGGACCAACTCCGGCTTGCTCGGTAACGCCCTGTACGGCACGTTGATGACCAACGACATCGACTCCCTGGAGATCGAGTATTCGATGGCCACGGACTTCTCGACCGACGACGGCGGCCGGACGTTCGTCCTGAAACTTCGACCGGGACTGACCTTCACCGACGGCACTCCCCTGGACGCCGCCGCGGTGGCGTACAACTGGGATCGCCTGCGCGACCCGGCCAACGGATCGGAGTCGATTCGGCAGGCCGCGCAGATCGCGGGCACCGAAGTCGTCGACGCCGAAACACTGAAGGTCACGATGGTCGCCCCCAGCCCGGTGTTCGCCTCGTCGCTGGTGCTCTCCGGACTCAACTGGATCGCCTCCCCCACCGCACTGGCGAAGGGCCGGCAGGCGTTCGACGAGAATCCCGTCGGCGCCGGGCCGTTCACCCTCACCAAGTGGGCTCGGCAGGACGTGCTCGAACTGACCCGCAACCCGGGCTACTGGGACGCGCCGCGACCGTACCTGGACGGCATCACGCTGCGCCCGGTTCCCGACGCGAACCAGCGTCTCAACGCGCTCACCTCCGGCAGCGCCCAACTGGCGTCCGAAAGCAGTTGGTCGAACCTGAGCAAAGCGGAAAGCGCGGGACTGTCCACCTCGGTGGTGCCGCTCGGTGGCGGTCAGTACCTCGCGATGAATACTCGCCGGAGCCCGTTCGACGACGCCCGTGCGCGACGCGCGGTCTCCCTCGCGCTCGACCTGGATGCGATCAACACCGCGGTGTTCGAGGGCACCGGCACCGTCCCTCGGACCCTCTTCCCCGAGACCTCGCCGTTCTTCGAAGACATCGCACTGTCGAATTCCGACGATGCCGAAGCACAACGACTGTTCGACGAACTGGCAGCCGACGGCACTCCGGTGAAGTTCACGTTCCTCGCGTACTCCCTCGTCGAGATCAAATCGGTGGCGGAAGTCGTCCAGGCACAGCTCGCAGCGTTCGACAACGTCGAGATCGCCGTCGAGATCATGGATTTCACCGCAGCGCAGGCCAGGGTCGCCGCCCGCGACTTCGACATGACGATCGCTGCCGCCGTCGTCCAGGACCCGGACTCGTCACTGTGGACGTCGTTTCATGCCCGATCCCAGGGAAACCCGACGGGTATCGACGACCCTGAACTCAACGACGCGCTCGACGCCGGACGGATCGGCACGACGGTCGAGGAGCGCAAGGCCGCTTACGACGTGGCACAGCAACGTCTGGTCGATCTGGCTCCGGGAGTGTTCTACGTCCAGTCGGCGCCCTCGGTCGTCTCGGGCCCGGAGGTGCAGGGTGTACGGATGTACGGGATGGGATCCGCGTTGCTCGATGCAGTGTGGCTCAGCGAGTAGCGCAGCTACCGATTCTGCCCGCCGCGTCCGAAGGCGCGGCGGGTGGTACGAACGGACACGAATCCCATCGCTGCGATAGCGCCCACGACACCGAGCAGCGCGATCGTGAGGCTCAGTCCCGGACTCGGCTTCAGCACCACGATGACCACGGTGACGAGCGCGAGCACCGCTGCGGCGGACCCGAGCGAGGACAGGGCGAGCCGGGCCAGCGAGAAGTTCGCACCCGGCTCGTCGTCCCCGCCGCGTGTCACAACGAGTTCACCCAGTTCCTCAGCAACTGCGCCCCGGCATCCCCGGACTTTTCGGGGTGGAACTGCGTTGCCGACAGCGGACCGTTCTCGACGGCCGCGAGGAAGCGGCTTCCGTGCTCGGCCCAGGTCAGCTTCGGCGGGGCGAGCCGCTCCGGGTCGGGCAGTTCCCATTTCTGTGCCGCGTACGAGTGCACGAAGTAGAAGCGGGTGTCGGGGTCCATGCCGGCGAACAGCACCGAATCTGCCGGGGCCTCGACGGTGTTCCATCCCATGTGCGGCAGCACCGGTGCGTCGAGGCGCTCCACGGTTCCCGGCCACTCGCCGCATCCCTCGGTCTCGATGCCGTGCTCGATGCCGTCTTCGAAAAGGATCTGCATACCGACGCAGATGCCGAGCACCGGGCGACCGCCCGCGAGGCGAGTACCGATGATTTTCTCGCCACCGACGCTGCGAAGGCCGCGCATGCACGCGTCGAATGCCCCGACGCCGGGCACGACCAGTCCGTCGGCGGCGAGCGCAACCTTGTGGTCGGAGGTGACCTCCACGTCCACGCCGGTACGGGCGATCGCCCGCGTCGCGGAGTGCAGATTGCCGGAGCCGTAGTCGAGGACGGCGACCTTGGTTGTGCTCATGGAGTCGATTCTATGCGTCGGCACGAACAACACTTACTGTGCGGTGGCAGGGTGCTGTCTAGTCCGCGCCGGGACGTTCGGTGACCTGTTCGGTGCCGGGACGCTCCGAGGGACCGGCGAGCCGAGCCAGGAGCGGGAGGACCGGGACGAGCACCGCAACGACAGTGAACGCCGTGGGATAGCCGGCGGAAGCCGCGATCGCACCGAGTGCGAACGAGCCCGCTCCGGTTCCGGCGTCGAACCCGATGTTCCACGCGGCGCTGGCCGAACCGATATGTTCGGAGCCCGCTCGGCGGAACGCGATGAGCAGCGCCTCGTTCTGCACGACGCCGAACCCGAGGCCGAAGCACACTGCTGCCCCGATGAGAGCCACGGCGCCGGCTCGGCCGTCGGCCACGAGCGCGAACGGCACCATGGCGAGCGCGGCGAGTCCGAGGCCGACGGGAAGCATCCGCCCCGCGCCGAGCCGGTCGGCGATCGCTCCGGCACCGAACCGGCCGATCAGCGTCGAACCGCTGAGCACCGCCAGTGCTGCGGCGACAGGAAGGTCGGCCACAGCGATGGCGAGCAGCGACGTCAGACCGCCGTACGCGATTGCGCCGGCTCCCACCGACACGGTCGGCAGGAGGAGCAACACGAACGGCATCCGCGCCGGGGGCGGGCCGGTGCGAGCCTCGAGACGCGGCAGCCGCGCCGCCGCGATCAGTCCCGCCGACGACAGGACGGCGCCCAGCACGAACACCGGTGTGGTCGAGAATCGTTCGGCCAGTGCGAGCCCCGTGGGCAGCCCGATCATCTGCGACGCGGCGATCGCGATACCGAGCATGCCGGTGGCGCGGCCGAGCAGACGGGCGGGTGCGAGTTCACCGACCAGCGCAGCGGAGGCCACGGTGATCATTCCGAAGCCGATCCCCCGTATCGCCGAAATTCCCAGCGCGGCGGCAGGCTCCATGGACACGAGGAACAGCAGCGACGGCGGACCGAGGAACAGGCACCCGGCGACGAGGGTCGCGCGATGCCCGAACCTGCGAAGCATCTTGGGCATCGCGATCTGGGTCAGCACCGTGGTGAACATGAACACCGCGGTGACCGAGCCCGCGACGGTGTCGCTGCCGCCCTCTTGCGCGATCGCCCAGGGCACCACGGGCAGTAACAGCGAGAAACCCGCGAATGCTGCCGCGGATGTCGACCACGCCGCGGCGAGTCCCCGGACTCCGAACAATTTCGGGTTGTCCGTCACATCGGATTCGGCCACGTCAGATCAACCGGAGGACACCGGCGATCGCTGCCAGCAGTCCGAGGGCGAAGAGGATACCCGCGAAGAGGGTGTTGCGGGCCTTCCACATCGACCACGTGCCGCCCGCGAGGATTCCGGCGGCGATGAAGCACAGGTAGGTCAGTACGACATCCATACCGTCAGAGCGTTCCCTTGGTGGACGGCACGCCGGTGACGCGCGGATCGGGTTCGACCGCTTCACGCAGCGCGCGTGCGACTGCCTTGAACTCGGCCTCGGTGATGTGGTGCGGGTCGCGCCCGTACAGCACGCGCACATGCAGTGCGATCCGCGCGTGGAACGCGAACGATTCGAAGACGTGCTTGTTGATCACGGTGGCGTAGGGCACGCCCGGGTAGCCACCGATCACCGAGTGCACCAGGTAATCCGGTTCGCCGGTGTGGACGAAGTACGGACGTCCCGACACGTCGACCGACGCGTGGGCGAGCGTTTCGTCCATCGGGATGAACGAGTCGCCGAAGCGCCGGATGCCGCGCTTGTCGCCGATGGCCTGGTGGAACGCCTGCCCGAGAACGATCGCGGTGTCTTCGACGGTGTGGTGCGCGTCGATCTCGACATCACCCTTCGCATGCACGGTGAGGTCGAAGCTGCCGTGCTGGCCGAGCGCCGTGAGCATGTGGTCGTAGAACGGGATGCCCGTGGAGATGTCGGTGCGGCCGGTGCCGTCGAGGTTCAACTCGACGGTGATGGACGATTCCCGCGTAGTGCGCTCGACCCGGGCGGTGCGATCGTTCGTGGTGATGGGGTCGCTCATCGGGTTGCCTCGATTTCCGTAGCGGCGAGTTTCTCACTGACCCGCAGCAACTCGTCGTTCTCGTGTGCCAGGCCGATCGTGGTGCGCAGATATCCGGGGATGCCGACGTCCCGGATCAGGACACCTTCGTCGAGGTAATGCTGCCAGGTGGTGGCCGAATCGGCGAAACGGCCGAAGAGGATGAAGTTGGCGTCGGACGGGATGACGTCGTATCCGAATCCGGCGAGTTCGGCTGCGACGCGGTCGCGCTCGGCGGACAGTTCCGCGACGGAGCCGAGGGTGTCGTCGGCGTGACGCAGTGCGGCGCGCGCTGCGGCCTGGGTGATCACCGACAGGTGGTACGGCAACCGGACCAGCAGCAGCGCGTCGATCATCGCGGGCGCGGCGGCGAGATAACCGAGACGGCCACCGGCGAAAGCGAATGCCTTGCTCATGGTGCGCGAGACGACGACCTTGGCCGGATACTCGTCGATCAGGGCGACTGCGCTGGGCGCGCTCGAGAACTCCGCGTACGCCTCGTCGACGATCACGATGCCGGGAGCGGCGTCGAGGATCTCGCGGATCCCGTCGAGCGGGACGCTGTGCCCGGTCGGGTTGTTGGGGCTGGTGACGAACACCACGTCGGGACGCCGGTCGCGGATGGCAGCGACCGAGGACTCGATATCGAGAGTGAAGTCGGAGCGGCGGTACGCAGGCACCCACTCGGTCTGGGTGCCGTCCGCGATGATCGGGTGCATCGAGTACGACGGCACGAATCCCATCGCGGAGCGGCCCGGTCCACCGAACGCCTGCGAGAGCTGCTGCAGGACCTCGTTGGACCCGTTTGCAGCCCAGAGGTTTTCGACGCCGAGCGTGACACCGGTCTGCCGCGTGAGATACGCGGCGAGGTCGGCGCGCAACGCGACGGCGTCCCGATCCGGGTACCGGTGCAGCTGTGTCGCGGCCTCGCGGACCGACTCGGCGACGTCGTCGACGAGGGCCTGCGTGGGCGGGTGCGGGTTCTCGTTGGTGTTGAGCTGCACGGGCACCGACAGCTGCGGTGCGCCGTACGGCGACTTGCCGCGCAGGTTCTCGCGAAGCGGCAGGTCCTCGAGCGTGATGCGCGAGCCGGGAATCGACGTGCCTGTCACCGGAGTGCCTCGAATCGCAGTCGCACTGCTTCGCCGTGTGCGGGCAGATCCTCGGCGTTCGCGAGGGTGATCACGTGACCGGCCACGTCTTTCAGTGCGGCTTCGGAGTATTCGACGACGTGGATGCCGCGCAGGAAGGTCTGCACACTCAGTCCGGACTGGTGCCGCGCGCAACCCGCCGTAGGCAGGACGTGATTCGAGCCGGCGCAGTAGTCGCCGAGGGAGACCGGCGCCCACGGGCCGACGAAGATCGCTCCCGCCGCGCGGACCCGCGCGGCGACAGCGGACGCGTTCTCCGTCTGGATCTCGAGGTGCTCGGCCGCGTAGGCGTTGACCACTGCCAGGCCCTGATCGATGTCGTCGACCAGCACGATGCCCGACTGGCTTCCGGACAGTGCGGTGGCGACCCGTTCGCGGTGCTTGGTCAGCTCGAGTTGCGCGGCGAGCGCGGCATCGACGGCGTCGGCGAGCTCGGGGCTGGTGGTCACCAGGACGGAGGCGGCCATGACGTCGTGCTCGGCCTGGCTGACCAGATCGGCGGCGACGTGCACGGCGTCGGCTGTGTGGTCGGCGAGGATCGCGATCTCGGTGGGGCCGGCTTCGGCGTCGATGCCGACCACCGAGCGGCACAGCCGTTTGGCGGCCGTGACGTAGATGTTGCCGGGGCCGGTGATCATGTCGACCGGGGCGAGTTCGCCGCCGTCGGTGTCGGTGCCGCCGTAGGACAGCAGGGCCACGCCCTGCGCGCCGCCGACCGCCCACACCTCGTCGACGCCGAGCAGCGCGGCAGCAGCGAGGATGGTCGGGTGCGGGAGACCGCCGAAGTTCTTCTGCGGCGGCGAGGCGATGACGAGGGACTCGACTTCCGCGGCCTGCGCGGGCACGACGTTCATCACCACCGACGAGGGGTACACGGCGTTGCCGCCTGGCACGTACAGGCCGACACGGTCGACCGGCACCCAGCGTTCGGTGACGGTGCCGCCGGGGACGACCTCGGTGACGGTGTCGGTGCGACGCTGCTCGGCGTGGACCTTGCGGGTCCGTTCGATGGCGACCTCGAGTGCGGCGCGCACAGCGGGGTCGAGTTCGGCGAGCGCGCGGTCGAGTTCGGCCTGCGGAACGCGCACCGAGGCGGGGCGCACGCCGTCGAACTTCTCGCAGTAGTCGAGGGCGGCGTCGGCGCCGCGCTCGCGGATGTCGTCGACGACGGGACGGACCTGATGGAGCACCGCGTCCACGTCCACTCCGCCGCGGGGCAGCGCGCCCCTCAGCTCCGCGGTGGTGGGTGTACGACCACGCAGGTCGGTGCGGGCAAGCATGAGGTGTCCTCTCTCGCAGAACAGGGATCGACCCCCATTATCCGCGATGAACCGGAGTGGTCTGTCATCCACTCCCCGTAGTGGGCGTTGTGTGCCCTCGTCGACCATAGACCGACGGCACGCCCGGCGAATCGGTCTCGAAGTGCCGCGGGTGCGTCGCAGGCCCTCTACCGTGCGATACATGGCTGCCGCGTGGCGTGCTCGGATGTCCGTCGCACCCGCTCGCGCGGCACTGCGCGTGGTGCTCGTCACTGTCGTGGCGCTGACGGCGGCCGTGTCGGGCGGCCCTGCCCACGCCGACACCGGCGCCTTTCTGTGGGGCGTGTCGAGTTCCGGTTTCCAGTCCGAGGGGTCGAGCCCGGACAGCAACTGGTCGCGGTACGCAGCGAGTGGTCGCCACGAGCCGGTGGGTACTGCCGTGGACTTCCGGCATCGCTACCGCGAGGACATCGCGCGCGCCGCCGACCTGGGCGTCGGGGTGTACCGCCTCTCGGTGGAGTGGGCCCGCATCCAGCCGGAACCGGAGCGGTGGGACGACACCGAACTCGCCTACTACGACGACGTGATCGCGACGATCCGCGGGCACGGCATGACTCCGATGATCACGCTCGACCACTGGGTGTACCCGGGCTGGATCGCCGACCGGGGCGGCTGGGCCCACCCGGGGACAGTCGACGCGTGGCTCGCCCACGCGGACACGGTGGCGGCACGCTACGCCGGACACGGCGCGCTGTGGGTCACAATCAACGAGCCCAGCGTCTACGTGTGGCACGAGGTGTCCAACGGTGCCCTCTCCCCCGGTGACGCACCGATGATGTTCGACCGTCTCGTGGACGCGCACCGCGGGGCCTACGAGACGATCCACCGGTACGACCCCCGGGCGCAGGTCACCTCGAACGCCGCCTATGTTCCCGGTGCGGCGCCCTACCTCGACACCTGGTTCCTCGATCGCGTCCGCGACCATCTCGACTTCGTCGGCGTCGACTACTACTACGGGGTGGCCCCCGGCAATCTCACCGCGATTCGTGCGGCCACCGGGGAGCCGGCTTCGGTGACCCCGCACCCGCCCGGGATGTACGACGCACTGATGGATTACACCCGGCGCTTTCCCGGGATGCCTCTGTATGTCGTCGAAAACGGAATGGCGACCGCGGACGGCGCTCCCCGCCCGGACGGCTGGACCAGATCGCGGCACCTGCGCGAGCACGTGGACCAGATGATGCGTGCGGTCGACGACGGCGCGCCGGTGTTCGGGTACAACTACTGGTCGATCACCGACAACTACGAATGGGGTTCGTACGAGCCGCGTTTCGGCTTGTATTCGGTCGACGTCCGGACCGATCCCGCACTCCTCCGGCGGCCCACCGAGGGGGTGGAGACCTACCGGACGATCATCGCGGAGACCCGTGCCGGGTAGCGGATCAGTGCCGTGCGGGATCGACGCCGAGTCGCGCACACGCCGCCTGGTAGAGCGCGACCACCGCGGTACGCAAACCGGAACGGTCCGTGACCGGCTCGAGCCACGGAATCCGGACGGTCTGTTCCTGGCCGTCGATCACGATCACCCACACGCCCGCCTCGCTGCTCACGCCGGTCATCCGGGTGTGCGCCGCGCGCGGTTCGGCGAACGCCCGCACGATGAGCAGACTGTCGTCGGCGTGGTCGTCGTTCATATGAGCGGTTACCGCCGCCACCACATCGGGTTCGAATTCGGTCACGGGCGTGGAGCCTAGCCAACGACCCGCCGCCGTGGGTCTCACCGGCTGGGTCTCACCGGGCCTCGTCGACCGCACCCACGGTCACGACGGCTTCGAGTGCGAGGAGTTCCGCGTCGAGATGGTCGAGCAGACAGTGCAGATCCGGCACGGTGCGCCCACATGCCGTGAGCCCGAAGGCGATCTCGTCGTCGGTGCTCGTGCACGTGATGTTGAGAGCCTGACCGTCCACCGGAACCGACAGGGGATACAACGCGTCGACGCGCGCGCCGTTCCAGTACAACGGCTCCTCCGGCCCGGGAACGTTGGAGACGATCACGTTGAACGGCGTCCACGGCACTGCCCGGTTGCCGGTCAGTACACCGACCGCGACGGGGGCGACACCGACTGCGCTTGTCGCGAGACGGCCCACCTTGCTCATTCCGCGCATCGCACGTTTGCCCTCGGTCATCGAGTTCCGTACCCGCTCGAGCCGGTGCGCCGGATCGGCGTGCCGGGTGCCGAGATCGCACATCAGGACGGCGATGTCGTTGCCGGACTCTTTGCTGCGCAACGAGACCGGGACCATCGCCACAAGGGACCGGTCGGGAAGCGCGTCGCGTTCGAGGAGGTAGGTCCGCAGCGCTCCGGAGGACAGCGCGAGCACCACGTCGTTGATCGTGCTGTCGGTGAGCTTCGCCACCAGCCGGAGACGCTCGAGCGGCCACGACCGGGCGGCGAACCGTCGCGAACCCGAGATCTGCTCGTTGAACATGGTGTGCGGTGCACCGAGCGACAGCGGACCCCCGCGGTCGTGGAGGGCACGATCGACCGTACCGACCAGCGCCGGAACCAGGGAGGCTGCACCGGAGGCGACCGTCAGCGCCTCCGACACCGCACCTCGGACGGCGCGCACGGCGTGGCCGGGGAAGCCGATGGCCGCGGCCACCGTCGAGCGTGCGGGCGGTGCCCCGTCGGTCGCTGCCCACGGCGCGGGCATCCCGACCTCGCTCGGATCGGTGCCGAGCGCGCGTCGCAGCAACCGCATGGCGCCGATCCCGTCGGCCAAGGAGTGGTGGATCTTGACGTAGAGCGCGTACCGGCCGTCGGACAGGCCCTCGATGAGGTGCATCTCCCACAGCGGCCGCGTGCGATCGAGCAACGAGGCATGCAGCCGGGAGACCAGGTCCCACAAGACCTCGGTGTTTCCCGGCGCGGGCAGGGCGTTGAACCGCACGTGATACTCGATGTCGAATCTCGGATCTTCTTCCCACGCCCACTGTCCCAGGGTCGTCACCGACCGAACGGGCCGCTTGCGCCACAGTGGTGCTGCCGGAGCGTCGCGGCGCAGCGCCTCGTCGAACCTTTCGCGCAGTTCGGTGGCATCGGAATTCTCCGGCGGTTGCAGGAGCAGCAGGCCGCCGACGTGCATCGGATGGTCGGGCGATTCGCCGAGCAGGAACATCGAATCGGTCGGTGCCATGGGTAGCCGCATCGTCAATCTCTCCGCCCCCGCTGACGAGAACTGTTCTCCGCGCGGGGCCGCCCCACCCCGCGATCCGACATCACTGGTACTCAGATGAACAGTTGTACCCCAGATCGATCGGCCCCGACCTCGGAACGACGCAGTTCCGGGACACGCCGAAGATCGCCCCGTAGGCAAATTGCCCGTAGGCAAATAGCACTGCACCGGAAGTTCCGGTGCCGCAGAATGGGCGCCAGTCGCGACGAACGGAGATCTCGTGAGTCTTCGAACCTGGACCGGGCCGCTTCACGGCGGCATCGTCATTCTCGGCGGTGGCCTGAGCGGGCTCTCGCTCGCCGCGCATCTCGCGGCGACACGTGCTCGGCCGGGCCCGGTTCTGGTGGTCGACGACGCCGCCCGCGACATCACCGCCGCCTCGTGGGCGTCGTGGACGCGGCGTACCGCGCTGCTCGACTCGGCGGCCACCGAGATGTTCGACCGGATGCGTGTATATGCGGGCGGGCACGACCGGACCCTGGCGCTCGGGCACTATCGCTACCGCGTGGTGCACGGTGCCGCGCTGGTGGCGGCGGTTCGCCGCCTCACCGATCCGGTGCCGGACGTGGGATCGGTGACCGGGCACGTCGTCGACGTCGACGATGCCGACCGGCCACTGGTGACACTCGACGACGGGCGAGAACTACGCCCCGACTGGGTGTTCGACGCGCGCGGTCCCGCCGCTACGACCGCCGGAGAAGACGCCGCCCTGGATTTCCTCGGCGTGCGCGTGCGCGCCGAAGCGCCGCTCTTCGACCCCCACGTTCCGGTGCTGTTCGACTTCCGCACCGATCAGGCCGAGCGGGCGTCCTTCGTGTACGTGCTTCCGAGCGATGCCCATCACGCGCTCGTCGAGCACACCTGTTTCGTGGCGCCGGGAACCCCTGATGTAGCCCCAGAGGTGCATCTCGCGGCGCTGCGCGTCTATCTGACGCAGGTCCTCGGCGTACCGGAGAACGCCTACGAGCTCGGACGCTCCGAGCACGCGCGTCTGCCTCTCGTCGCGCAGATCGCCGAACGCAGCGAAGGACGTATCCTCCGGATCGGGGCCGCCGCCGGGATGATGAAGGCGAGCAGCGGTTACGCCTACGAACGCATCCAACGGGACTGCGAGGCGATCGCGCGGTCGTTCGAGCAGCACGGACATCCGTACGACCTGCCCAAGCGCCCCGGACGGTTCGCCCGCTACGACCGCGCGTTGCTCACCGCCGTTACCGAACACCCCGGTTTCCTCGAGGAGATGTTCGCGGCGTTGTTCTCGCGCCCGTCGGCCGAACCCGTCCTGCGGTTCCTCGACGAGGATTCGTCGTTGCGCGACGAAGCCGGGTTGTTCGCATCCCTCCCCGCGGGGCCGCTGATCCGGGCGATGACCGGGCGATGACGCCTACATGTCGAGGCCGAGGTCGAGCACCGTCACCGAATGGGTGAGGGCACCGACCGCGAGGAAGTCCACTCCGGTGCGGGCGTACTCCGCGGCGACCTCGAGCGACAGGCCTCCCGACGACTCGAGCCGGGTCTGCGGGGCGTGGGTGTTGCGCCGTTGCACCGCGATCTGTGTCTGCCACAGCGGAAAGTTGTCCAGGAGGATCAGTTCGACGTTCTCGGCGAGCACCTCGTCGAACTGCTCGAGGGTGTCGACCTCGACCTCGCACGGGACGCCGGGTGCGTGCGCACGAACCGCACGCAGCGCGGCGAGCACCGACCCTGCGGCCGCGACGTGGTTGTCCTTGATGAGAGCCTCGTCGCCGAGACCCATGCGGTGGTTGACACCGCCGCCGACGCGCACCGCGTACTTCTGCAGTGCGCGGAGGCCGGGCAGCGTCTTGCGGCTGTCGCGGATCTTCGCCTCGGTGCCCTGCACCGCGTCGACCCAATGCGACGTGGCGGTCGCGATACCCGACAGGTGGCAGAGAATGTTGAGCATCGTCCGTTCGGCGGTGAGCAACCCGCGGGTCGGGGCGTCGACGGTGAGCACGGCCTCCCCCGGCACGACGCGGTGGCCGTCATCGGCGCGGTCGACCACCCGGTAGTGATCCGGTCCGATCACCTGGTCGAGGACGAGAAGTCCGACATCGAGTCCGGCGACGGTCCCGGCCTGCCGGGCGACGACCGACGCGGTGGTGGTCGCGTCTGCGGGCACGGTGGCGTCCGAGGTGATGTCGGGTCCGTAGCGCAGGTCCTCGTCGAGGGCGCGCACGACCAGCGCGCGCGTCTCCTCGAGATCGAGGCCGGCGGGCAGGGCGGTGGCCATATCAGTTCGCTCCTGTCAGTTGCGGGGTGGTGACGACGGTGTCGCCAGCGAGGCCGAGACGCATTTCGAGGCTGTGTGCCTGGCCGGGATGGGGCTCGGGGTGGTCGCTTCGGGTATGACAGCCGCGTGACTCGGTGCGCCGCTCCGCCGCGGCGACGAGTGCCCGCGCCGTGACGGTGAGCGCGGCGTCTTCGAGCAGCGGCAGGTCGATGCACGTGCTGTTCGGGGCCGCGCCGAGCGTGGCCGACGCCGCCGCGAGTCCGTCCGCATCCCGGACGACCGACGCGTGCCGTGTCATCAACCGTTGCAGGACGTCCCGGTCGAGTCGGGGCAGGACGGGCGGCAACGCGTCGGTCGCTTCGACCCGCAGACCGGTGCGTTCCACAGCGGCGGCGATGCCGGCGCGTTCGCCGAGCACCAGCCCTTCCAGCAGGCTGTTGGACGCGAGACGGTTCGCCCCGTGCAGCCCGGTGCGGGCGACTTCCCCGGCCGCGTACAGCCCCGGAATCCGGGTGCGCCCGTGGATGTCGGTGACGACACCGCCACACGAGTAGTGCGCGGCCGGGGCGACCGGCAGCAGGTCGTGGGCAGGATCGAGCCCCGCGTCGGCGCACAGAGCCGTGATGGTCGGGAACCGCGTCGCAAAACCGTCGAGGTGGCGTGCATCGAGGAAGACGTGATCCTCACCGAGATCGGCGAGGCGCCTCGCGATCGCGCGGGAGACCACGTCACGAGGTGCCAGGTCGCCGAGCGGATGGACACCGCCGGTGACCGATTCGCCCCGCGAATCGACGAGGCGAGCGCCCTCGCCGCGGACCGCCTCGCTGATGAGCGGTCGCCGTCCCATGCCACCGGCGGCGAACAGCACCGTGGGGTGGAACTGGACGAACTCGAGATCGGCGATCCCCGCACCTGCCGCGAAGGCGAGCGCGATGCCGTCGGCCGTCGCCCCGGGCGGGTTGGTACTGCACGCATAGAGCTGTCCCAGCCCGCCGGTGGCGAGCAGCACCGCGGGAGCGTGGACGACACCGGCGCCGTGCTCGTCGAACACCAGTACGCCGGTCACGCCGGCGTCGTCGGTGAGGATCCGTGCTGCGGCGGCACCGAACAGCACGGGCAGGCCCGCGGCACCGAGCGCACGCTGGATTTCGGCGCCGGTCGCGTCGCCGCCGGCGTGGATGATGCGGCGGATGCTGTGCCCGCCTTCCCGGGTGCGGGCGACGTCGCCGTCCCGGCCGGTGTCGAACACCGCGCCGAGGTCGCGCAGTGCGGCGACCGCGTCGGGACCCGCCGACACGATCGATCGCACGGCGTCGTCGTCGCACAGCCCACCACCGGCGGCGACGGTGTCGGCGACGTGCGCGTCGACGGTGTCACCCTGCGGCGCGACCACGGCGATACCGCCCTGCGCGTACTGGGTGGAGGTGTCGGTGGGCCCACCCTTGCTCACGGTGAGCACCCGCATCCCGCGCCGGGACGCGGCCCGCGCGGCGGTGAGGCCGGCGACCCCACCGCCGATCACGACGAGGTCGGTGTGGTCTTCCCACACCACCGCGCTCGTGCGGGTCGTCACTCGCCGCCACCCGGGTTTCCGATGGCGATCATTCGCTGCACCGACAGGCGGGCACGCTCGGCGACGTCGGGCGCGACGTGCACCTCGTCCTTGCCTTCCTGGAGGCACCGCAGCAGAGCGGCAGGGGTGATCATCTTCATGTACGGGCAGGAGGCGCGATCGTTGACGGCCTGGAAGTCGATGCCCGGCGCGGCCTTACGGAGTTGGTGCAGCATCCCGACCTCGGTGGCGACGAGAACCTGCTTCGCGCCGGTTTCACGGGCGGCGTCGATCATGCCGCCGGTCGACAGGATCTTGACCTTGTCGTCGGGGACGAATCCCTCTCCCGCGAGGTAGAGCGCCGACGTCGCGCAACCGCACTCGGGGTGAACGAAGAGGTCGGCGTCGGGATGTGCCTTGGCCTTGGCGGTGAGTTCGTCACCGTTGATCCCCGCGTGTACGTGGCACTCACCGGCCCAGATGTGGATGTTCTCGCGCCCGGTGACGCGCTTGACGTGCGCGCCGAGGAACTGGTCGGGCAGGAACAGCACTTCGCGGTCCGGGTCGATCGACGCGACCACGTCGACCGCGTTGGACGACGTGCAGCAGATGTCGGTCAGGCCTTTGACCTCGGCGGTCGTGTTGACGTAGGAGACGACCACCGCGTCGGGGTGTTCGGCCTTCCACTCGCGGAGCTGGTCGGCGTTGATGGAGTCGGCCAGCGAGCAACCCGCGCGTTCGTCGGGGATCAGGACGGTCTTGTCCGGGCTGAGGATCTTCGCGGTCTCCGCCATGAAGTGGACGCCGCAGAAGACGATGGTGCCTTCTTCGGCCTCCGCCGCGATGCGCGAGAGGGCGAGAGAGTCGCCGACGTGGTCTGCGACGTCCTGGATCGCGGGCAGCTGATAGTTGTGCGCCAGCACCGTCGCGTTGCGCGCTCGGGCGAGCCGGCGGACCTCGTCGGCCCATTCCGGTGTTGCCTCGATGCCCGTGTAACCACCGGGGCCGTCGACGATGGCGGCGGCTCCCGCCCACTCGGTCGTGGTCATGGCCTTGCTCCTTCGGGAAGGGGATTCCGGGCGGGCTGCGCTCGGATTTCCGCTTTCAGGGGTTTTCGACTTAGAATCGAAAACATGCCACATAGTAACACTCGTCACGAAGTGCTCATCGTGGTGTTCCAGGTTCGCACCTTCCCGCCCTCGTCACGGAACCCGGGCGGCGACCCCGAACTCGGGGTCCTGCTGTGGCAACGCGCCCTCGATCCCGAAGCCGGAACGTGGTCGCTGCCGGGAGGCACGCTCCGCGACGACGAGGACCTCACCTCGTCCGCGCGTCGCCAACTGGCCGAGAAGGTGGATGTGCGCGAGGTCGCCCATCTCGAGCAGTTGTCGGTGTACTCCGATCCCCACCGGGTGCCCGGCGAACGCACCATCGCGTCGACGTATCTGGGCCTGGTGCCGATCACGTCCGACCCGCAACTACCGGCGGACACGTCGTGGCATCCCGTCTCGCAACTGCCCGCGATGTCGTTCGATCACGGACGGATGGTCGGCAACGCGAGAACCCGCCTCGCGGCGAAGCTCTCCTACACCAACATTGCGTACGGACTCGCGCCCGCAGAGTTCTCGATGTCGACATTGCGCGACATCTACTGTGCCGCACTGGGATACCAGGTGGATGCGACGAACCTGCAGCGCGTACTGGCGCGGCGCCGCGTGCTCACGGCGACCGGAAACACCGCACCGCCCGGCCCCGCCGGTGGCCGCCCGCCCGCGCTGTACCGGTTCACGGAATCGCGGCTGCGCGTGACCGACGAATTCGCCGCGTTGCGTCCGCCCAGCTGACGACCCGATCGAACACGGGTACGGCGAAGTGTGGTTAGGGTGCGCACGTACTCGACATCGGCCTACCCAGGAGCATCGTGACCACGATCGGCAATTCCCGGCTCGACATCTTCCCTCTCGCCCTCGGCGGCAACACCTTCGGCTGGACAGCCGACGAAACCGCATCCTTCGAGATCCTCGACGCGTTTCGCGCCGCGGGAGGCAACCTCATCGATACCGCGGACTCCTACTCCGCCTTCGCGCCCGGCAACTCGGGTGGCGAATCCGAGACGATCCTCGGCAACTGGGCGGCAGCGCGCGGCAATCGCGACGAGGTGATGATCGCAACCAAGGTCGGGCACCATCCCGAACACCCCGGCCTCGCCCCCGCGAACGTCCGCGCCGCCGCCGACGCCTCCCTGAAGCGGTTGCAGTCCGACCACATCGACTTGTACTACGCGCATTCCGACGACCCCGACACGCCGCTCGCCGAGACGGTGGCCGCGTTCGACGAACTCGTCCGCGACGGCAAGGTGCGCTACGTGGGCCTGTCCAACTTCTCCCCCGCCCGGGTCTCCGAATGGCTCGAGATCGCGGACGCGCACGGGTTCGACGCTCCCGTATCGCTGCAACCGCACTACAACCTCGTCCACCGGGCGGAGTACGAGACCGGCTACGCCCCCATCGCTCTCGAGCACAACCTGGGTGTGCTGCCGTACTACTCCCTCGCCTCGGGGTTCCTGACCGGCAAATACCGGTCGCAGGACGACTTCACCGGCCGGGTCCGCGAGCGGATGGCCTCGCGCTACCTCACCGATGCCGGCCTCGCCGTGGTCGACGCACTCGGTGAGATCGCGACCGCCCACGCGGTCGAGATCTCCACGGTCGCGCTGGCCTGGCTGCTCACCCGCCCCGGTGTCGTCGCCCCGCTCGCCAGTGTCAGCGGGATCGAGCAGCTACCGGCACTGCTCGACGCCACACGTCTCACGCTCACCGACCTCGAACGCGACCGCCTCACCGCGCTGTCGAACGCTGTCGGGGCGTAGGGAATCCGGCACCGGGGTGGTGGTGGACGCGGTGCCCACCACCACCTCGTCGGCTACCGCGGAGTTCGGGGTGGACGTATCTCCCTCGGTCGGCTCGCCGACCCGCCCGAGAAGCAGCAGGCCTATCGTGCCGACGGCTGTCACGGCCATCGCGACCGGCGCCAACGCACCAGTACCCGAACCGGCCACCAGGCTTCCGAGTGCAGCCCCCGCGGCGACGCCGAGGTTGAGGAGCGTGATCACCACCGCTCCCGCGAGGGAACGGAACTGCGCGGACGCGAGCCGGACGACGCGGACTTGGAATACGGGTGGAAGCAACCCGATGGCAGTCCCCCACACCACGATCGCGGTCACGAACACCGCGGGCGTCGTGGGTGCGATCGTCACCAGGGCGAACGCGGCGAGCATCGCCAGGGCAACCGCGGGCAGGGTCGCTCTCGGCCAGCGATCCGAGAGCCAGGCCGACAGCACCAAACCGACCGCCCCGGCCGCGCCGAACAGTGCCAGGAACCACGCGAGCCCAGTGGGTTCGTACTGCGCGACATCGGTGACCACCAGCGAGACGTAGGTGAAGACCACGAAGTGTCCGACCAGCACGAGCGCCCCGGCCACTGCGGTCCCGACGGAGGGGATCGCACTGCGATCCCATCGCGCCGCCGAGGCACGATCGGCTGTTCCCACCGACTCGCCGGTATCGGCGAGGAGCGGCACGAGGGCGACGGCGATGACGGCGAGAACCACCGACGCTCCCGCGAATATCGCACGCCACCCGACCACGTCCGCGAGCGCGGTTCCGAGGGGCAGCCCGACGAAACCGGCGATCGTGGGCCCGGCGAGCACGATGGCCATCGCACGGCCGATGCGCTCGGGTGCCACGATGTCGGCGACATACACGACGATCACCGCCACCAACACACCGTGTCCGGCTGCAGCGATCACTCGCCCGAGCAAAGCCGTCTCGAAGGTCGGCGCGAATGCCGTGGCCGCCCCCGCCGCCGCGACCACACCGAGGGCTGCGGGGATCAGCCGCGCCCGGCGGGCCTTTCTGGTGATCCGGACGAGTGGGATACCGGTGACCACGATCGTGAGTGCCCACGCCGTGACCAACATTCCCACCACGGCCGGATCGACCCCCAGACCGCGCCCGATCTGCGGGAGAAGCCCCGAAGGAAGCATCTCCATCGTCACCGTTGCGAATGCCGCGCAGGCCAATGCGAGCAACTTCGGCCACGGCAGTGCGGCAGCGTTCGGTTGGATCCCCGCGGTGGATTCGTTCGTCGTGCTTTCGGATGTGTTCGATCCGTCGATGTCGGTCATGGCCCGACGCTAAACTTTGACATCAGTGTCAAGGTCAAGCCCGAAATCGAGGGAACCTATGCGGATCGGCGACCTGTCCCGTCACACCGGACTCAGCTCCCGGATGTTGCGCTACTACGAGCAGGAGGGTCTGCTCCACCCGACGAGGGGCGCGAACGGCTACCGCGAGTACACAGAGGATGACGTCGATCGCGCGAAGTGGATTCGCGACCTGGTCACGTCCGGTGTACCCACTCGTCTGATCTCGATCGTCATCGACCAACGCGACGACCGGGAAGGCAGGTGGACGAGCAACTGCGATCGGGTTTTCGCCGAGCGGCTGAGCACCGAGATCGAGGACCTCGACCGCCGAATCGCCTGCTTCACCCGCAGTCGGCATGCACTCGACGAACTGTTGCGTATCACCCGGTCGGAGATTCGGTCCGCGCAGGCAAATGCCTGAGCAGTCCTGATCGCTGCACCGGATTCGGGAGCGGAGAGCGAACGCTACTTCACAGCTGCCGGTACCCCCGAGTCGGTCGGCTCAGGGGTACCGGTTCAGACGATGGTTGCTAGTCGCCGAGCCTCTCGTCTGCGTAGACGACCATGGCGTCTCGCTGATACTCGGCCAGGCCCTCGGCGATCTTCTCGTAGTTCGCCTTGAACCGCTCGTCGTCCACGTACATCTGCCCCAGGCACTTGTACGCGTCCCGGTTCGGGGTCCACATGCGGCAGATGCCCTGGTACTGCGTGTGGATTTCCGCTTGCACGGCCGGGTCTCCGACCTGGGTTCCGGCGGCCATGAACTCTGCCATACGGATCATCGCCGCGGTGACCTCACGCTGCATGTTCTCGACGTCGTCGGTGGTCAGCGTGGCGGTCTTGCGCCGGGACTGCTCGAACTCCTCCGGCCAGCGCTCGCGGGCCTCGTCGTCGTACTGCTTGTAATCGAAGCCCTCGAACAGGTTCTCCGGGCGGTTGATCTTTCCGGTCATTGCCGTTGTCCCTTCGATTTCGGCGATGGTGCGCGCCACCGTGTCGGCCATCCGTCCCAGTCGGTTCCGTTCCGTCAGCAGACGGTCGTGCTGCCGTTTGAGGGCGGCGAGCGTGTCCGGCTCGGAGTCGACCGCGTGTGCGATCTCGGCGAGGCTCAGTCCGATTTCACGCAGTACGAGAATCTGCTGCAGGCGCAGCAGTTGTTCCTCCTCGTAGTAGCGGTAGCCGTTGGCGCCCACATAGGCAGGCTCGAGCAGTCCGATGTCGTCGTAATGCCGAAGAGTGCGGGCGGTGACTCCCGACATCCTCGCCACATCCGCGATCGACCAGCTCATATCCGTTCCCATCGTTCCGCGAGACCGGTCGGTCCGGTCTCGGCTCCGACCGTAGAAGTTGCCGTAGCGAGAAGGTCAAGCGAAAAAGCATGCACTCTTCACGTCACACCGCTGCGAACTCAGCCGAGTCGTCGCGCGCGCAGCACCGAGTCGCGGACGGTGATCTCCTCGCCGGTGTGCGGGTGGGTGGCCGTGCGGGATCGGGCCTCACAGACTTCGATCTCCCACTTGCCGTCCTCGAGCGCCTTCACGAGCGATTCGGGAGTGAAGAGGAACGAGTGGTGGCCGTGCCGGAGCCCGGTGGCCATGTCGTCGGGATGGTGGCCCACCACGAGCAGAGTGCCGCCGGGGGCGACCGCGGAGCCGAGACGCCGGGTGACGTCGACCATTCCGCCGTCGGGCAGGTGCATGAACTGCGACGAGACCAGGTCCCAGCGCTCCTCACCGGGCTCCCAACTGCGGATGTCTGCCTGGCGGGTCGTGACGCGGTCACCGACTCCGGCCTGGGCTGCGTGTGCGGCGGTCTTGTCCAATGCCGCGACGGCGAAGTCGAGGGCAGTCACCGACCAGCCGCGGCCGGCCAGCCAGATCGCGTCGGCACCCTCGCCGCAGCCCACGTCGAGTGCCCGCCCGGGTGCGAGGGCGGATGCCTCGGCCTCGAGTTGCGGGTTGACGTTTCCGCTCCAGACGCGATCCCCGGAGTAGCGATCCTCCCACGCGGGTTGCTCGAACATCTCGGCCCTGCGCTCGGCGACCGCACGGTCGGCGTCCTCGGCAGCCAGGTCCGCATTGATGAAGGCGCCCACCCGATTTCCGTGTGCGGCCGAGCCGATCAGGGTCATGCTGATGTCGGTCGCGTTGCCGGCTACGTAGAGACCGGGAACAGTGGTTGCTCCCATCGCGTCGACCGGGATCACGGTGCCCATCGGCACCCCACCGAACTCGACCTCTTGCGGCTCCAGTCCCAGAGGCGCGAGGAACTCGAGATGTACCTGCGGCCGCGCCCCGACCACGATCGCCTCCCGTTCGAGGACCGAACCGTCGGCGAGCCGCAACCCCACCAGTCGATCACCATCGGTGACGACCTCCTTCGGAGTGCCGTGCTCGATCCGCACACCGATGGCGGCCATCCGTTCCACATCGTCGTGCGGCAGTTCCACCCCGTCGGCGACGACGATCACGACGTCGTCGGTCAGTTGACGGAAGAGCAGACCCTGATGTCCTGCCATAGGGGTAGTCGCCAGCACCGCAATCGCTCGATCGCGCACCTCCCAGCCATGGCAGTAGGGGCAGTGCAGCACGTCGCGGCCCCATCGTGCTGCCAGTCCGGGAACGTCGGGCAACTCGTCAACCGCGCCGGTCGCGATCAGCACGCGCCGGGCTGTCACCTCGCGTCCGTTTCCGGTGCCCACGGCAAAGCCGTGCTCTGTTCGGGTCACGGCTTGCACCCGATCGCCGGTGACTTCGACGCCGTACGCTTCCACCTCGGCTCTGCCGTCGGCCAGCAGGTCGAACGGAGCGACGCCTTCCCGGCCGAGGTAGTTGTGCGCATGCTCGGCGGGGGCATTGCGGGGTTCTCCGGCGTCGATCACCAGCACCCGGCGACGGGACCGGCCCAGCGCCATCGCGCCGCTCAGGCCGGCAGCGCCGCCGCCGATGATCACCACATCGAAGTTCTCGTTATCCGTCATGTTCCCAGGGTGCAGACCCGAAACCGGAATTGGCAAACATTCTTGCCGAGTCAGCAAAGAAGTCGGGCATACTGGATGCCATGGAAGACGAAGACGTGCTGAAGGGCGTGGGCCCGAGACTTCGACAGCTCAGGCTCGAGCGGGAGGCCACCCTCGGCGACCTCGCCGCGGAGACCGGCATCTCCGTCAGCACCCTGTCCCGGCTCGAATCGGGACAGCGCAGGCCCACCCTCGAACTTCTGCTGCCGCTGGCCCGCGCCTACCGCGTCGCACTCGACGAACTCGTCGACGCCCCGGAAACCGGCGACCCCAGAATCCGGCCGAAGGCGGTGACCCGGCACGGCCGGACCTTCCTCTCGCTGACCCGGCGTCCGGGCGGCCTTCAGTCCTTCAAGATGGTGCTTCCCACGGTCGACGACGTGACTCAGCCGACGTTGCAGACGCACGAGGGCTACGAGTGGCTCTACGTCCTCAGTGGGCGCTTGCGCCTGATCCTCGGTAACCGCGACATGGTGCTCTCACCGGGAGAGGTCGTCGAATTCGATACCCGCACGCCACACTGGATCGGCAATCCCGGGCCCGCCGCATGCGAGGCATTGGCGATCTTCGGTCCCCAGGGCGAACGGATGCACGTGCGTTCGTGAACCTGTTGTGGACTCGGTGATGTAGGGCGCTATCGCGTCCGGCGCGGTTCCGGCGATCATCACTCGGTCGTCGAACGAATCCGGATATTCTCACGGCTGCACCCCCGCGTACTCCGTCAGCCAGCGCATGCCCGGACCCCGGGTACGCGCGATGCCCTTGTACTCGGCCATGTCCTCGGGCAGTTCCTCGAGCACCCGGTACAGGCGATCGGCCCATTCGGGTACCAGGGCAATGTCCTCGAGCGGGAGCAGGTGCGTGCGGATCAGGAACATGATCGTCCCCGACACCCCGAGCCGGACGAGGTGCTGCACCTCCACACGGAGGTGCAGCCTGCGTCCCACTTCGCCGAGTGGTCCCTCACCGAGCGTGCGACGGTCGTGACCCCACACCGGGTACGTCTCGGTGGACTGGTCCAGCCGCCGATCCACGCTCAGCGACCAGTTCGTGCGTCGATACCGTTGTCCTGCTTCGAGTTTCATGAGGAACTGTTGTGCGCGGGGAATCACGCCTTCGGTGTGAACGCGCGGAACCGGCCCGTGAATCTGCAGGAAACTCATGCCGACGTCGAAACGCAGCGACCAGTCGGCGGCGAACGTCACCAAACCGGCGTCGCCCCACAACTCGCCGTTCCGTTGATCGAGCAGCACGACATCTTCCTGGATGTGCCGGCCGACGTAGCGCAACGGCGGCTCCGGAAGAGTGGTGCGTTCACCGAAGACAAAGGCCTGCTCGACGTCGAGCGCCCGATTGCACCAGCGCCACAGCTTGCCGTCGCGTACGAGGGAGAACGTCTGGGGGTATGCCTCCTCGAGCATCTTCATCAGCGTGAGCATCGCGTCCCACTGTGCGATCTCCATGTGCGGTAACGACTGGAACCGCGTCGGGTCCGTGTCGAGGATGCGGTCGCGTTCGGCGAGGTCGTCGAGGTAGAAGCCGTCGACGTCGACGGGGTGCTCCCCCCACCGTCCCGCCGGCGTGGTCACCGGAATTCCGGCCGGTTCGACGTTGGTGCTGTACCGGTAGGTGTCTCGTGGAAATGGGAAGGGGAACCGCACAATCCGCTCCGGAAGAATCCCGCGGTCTGCTATCGCGCTCACAGGTCCAGCTCCAATCGCTCACCGCGAGCGCGGGAAACACACGGCATCATGCAGTCGCCGACGGCCTTCTCGGCTTCGCTCAGGTACATGTCACGGTGGTCGACCCCGCCGCCCCTCACCGGTAGACGGCACTCGCCGCACACTCCCTGACGGCAGAGGCTGGGCACCGCCAGTCCTTCCGATTCGAGAGCTTCGAGGAGGCTGACTCCCGAATCGACGGTGACGTCCACACCGGTGCGGCCCAAATGGGCGGTGAACGGGTTTCCGGGGTCGAGATCGCCGACACCGAAGTGTTCGTAGTGCACGCGCGCGTCTGGCCACCCGTCTTGGCGAGCCCTGCCGGTGAGCGCGTCGATCAGGCCGGGCGGGCCGCACACGTACAGGTGGGTGCCGAGCGGCTGGTCGAGCAACGCCGGTTCCATGTGCGCCCAGAAACTCTCCGGCGTGTTGTAGATATGCAACCGGTCACGGCAGAGTTCGCGCAGGTCCTCGAGGTACGGCCCGTCGCCCTCGCGGAAGATGTAGTGCACCTCGAAGGACCGTCCCCATTTTCGCGCGGCACGCACGTGCGACAGGATCGGTGTCACACCGATACCGCCCGCGACGAGCACGTGGTGGCGCGCGGTGAGGACCGGGGCGAAAGCGCTGCGGGGCATCCCCGCCCGCACCACTTGCCCGACCCCGAGTTCGTGGACCCATCGAGATCCGCCCCGGCCGTGCTCGTCGAGGCGCACAGAAATCGAATAGTGGTCGGGTTCGAACTCGGGACCCGTGAGCGAATACGCGTTGCGGCGTGGACGCCCGTCGACGCCGGTGCCGCACGAGAGCACCAGGTGGCTGCCTGGCGTGAACGATGGAAGCGTGCGTCCCGCGGCGTCGGCGCAGCGCACGTGCCGGACCCCCTGCGTAAGCGGTACGACCTCGGCAACGGTGAGCACGAGGCTCGTCTCGTCGACCGAGGATCGGACGTCGGTCCCTGCTGCCAGTGTCATCAACGCTCCTCCGCATCGAACATGTAACCCAGATAAGCGCCGTGATGACGCGACACATGGTGATAGACAACCAGTTCCACCGTGCAGGTCGGGCAGGCGGTGACCTGTCCGATCCCGACCGAGGCGAGGTGGGTGGAGTGGCAATGCGCGCAATAGACGGTGCGTGCTTCGCTGCCGATCGTGATCGGCAGGATCTCGTCATCGAGCAATCCCGCAGCTACAGCCTCCGCGCGGGCGGAAAGCACCGGCGCTTCTCCACCGACGAGCACGAGTCGGAATCCCACGCGCGCCGCCGAGAGCCGGCGGCGGAGTGTGTCCGCCGACGCGCCGTTCCAGTTCGTCGCAAGCCGTAACCAGTCCACTCGGCGACCAGGGAAGGCGGGCAGAACTTTTCGCGCATGCTCGGTTGCAGCGTCACCGAAGGAAAGGATGGTCACGGCCCGCCCGCCTTCGGCGATGTGCTGCTCCTCGTGCCAGCGCGGCACGCTCGTGGTTTCCATACACACGCTCATGACGTATCCCTACGGCGCGAAGGTGCGTTGGCCGACATAGAAGGCGAGCGCGCCTTCCGGGGTTGTGAAGCGGATCCGGGAACCCTTCGGGAAGAAGATCGCGTCCCTGGCGCGTGCGGTGGCCACCTGGCCGGTGTCGAGGTTCTCGAGCCGGAACTCTCCTTCCAGCACGACCTTCATCTCGTCGTATTCGTACAGGTAGTCGAGCGGTGCATCGGTGGGCTGCAGGGCGAAGTAACCGGCGGCCATGTCCGACCCTCCGGGGTTCGGGTAGACGTCGTCGATGTATCCCTGTGTGCCGGGAAACTCGTCGGTGGACATCTGCGGCAGCGACTTCCAGAAATCTGCTGTAACCAGGAAAGTTGGCACGATGCGTGTTTCGACCATGAGGAGTCCTTCGAACGAGGCCGGTGATCCGGCCGTGTCGGGGGAAGCGCGCCGATCGCTGGCGTGAAACACACGATAGTGGCAAGAAACGCGATGGCGGTTTCATCATGGTTAACTCGTGTAACCGACTCCTTCCCTATCGATCCCACAGCGAGACCGGCACTGCCACCTCCTCAGCCGATTGCGCCGCCCTCACCGCATGCCGCGAATAAGGCCACCGATGAGTGCCGGGGCAACCCCCGACGATGAGTGGGGTGTGTCGACGGCGACTGGCGGTTGACCCGTGGCGGCGAATGAAAACTGACCCCGGCGTGCCGCTTCCGATGCTCGGCGACGAGTCACGGTAGAAGTTGCAGAGGGCCGGGGCCGTTCCGTCGAAGGTTCACCAGTTGAGCGAGGCTGGTCACGAGCACCGCCAGGAACCCGGCAGGCCAGAAGAAACCGAACAGATCGAGCAAGGTCGGCTTCCATGAGAAGACGAGAGCGAAAACCCCCACGGCTGGAAAAACGAAAAATGCGGCCGTGGTCAGCCGGGCAACACGCTGGCGCGGCATGAACACAGGTATCAGGCACACGAAAACCGGCAGCGCAAGCACAGGCACGATCACATTCCCGAAGTAACTTTGGATCGAAGCGTTGCAGACCTCACGATTCGGGACTTCCGGCGAGTACATGTCCAACTCGCAATCCGTAATCTGCAGCATCGGGCCGGTAGCTGCACCGATTCCGAGCAGCACAACTATGGCGGCCATGAGAATCCAGCCCACACGGATCGCGATCATCGAGAGATCATGCAGCATCTGAATCGTTGACGCCCGCACCCGATCAGCAGTGTCCCCGGTCGAAGTACAAGGCAGACTGCCTGTCATCTAAGGCGCGGGCAGCCGTTACGTCGACAACGCCGGGATCGGACCCCCGCGATGGTTGTGATCATGGCTGCGCCGATGCGGGTGCGGAACGCTCACCACACGTCGATCACGCCGCGGCACGTGTTGGTCGGGATGCTCCACAACGGAAGGCTGTTGACTGCACGGAACGTGAATTCGACCCGGCCAGGTCCCGTGCCCAAGAAGAAAGTCGCCGTACCGGCAGGGACAGTGGAGCGGATCGATGTGTTTTCCGTTCCCCGGGCGCCGGTGTCGGTGTTGTGCCAGTCGAGGCGGATATCCGTGTTGTAACCGCCCGCGAGGAACCAGAAGGACGATGCCGTCCCGAGGGTCACGACGACACTCCCCGACACCCGTTGGTCGACGGTGACGCTGGTCTGTACGTACGGCTGATCGAGAATGTAGGGACTCAGGCTGAAACAAGGCTGAGTAAGCGGCACTTTCGTTTCCCCTGCCGCCGTGCCGGTTCCCGTCGTCACTCCTGCTATTACAGCCGCGGCCGCGAATCCAGCTGCGACGATGCGTCGACGGATCGGAGTAGACATGAATTCTCACCCTTCGTGGGGGACTTCGGTCGGGCGGAGTCCATCACGCTGCCGGCCGCAGAATTTCGTTCTCGGAGAAGATCACAAACTACGAACCGAGGATCGCGTGCGTCTCCCACTCGATCAGTTCGACACCGGTCCAGGAAAGACCGAGCCGCCGGAGGCGGTCGTCAAAACTTTATGGCCGAGCGGATGCGCGGGCTTCGTTCAAAACCAGCGTCGACGAAGGGTACTCAGCCGGCGCGTAAACCGAGTCGCGGTGTCTAGGCTCCTCCCATGAGCAAACCCAGCGTGTTCGTCACCGGCGCCGCATCCGGAATCGGCCGGGCCACCGCACTGCAGTTCGCGCGACACGGCTACCGCGTCGGCGCCTTCGACGTCGACGCATCGGGGCTGCACAGCCTCGCCGACGCGCAGCCCGACATCGTCACAGGCATTCTCGACGTCACCGACGCCGACGCCTGGGCCCGTGCCCTGTCGGAGTTCTGCCCGGACGGTCGGCTCGACATCCTCGTCAACAACGCCGGCATCCTCTCGTCCGGGCCGTTCGAGGACACCCCCGCCGAACGGCACCGCCGGATCGTCGACGTGAACGTCACGGGCGCAATCCTCGGCTGCCACACTGCGTTCGAATACTTGCGCCGCACGCCGGGCGCGCAGGTGGTCAACCTCTGTTCGGCGTCGGCGATCTACGGGCAACGTGACCTCGCCACGTACAGCGCGACGAAGTTCGCGGTACGCGGCCTGACGGAAGCTCTCGAACTCGAATGGAGCCGGTACGACATCCGGGTGTTCGCGTTGTGGCCGCTGTTCGTCGACACCGCGATGACGCACGACATGAACGTCGGTGCCGTCCGCACGCTGGGCATCCACCTCACTCCCGACGATGTCGCCGCCGAGATCTACGAGGCAACCCGCCCGGGGCGTACTTGGGGGCGGGTGCACCGGGCGGTGGGATGGCAGGCGCGAGTGCTCGCTGCGGTCGCGCAGTGCTCACCGGCAAGGCTAAATCGACTGGCCAACCAGTGGGTGACACGCCGCTGACAACCGGCTCACGGCAGGGCGGGAATTACTGCGGAGAGTTCTCGGAAAAGCGCGACTCACGTGTGCCCGGGTCGCTGCGCTCCGGCAAGGTTGGCGGCCAACTGTTCTCGCGTCTGGTCTTCGTGTGCGAGCCACGCCGGTCGGCCGGGACCGCTGCGCCACGACTCGCTGAGCGGGCTGTTGTCGACGGTGTCGAACCCGAAGTCGTCGTACAACCTGGTGACCAATTCGACGGCACCGGGGAAGTCGCCCGAGACCGAGAGCGCGTGACGGTCAGGGCTACCCGCCGGCTTCGCGGACGTGAGGAGGCGGGGCGCTTGGATGTGAATGAACGCCTTGGCCACCTTCGAAAGCGGTAGCTGCTCCTGCCGAAGTTCGTGCGCCGCCTTCTCGCCCGAATCGACGGTGGGAAAGTGGCCGTCGCGACAGGGCATGTAATTGTTGGTGTCGAGCACGATCTCGTCCCGGCGTCACTCGAGCACAGCTTTCTCCTGATCAGCCCGGGACCCAACTGCGGGTTAGGCACGTACCGTGGCGCTGAGCCAGCCAGGGCGTCATGAAACATGAGCCGGTGACGGAGTCCGCGATCGGCTGCCACGCACCTACATCAATCATGGTGGCGATCAGACCACCGAATGGTCCGATTGATTGAAGGTGGTCCGCATGCCCTGTGGACATCGTCATTGTAGTAACTTTCCGCTAAGTTAAGCGCCGGGGCGCGTCGAACGCACCGGCGCCGAACCTTCAACGACGACGCCGCAGACTGGATATCGAAGTTGCCGAGCTCCCCAAGGTCGCGACCATACCTGGTGCCCCACCGATGCGCACCGCGGCGACCCGACACTCTCAACGAACAGGAGCGAACGTGGCCCAAGCTGGAGAAACTCCCGACGGCGTCAAGGACATCATCCGAGGATGGGCGCATGTACGCCCCGAACTCGACGTCTCCGCCTTGGAGGTGTTCGGTCGTCTGCACCGTAGCTACCTGTTGTACCGCCAGGAGATCAATGCCGGATTCGAAGCATTCGGTATCCACGAGGCAGGTTTCGACGTGCTCGCTGCCCTTCGGCGGTCGGAACCCGACCACCGATGCACCGCCGGTGAGCTTGCCAGACAGACTCTCGTCACGACTGGCGGCCTCACCCTCCGGGTCAATCGCCTCGAGGCAGCAGGGCTGGTCACGCGCGTGCGGGATGCCGACGACGCTCGCGTTGTCTACGTTGCCCTGACCGAAGCCGGTCGCAAACTCGTGGACGAGATCGCAGATGCTCACTTCACAAAGTTGCAGAGGATGCTGGCACCCCTGGACGCGGACACGAGAGCCCGTCTCGCAGATCTCCTCTCCGAACTCGAAGACTCCCTTCAAGTCGCGACCGATCCGGGCGATATTTGAATCCGGACTGCAGCGTGTCGGGGTGAATCGTCGCAGAACACCCCCTGACCACGGGTGATGCCCGGGGGGCCAGGGGTCGGGCTGAGGGACTTGCGGCGACCGCGCTGGGTAACCAACACGTAAAAGAGTAGGCAAAACACCGTCGACCCCTTGCCTCTTAGCCCTAAGCAAAGTAGGAATCTTTCCAACAAGCATTTTGGCGCTTAGGAGTTTCTCGCTCAGAGTTCTCCGCCCTCGAATTGGAGAGACCCGATGACGAAGTTCCGCCTTGGCATCACCGCCTTCGCAGCCTGCAGCGCATTGCTTCTCAGTGCGTGCTCCACCAGCGGAGCCCCAGCAGGCACCGCCGATGGTGAGCTCGAGAAAACCGACTTGACCGTCGGCGTCCTCCCTCTCGCCGATTACGCGGCGGTCTACTGGGCGGAGGAAAAAGGATTGTTCGAGGCAGAAGGACTGAAGGTTACCCTCGAGCCCATCCAGGGCGGTCCGATCGGTATCCAGAAGGTCGCCACCGGTGAACTCGACTTCGCGATCTCGAACTCGATTTCCGCTTCGATCATGCAGGCACAGGGCGCGCCGGTCACCAACGTCACGCACACCTCGTCGCTCGGGCTGGGTAGTGGCATCGTTTTCGTCAATCCGAACTCACCCATCGACACGATCGATGATCTTCACGGCAAGACGTTAGGTACCAACACGACTCGCAACATCGGCGACGTCACCTTCAACAATCTGGTGAGGAGCCTGGGCAAGGACATCGAGCCCTCCTTCATCGAGGTACCCTTTCCCGAGATGATCCCGGGCGTCCAGGCAGGATCGATCGATGCCGGGTACGCGCCAGAACCGTTCGCTTCCGCCGCGAAGAACGCCGGGATGCGCGTCATCGCCGACGTTACGTCCGGCCCCAACGAACACCTCGCCGCGTCAACGTTCGTCGCCGGCGACAAGTTTGTTTCCGAAAACCCCGATACCACCGCTGCATTCGCCCGCGCGATCTATGCCGCAGGCGCCGAGATGTCCGAGGACGAAAAAGGGTTCAGGAGTTGGCTCCCCGCCGTCACACGGGTCTCCGACGACGTCGCCGAGACGATGGTCCTGCCCGACTTCCGGTCCACGCCCGATCTCGACGGCCTCGAGCACGTCGCGAGCATGCTGAAGGAACAGGGGCTTGTCCCGGACGACTACGACATCGTCGAACACACCTACATCCTCCCCGACTCTTCGGAGGACTGATCCCAGATGAAGCTGCTCAACGAACCACTCGACCGCAGCAAACAATTCACCTACGGAGTCATCGGCACCGTGGGGTTGTGTGTCCTCGCTGAGCTCGTACTCCGAAGTGGGGTGACGGACAAGGCGGGGCTTCCTATCCCCTCCAACGTGCTGAGCGGAGTCGGAGCTCTCTTCGGCGACACAAACTTCTGGATCGCAGTATCTTTCACGCTCCAGGAGTGGCTGCTGGGTGTGGTGATGGCAACGGTTGTCGGCGTTCTCCTGGGCAGCATGATGGGGGCCTTCGGCACCGTCTTCCGGGCGTTCGAATTCCCCGTTGAGGTCTTCCGCGTACTGCCCTCCGTCGCAGTGGGTCCGATCCTCGTGCTGCTGTTCGGCGCAGGTATGTTTCCGCTCTCCGTAACGGTCGCCCTGGCCTGCGTCTGGCCGGTTCTGCTCAATACTCTGTACGGGGTGCGTGGCGCGGATGCCACAGCTGTACAGACCGCACGGACACTGGGGCTGACCCAGCTGGGCATCCTGTTCCGGATCAAGATTCCCAGCGCGCTTCCTTTTGCCTTCACCGGAATACGGGTCGCGGCCTCCATCGGTTTGATCGTCGCGGTGAGCGCCGAACTGCTCATCGGCAACGGTGAGGGAATCGGCGGATTCATCCTGGTGAACAGCGCCAATGCCACCAATCTCGACATCGTTTATGCCGCAACACTTGTCGCGGGTGTGCTCGGTGTGCTCGTCAGCGGCGCCCTCGCCCTCGTCGACAACCGACTCTTTGCTTGGAAGAAGGGGCTGGCACAGTGACAGTCACGAAAGCATCTGACGTGGTGATCAACGACCTTCACGACAACGACCTACCGATAGAGGTGCGCCTTTCGCCGGTGACCAGCGCACCTCGACGCGCTTCCCAGGTAGCGACTCGTCTTGCCGGGCGAGCAGGAATTCGTATCATCGTCCCGGTCCTTCTCCTCGCCGCGTGGTATGGATTGTCCGAGTCGGAGATCGGCTCGCTTTTCGTCGCCAATCCCTTCGACGCCTTCACGCGGGTGTTCACCGATTTCTTGAGCACCGACGCCGGGCACCTGTTCCTCGGCGACGCCACCATCGAGCACCTGTTTCCCAGCGTCTACCGAGCGCTGGCGGGCCTGGCACTCGCCGTGACGATCGGTGTCGGCCTGGGTATCGCACTCGGTATCAATCCCGTGCTCACAGCACTTTTCGCGCCGCTCATCCATCTCGGGCGCTCACTCCCCTCACCCGCCCTCCTCGGAGTGTTCTTCTTGCTCTTCGGCACGGGTGACAGCCCGAAGATCTTTCTGATCGCATTCTCGGTGGTGTGGCCGATCCTCTTCAACACCATCGACGGTGTTCAGTCCATCGGCACCGGTCGTACGCAAGCAGCGGCAATCTTCAAGATCTCCCGATGGGATGTCCTCACCAAGATCGTGCTTCCCGGCGCAGCCCCCAAAATTTTCGCCGGGGTGCGCACCGCCATGTCGCTTTCTCTCATCATCATGATCATCTCCGAACTGCAGAAGGCGGAGAACGGACTGGGTTACCAACTTGTGATGACCCAGCGCAATTTCGACTACACCGGGTTCTGGTCCGTGCTCATCGTGCTCGCTGCCCTCGGTGTCTTCATGAATCTCGTATTCGTGGCCGTCGAACGACGTGCCTTGGCCTGGCATCGAGGAGTGACCGAACAAAATGACTAGCACCGAACTCAACCGAACTGCGTCCGCCGAACTCGCTCTCGTCGGAGTATCGAAGACCTACGGCACCAACCTCGCGGTCCGGTCGATCACCGCCGACGTACCGGCCGGCAAGGTCAGTGTCATCGTCGGGCCCTCCGGTTGCGGCAAGTCGACCCTATTGCGCATCATCAGCGGATTGGATGTCCCGTCCGACGGCACGGTGACCTTCAACGGGGAATACGTCGACGGAGTGCCGGACGGACTGGCAATGGTGTTCCAGGACTACTCGCGCTCCCTCTTCCCGTGGATGCACGTCGACAAGAACATCGCATTCCCCCTCAAGCATCTGCCCGCCGCCGAACGCAAAGTTCGCGTGCAGGAGGCGATCGATGCCGTCGGTCTCTCCGGTAAAGAGAAGCTCTACCCCTGGCAGATGTCCGGTGGCATGCAGCAACGCGTCGCGATCGCCCGTGCTCTCGCGTGCCATCCCACATTGCTGCTGATGGATGAGCCGTACGCATCGGTGGATGCACAGACCCGAGCCGACCTCGAAGACCTGCTGCTCTCGATCCAGGCAAAGCTCGGGGTCACAGTTCTCGTGGTCACGCACGACATCGACGAAAGCGTCTACCTGGCAGACCACATCATCGTGTTGTCCAAGCCGCCGAGCGTCGTCGCGGAAACCATCGAAGTGGACCTCCCCCGCCCGCGCGACCAGATCGAAACCAAGGAAGATCCGCGCTTCGTCGAGATCAGGGCACACGTGACCCGCCTGCTCCGCCGAGCCGAGGAAGTCTGATGCGAATGCAGATGGCGGGCGCCGGCTTGATCGCCCAGAACCAGTCCGGGATGCCGCCGTTCGTTCTGCACCAGCCGTCCGACCTCGCGACCGCCAGGCAACTCGTCGCCCGCCATCCCGAGTCGACCCTCGCCGCTGGATGCAGCGACCTGTTCGCCCGAATCCGTGAGGGTGAGCGCATCGAACGTTTGATCTCGTTGCAGCAGGTGGATGAATTGCGGCGGATCAGCATGAACACCGACGGGGTCCTGAAGATCGGCTCTACTGTCAGCCACCACCAGGGATCGTCGAATCCTACGGTGATCCAAGCAATCCCGAATTTCGCTACCGCGTGGTCTTCGATTGCCACGATCCGGATCCGGTACACCGGCACCATCGGTGGAAACCTCATGGCCGGACGGACACGGTACGAGATGCACCTCATGTTGAGTGCGCTCGACGCTCGGCGTGTATGCGACCCAACCGGACGACTCCTCGAGGTAGTAGAGATCGACACTTCCGACCTCGTGTGGTTCGGATACGAGCGTTCGATGCGGCCCACCGCGACCGTCGCTCTCGCGGTACGGCGCGTGGCCGGTGGACTGGCCGTGCGGGCGGTCGCCGGATCCGAATACCGGTCCGGTTACGTCCTCCACACCCTGGTCGACGACCTCGCCATGATCGATGCGTTTGCTACCGGGCAACTGCTCGCCGAACAGCTTCCGGACGAGTGCGCCGACTACACCGGATCCGCCGAGTATCGGCGTCACTTGGTGTCCGTGCTGGTGCGCAGGCTTCTGGAGAATGTGACGAAACGAAGGAACACGTGATGACCGAACTCGACGAAGGTGAGACGAGCGCAACCCTCGACTTCACACTCAACGGTGAGAAGCGCTCCGTCGCGGTGGCGTCGAACATGACGCTGTTGGGCGTGCTTCGCAATGACTTCGACTGCCACGGTGTGCGTGCGTCGTGCGAGCGCGGCGTGTGCGGAGCCTGCACGGTCCTCGTCGATGACGTACCGGTCGCATCGTGTTCGACATTCGCCTTCGCCGTCGACGGCAAGGTGGTCGAGACCGTCGAAGGCCTCGCAGCCCCTGACGGCACTTTGTCACCACAGCAGCAGGCTTTTGCGGAGTGTGGCGGATGCCAGTGTGGTTACTGCACATCCGGCATGCTGATGGTCGCCACCGGTTTGCTCCGACATGAACCGAAGCCGGATCGCGGGATCATCCGAGAGTGGATCTCGTCCAATACGTGTCGTTGCACCGGATACGAGATGATCCTCGAGTCCGTGGAACGCGCTGCCGAACTCACTGCCCGCGGTTGTGGCCGAGGGGAGGAGGCATGACCTCCATCGAATCCTTCGAGCACGTTGTCGATCCGGACTCGATCGGCGGTTACCGGGTTCGGTCTCTTCCCACCGTCCCGGCCGCGCACGAGTTGATCGGCCGGGACCGCCCCCGCATGGATGCTCGCGCCAAAGTCACCGGCAAAGCCGTTTTCGGCGCCGACCTCGTCCGTCCGGGCATGTTGCACGCCAAGGTACTGCGAAGCCCCCATGCACACGCCAGGATTCTTACCATCGACGCGTCGGCGGCACGAGCATTGCCGGGTGTCCGGGCCGTTCTGACCCGGACGGAGGCGGCCGACCTCCAGCCGTACGGCACGATGGTCAAGGATCAGCCGACCGTCGCCATGGACGCAGTACGCTACGTCGGTGACATCGTGGCCGCGGTCGCCGCCGACGACGAACGCACCGCGTTTGCTGCCCTCGATCTCATCGAGGTGGAGTACGAGCCACTACCGGCTGTGTTCGACGTCCACGAGGCATTGGACGAATCCGCTCCGGTGATTCACCCGGAGGTACCGTTCGGGGCTCTCCCCGTCTACGGCGACGGGGCATCCGCATCCCTCCGCCCTTCACGCAATGTCCCTTACGAATTCTGCTACCGCACCGGCGATCCTGATGTCTGGGACGAGTGCGACCACATCTTCGAAGACACTTTCCACTACTCGCGGATGAACCACATGCATCTCGAACCGTTCGTCACGATCGCCGAGGCCAACGCCGAAGAGATCGAAGTGTGGACCAGCACCCAGTCGCCCTTCAACCTGCGGAAGGAACTCGCCCGGATCTTCACCATTCCGGAGAATCGGGTCCGCGTGCACGTCCCGTTTATCGGAGGTGGATTCGGTGCCAAGAACGGGCCGAAGGCCGATCCTGTCGCAATCCGGTTGTCGCAATTGTGTGGCGGGCGGGCGGTGCGATTCGCGATGACGACCGAAGAGGTGTTTTTCACGGTGTCTCAGCACGCCGCGACGCTTACGGTGCGCTCCGGAGTGAAAGCAGACGGCACCTTCGTCGCCCGGAAATCGCTGGTCCTGCTCAACGGCGGTGCCCACACGGAGCACAGTCCACTCGTCGCGGAGAAGGCCGGCTACCGGATGCCCGGCGCTTACCGTTGGAAGCACATCGACTCGGTGTGTCAGGTGGTCACCACCAACACCGTTCCTGCCGGCGCGATGCGCGGCTTCGGCGGCACGCAGGCGACATGGGCCAGCGAACGACAGGTCGATCTCATAGCCGAACGCCTTGGCATCGATCCGTACGAACTTCGACTCAAGAATGTCAAAATGCTGGGTGAGGAGTTCGTACCCGGCGAGTCGCACATCGATTCCGATCTTGCCGCGGGATTGCGCCTCGTCGCGGGAGCTGTCGGCTACCACGAACGCGACCGGTCTCCCCGGACCGGTACAAAGCGACGTGGAATGGGTGTCGCCGTCGGCGTCAAGGACGGCGGCGGCGTCAACAAGCCCGCGACGGCGCGCGTCAAGGTCACCACTCGCGGCGACGTGCTGCTCAACTGTGCGCTCACCGAGATGGGGCAGGGTGGCCATTCCGCCTTGTGCCAGATCGTGGCGGAGGTTCTCGGTACCGACCCACTGCGCGTCCACTATACGAAAATCGATACCGACACCGCGCCGTTCGATCAGGGCACCAATGCCTCGTCCGGTATCGCGGTGATGGGCCAGGCCGTGGAGGACGCGGCAAGAAGACTCCGCGATCAAGTACTCGCCTGGGCGGGTGAGCACCTCGATATCGATCCCGGTACTGCATTCCTGAAGGACTGGGCCGTCCATACCCCGGACGGGGAAGTACACCCACTCGCACCTGCAATTGTTGCGGTGTTCGGGGGCACCGGCTTCGAGTTCTCTTCAGAAGGCTTCTTCAAGGCACGCAATTCCCATCGCGCCCCGTTGGAAGCTCAGTGCGTGTTCTGGGAGATCGGTTGGGCCGCTGCAGAGGTCGAGGTCGACACCGAAACCGGCAGGGTCGACGTACTACAACTCGTGGTCAGTGGTGACGCCGGAAAGATCGTGAACAAGATCGGATGCCGGGGTCAGGACGAGGGAGCCGCGGTGTTCGGTCTCGCTCAGGCGATGTTCGAGGAGATGCGCTACAGCGACACCGGGGAGTTCCTCAACGCCGAGGCACTCCTCTACCGGGTGCCACTGGCCGAGGACATTCCCGAGCGATTCGTCTCCATCACTCAGGAACAAGGCCACGGCGCTGGGCCGTTCGGGGCCAAGGGCATGGGAGAAGGTGGCATGCTTCCGGTTGCTCCCGCGATCGCGCAGGCGATCGCCGACGCGTGCGGAGCACAGCTGACCGCTCTCCCGATGACTCCGGCACGGGTGCACGCCGCGATCGTCGAGGCAGGACGGAAATGATCCGGACGATGATGCCGGTGCGCCCGGGACAGGCACCCGGGACCAACACCGGCCGAATGAAGGTCGCCGTGATGGGCTACGGGACGATCGGAAGGATCGTCGCACAACGCCTTGCCGAAGGGGCCGTTGCCGGCGCCGAACTGGTGGCCGTCACCAGCCGGTCACCCGTCGTGGATGCTCCGGCACTCGTGATGGACCTCGACGACGCGCTGCAATCCGCCGAGGTCGTGGTGGAATGCGCAGGTAGAGATGCATTGCGCGCGAACGCGGAACGGATTCTGGATTCGGGGTGCGACCTCATCGTCTCGTCGGTGGGTGCCCTGTACGACGCCGAACTCGCGTCGATGCTGGAACGACCCCATCCCGGGACGCTCGTATGCACGAACGGGGCGATCGGCGGCCTCGACGTGCTGGCTGCCGCGGCCGACGCAGCACCGTTCGACTCCGTTCTCGTGCGGTCCACCAAGAGCCCCGGCGCTCTGATCCAACCGTGGATGGGCGACGCTGAGGTGGCGCGCATCGTCCACACGGACGGACCGGTACTGGTCTTCTCCGGCACACCCGCCGACGCCGCCAGACTGTTCCCGGCGTCGCTCAACGTCGCAGCTGCAGTCGCTTTCGCGGTGGGTGGCCGGCGCGCCGGCACCAACGTGACCGTCGAGTTGTACGCCGACCCCGCGGCGACGCTGACTCGGCACGAAGTGGAAGCCGCGGGCCCGGTAGGGCGCTATTCCATACGGATCGAGAATCTGCCGTCAGAGGGCAACCCCCGGACGAGCGCAGTGGTGCCCTACTCGATTCTCCGCACACTCGCTGCTCGTACTCGCCGCCCCAACCTGATTGGCTGAGAACGGGTTCCATGACGTCTTCGGCCGGATCTCTTTACCGCGATTTAACCGTATTACCTTGACGGAAAATATCTTTTAGCTCAGACTCTTGGTAGTGAACTACAGGGAGGGAAGAGCAGCGAACCTCTCGGCAGTGCAGCTTCCGACAAGAACGGATTACCGACCATGAATGCACCGACACATACTCCCGTCACGACCTCCGGTCGTCCGGGCACCTTCGCTGCCGACACCATCGACGAGATCTTCGTGGCAGGACAGTGGACCCGAGGGACCGGTCAACTGATCGAGTCGGTCGATCCCGCGACCGGCGAAATCTTCGCCACCTTGCACGCCGCGACCGCCGACGATGTCGACCTCGCCGTCGACGCAGGACATCGCGCAATTCGTGAATCCGGCTGGGCGAACGCCCTTCCGCATGAGCGAGCACTCATCCTGCATCGCATCGGAGATGAGATCGACAACGAGATCGGCCGGATCTCCCGCCTGCAGACCATCGACACCGGCAAGACACTCGCCGAAACCGCCGCACTCGCACGCAGCGCCGCCGGCACGTTCCGCTATATGGCTGCCGCACTCGAAACCATGGAGGATGCCATCACACCCTCCCGCGGCTCTTACCTGACCTTCGCAACCCACGAACCCATCGGCGTCATCGCCGCAATCACGCCGTGGAACTCCCCCATCGCATCCGACGCACAGAAGATCGCCCCGGCACTCGCAGCCGGCAACGCTGTGATCGCGAAACCCCCCGTATGGGCGCCCTGGGTGACACTGTTGCTGGCACGCATCTGTGAACGTGCCGGTCTACCCGCCGGTGTGATGTCCGTCCTTCCCGGAGCGGGCCATACCGTCGGCGCCGCTCTCGCTCGCCATCCGCGAGTCGGCAGGCTTTCGTTTACCGGCGGCACTACCACCGGACGAGCACTCGCTCACGTTGCCGCCGAAAAATTGATGCCGGTCACCCTCGAACTCGGCGGAAAATCTCCCACCATCGTTTTCGACGACGCCGATATCGACCAGGCGATCGCGGGGATCCTGTTCGGCGTTTTCTCATCCTCCGGGCAGAGCTGCATCGCCGGCTCCCGAGTATTCGTGCAGCGCAACAAGTATGATGTGTTCATCGAACGGCTCGTGGCCGCCACCCGAACACTACGTGTCGGGCCGGGGACCGAAGCCGACACGCAGGTCGCACCGCTGATCAACTTCTCCCACCGCGACAGCGTCGCCGAAATGGTCGAGAAAGCAGTCGCCGACGGAGCACAGGTGTTGTGTGGTGGTGCAATTCCCGATGATCCCCGACTGGCCCGCGGTGCCTACTACTTGCCGACCGTCCTCACGGGAGTCGAGAACACCTCGACCATTTGCCAAGAGGAGGTCTTCGGACCGGTTGCCGTCGTCCTTCCTTTCGATGACGAGGCCGACCTGGTCGAACAAGCCAATGACACTGTGTTCGGACTCGCCTGCGGCATCTGGACCGCAGACTACCGGCGCGCCTGGCGGGTCGCCAAGGCGGTGCAGGCCGGGACCGTTTGGATCAATACCTACAAGCAATTCTCCATATCGACGCCGTTCAGCGGACTCAAGGACAGCGGCATCGGAACCGAGAAGGGCCGCGACGGAATCCGCTCGTACATGAACCAGAAGAGCATCTACCTCGATCTCTCCGGTCGTGCTCTTCCGTGGGCCGCGCCGAAGAGCGAGTAAAGGAAGGAACTGCTGTGAACGCACATCCTTACAGCCCGGCTTTCGAAAAAGCGGGTTTCGGATTCGTCTCGGGCGCACTGTCCATCGACACCGACGGTGTTGCCGTGGAGGGACGACGGGAGGCGCTTCAGGCTGCGGTCGACCGATTGAGCGAGCGTCTCGCCACGGTCCACATGACGCTCGAAGACGTCGTCAAGACCACCTATTTCGTCACCGACGTCTCCCTGCGCGACGAAGCGAACGCCCACTACGAGACCGTTTTCTCCGAGCCTCGCCCCGCGCGGTCCTTCGTCCAGGTCGCGGCGCTGCCCTACGGAGCGACCGTTGAGATCGAAGCGATCGCGCACAAGAACACCGCTGCCTGACCTGAAACTCTCCACGAAAGGTGAAATTCCATGACTACCACTGAATCTTCGAACCAGGTAACCGATCTCGACGAGCTGATCGACTCGTGCATCGCCACGGCTTCGTCCCGTTACGAGGATTGGAACACCTTGGCCTTCCAGGCAGAGAAGGGCGGCGAAGAGTTCCGTCGCGCGCAGATCCGCTACATCGGATCCGGTGCCACAGGAAACCACGAAGGCGATTCGCGCACCATCAAGGCCGACCACTTCACCTTCTCGAACATGCGCCTGCCCGTCGGTGCCATCGGTCCCGAGCACACCCACCACGACGTCGAAGAGGTCTTCTTCGTACTGGAGGGAAATCTCGAGGTCGCCGTTCACGACGTGGAAGACGGCACCAAGACAGCGAAGCGGACACTCGGTTACCGCGACCTGATCCGCGTTCCCGCCGGAGTGCCTCGCAGCCTGAAGAACGTCGGCGACACCGACGCTCTCTTCTGCGTCATCATCGGCACCGCGAAGCCGCAGCTCCCGACCTACCCGCCGAGCTCGCCGATGCACGGTATCACTCGCTGAGACCGGCGGCGGGCTATCGAAGGACGGAGAACCTGATGTCCGAGAACAGAATTCTGCGGGTCCACCAGAAGACCTACGAAGCCGAAGGAGTCACGAGTGTCACGCTGGTCGACCCGACCGGCAACGACCTACCGAGCTGGGAACCGGGCGCACACATCGCCCTGCACCTGCCGAACGGGCTTCTCCGGGAGTACTCCTTGTGCTCCGATCCATCGGACCGGGGACGTTGGACGGTCGCCGTCCTCCGTAAGCCCGACTCCCGCGGCGGGAGTGTCGCCGTCCACGACGCACTTCCCGTGGGCGCGACACTCCAGGTGGACGTCCCGCGCAATGCCTTCGGATTGGACGAGCGCGCCGAGCATCACGTTCTCGTCGCCGGCGGTATCGGCATCACTCCGATCCTTGCGATGACCCGCCGCCTCCAGCAGCAAAACAAAGAGTGGCACCTGCTCTACACTGGCCGGTCGCGTACCACCATGGCGTACCTCGAGGAGATCGCCGGTTTTCCCGTGGATCGGGTCACCATTCACGCCGACGACGAGGCGAACGGATCGTTTCCCGACCTTGGTGCACTGATGGCGTCTCATCCGGCCACCGCGACCGTGTACTGCTGCGGACCGGAGCCGTTGATGAATGCGTGCGCAGAAGCGTTGGACGACCCGGCGCGACTTCGGATCGAGCGTTTCAAGGCTCCCGAGCAGCCAGTGAACCCGGACGGCGACGACACCGCATTCGATGTGGTCATTTCCTCGAACGGGCAGCGCATCACCGTCGATGCGAATACCTCCGTTCTCGATGCACTCATGTCGGCCGGCCTCCCCGTGCCTTCATCGTGCACCGAGGGCATTTGCGGAAGCTGTGAAATCGGCGTTGTCAAAGGCGACGTCGACCATCGGGACTTCGTGCTCAGTCCCGACGAACACGCATCCGGAACGACCATGCTTCCGTGCGTTTCACGATGCCGATCGGCAGAACTCGTCATCGACCTCTAGACACGCTCCACCACCGGAAAGAGGAAACATGCGCTACAGCGAGGAACCCGTGGTCCGCATGCGCGCACTGCGATCGGTTTCGCTCGGAGTCCCCGATCCGCAGGCTTCGCGGGACTTCTATCACGAGGTCTGGGGACTCTCGACGGTCGAAGCCGACGCAGGGCGCTTCTGGTTGCGCGCCACAGGCGACGAGCATCATGTACTGCGATTGGTTACGGCTGAACAGAATCGGCTCGATCAGATCAGCTTCGCCGTCGAGACACCGCGGGCGATCGACGAAGCTGCACGACGATTGGAGCAGATCGGCATTCCGATTCTTCGACCACCGGGGCGACTCGAGGATGCCGCCGGTGGCTACGGGATGACGCTCGTGGACCCTGAAGGCCGAGCCATCCAACTCTCGGCCGACACGCATGCAGTCCCGCAGCAGGAACCCGCCGGACGAAGGGCGATCCCCCGAAAGGTCGCACACGTGGTGCTCAACACCACCGATATCGACCTCATGGCCGATTTCTACGTCGAAGTCCTCGGGATGCGCATCTCTGACTGGTCCGAGCATCAGATGACCTTTCTGCGATGCAATGCCGATCACCACGTCATCGCCCTCAACCAAGCACCGTGGCCGTCCGTCAACCACGTCGCCTACGAGATGCACAGTGTCGACCACTTCATGCGCGGACTCGGAAGTCTCAAACACCACGGTATCGAACCCCAGTGGGGCCCGGGACGTCACGGACCGGGAGACAACACCTTCTCCTACTTCACCGACCCGGCCGGATTGGTGTGCGAATACACGTCGGAAGTCGCCCAGGTCGACGAGGACTCGTGGCTTTGCCGCACATGGCGTCGTGTCCCCGAACTGTCCGACCAGTGGGGTACCGCCGGCCCGCCCACGACGGGCGTCCGAACCGCGATGGCCGGCCTCGCCGACCTGGGACACCGGGATGAAGTGGTCACAGGTATCGACGACTACTTCATCGGTTCAGAGTGAGTTCCTCATGATCGCGACCGAACACGCGAGTGCTGCGGACACACACGTCACCCGACATGGTGTCGCACTCGATATCCGCGGGGCCCACGACGCAGAACCGATAGTCCTGATGCACGGAATCGGGGGCAGCGCCCGCTCGAGTGCCGAGCTCGCCGTTCGTCTGACACGCCACGGCTATCGCACCATCTGCTGGGACGCACCGGGCTACGGGCGTTCGCTCGACCCGGCCGATGAGGTTCTCGACCACAGCGTGGTGCTCGAGAACGTCCTGGACGATCTCGGCATCGAGTCTGCTCACCTGTTCGGAACCTCATGGGGCGGCGTGATTGCCATGCGTGCAGCCCTCCGGAACCCTGCCCGGTTTCGCTCCCTGATCCTCGCCGACAGCACCCGAGGATCGGGCACATCGGTGGAGAAATCCTCCGCAATGCTCTCCCGCGTGACCGAACTCGAACAATTCGGAGCCGAGCACTTCGCAGAATGTCGGGCGGAGCGACTCCTCTCCCCCAGTCATCACCCGTCCGTCGAAGCAGCGGTGCGGGAGGACATGGCCACTGTCCGCATTCCCGGATACCGGGCGGCAGCCCAATTCATGGCGTCCTCGAATGTCGGGCCGGATCTGCATCGCATCTCTGCACCGACCCTCGTCCTCGTCGGAGAACACGATGTCATCACGGGGGTCGCCGAATCGCGACTGCTCGCCGACGCCATTCCCGGAGCCCGCTTCGGACTGATCCTCGAGGCGGGACACGCCGCCCTGCAGGAACAGCCCGACGCGATGGCTGCCCACATCACCACCTTCCACGAAGGAGTGCAGCAGTGAGCAAATTGATCGTCGTAACCGGAGGCGGACGTGGTCTCGGGTTCTCCATCGCCGAACGGCTTGCCGCTTCGGGAAATCGGATCGTGATCGCCGAAAAGCGTCCCGACCTCGTCGAGTCGGCGGAGAAGAATCTGCGCGGTCGAGGATACGACGTCGCGGGGATCGTCACCGACATCGCAGACCGCGATTCCGTGATTGCCCTTACGGAGCGTGTGGCCCAATTGGGAGGCGCCGACGGCCTGGTTAACAATGCCGCCCTGGCCGACGGCGTGGGTGGAGACGCGTTCTGGGAGCTCGACGAAGACTTCTTCCTGCGGGTGATGACCGTGAACAGTTATGGCACCTGGCTCGTCAGCAAGCACTTTTTCGCCCAGATGGCCGAGCGGGAGCAATCGGCGATCGTCAACGTTGCCTCGGACGCCGCGCTCTACGGCTCACCTCGCCTCGTGCACTACACGAGTTCCAAGGGAGCAGTTATGGCGATGACCCGCACGATGGCGCGAGACGGTGGACCGCACGGCCTTCGGGTCAATGCCGTGGCCCCCGGCCTTACGCGCGTCGAAGCGACCGAGACCGTGCCGGCATCGAGATACGCACTCTACGAGAACAACCGATCGCTAACTCGCGAACAGACACCCGACGATGTCGCCGGCACCGTCGAGTTCCTGTTGTCCGACGCCGCCGCCTACATCACCGGCCAGACCATCGTGGTCGACGGTGGATTCGTAATGAACTGAGAAGGAGCCGATCATGGACTTGGGTCTAGCGGGTCGCACAGTGCTCGTAACGGGTGCCAGCTCGGGTATCGGGCTTGCCACCGTCCGGTACCTCGCTGATGAAGGCGCGAATATCGTTTCCTGTGCCCGCGATGCGGACCGATTGGTCGATGCCCTTTCCACCATCGTGGGACTCGACTCCGATCGCGTTTTCACCGGAAGCTGTGACGTCACCGATCGCGCAGCCGTCGAAACGTTCGTCGGCGACGCCGTGGGGCACTTCGGTCGGATCGACGGGGTGGTCTGCAACGCTGGGCGCTCGCTCATGGCTCGGTTGCCGGACACGGCCGATGATCAAATCCGGGAAGAGTTCGACCTCAAGATCTTCGGCACCTGGAATGTCGTACGCGCAGCGCGTGAGGCACTCGCCGCGTCCACCGCCGGCGCCGTCGTGAACGTCAACGCCATACTGTCCCGTCAACCGGAAGAACGGCTCGCCGTCACATCCGCGGCACGTGCCGCGCTCCTCAACTTGACGCATACGATGGCCGGAGAACTCGCTCAGGACGGGACGCGAGTGAATTCGGTACTGCTCGGTTTGATCGACACCGGACAGTGGCGACGCCGCTTCGAGGACTCCGAGACCGATCTCGATTACGACGCCTGGAGCGCCGAGATCGCGGCCGACCGGGGCATTGCACTCGGCCGATTCGGCCGGGCCGAAGAGGTTGCCTTCCACATCGTGACTTTGCTGTCGCCCCTGAGCAGTTACACGACCGGCGCGTCGATCGACGTCGGCGGAGGCGTCAGCCGCTACCTCTGACGAGCGTTCACAACCATCGAGTACTACGGAGGACACCATGACACCCAGCAAAAGCACCGAGGGGAAGAAGCCCACGGGCGGTGACGTACTGGTCGAGGTCATGCGTCGGCACGGCGTCGACACCGCATTCGGCGTGATAAGCATCCACAACCTTCCCCTCGTCGAGGCCGTGGCTCGTGAACTCAACTTCGTCGAGATGCGCCACGAAGCCGCCGTCGTCAACGCAGCCGACGGATACGCGCGCGCGTCCGGCAAGATCGGAGTCGCGATAACCAGCACCGGTACCGGAGCAGGCAACGCCGCGGGATCGATGGTAGAAGCGTTGACCGCCGGAAGCCGGGTCCTCCATGTCACCGGACAGATCGAGAGCGAGTATCTCGGCACGTGTCGAGGCGTCATCCACGAAGTTCCCAAGCAACTCCAGATGCTCGACGCAGTATCCAAGTTCGCCAAAACTATCCTCGATGCGAAGGAAGTCGAAGCAGTTCTCGAAGAAGCCATCTCAGCGATCGACAGTGCCCCATACGGGCCGGCCAGCGTCGAATGGCCTTCCGATCTGCAGTACCTCGCACGACCCGATGAACAACGTCCGTACGAGTTCGAGCCGGCCCCATTCCCCGCGTTGGACCATACCGGTATCGCCGCGGCCGTGGCTCTGCTCGCACAGGCGAAGCGTCCCCTCATCTGGGTCGGCGGCGGAGCCGCAGGTGCACGCGACGAATTGTCCTCACTGCTCCACAAACTCGGTGCGGGCCTGTTCACCAGCAACTCCGGGCGCGCCATCGTGCCGGAGGACGACGAGCTGGTCATCGGCAACTTCGCCACACATGCGGACGCCGCGTCGCTGCTCGAGGAATCGGATCTTCTCCTGGCCATCGGAACGCACTTCCGTTCCAACGAGACCAGAAGTTACCACCTGAAACTGCCTGCAACGCAGATTCAGATCGACATCGATCCTGAAGCTGTCGGACGCGTGTACCCGGCAACCGTCGGCATCATCGGCGACGCCGCCCGGACGCTCGCCGCCATCGATGCCTCGATCACCCACACAGCAGCCGAAGCCAACTGGGCGGAGAAGGTGACGGACACCCGACACGGGGTGCGCTCGAGTCTGAAAGCTTTCATCGGTGGTTACGCCGAAATCTGCGAAGGTCTCCGCACGGTGCTGCCTCGTGAATCCGTCGTCGCACGCGACGTGACCATTCCGTCCAGTCAATGGGGAAACAGGCTACTTCCCTTCTACGAACGAGGCACCAACATCTTCCCGCTAGGCGGCGGAATCGGCCAGGGGCTGGCTATGGGTATCGGAGCTGCTCTCGCACGTCCACATGTGCCCACCGTCGTGATCGCCGGCGACGGTGGTCTCGCCGTTCATCTCGGTGAGCTCGCCTCGCTGGCGGGCAGCGGCGCGTGGTGCACAGTCGTCGTCTTCAACGACGGCGGTTACGGAGTGCTGCGAAACATGCAGGAATCCAATGGCTTCGATCGCGCAGGCGTCGACCTCTACACACCTCGGTTCGATCTGCTCGCTGCTTCGATGGATCTGCCCTACGAAATCGTCCAAGGCCCAGGACATTTCGAGAAGGCGCTGCGCGAGGCGATCGAAACCCACGGTCCCGCACTGATCGAGGTCGATGTCGCCGCAGTGACACCTACGCCGGGCGCGTTCACTCCGCCGGTCCACATCCCTGTCGCAGAGGACCGAAGGTGAGCAGCGTGGGTGCAAGCACCATTGTCCCGGGGCGGAACGTCGTCGACGACGAACGGCGGGAACCTATCCTCTGCGTCCACGACGGCCCCGGAGTGACCGACCACTTCGCCGACCAGATCCGCGCACTCGCTGCGCTCCCCATCGGCACCCAAACGGTGCTCGATATCGCCGAGACCGACTCCTTGGAACGGTGGCTGGACGAAGTGACAGGAGGATTCGTCGAGCATGGCCGGTCTCATCTGCTGGCCACCGGGCCCGCAGCCTACGGTGCGATCGTGTTCGCGACCCGCCGGCCCGAACTCGTTCTCAGTCTTCTTCTCGGCGATCCCGCTGTGCCATCGGAATCCGAGGACTACCGGGATCTCCTACGGACGGTCGTTGCACCGACCCTCGTCATCGCATCGGTACCCGAGGCCGGTGACGAGACCTGTCTCGAACAGCCCCAAACCATCGCCGGTGGCATCGACAACGGCGTCTTCGTGGTCATCGACGGTTGCCGCGTCCCTGCCCATCAAGAGCGGCCGACGTCGTTCAACGAATGGGTCACCTCGTTCACCATCATCGCCGAGGGTCTCGCAGACTCCGGTGCTCCACCCGCTTACAGCTCGAACCGACAGGAGAACCCACGTGCCTGACTCGACTACTCAGTACCTCGATGCGCACCAGACACACCTCGAGCCATTCACCCCTTACGAAATGAAGCTCTCCGGTTCGATCATGGAGGTCTTCGGCAAGGGCATCCATGACCTACCCGGTCTCGTTGCCAGCCTGAATGGTCTTGGTCTGCACGCACCCGATGGAGGGGACTGGACCGAAGAGAACTTCCGTGCCGAGATGCGACGTTTGGGAGAGTGACATGACCACGATTACAACCACTACCGCTTCAACGACCGGCACCGGAGGCGGCTCCCGCCGCGCAGTGGGTATCCGCGGCGAGATGACTGCCGACGATCTGGCAAAGTACGGCCTGCGCGACCGCTGGTACCCCATTCTTCCCTCTCGCATGGTCGGGTCCGGGGAGATGAAGAAGGTCAAGCGACTCAATATCGACTGGCTGCTGTTCCGTGACGCGCAGGGCGTCGTTCACATGCTCGAAGATCGGTGTCCCCATCGCAGCGCCCCGCTGTCCGTCGGACAGCACCTCGGCGATCGGGTCGCGTGCGCGTACCACGGCGTCCAGGTCGACGGCACCGGCAAGGTCGTTTCGGTCCCCGGCATGCCGGGTTGCGCTCTCGAAGGCAAGCAGGCCACAGTGTCGCTGAAGGTTGTCGAAGCCGCCGACACCATCTTCGCGTTCGTCCCGCTCACCGCCGACTCCGAACCGACTCCATTCATTCTGCCTGACCGCCTCGCGTCACCTGAACACTCGTGGTTTCCCAACTACGCCGAGTGGGCGGGCCCGTGGCGGTTCTACATGGACAATGTTCTCGACCCCATGCATGGTGCGTTCCTGCATCGCGATTCGCACTCGATGTTTGCAGGAGACACCTCTGCACGCTTCCGAATCCGTGAAACCGACCGCGGCTTCTTCTTCGAGAAGACCGACCAGCGTGGCAAGAACTTCGACTGGGTCGAGTACGTCCGCGGATCCATGGACTACGTCGACCTGGAGATTCCATACGCCGAAAATGCCGGCCCCGGAGGAGTCTTCGGAATCGTGGGTATGTCCTGCCCCGTCGACGAGCACAACTCGGCGATCTTCCACTGGCGCACCCGCAAAGTGCAGGGATGGGAGCGAGAGGTGTGGCGCTTCCTGTATCGCACGCGCCTCGAGGCAAAACACTGGGAGGTTCTCGAGCAGGATCGTGTCGTGCTCGAAGTACTCGCCGACGACGCCGATGTCGACGAACACCTCTACCAGCACGACCTCGGGGTGTCGCGCATCCGGCGCATCTACCGGGCGGATGCGAAGAAGCAGGCCGCGATCCTGGCCGGTGAGCTCGTATGACCACTACTGAAACCGCGACTATTCCGGCGGACATGAATACCTCCGGTTCGGGCACCTTGATGCTGACGGTGTTCCTACGGCACGACCAGTCGCAGAACATGGGCGAACTGCAGGGCAAACTCGACGAAGCCGACTGGTGGCACGGATTCCCGCCCGAAGGTTGCGAGATCGTGTCATGGGTGGTCGCGATGGGCCTGGGCCAGATCGTCACGCTCCGGCTTCCGGCATCGAAGTTGAATTCGGTGAACGTGGAACTCGAACGACGCGCATGGGGCGTGTTCACCACCGAGTTTTACCCGACTTACGACTTCGTTCCCGTCCGGGAACGTTTGACCCGCGAATCGGATGCACGGACGGCCACGACATGACTCGCATTTCCGCTATCGGCGTCCCGGACGCTCCCCGGCCCGGCATGTTCTCCAACGCGCGGGTCGTTGGCGACAGATTTTTCATCTCCGGCATGCATGCCGGTTCGCCCGAGGGTGTGGTGGGCCGTGAGGACGCCTATGCACAGGCGGTCGAGGCCTTCCGACGTGTACAGGAATTGACCGAAGCCTGCGGGGCGGTCGTCGACGACATCCTCGTCCTACGGGTGTACCTCACCGATATCGCCGACAAGGTTGCCGTTGGTCGCGCTCGCGCGGAAATGTTCGTCGGCGATTTCCCGTGTTCCACTCTCGTGCAGGTGTGCGCGTTGGTCGAACCCGGACTCAAGGTTGAGATCGAAGCGGAAGGCATTGTCGGCGGGTCGCGTCCGAGCGTATGAAAGCTCCGATGAGGGAATCCGCTCTACAGCGCGAGTCCGTTCGGCGGCGCCGCTAGAAGTCGCGCATTTCGCCCTCGATCGAGCCTTCGCCACTATGCGCGTTGGTTGCCAGGATCATCACACCTGGCAACCAACGCGATGATCAGGGACTGCAATCCTGTCGACGGGTCCGTTCGAGGAAACCCCGGGAAAACGGCACCGCCTGATCATTTACGTCGACGTCACGGGCACAATCCTCGGCCGCCACAATGCGGGGCGCGCCTGGGGCGGGGTGCACCGTACGGTGGGATGGCAGGCGCGAGTGCTCGCCGCAGTCGCGCAGTGCTCACCCGCAAGGCTCAACCGGTTGGCCAACAAGTGGGTGACACGCCGCTGACAACCGGTCGAGAGCAGGATCGGCATCTCGTCGCGGCAGATCTCGACGATTGGTTGGTCGGTTCGCGGCGCACTGCAAGGCTGGTCACTGCACTCCTCGACCAGGCGCGAACAAGTGAGGAAGCTCGCCCTTCTGCACGCGAACGGCGCCGTCCGCCGCACGCAATGATCAGCTGAAATGATCCTTGTAGATTTGGCCGTGAACGCCCACGGTCCGGTCGACCACCTGCGACACCGTGAAGTCGGCCGCTGCCGAGAGATATGCGTACGCGGTCGCGCGGGCCATGCCCTGGTCCTTTTCGAGGAAGTCCAGAGCATTGACGACAGCCCTCCGCATCGCAACATTGAGGTCACTGCCCTGACCGTCGATCGCGCCGTCGGGGTCGGACAGCCCGATGGGGATCCAAGACTCGGTTGTTTCCGCGAACGGGTAGCCGTAGGCGACACTCGGTGCATCTCCCGATCCTGGTTTGCAGACGGTCAGTCGGAAGGTCCCGCGCAGTGAACCTTCCATTGCGGTGAGCGCCACTTCACCGTCCCCCATCGCCATGTGCGGGTCACCGACGTAGAAGAGTGCGCCGGGGGCGAAGACGGGTAGGTAGAAGGAAGAACCTTCGCCCAGCAACCGGATATCGATGTTGCCACCACCCAGTGTCGGCGGAATCGAGTTCGAGTTGGGTGAGGTCGGATCGGCGTCGGTGGAAAATGCGACGCCCATCATGCCCATGAACGGGCGGAGCGGAAACTGGACGCGAGAGTTCTGCCCGAAGGGCATGACCCCCAGCCCGTTTTCGATGGTCGTGAAGACCGATACGTTGCCGTGCGAGGTGGGATCGGCACCGGCTCGCCCGTCTGTGGAGACCGGTGGCATCACTTCGGTTGTGTCTATACCCGCGGGTGCGCCACCGTCACCGGTCCTCGCAAGCGCACCCTTGCCGTGCCGACTGGAGACGACACCGTACGGGACTCGGGGGATGATCTCCAATGTCTCGATCTTGAGGACATCGCCGGGTTCGGCACCTTCGACGAAGACCGGTCCGGTGACTACGTGGGGTCCATCCTTGCCGAAATCACGTGGTGTGCGGTTGTATTCGGCGGCGATCGCCGCAGCGTCCTGGAGCACGTCGCCGGCGGCGACACCTTTCGTACCGAAGTAGTCGATGGGGTTGCGGCCCTGGTCTTCGAGTATTCCCTCGTGGGAGACGGTGTCGATGGTGATTGTCTGTCCCGACCTCATCCGGACCACCGGACTGGTGTGCACATTCGGCACGTAGCCCCAGAGCACTTCGTCGGGGAGCGATCCCAGGTATATGTCGCCGGACCGGTCACCTTGGCCCGGCTGCAGGATCGGAACCCCGCCGGCATACGGCAGAGCAGGTGAGGAGACTGTCGGTCCCGCTGATGCGTCCGAGCATGCCGCGGCGGCCCCGGCCACACCCACACCGGCGCCGACCGCTACCACGCTCTGAATGAACCGGCGACGGCCGAGACCCCTCGTGAGAAGTTCTGCCGCATTTCGTGAGAACTGTTCGGGCACAATGAGCCTCCGGTCGGTGTTGGACCGCCCAAGCTACCGAGGCGATGTTTCGTCCCCATTGCAGCCCGGTTCACAGAACACGCGGGGTTGTTTACGGGCCAACAGGTTTGAAACAAAGAGAAGAGAACAGCGACAGTCCCCGCAGCTGGGTGCGAGGTCGTCGTGCCGGGCGACTCCTCGAAAGCGCCGGTGTGGGCAGGGGAACCCTTGACCTTGACCTTGCGTCATGGTTGAGACTTGATTCATGCGAATAGGCCAGCTCGCCGGATTTGCCGGCACAACGACGCGAACCGTGCGGCACTACCACCGACTCGGCCTGCTGAACGAGCCGCGGCGTCGATCCAACGGCTACCGTGAATACACCCTCACCGACGCTGTCCGCTTGATGCGAATCCGCTGGCTGGCGACCAGTGGAGTTCCTCTCGGGTCGGTCGCCGCCATCCTCTCCGACGAAAGATCGAGTGAAGACGAACGCGACGTCGCCGCGGACCTTCGGGCTTTGATCGCCGGCATCGAGAAGGAACAGAACATCCTCGCACGCAAGAAGATGCAGCTCACCGCGATGCTCGCCGAGGTTGATCGCGGCAATCCGATCTCAGCGCTGCCCGCGGGACTGGCCACGGCCTTGTCCGACGCCATCGACGGCGCTCCGTCCGTCGAGGTCGGTTCGGCTCTTCGGCTGGACCGGGACCTCGTCGAAGTCCTCTCGATGTCGGGGAGCGCGCCCGAGTTCCTGCTCACGGGCTACGAGGCAACGATGATCGACGACCTCCGGCGCGAGCGGTACCTGAAGCTACTTGCGCAGTGGTCACAACTCGAAGGGTGCAGCCCGGACTCGGTCGAGTCGGAGATCGATGCACTCGCAGCGCGACTTCTCGAGTTCTTCGATCAACAACAGATGGGGATCATCGAGCCCTCCGACGGTGCCGACGAGGAGGGTGGCGGGGTTGCCGGGACTTTGGCGCTCGACGAACTGATTCCCGACCCCGCACAACGTGAGGTCATTCTCCGGGTGCAGCGAGAACTGTTCACCCGGTCCTCCAATCCTGAGGACATCTGATGGTGATCGACCGGATTCGACGATTCGAACGAGTGACGCAAGTGGTGACGGCGGTCGTTCTCGTTGTCGACGCCACCTTGTTGGTGGCCGGTGTGATCAGTACGCGTCAGGCGGTGCTGTTGTTCGTGGCAGTGGAGGTTCCTCTCGGGTGCGCGGTGATCATCGCGTTTCTCCTTGCGATCGTGATCCAGTGCCGCGACGGTGCCGGGCTTCGGGACGCGGTCGCGGCCGCGCTCGGCCATTCTCCGATCCGGTTGTTCATCCGCGCCGAGATCAGGGCGTACCGAGCGCTGTGGCTGTGGATCCGTGGACGTCATTCCGGAGTCGAACCGGGCGCGATCGTTCTCGGTGCGCACAAAGGAACGCTCGTGCTGCCGGTGGCCTTCGCGGTCGCAACCGTCGTCGAGATCGTGGTGCTGCATCTGCTTCTGCCGTGGATGTGGCTTCGAGTGAGCCTCGCGGTCGTCTCGGTCTGGTCGATGCTCGCGCTGTTCGGCTACTTGGCGATTCATCGCACCAACCCGCACTACCTGACCGACACGTCGCTTGTTCTCCGTCAATCCGGCTCGGTGGTGGCTGTTGTCGATCGGGTCGACATCGAATCGGTCACCGTCGGCCGCCGCTTCACCGAGACCGCGCCGGCAATCAAGGACGATCGCCTGTACCTCCCCAACCCCGACGGGACGAACGTCGATCTGACTCTTGCCCGCCCGGTCCCCGCTCGACTCCCCGCTCTCCTACCCTCCCGGCGAAAAACCGAAAAGATCAGTCGCATCAGCGTGTACGTCGACGAACCGACCCGGATGCGCACAATGCTGACCCGTCGTGATGACGAATCCGCCGCAACGTCCGATACGTCGAATCGCCGGTCAGCGACTCGGGACTGAACGCCGGCCGACGCGACTTTCGCCGTCACCTCACACCCGGTCGAGCGGTTGCGCTGCAGCCAGGTTGGCGGCCAAGTATCCGAAGGCGGTCGGAAGATCAGCGACGACGCCGACATGATGCTCGAGCACTTCAAGCATCCGGCCGGCAGTGGATGCACCTGCAAACTCGTGCCGAAGGTACCTCGAATCGGCTCCGAACCGCTTGTGGGCACGCTTGGCAGCTCAGAAGCCTACCCACATCGCCAATCGACGAGTCACGGGCAGATAATGCTCGTGATCGTCTCCGACCGGGCGTTGATCATCCGCGACCCGATCTTCGGATCCTTCGCCCACGACGGCAAACCCCATGTGACCTGGGAGTTGACCATTCGGACAGGTTAGGCACCGGGTTCGTCGCGGGGCGCGCGTTCGAGCACCACGTTCACCTGCTGTGTCGGGGCGACGTTGTACGACGGCGGCAGCTCCTCCCCCACCGCCGCGGCCGCGTCATACACCGCGAGCAGATCACCTCCAGTGCTGGGGGAAGGCAGATATCGGGGTGGGACTTGCATATCGTCCACACACGATCAGACCTCCGCCCTCGCAGGTACACCACAAACGCTAGTCGTGACCACCGACGGCTCCCGAGAGCTGGGAAGAGAACAGGGCGTTGAACTGCATTGATGACACGTCCCTGCGTGTCGCCGCAGTCGGTTCGCCAGCTGGTTCTCTCATCGATCAGCTTTACATGCTGTGCTTCAACCACCGCTCGGCACCAAGCACCCGAAGGGTGGACGGGTCGAGTATCGCGTCCCACCGGCTCCCGCTGAATCCGGTCGGAAGGTGGATCGAGAAGGCCAGCACCCGACCGGACTCACGCAACGCGTCGAGATATTCGTTATGTCCGTACACATCCCAGTACTTCGCGTAGTACGACACCGGGCGTTTGGACTTTCGTTCCCGCGCGCTCTGTGCGTCGATGAGCGTTGTGAACACCCGGAATCCGGCCCGCGCACGGTAGTCGAGCAGATCTATGCGAAACGCTTCGAGCGGGCCCGGCCACGGCCCCTGTCCCATCACCTCGACGATCTCGTCCACCTGAACGGTCCGCTCCTGGGGCTCCTCGGCGCGCTCCGGTGCCCGATAGGTCCCGGTCGAGTCCGAGGCCGCCGTGAAGTCCTTGAGACTCAGATTGCCTAGCAACAGGTTGGAGGCGACAGAGGCCACCGCGTCCGCGGAGACCCGCAGTCTGCTCGATGGTTTAGCGGCGGCGATGATCAGAAACGGATGCTCCAGGTCCTCGATGGTCCGCTCGTCCGCCACGGCAACGAACAGATAGCCCGGATCGTCCTCGTTGAGGCGGGCCAACAGCTCGTCCACATCCACACCATCGAACTCCGGGCCTTCGACGACAGTCAGCGGATCGGTGCGCTCAGACCCGACACCCAGTGCCCCCTGCACGATCTCGGTCCACACTTCGTCGTTGCTGTACTCGAGCCGGAACAAGGGAAACTCAACGTCGGGGAAGGACACAGCACTCTCCATTCTGCAAGGGCATCACACGGACCACAAAACACGATGCCGTTCGTGGCGACAATTATTAATCCTCGGTCACCACGAACGGCATCTGCATCAAGCCGCAGTGAATATCAGCTCAGTGTGAACGATCCCACCTGCGTTTGCCCGTCCTCGTCGAAAAGCGGAACAGTTCGTCCAGCGTTCGCACCGGCGCTGGCTTCCTCTGGATTCGCAGCAGGAGCCTCGACCAAATCGGACTTGCGAACGAAACCCAGTGTCGTCCCGTCATCTCCGATCGCCGCTACCAGGTCCGGAAAGTCCGCCTCCGTCGTGGCTGACGCACCAGATCCATAGGTGAGGCCATCCGCGTTCGTGCCGCTGGGGATCGACGCCGGGGTGACTTCGGGTTCAGTGGTCGAGCTGCGGGCTGCCGCGGGTTCCCACCACAGCGGATCGGTCGGGAACGTCAGTGCTTCCTTGTAGGTGCTGGTGCCGTCCCACACTGCGGTGAATCCATGGCTGTTGTACCAACCAGCTCCACAGGTGTTCGTCGTGCCGTATGTGAACTGAGCGACCGGCCCGGTGTTGTACCTGTAGGTGGTCGCTTCACACAACGCTCCGCTACTGAACAACCGCGCCCGTACACCGATCTCGCCACTGGGGACGGTCTGGCCGAATGATGAGTAGATCTTCGATTCTGCCCTCAGGTTCGGGGAATTGATGATCGTCGAGGTATTCAGAAATATCACCCCAGCACTATTGGATCCGGCCGGGCCCACCCATCCAGTCAGTGTGTCGGCATGGGCGGTGCCAGCTCCGAGCATTCCGAACGCGGCCGCCGCTGCCGCGACCATAGACATTCTTCTCTTGAACGTTTTCATCTCCGCTTGACTCCTTGGTGGTATTTGCTGCGGAACAGTCCCTATCGGAAAGCTGTCGGTATCAGTGCACTTCTACGTGTAATCCACGAAGAACGCATCCCCAGGCATAACCCTGTTGTTCTGGTAGAAAGTGCTTGTCTGCCCACCCTGCGAAAGGTTTTCCGCCAGAGGAACCCACAGGACGCTTGCGGCTCCACCGCCCTCGACCGAAGAAGCAAAGGGATACTCATCACAGGACGGGTCGACCATTCCGTCCGGCGGCTCCCCGAGTGCTTCGTCCCGATTGGTATTGCAGGCGGCATCCCTGTTGGCGACAGCCGCGAGAGGAGATTCCCCTCGGTGCAAAGGCGTTCCCCATGTCGCCCCCACCCCAGTGTTGGATTGATGATTACCGATATTCATATTGATATAAGAAAGACCGGTGAATGTGAGGGTGGGAGTGTAGTCAGGATTCACACATCCCGGGAAAGCGCCGACCGCGTTGTCGCAGCGCAATACGATATCTGTGTATTGCGTTCCAGTGGATTGCGCCATGCCAGGAACCGGCGTGTCCAGAACCCAGTCCGTCGCGAAATCGGATACTTCCTGGTAATACCCTGCGTAGGGCGAGTCGATATCAACTTGTTCGTTGAATCCGGGTTGTCCTTCTGCAACCGGAATCTGCCAGCTTCCGATCTGGTTTCCCGCAGTCACGCCAGGCGGGAACTGTCGCAAGTTGAGCGTCAACGTACCGGCCACGGAATCTGGCAGAACCTTGACGACCTCGGTGTCCACAAACATCACTCCGGTCGGCTGACGTGCCTGCACTCTCATCATCAATGTGATGTACACATCCCAACGGCCCCATTGAATGACGGGACCGCCTGGCTGTTGTGATTCCTGGACAACGGAAGCAACGAAGGCGTCGCAGGAGTTGAACCGGTCGTCATAACATTCATACGGTTCGACTCGAGCGAGTGGGTTCGATGACCTCAATTCCCTTATCTAAGCGTCACGGATCCCGCAGCCCGGCGAGCGATCTTGGCGGCCCTGGTCGGATCATTGGGCGAGGGTGCCGAAGTGCGCGCCCCGCTGTATGTGGACTACGGATACAACATCACGATCGGGCCGCGAACCTTCGTCAACTTCGGAGCGGTCATGCTGGACGTCGCGCGGATCTCGATCGGCGCCGATGTGCAGATCGGACCCAACGTCCAGTTGCTCACACCCACCCACCCTCTCGATGCCGAACTGCGGCGCGCGAAATGGGAAGCTGCCGAACCGATCACCATCGGCGACAACGTGTGGCTGGGGGGCGGCGTGATCGTCTGTCCCGGAGTGACGATCGGCGAGAACACTGTTGTCGGGGCCGGAGCGGTGGTGACGCGCGATCTGCCGCCGAACGTGGTGGCTGCGGGCGTGCCCGCCCGCGTCGTCCGGCAGGTACCACCTTCCTCGCCGGATTCGGACCTCTGATCGCCTTCCGGTCAGCGTTGCTCGTTGCGGGACGAATCGATGATGCCGTGGCGTGAACACCGCGCCCACCATCCGTCGGGGATGACCTGCACGACCATCCGCCGACCACACAGCGTGCAGTACCGGGGTGGTTCGAGACCCAGCCGAACTCCCCGGCGGCTCTCGACCTCGAGACCGTCGACGAGTTCGGCACCGGTGTACGCGTCGAACACGTCAGATACTTTCGCCGAGTGCCTTGATCGGCATCCGCAGATCGACGAGCAGGTCGAGGTCGGTTTCGGCACGACGCCCGAGGGTGGTGAGGTAGTTGCCGACGATGACGGCGTTGACGCCGCCGAGCATGCCCTGCTTCGCACCGAGATCACCGAGGGTGATTTCGCGGCCGCCGGCGAACCGGAGGATGGTGCGCGGCAGGGCGAGCCGGAATGCCGCAATCGCCTTGAGTGCCTCGGTGGCCGGGAGCACCTCCCGATCTGCGAACGGCGTGCCGGGCCGCGGATCGAGGAAGTTCAGCGGCACCTCGTCGGGTTCGACCGACGCGAGGTCAGCCGCGAATTCTGCTCGCTGCTCCAAGGTTTCGCCCATCCCGAGAATGCCGCCGCAGCACACCTCCATGCCGGCCTCTTTCACCATGCGGAGTGTCTCGAATCGTTCCTCCCAGGTGTGGGTGGTGACGACGTGGTTGAAGTACGAGCGCGCGGTTTCGAGGTTGTGGTTGTAGCGGTGGACGCCCATGGCCGCGAGTTGGTCGACCTGGTCCTGGGTGAGCATGCCGAGGGAACACGCGACCTGGATGTCGACCTCGTTGCGAATCGCCTCGACGCCGGCGGCGACCTGGGCCATCAACCGCTCGTCGGGGCCGCGCACGGCGGCGACGATGCAGAACTCGGTGGCGCCGGTCTTGGCAGTCTGCTTGGCGGCTTCCACGAGCGACGGGATGTCGAGGCGCGCGGCGCGCACCGGTGAGGCGAACAGGCCGGACTGGGAGCAGAAGTGGCAGTCCTCGGGGCAGCCGCCGGTCTTGAGGCTGACGATGCCTTCGACCTCCACCTCCGGTCCGCACCACGCCATGCGGACGTCGTGCGCGACGTCGAGTAGTTCCTCGAGCCGGGAGTCGGGCAGGCGGAGCACGTCGAGCATCCGGTCGCGGTCGAACCCGACCCCGCCCCGGAGTACCTGGTCGCGAGCGAGGTCGAGGATGTCGGTGCGAGCGGGCGCCTGGGTCACTGCGTCTCCTGACATGAGAAAACTTGAACGGTGTTCAATTGAACGGCGTTCAGGTTAGGTGGGGGGTCCGATACTGTCAACGGGAGGCCCAGACACAGCGGGACGGACAGGAGCGGACACGGTGCAGTTGCGACGCGGCGACGTTCTCGACGGCGCCATGGCGATCCTCGACGAATACGGGCTCGGCGACCTCACAATGCGCAAGCTCGCCACCTCGCTCGGCGTTCAGCCCGGCGCGCTGTACTGGCATTTCCCCAACAAACAGACTCTTCTCGGCGCGATGGCCGACCGCATCCTCGACGGCGTCGACGCGGAACCGGACTCCCCCGACTGGGACGATGCGCTCACCGAACTCGCCCACCGGTTGCGCTCCGCTCTGCTCGCCCATCGCGACGGCGCCGAACTCGTCGCATCCACCTACGCGTCGCGGCTGACCACTTCCCGCGCCCGCGATGCGTTCGTCGCCGCGGCGCAGCGCGGAGGGCTTTCCCGCGCGCACGCCGAACTCGCCGGTTACGCGCTGCTGCACTATGTACTCGGCCACACCGTCGACGAGCAGTCCCGCGCGCAACTCGCCGAACTCGGCGCGCTGACGCGGGGGCCGGTATCGCCCGATGTCGCGACGGAGACGGCGCCGACCTCGGACGACGATCTCCTCGACGGTGATCCCGCCATCCGTTTCGACTTCGGCCTGACACTCTTCGTCGACGGCATCCGGAGGCGTTTGAACACCCGTGCCACATCCTGACGATTCGGTCGCTGTCGGAACCCTGCCGTACGTTCTCAGGACGTGACAAGCCCCTGGCCCCCCGATCGGATCGCTGCCGCCGCACCTGATCCGTCCTCGCTGACCGCTGCGCGCGGACTGGTGTCGGGGTGGATCGATACGGGGCGGCAGGACGGCGCGCTCTGGGGCGAATGCCGCGGCCGGGGCACCGCTGTCTACCGCACCGCGATCGACCTCGACGGCCCCGCCTACACATGCACGTGCCCGAGCCGGAAACTCCCGTGCAAGCACGCACTCGCCCTGCTCATGCGCTGGTCCGACGGCATGGTGCCGAAGGCTGACCCACCCGGCTCGGTCACCGAATGGCTCGCGTCACGCGCCGCGCAGACCACTCCCCCGGATGAGCCGGGCGACGAACCCGCAAAGGCTCCCGATCCGGCGACCGTCCAGCGCCGCGCCGAGCGCGCGGCCGCCGGGCTCGACGAACTCGACCGCTGGCTGACCGACCGGATCCGCAGCGGTCTCGGTGCCGTCGACCACGGGTACTCCACCTACGACGACATCGCGGCTCGCATGGTCGATGCGCAGGTCCCCGGCGTCGCCTCGACACTGCGCGCTCTCGCCGGGGTCGTCGCGACCGAGGTGGACTGGCCCGCCCGGGTGCTCACCGAGTACGCGCGTCTGCATCTGCTGGTGGTCGCGTACCGGCAGATCGACGACCTGCCCGACCCTCTCGCGCGGTCGGTGCGCACCCACCTCGGATTCCCCACCCGCGCCGACGACGTGCGTTCCGAGCCGCCCGTCCGCGACCGATGGCAGGTACTCGCGACCCGCATCTCCGAGGACAGCCGACTGTTCACCCGCAAGGTGTGGTTACGTGGCCGCGACACCGGACGCTGGGCGATCCTTCTGGATTTCTCCCACGGCACCGCCCGGTTCCCCGACGCGACTCCCCCGCCGGGCATGCTCGTCGACGCCGACCTGCATTTCTATCCCGGTGCCGCACCGCTCCGCGCGCTCGTCGGCGAGCGGTACGCCGATCCCGAACCGTTCACCACGCTGCCTGCCTCCTTGCCCGGGACCGCACCGGATTTCGATGCGGCACTCGACGAGTACGCCCGTGTGCTGGGCGCCGACCCGTGGATCCGCTCGTGGCCGATGCTGCTCGACAGCGTCGTTCCGGTCGGATCGGACGGGTCCTGGCACCTCGTCGACCGGCACGGTCGCGCGCTGCCGCTCGGCGGTGACGACGACACGCGGTGGCGACTACTCACGGTCGCGGGTGGCCACCCGCTGACGGTATGCGGAGACTGGGACGGTACCCGCCTGGCACCGGCGTCGTTGTTCACGGCAGGACAGGAGTTGTCACTGTGACGGAGACCTTCGAAACCCTGTCGACCGCGGCGCTGCTCGGCACAGCCCGCTCGGCACCGGCAACGTCGACGCTGCACACCGCCGACGCGGCGACGGCGCTGACCGGCGATCCGGCTTCGCGTCTGCTCGCGGCCGCCGCCCTCGAGTCCGCGTTCCTCACCGCCGCGACCCTCCCCACGGTGCGCACACTGCCGAGCCCTGCCCCGGACGACGACCGCCTCACGCTCCCACCGGCGGCAGCCGAGCGGTTGCGTGGACTGCTCGTCGTCCGCTCGCCCCTTCTTCCGGAATGGTTCGCGCTCGCCGAGCGGTTCCGGGCACCGCACGAGATCGTGGTGGATCTGCTGTGGTTCGCCGCGCCCGACACCCCACACCGCGAGCACCTGCTGCGCCTCGCCGGCGCCCGCGGCCAATGGGTGGCAGCACTCAACCCGGAGTGGTCCCACCTCGTCACACCCGACCCGGCCGACGAACGACTCTGGCTGCACGGCTCGCCTGCGCAGCGCCGCCGATGGTTCGCGGTGGCGCGGGCCGCCGACCCCCACGCCGCCGCAGCGCGACTGACGGCGTCGTGGTCGTCGGAGACGGCGGCGCAGCGGGCTGCCCTGCTCGAACTGCTGACGACCGGCCTCGGCGAGCACGACGAAGCCTTGCTCGAGCACGCGCTCGACGACCGCAGCCGCAAGGTCCGCGCGACCGCCCTCGGGTTGCTGCGCCGCCTTCCCCACTCCGCTTTTGCCGAGCGGATGTCCCGGCGGGTGCGGGAGTGGACACGCGTCGACGACGGCGATCTCGTGGTCGAGGTCCCGGACCGACTCGACGCGGAAGCGCTGCGCGACGGCGTGGACGAGGGCGCCTCCCGGCCGGGTGGTGTCGCGATGCGCCGGCTGACGACGGTCGTGTCCTCCGCTCCTCCGTCCGCGTGGCAGCACATCGCTCCGACCGCCCGGCAGGTACTCGGGTACCGCGTCGGCGAACCCGCACGCGAGGCGCTCGACGCGGGCTGGGCCGCGGCCACTGCTCTGCATCGCAACGGAGAATGGGCCGCCGCACTGCTGCGCCGCGACGGCACGGTCGGTGCCGACGTCGCGCAGGCGCTGCCCCGCCCCGTACTGGTGGCGCATCTGCACGACTCGGCCGGCCGCGCCCTGCTCGACCCCGACCTGCTCGGCGCTCTCCCCGCGCCGTGGCCCCGGGATCTGGCGGAGAAGGTACTCATCGCGCTGTACGGCGATGAGGGAACCGGCGTCCGCTCGTTCCGGACGATCCTCGCGCTGATCGCGCATCGCGCACCGTTCGAGCTCACCGAACTGCTCGCCGACGCCGCGAACCGCACCGACCACCTCGACCGGCTGAACCTGTTCGCGACGGCCGCCGACACCTTGACCCTGCGCAAGACCCTTCACGAGGAGCTGAGTTGACCGACGCCGTTTCCGAACCAACGCTGTTGCGCCCCCATGCGGAGCAGCAGTACGCGCACGAACTCGCGGCGCTGGCGCGGCTCGACGACCGGCCCCGCCCGCCGTCCTGGCACCTGTCGCCGTGGGCGGTGGTGACGTACCTGCTGGGCGGCGAACTGTCCGACGGCACCGTCGTCAGCCCCAAGTATGTGGGCCCGCGACGTCTGATGGAGGTCGCGGTGGCCACCCTCGCCACCGACCGCGCCTTGTTGCTGCTCGGTGTCCCGGGTACCGCCAAAACGTGGGTGTCCGAACATCTTTCCGCTGCGATCAGCGGGTCGTCGACTCGACTGGTCCAGGGCACGGCCGGCACGTCCGAGGACTCGGTCCGCTACGGCTGGAACTACGCGCGACTGCTCGCCGAAGGACCGTCTGCGGACGCGCTCGTCCCGTCGCCGATCATGACGGCGATGCGCGACGGTGCCATCGCCCGCATCGAGGAACTCACCCGCATCCCCGCGGACGTGCAGGACGCCCTCATCACGATCCTGTCGGAAAAGACGCTGCCCGTCGCCGAACTCGGCATCGAAGTGCAGGCGAGCAAGGGCTTCAACGTGATCGCCACCGCCAACGATCGCGATCGGGGCGTCAACGAACTGTCCTCGGCGCTGCGACGACGATTCAACACCGTGGTGCTCCCCCTGCCCGCCAGCGAAGAGGACGAGGTCGCGATCGTGACCAGTCGCGTCGAACAACTCGGAACCTCGCTCGAGCTTCCGAAGATCCCTGCTGCGGCCGAGGAGATCCGGCGCGTGGTCACTGTGTTCCGGGAACTGCGCCAGGGTGTGACCACCGACGGACGCACCAAACTCAAGTCGCCGTCCGGCACCTTGTCGACCGCCGAAGCGATCTCCGTGGTCACCGGCGGGCTGGCGCTCTCGGCGCACTTCGGTGACGGAGTGCTGCGCTCCACCGACATCGCCGCGGGCATCCTCGGGTCGGTGGTGAAGGACCCGGTGGCCGACCGCGTGGTGTGGAGCGAATATCTCGAGGCGGTCGTGCGGGAGCGTCCCGAGTGGGCGGACTTCTATCGCGCATGCCGGGAGATCACCGGGTGAGCGACGGCGCCGAAATCCGGGTCTTCGGCATCCGGCACCACGGGCCGGGGTCGGCGCGGGCGGTGCTGCGCGCCCTCGCGGAGTTCGAGCCCGACACCGTCCTGATCGAGGGACCGGCCGACGCCGATCCGTTCCTCGCCCTTGCCGCATCCGACGAGATGCAACCGCCGGTCGCGCTGCTCGCCTACGTGCGCGACGAACCCGCGCGCGCGGCGTTCTGGCCGTTCGCGGCGTTCTCGCCGGAGTGGCAGGCATTGCGCTGGGCGATCCTGCACGACGCCGACGTGCGCTTCTGCGACCTTCCGGCGGCAGTATCGTTGGCCGCGGACCGTTCTCCGGAATCTGCGGAGCGCACCGACCCGCTCGCGGCGCTGGCGTCCGCGGCGGGTTACGACGACTTCGAGCAGTGGTGGGATGCCGTGATCGAGCATGCCTCGGCGGAGGAGGAGTCGGGGGCCGGAGCGTTCGACGAGATCACTGCGGCGATGGCGGCCTTGCGCGCCGACGTGGAACTCGACGAGCACACGGCGCGCCGCGAAGCCCACATGCGGCAGGTGTTGCGCACGGCCGTCAAGGCCGGTGCCCGCAACATTGCCGTCGTGTGCGGGGCGATGCACGCGCCCGCCCTGAGCGGCCCGCTCGGTCCGGCGGCGCCGGACGCGCGCGTGCTCAGAGGTCTTCCGAAGGTGAAAGCGGCGCTCACGTGGGTGCCGTGGACCCATTCGCGGCTCTCTGCCGCGTCCGGCTACGGCGCCGGCATCACCTCGCCCGGCTGGTACGACCACCTCTTCCGCTACCCGGACGACACGACCGCACGCTGGTTCACCCGCGTCGCGCGGGTGTTGCGCGAGGAAGACCTCCCGGTCTCGAGCGCGCATGTCATCGAAGCGACCCGCCTCGCCGATACGCTCGCGGCGCTGCGCGGCCGTGCAGTGCCCGGTTTGGCGGAGGCCGTCGAGGCCACCCGTGCGGTCCTGTGCGACGGCGACGAGGTGCTGCTCGACTTCGTGGCGCGCACACTCGTGATCGGAGAAGCACTCGGCGCGGTTCCCGAGGACACCCCGACGGTTCCGCTGGACGCCGACCTGCAGGCGCGCTCGAAAAGCCTTCGGCTCAAACGCGCCCCGATCGCCAAGAAGCTGGACCTCGACCTCCGCAAAGATCTCGATCTGCAACGATCCCGCCTGTTGCACAAGTTGTCGCTGCTCGGGATCGAGTGGGCGCTACCGGCCGAGAGCGCGGTGCGTTCGACGGGAACGTTTCGCGAGACCTGGTCGCTGCAATGGGATCCGGAACTGGCGGTCGCCATCGTGGAGGCGTCCCGGTGGGGCACCACCGTCGAGGCCGCCGCATCAGCCACGGTGCTCGACCGCGCCCGGACCGCGGGCACCACGCTCGGCGAGGTCACCGACCTGCTCGAACAGGCATTGCTCGCGGATCTGCGCGACGCGGTGCCCCAACTGGTCACTGCGATCGACGCGGCCGCCGCGCTCGATCACGATGTGCTGCATCTGATGTCGGCACTCCCGTCGCTGATCCGTACGGTCCGCTACGGCGATGTGCGCGGGACCGATCTGTCCTCGCTGGTGCATGTCGCCGATGCGGTCCTCGCTCGCGTCTGCGCGGGCCTGCCGTCCGCCGTCACCGGGCTCGACACCGACGCCGCCGACGCGGTACGAAACGCCGTCGACGAGGTGCACACGGCGCTGGCGCTGCGCGACGATCCCGGCGCGACGGACCGCTGGCTCGACACGCTCGCTTCGGTGTGCGACCGCGACGATGTCGACGGCGTGCTCACCGGCCGGACGGTCCGGATGCTTCGCGATGTGGGGAGATTGGACGAACGCGCGACCGCGGTGCGGGTCGCCCGCGCCTTGTCGGTCGGGTCCGCGGCGGCCGCGAAGGCACGCTGGATCGACGGATTCGTCGGCGGTGGAGGGCTGCTGCTCGTGCACGACCGCGATCTGCTGTCCCTGATCGACACGTGGGTGTCGGGTCTGCGCTCCGAGGAATTCGTCGACGTCCTGCCCGTGCTGCGACGCACGTTCGGTTCGTTCGCGCACGGGGAACGCAGCCTGCTCGGCCGGGCTGTGCGAGGGGGCCCCGAGCACCGCACCTCTGCGGCACTCGACGCCGAACGCGGCCGTCGCGCAGTCGCGGCAACCGCCTTGATTCTGGGGGTCCCGGCATGACAACGGAATTCGACGAGCGAATGCGGCGCTGGCGACTTCTGCTCGGCGATGCCGCGGAAGAATCCACCACCGCGCTGGGCGCGGGAACCGATTCGGCGATGGACGCGGCCCTCGCCGCGCTGTACGACACCGACGCGGACGGGACCGGCGGACCGCGCAGCGGCGGGCTGGGCGCCTCGGCCCCGAAGGTCGCACGCTGGCTCGGCGACATCCGCACGTATTTTCCGACGACGGTCGTGCAGGTGATGCAGCGCGACGCGGTCGACCGCCTCGGACTCGACAGGCTGCTGCTCGAACCGGAACTGCTCGACGCCGTCGAACCCGACGTGCATCTCGTCGGCACCCTGCTGAGCCTCAACAAAGTGATGCCCGAGACCACCAGGGCGACAGCACGAGCAGTCGTCGGAAAAGTCGTCCGTGAGGTCGAGGAACGCATCGCCCAGCGCACCCGGACCGCGGTGTCGGGAGCGCTCGACCGATCGTCCCGGACCTCGAATCCGAAAACTCGCGACATCGACTGGCACCGCACGATCCGCGCCAATCTGGCGCACTACCAACCCGACTATCGCACCGTGGTTCCGCAGCGTCTCGTCGGCTTCGGACGACGCTCCCAGGCGGTGCAGCGGGACGTGGTGCTCGCCGTGGACCAGTCGGGATCGATGGCGTCGAGCGTGGTGTACGCGGCGGTCTTCGCTGCGGTGCTCGCCTCGATGCAGGCGCTGCGTACCTCCCTCGTCGTCTTCGACACCGCCGTGGTGGACCTCACGGGCAAGCTCACCGACCCTGTCGACGTGCTGTTCGGCACGCAACTGGGTGGGGGCACCGACATCAACCGGGCGATCGCCTACAGCCGGACCCTCATCACGCGCCCCACGGACTCGCTGTTCGTGCTGATCTCCGACTTGTACGAGGGCGGCATCCGGGCCGAAATGCTCTCCCGGGTGCGCGAGATGCTCGCCGCCGGGGTCCAGGTGGTGGTGTTGCTCGCGCTGTCGGACGACGGCGCTCCGGCGTTCGACCGGGACAATGCGGCGGCGCTCGGCGCTCTGGGCGTGCCGGCGTTCGCGTGCACCCCGGACCGTTTCCCGGACCTGCTCGCACTCGCGCTCGAACGTGGCGATATCGGTCGATGGGCACAGTCGATGTAACTCGGCCGCCGAGATACCGTGCCGCCCCCACCGGGGGTTAGGATCACCTAACGCACATACGACGTGCACCGGCAAGTGAAACGAGGACACCTGTGAAACTCCGACTTGTGGCGCTGATGGCGGCCACCACGCTCGCCGTGGGAGCGTGCGGCTCGACCGACAGCGATTCGGCCGACGAGACGAGCAACAACGGATCCGGAGCGTTTCCCGCCACCATCGCCACCATGTTCGGTGATGTGACCGTCGAATCACAGCCCGAGCGCGTCGCCGCCCTCGGATGGGGCGACGCGGAGACCGCACTGGCGCTCGGCGTCCAGCCCGTCGGCGCGAGCGACTGGCTGGCCTTCGGTGGCGACGGAGTCGGCCCGTGGGTCGAGAACGGCTACTCGGAGTCTCCGGAGATCATCGGTACCGTCGACCCGTCCTTCGAGCAGATCGCCGCATTGGCACCCGATCTCATCCTCGACACCGCCAGTTCGGGCGATCAGGGCCGGTACGACACGCTCTCGGCGATCGCCACCACGGTCGGTCCCCCGAAGGGCGCCACGGCATATCTGACGCCGCGCGACGAGCAGATCTCGATGGTGGCCTCCGCGCTCGGCGTCCCCGACAAGGGTGCCGAAGTGGTCGCGGACATCGACGAACAGTTCGCCACCGCGGCGGCGGAGCATCCGGAGTTCGCCGGCAAGACCGTCACCGTCGCCGCCTACACCTCGGACGGATGGGGTGCGTACGTCTCCGGCGACGCGCGCGTGCAGTTCCTGCAGGACCTCGGGTTCGTCAACAACCCGGCCGTGGAGGCCGTGGAGACGGACAGCTTCTTCATCCCGGTCTCGGAGGAGAACCTGGGCATGCTCGACGCCGACCTGCTCGTCGTGCTGCCGATCTTCGTCGAGACCTCCGAGGTCACCGACAACCCCTTGTTCCAGCAGCTTCCTGCCGTGCGGGACGGCCGTTTCCTCGTCCTCGACAGCGGCAGCGACATCGCCAACGCCATCTCGCTGAACTCGGCCCTGTCGATTCCGTTCGCGCTCGAGCAGTTGGTGCCGCTTCTGAGCGAGCGCGTCAGCTGACGACCGCGCGGGTAGGTCAGCGCCGGAACAGCTTGTTGCCCAGCCACACGACCGGGTCGTACCGGCGACCGGCCACCCGTTCCTTCATCGGGATGATGGCGTTGTCGGTGATGTGGATGTATTCGGGGCAGACCTCGGTGCAGCATTTGGTGATGTTGCAGAGGCCGAGTCCGGCTTCGTCCTGAGCGAGGTCGCGCCGGTCCGCGACGTCGAGCGGATGCATGTCGAGTTCGGCGAGGCGGATGAAGAACCGGGGTCCCGCGAACGCGGGCCGGTTCTCCTCGTGGTCGCGCGTCACGTGACATACGTTCTGACACAAGAAGCATTCGATGCATTTGCGGAATTCCTGCGAGCGTTCCACATCGATCTGCTGCATGCGGTACTCCCCCGGCGCGAGGTCCGGGGGAGGCGCGAACGCCGGAACCTCCCGGGCCTTGGCGTAGTTGCCCGACACGTCGGTGACGAGGTCACGGATGACCGGGAAACCCCGTAAGGGCGTGACGACGATCGGATCGTCCGTCTCGAAGAGCGACATACGGGTCATGCACGTCAGACGCGGGCGCCCGTTGATCTCCGCCGAGCACGACCCGCACTTGCCGGCCTTGCAGTTCCATCGCACCGCGAGGTCGGGCACCTGGGTGGCCTGGAGTCGGTGGAGGATGTCGAGGACCACCTCACCCTCGTTGACCCGCACCGAATACTCCTGCAGTTCCCCGCCGTCGCGGTCGCCGCGCCAGATCCTGAACTCGGCGGTGTAGCCCTCACTGTCGGCCATCTCAGTGCCTCCGTCCGGGGTGACCGGCGAGTTCCTCGTCGGTGTAGTACTTGGCGAGTTCCTCGATATCGAAGAGTTCGAGCAGTTCCGGATCCATCGGGGTCTGCTCTTCCCGTTCGACGGACACCTGCGGGATGATGCGGTCCTCTCCGGACTTGCGGCACACCAGCAGTGTCCGCCGCCAGTTCGCGTCCATCGAGGGATGGTCGTCGCGCGTGTGACCGCCGCGACTCTCGGTGCGCAGCAACGCCGCCCGCGCCACGCACTCACACACGAGCAGCATGTTCCGCAGATCCAGCGCGAGGTGCCAGCCCGGGTTGTACTGCCGGTTCCCCTCCACCGCAATGTTGGGGATCCGCGCGCGCAGGTCGTCGAGTTCCGCGAGCGCGCGTTCCACCTCGTCGGCTGTGCGGATGATGCCCACGAGGTCGTGCATCACGCCCTGCAGCCGCTGGTGCAGCGTGTACGGGTTCTCCACCTCGTCGTGGTCGGCGGGATCGAACGGTGAGAGCACTGTGCGGGCCGCCTCTTCCACCGCCTCGTCGGCTACTTCGGGCCGGGTGGTGAGACCGTGCACGTAGTCGGCGGCACCGAGCCCTGCACGACGGCCGAATACCAGCAGATCCGACAGCGAGTTACCGCCGAGACGATTGGATCCGTGCATCCCTCCCGAGCACTCCCCTGCCGCGAACAGGCCCGGTACCGACGCCGCGCCGGTGTCGGGATCGACCTCGATGCCGCCCATCACGTAGTGGCATGTCGGGCCGACCTCCATCGCCTCCCGGGTGATGTCGACGTCCGCGAGTTCGAGGAACTGGTGATGCATGGACGGCAATCGCCGGATGATCTCCGCGCTGGGCATCCGCGACGCGATATCGAGGAATACGCCTCCGTGCGGGGTGGCGCGACCCGCTTTGACCTCGGAGTTGATGGCCCGTGCCACTTCGTCGCGCGGCAACAGGTCGGGCGTGCGGAGATTGTTCTCCTGATCCTCGTACCAGCGGTCCGCCTCCTCGGGCGTCTCCGCGTACTGCCCTTTGAACACCGGCGGGACGTAGGAGAACATGAACCGCTCCCCTTCGGAGTTCTTCAGGACACCGCCGTCACCGCGGACCCCTTCGGTGACGAGGATGCCCTTCACGCTCGGCGGCCAGATCATGCCCGTGGGGTGGAACTGGACGAATTCCATGTTGATCAGTGAGGCACCGGCACGCAGCGCGAGGGCGTGCCCGTCCCCGGTGTACTCCCACGAGTTGGAGGTCACCTTCCAGGATTTGCCGATTCCCCCGGTCGCGATGACGACGGCCGGCGCCGTGAACTGGACGAACCTGCCCGATTCCCGCCAGTATCCGAAGGCGCCCGCGACGCGGCCCTGCCCGTCGAGAAGGAGTTCGGTGATGGTGCATTCGGAGAACACCCTCACCTTCGCCTCGTAGTCGCCGGTCGCGGCGAAGTCCTCCTGTTGCAGCGAGACGATCTTCTGCTGCATCGTGCGGATCAGTTCGAGGCCGGTCCGGTCGCCGACGTGGGCGAGTCGCGGATAGGTGTGCCCGCCGAAGTTGCGCTGGCTGATCCGCCCGTCCGGGGTGCGGTCGAACAGCGCCCCGTAGGTTTCGAGTTCCCAGACCCGGTCCGGCGCCTCACGGGCGTGCAGTTCTGCCATGCGCCAGTTGTTGAGGAACTTTCCGCCGCGCATCGTGTCCTTGAAGTGGACCTGCCAGGAGTCGCGCGAGTTGGCGTTGCCCATCGCGGCGGCGCACCCGCCTTCCGCCATCACGGTGTGGGCCTTGCCGAAGAGCGACTTGCAGACGACCGCGACCCTCAGTCCGCGTTGCCGAGCCTCGATGACCGCCCGCAGTCCGGCTCCCCCCGCTCCGATCACGACCACGTCGTAGTCGTGCCGCTCGACTTCCCCCATGTGTAGTGCCTTTCCGTATCGCGTCGTGCCTCGTGTGGTGCCGGTCGTACCGGTCTGTCAGCCGATGAATCGGAGGTCGGAGATGGTGCCGCTCGCGACGAGCATGATGTAGAAGTCGGTGAGGACCAGCGTGCCCAGAGTGATCCACGCGAACTGCATGTGCCGCGCATTGATCTTCGAGACGAACGTCCAGATCTTGTAGCGCACAGGGTGTTTCGAAAAATGCTTGAGCCTGCCACCGGTGACGTGCCGGCAGGAGTGACAAGAGAGCGTGTACCCCCACAACAAGATCACGTTCACGACCAGGATCACGTTCCCGAGTCCGAACCCGAAGCCGCTCGGACTGTGGAACGCGAGTATCGCGTCGTACGTGTTGACCAGCGAGATGACGAACCCGATGTAGAAGAAGTAGCGGTGCGAGTTCTGCACGATGAGGGGGAATCGGGTTTCGCCGGTATACGTCCGGTGCGGTTCCGCAACACCGCAGGCCGGTGGCGACAACCAGAACGACCGGTAGTACGCCTTGCGGTAGTAGTAGCAGGTGAGCCGGAACAGCAGCAGGAACGGCAGCGAGACGAACGCCAGCGGAATCCACCGCGGGAGTTCGCCGACCCACACGCCGAAGTGCGACGAACCCGGCAAACACGAGGCGCTGACACACGGTGAATAGAACGGCGTGAGGTAGTGGTACTCGTCGACCCAGTAGGCAGAGCGCGTGAACGACCGCACGGTGGCGTAGACGATGAACGCGGCCAGACCGAGAACGGTCAGCGCAGGTGTCTGCCACCACCGATCGGTCCGTAATGTGCGCGCGGCGATGCGCGCCCGGGCCGCACTTCGGACCCCGGCGCCGGCAGGGGCGCTCACCGCTCCCCGTGCAATCCGCCGAGTCCTTCGTCGTCGGCGTCGACTCCGCGGAACAACGACTCGTCGTAGGGCGAATCCGGAATCGGGATGCGGTCCTCGGATGCCGCCCACAGCGAACGCGGCGGTGTCTCCTGGAAGTCACGCGCGTCGATGTCGAGCCGGTCGAGGTCGTTGGTGAGCCTGCGGACCGGCGCGGCGTCGCCGTAGCGCGACCGTAGCGACCCGACGCATCGGCGTAGCTGGCCGATCGCGTTCTGCAGCTCGTGCATATCGGTGGTGGACATCCGTACCTCCGAGGAAAACGGTCGGCACGCCGACGCCCGCCGACTCCATGTGATTGCATTCACACTACGACAGGTGTGCGTACTCCCGAGCCGTTTCCGGTTTGCGAAGAGCGGTTGCCTTCCCTCGCACACCGGCACCCGGAACGGAGGGCTCGTGGCGCAGCCGGACAACGCACGAATTGCGCAGGTCTTCGACGCCATGGCCGATCGATACGACTCGCAGATCGGTGTCGTCGAGCGACGCCTGCTCGGCCGTCCCCGGCAATGGGCGGTCGAGCAGGCCCGTGGCCGAGTGCTCGACATCGCCGTCGGTACGGGGCTCAATCTGCCCCTGTACGGGCCGGATGTCACCGAAGTCCTCGGGGTGGACCTCTCCGAGGGCATGTTGCGGCTGGCGCGGCGGCGCATCGAGGAATACGGGCTCGACCACTGCGCCGTGGTCCGCGGCGACGTGCAGTCGCTCTCCGTCCCGGACACATCGGTCGACACCGTGCTGTCGACGCTCACGTTCTGCACCATCCCCGATCCGGAGTCGGCCGCGCGTGAAGCGATGCGTGTACTCGTGCCCGGCGGCAAGGTCGTGCTCGCCGAGCACGGCCCTTCCACCAGCAGAGCGGTGACAGCGGCGATGCGCGTGCTCGAACCTGTGTCGATTCGGTTCGGAGCAGATCACCTCACCCGCGACCCCGTCGTCTACCTGCAACGGGCCGGATTCGTGATCGACGAGGTGCGACGCACCGGGTTCGCGGGAGTCGGTATCCGGGTGGTGGCGCACTCGCCGTCCTAGACCGGAACGTCACGCAACCAGCGGGGCGCAGCGCGCGCGAACTCCGCGGACGTGAGGGCGGCCGCCCCTTCGGGTACGGAACCGAGCAGTGGAACACCCGTGACCGCGGGCAGGTCACCGACGTTGCAGCGCTCCGCCAGATCCGGTGTGGCAGGACTGCTGCCGATGACGAGTCCGCGGCATTCCACGGCGGCCGCGCGCAGCGCCCCGACGGTCAGCGCGCTGTGATTGAGGGTTCCGAGGCCCGCGGCCACGACCACCACCGTCGGTGCGCCGAGCGCCCCGGCGAGATCGACGAGTGTGAACCCGGCGGCACCGAGACGGACCAGCACGCCGCCGGCGCCTTCGACGAGGACGAGGTCGGCGGTGTCCTCGAGCGCACGCACCGCGTCGACGGTTCGGTCGAGATCGAGCAACGGCCGTCCCGAGCGCCGGGCTGCGGTGTCGGGCGCGAGTGGGTCGGGGTATCGGGCGAGTTCGACGGTCTCGATATCGGTTCCGGTGAGCCGGACGATCTCGGCGAGGTCGCCGGGTTCGCCGTCGCCGACCCCGGTCTGCGCCGGCTTGCACACCGCGACCCGCAGTCCCCGGTTCGTGGCGAGTGACGCGAGCGCGGCGGTCACGACGGTTTTTCCGACTCCGGTGGATGTGCCGGTGATACACAGCGTGGTCACGTGCGGGCCTCGGCCACTACCTCGGCGAGTACGGAGTCCACCAGCGAGCGTTCGTGCTCGGAGAGATTCGCCCGTGCGGTCAGGCGCAGGCGGGAGGTTCCCTCGGGCACCGAGGGCGGGCGGAAACAGCCCACATGCACGCCGCGCTCGCGGCATCGCCGGGCCGCACGTGCCGCGACGTGCGGGTCGCCGAGGATCACCGACACCACCGCGGAGGGTGGCGGCAGTACACCCGTCACCCGGGCGAGATGCGCCGCCTGCTCGAGGACCGCGCCGGCGAGTCCGGGCTCGGCGCGCAGCACCTTCAGGGCTCCGCGCGCGGCACCGACCGCGGCGGGAGCGAGTCCGGTGTCGAAGATGAACGTGCGGGCGGTGTCGATCAGGTGTTCACGCACCCGGGCGTCCGCGAGAACCACACCCCCTTGGGAGGCCAGCGATTTCGACAGGGTGGCGGTGACGATCACGTCCGGCTGCCCGGCCAGGCCAGTCTCGTGGACGAGCCCGCGGCCGCCCGCTCCCCGGACCCCGATCCCGTGAGCTTCGTCGACGAGGAGGAGTGCGCCGTGGGTGCGGCACGCTTCGTGCAGGTCGCGCAGCGGGGCAAGGTCGCCGTCGGTGCTGAACACCGAATCGGTGAGGACCAGCGCCCGCGGTTCGGTGCGTGCGGCGAGGGCGCCGGCGACCGCCCGGACGTCACCGTGCGGGGTGACGACGATCCTCGACCGGGACAGCCGGCACGCGTCGACGAGCGATGCGTGGCATCCCGCGTCGGAGACGACGACGGTGTCCCTGCCCGCCAGCGCGGTGACAGCGCCGAGGTTGGCGGCGTATCCGCTCGAGAACACCAATCCGGTTTCTGCGCCGGTGAACTCGGCGAGTTCGCGTTCGAGCAACTCGTGTTCGGCGGTGGTGCCCGTAACCAGTCGCGATCCGGTGGCACCGCCGCCCCAGCGGCGTAGCGCGGCCGTCGCCGCGGCCAGCACCTCCGGATGGCGGACGAGCCCGAGGTAGTCGTTGGATGCGAGATCGACGATCGGTGCGGCGACGGTGCGGGGAACGAGTTCTCGGTGCAGACCGGCGACCCGTCGCCGTTCCGCGGCGTGGTCGAGCCAGGCGAGACCGGCGGGTGTGGACATGGCCACACCGTACTTGAACAGTGTTCAAGTACGGAAGCCCCGGGTGTTCAGCCCCGGGTGTTCAGCCCCGCACCGTGGCAGCCGCAGCGACCACACCCGCGGTGATCGCGGCGACATCCTCCGGCGTGCACACGTACGGCGGCATCGTGTAGACGAGATTCCGGAACGGCCGCAGCCAGACGCCCGCCTCCACCGCCGCCGCGGTCGCCGCCCGCATGTCGACCGGTTCCCGGGTTTCGACCACCCCGATTCCGCCGAGCACCCGCACGTCGGTCACTCCCGGAAGATCGCGCGCCGTCGCCAGCCCGGACACGAGCCCGGCAGTGAGATCGGCCACCTCGGCCCGCCAGTCCCGCGACAACAGAAGCTCGGTCGACGCGACCGCGACGGCGCACGCGAGTGGATTCGCCATGAAGGTGGGCCCGTGCATGACACCGCCGCCCTCCCCGGCACTGATCGTTTCTGCGACGTGCGTCGTGCAAAGCACTGCCGCCAGGGTCAGGTAGCCGCCCGTCAGCGCCTTCCCCACACACATCAGGTCGGGCGCGACGCCGGCGTGGTCGGCGGCGAACATCTCCCCGGTCCGCCCGAACCCGGTCGCGATCTCGTCGAAGATCAGTACCAATCCGTGTTCGTCGCACATGCGCCGCAACTCGCGCAGGTACGCCGGGTCGTGGAAGCGCATACCTCCCGCCCCCTGCACGACAGGTTCGACGATCACCCCGGCGAGTTCGTGCGCGTGCTCGGTCAGGACCGACTCGAAGGCAGCGACGTAACCGGGATCGAACGCGCGGGGAGGCGCCGGCGCGAAAACCTGCCTGGCCAGCACGTCCGTCCACATCGCGTGCATGCCGCCCTCCGGGTCGCACACGCTCATGGGGGCGAGCGTGTCCCCGTGGTACCCACCCCGCCACGTGAGGAGGCGATGTCGCTCGGGACGGCCGACAGCCCGCTGATACTGCAACGCGATCTTCACGGCCACCTCGACCGACACCGATCCGGAGTCGGCGAGAAACACTTTGTCCAGGCCCTCCGGCGAGATGTCGACGAGCAACTCCGCGAGCCTCGCCGCCGGAGCGTGGGTGAGTCCGCCGAACATGACGTGACTCATCTTCGCGAGCTGATCGGTCACCGCGGCGTCGAGCACCGGATGCCGGTAACCGTGCACCGCCGCCCACCACGAACTCATGCCGTCGACAAGCTCGCGTCCGTCCGCGAGCACCAGCCTCGTACCGGCCGCACGGTCCACCACCAGGGGTTCCGTGCAGGCCGGAAACGCGCCGTACGGGTGCCACAGATGATCGGCGTCGAGCGTGCGGATCCGGTCGGCGGACATGCGGGGAGAAACCACGGCACGACTGTAGGCGGTTGGAATCGGCGGGTGCATTGGACGTAGTCTGCCCAAGTTCCTGGGTACCAAGGTCACAGGAGAACTGCTCGCGTGTTCCACGGCGTCCCGCCCGAGGCACCGCCGAGTCCACGACGCTGAGGAGTACACGTATGCCAGTCCGCACCTCGGACCGGGCCCCGGAGGCCACTGCGGCACCGGGCACCCGTCTCGGGTATCGCGCCGATCTCGACGGCGTGCGGGGCCTTGCGATCGCCCTCGTCGTGGTCTTCCACGTCTGGTTCGGACGCGTGTCGGGCGGTGTCGACGTCTTCCTCGCGCTCTCCGGTTTCTTCTTCGTCGGCACCCTGCTCCGGGTTGCCGAGTCGCACGCCCCGCTGGACCCGCGACCGGTGTTGCGGCGGGTGGGCAGGCGACTGCTCCCGCCGCTGGTGCTCGTGCTGCTGGGGACGACCGTCGCGGCTGTGGCGCTGCTGCCGTATACGCAGTGGTTCCGCGTCGCCGAGCAGACCGGTGCGTCGCTGCTGTTCATGCAGAACTGGCATCTCGCGCGCACAGCGAGTGATTACCTGGCGGCCGACCCGATGGTCAGCCCGCTGCAGCACCTGTGGTCGATCTCGGTCCAGGGCCAGTTCTACATCGGCGCACTGATCGTGGTGTTCGGCGCGACGTGGTTCCTGCGACGCAGATCGATACCCGCCCGCGCTCCCCTCGCGGCGCTGCTCACGATTCTCACCGTCGCCTCCCTCACATACGCCGTCCTGGCTGACGTGCCCCAGTCGTGGCTCTACTACGACAGCGCCGCCCGGATGTGGGAGCTCACACTCGGCGGAGTGCTCGCCTGTGTGGCCCCGTGGCTGCGGGTCCCCCGTCCGGCGCGGATCGTTCTGGGCGTCGTGGGTCTGGCGGTGCTGTGTGCCTGTGGTGTCGTCCTCGACGGCAACAGTCTCTTCCCGGGACCGTGGGCGCTCGTGCCGGTCGGCGCGGCCATGGCGCTGGTCGTGGCCGGTAACACCCGGGCCGGGGACAGCGTTGCCGACACACCGACCGCGCGGGTGCTGTCGAGCGTCCCGCTGGTACGGCTCGGAGCCGTCGCCTACGCCCTCTATCTATGGCACTGGCCGGTACTCATCGGCTACCTGGTGCTCCGGGACAGGCCCTCGGTCGGGTTGCTCGGCGGCCTCGGCGTGATCGCCGTGTCTCTCGCGCTCGCGGAGGCCACCACGCGATGGCTGGAGAACCCGATCCGCCGGTCCGAGTCCGGCCGCACCCGCAAGGTTCTCGTGGCGTCCGTCACAGTGGCCGGTGTCGCACTCGTGGCCGCGACCGCAAGCTGGACAACCCACGTTGCCCGTCAGGACGATGTCCTCGAGCGCGTGGTGGCACTGTCACCCGACCTGTATCCCGGTGCTGCTGCGCTGAAGGGCTTCGTCGACGTCGAGCCGCAGCCCGTCCAGCCCCCGCTGCTCGTCGCACACCGGGATCTGCCGCCGGCGACGCTCGACCACTGCATCGCCCAGCACACCAACCGCGAACCGCTGACGTGCACCTACGGCGACCCGTTGTCGACCCGGAGAATGGTGCTCGCCGGAGGCTCCCACTCCGAGCACTGGCTCGCGGCACTCGACACCCTCGGCAAGAAACACGGCTTCCGGCTCGACACCTATCTCAAGGTGGGGTGCCCGCTCTCGGACCCGCTCGCGGAGCTCACGGAGGAATCTCCGACGGTGGAGTGCGACACATGGTCGGTGAAGGTGCTGGCAGAACTCCAGGCCGATCCTCCCGACTACCTGTTCACCACATCGACGCGGACGAAGGACGAAGGCGAGGGGCCCGGCGATTTCACCCCGTTCTGGTACGTCGACCTGTGGCGCACACTCGACGAGTACGGCATCCCCGTCGTCGCGATCCGCGACAACCCGTGGTTGTTCCACGACGACATGAGCTACCGGGCTGCCGATTGCCTTGCAGGTGGCGGTAACTCCGACTCGTGTGCGGTGGCGCGCGCCGACGCCCTCGACCCGGTCGACCCGGCGATCGAGGCCTCGGCCTTCTCCCCCAACGTGAGCTTGATCGACCTGTCGGATTCCCTGTGCCGGCCCGAGCTCTGCCGCGTCGTCGAGGGCAATGTGCTGATCTACCGTGACGAGAACCACCTCACGACGACGTACGTGCGCACGATGACACCCGATCTCGAGGCGCAACTGGGTCCCGCTACCGGCTGGTGGTGAACGCCCGGCGAGTTCATGTGCCCGGGTGCGGCTACTGTGCAGTCATGCAGCCCAGCCCCACGGATACCAGCGAAGAAACACCGGAGCCGATCCCTGTGTGGCCCGGTAGTGCCTACCCCCTCGGTGCGACGTACGACGGCGCCGGAACGAACTTCGCACTGTTCTCCGAAATCGCCGAAAAAGTCGAACTGTGCCTGATCTCGCGTGAGGGCACCGAGACCCGCATTCCGCTCGAAGAGGTCGACGGCTACGTGTGGCACGCATATCTGCCCACGGTCTCGCCGGGCCAGCGGTACGGATACCGGGTCCACGGCCCCTACGACCCCGAGAACGGCCACCGGTGCGATCCGAGCAAGCTGCTGCTCGACCCCTACGGCAAGGCCTTCGACGGTGACTTCGACGGGGACGCGTCGTTGTTCTCGTACGCGCTGCCCTCGGACACGGACGCAGAGTCCGACAGCGACGAGAGCGCGGAATCGGGCGCGCCGGACGCCGACTTCCCCCAGCTCGACTCCCTCGGCCACACCATGACGACGGTGGTGATCAACCCGTTCTTCGACTGGGCGAACGACCGGCATCCCCGGCGCCCCTACAACGAGACGGTGATCTACGAGGCACACGTCAAGGGGATGACGGCCACGCATCCCGACGTCCCCGAATACCTGCGCGGCACCTACGCGGGTCTCGCCCATCCCGCCGTCATCGACCACCTGCTCGACCTCGGGGTCACCGCGATCGAACTGATGCCCGTGCACCAGTTCATGCACGACCAGGTGCTCCTGGACCAGGGTCTGCGCAACTACTGGGGCTACAACACCTTCGGGTTCTTCGCCCCGCACACGGAGTACTCGTCGTCGTCGAAGCCGAGCGAGGCGGTTGCCGAGTTCAAGGCTATGGTCCGCGCGTTCCACGAAGCGGGAATCGAGGTGATCCTCGATGTCGTGTACAACCACACCGCCGAGGGCAACCACCTCGGGCCGACCATCAGCTTCCGGGGAATCGACAATGCCGCGTACTACCGTCTCGTGGACGACGACAAGACCCATTACATGGACTACACCGGGACCGGCAACAGCCTCAACGCCCGGCATCCCCACACTCTCCAGCTGATCATGGATTCGTTGCGGTACTGGGTCACGGAGATGCACGTCGACGGTTTCCGGTTCGACCTCGCATCCACGCTCGCCCGCGAACTGCACGATGTGGACCGGCTGTCGGCGTTCTTCGATCTGGTACAACAGGATCCGGTGGTCTCGCAGGTAAAGCTCATCGCCGAGCCGTGGGACATCGGCGAAGGCGGTTACCAGGTGGGCAACTTCCCCAGCCTGTGGACCGAGTGGAACGGCAAGTACCGCGACACGGTGCGCGATTACTGGCGCAGCGAGCCGTCGACCCTCGGGGAATTCGCCTCCCGCCTGACCGGCTCGTCCGACCTGTACGAGGACACCGGCCGGCGTCCCGGCGCGTCCATCAACTTCGTGACCGCGCACGACGGCTTCACACTCGCGGATCTGGTGTCCTACAACGACAAGCACAACGACGCCAACGGTGAGGACAACCGGGACGGCGAGTCGCACAATCGGTCGTGGAACTGCGGCGTCGAAGGTCCGACCGACGATCCCGAGGTCCTGACTCTGCGGGCGCGACAGCAGCGCAACATCCTCGCCACGCTGGTGCTGTCGCAGGGCACCCCGATGCTCGCGCACGGCGACGAGATGGGGCGCAGCCAGCGCGGCAACAACAACGTGTACTGCCAGGACAACGAATTGTCGTGGATGGATTGGTCTCTCGCGGAGGCCAATGCCGATCTGGTGGCGTTCACCCGCAATGTCATCGCGCTGCGAACCGAGCATCCGGTGTTCCGGCGTCGTCGCTTCTTCGAGGGCCGGCCGATCCGCAGCGGCGACCAGTCCCGCGACATCGCGTGGCTCACTCCCTCCGGGGAAGAGATGACCCCAGAGCACTGGGACAGCGGTTTCGGCAAGTCGCTCGCGGTGTTCCTCAACGGAGAGGGCATCCCCGAACCGGACCAGCGCGGGCAACGCGTCGTCGACACTTCGTTCCTGTTGTGCTTCAACGCCCACCACGAACCGATCGAGTTCGTGACTCCCGACGGCGCGCACGCGGACGAATGGTCCGTGGCAATCGATACCGATGTCGCGGACGGCGTGCGGGAGTTCAGCGTCACCGCAGGAAAGCCGATCCTGGTCGAAGCACGTTCGATGGTGGTGCTGCGGAGGACCGCATGACCTCACTCCCGTTGCTGTCCACCTACCGGCTGCAGATGCGAGGTGACGCGTTCACGTTCGCCGACGCCGTCTCCATCGTCGACTATCTCGACGGCCTCGGGATCTCGCATGTGTACCTGTCTCCCCTGCTCACTGCCACCACCGGATCGAATCACGGATACGACGTCGTCGATCCGTCCACGGTGTCGCCGGCACTCGGGGGGCGTGCGGGTTTCGAACACCTCGTACGAGAGGTGCGCTCGCGCGGAATGGGCGTGATCGTCGACATCGTCCCCAACCATGTGGGCGTAGGCGACCCGCGCCAGAACGCCTGGTGGTGGGACGTGCTGCGGCGAGGCCGCGACTCGGCGTACGCGTCGTTCTTCGACATCGACTGGTCGGAGGACAACGGCGCCGACGGCCGGATCGCCCTTCCGGTGCTGGGTTCCGCCGACGCGGTGCAGGAACTGACGGTGGATCGCACGGGTGACGAACCCGTACTCGCGTACTACGACAAGCGATTCCCGATCGCACCGGGAACCGACGACGGAACCCCGGCCGAAATCCATGCACGCCAGGCGTACCGGCTGGTGCCCTGGGATTCGGGGTTGATCGGATACCGGCGCTTCTTCACCGTGGACGACCTGGCCGCGGTGCGGGTCGAGGATCCGCGGGTGTTCGACGCGGTGCACGCCCAGGTCGCGTCGTGGATCGACGACGACCTCGTCGACGGCCTGCGGGTCGACCATCCCGACGGTCTCGCCGATCCGTCGGCGTACCTCGAGCGCCTGCGCTCCTTGATCGGACCGCAGCGCTGGCTGGTGATCGAAAAGATCCTCGCCGAGGGTGAGCCCCTCGACATGACGTTGCCGGTCGACGGCACCACGGGGTACGACGCACTCGACGAACTCGCCGCGGTGTTCGTCGACCCCCGCGGCGACAAGGCGCTCACCGCGGTGTCCCGGACCTACACCGGCTCCGACGGGGACGCCGCGTGGTTGCATTCCCAGGAACGCGACCTCAAGTGCTCGGTGCTGCGGTCCGGACTTGCTCCGGAGGTGGCCCGGCTCGTCCGCGCGATCCGGAAGGACACCGCCGGATACGGCGCGGCCGGCTCCGCACAGGAACTCTCGGACGCAGTCCTGCGCGATGCGGTGACCACGGTCGCGGCGCGGGTGCCCGTCTACCGCGCCGACTATGCTCCGCTCGCCACGATGCTCCCCCGCATCGTCGGCGAGGTCGCCCGGGAGAAGCCGGACCTCGAGCCCGCCCTCCGGATGCTCACAACGGCGCTCGCGACCGGAGGCGAAGCAGCCGCACGCTTCGGCCAGGTCTGTGGCGCGGCAACCGCGAAAGCGGTGGAGGACTGCCTGTTCTACCGGGCTGCCCGGCTCGTGTCCCTGCAGGAAGTCGGCGGGCAGCCGGGCCGCTTCTCCCTCGGCGCAGCCGAATTCCACCTTTCCTGGACCCAACGTGCACGTCGTCTTCCCCGCGCGATGACGACGTTGTCGACACATGACACCAAACGCAGCGAGGACGTGCGCGCTCGTATCGGAGTGCTGTCCCAGGTCTCCGACCTGTGGTCACAGCGGCTCGGCGAATGGAATGCGATCGCGCCGCCGCCCGACGCCGCCATCGGGCTGTTCCTCTGGCAGACACTGTTCGGGGTGTGGCCGGCCGACGGTGTTGTCACCGGGGAACTGCGCGAGCGGCTCCACAATTACGCCACGAAAGCGCTGCGCGAGAACGGCACCCGCTCCACGTGGACAGAGGTCGACGCGGAGTTCGAGGGCGCCGTCACGGACTGGCTCGATGCCGTGTGCGGCGGACCCGTCGGTGTGGCTCTCACCGGACTGGTCGCCGAACTCGAGCAGCATGTCGCCGCGGCATCCCTCGGGCAGAAGCTCCTGCAGCTTCTCGGGCCGGGCGTTCCCGATGTCTACCAGGGGACGGAACTGTGGGACGACTCCCTCGTCGACCCAGACAACCGGCGTCCGGTCGATTTCGCGATCCGCAAGGGCTTGCTCGGCGAATCCGGTTCGGTGCCCGCGAAGTTCACGGTCGTGAAGAGTGCGCTGCGGCTGCGCCGGGAGAAGTCGGAGAGTTTCGTGGACGGCGCGTACGTCCCGTTGTTCGCGGCGGGGCCCGGAGCCGAGCACGTCCTGGCATTCGGCCGTGGCCCGACGGCCGACGACGTCGATGTGCTCGCCTTGTCGATGCGGCATACCGCGGCTCTCGCTGCGACGGGCTGGGGCGACACGGTGTTCCACCTCCCGCCCGGATCCTGGACAGATGCGATCTCGGGACGGCAATTCTCCGGAACCGTCCGGCCCGCAGATCTTTTCGCAGCGCTGCCGGTGGCGGCGCTGGTGCGCGACTGAGATGATGTCTGTTGACCTTGGTGGTTAAATGCCCGCACAGCGGGCAAAAACTAACCGAAACTTGCGGGCTCCGTGCTCACACCTCGGTTTCGTCCCGCGCTGCTTCCTCGGCTTCGCGGCGCCGGTCGCGGCGGCGGACCCACACCAGAACAGCCGCCACCGCACCGGCGCCGACGAACGCCCCCACGGCCATACCTGCCCAGGTCGCGCTGTCGTAGCCGACGGGGTTCGCGAGTTCCACGTAGATGCCGGCGACACCGGCCAGGTAGAGCACGACCGCGAAAACGGTTCGCGGACGTAGCGTTTTCGCGGTGGCGTAGACGTCGACATCTCGAGCGCGGGCATAGGCGATGGTCACCATCGAGAGGACGAACCACGTGGCCAGAACACCGATCGCGATGTGGGCACCGGCCCGGCCCGCGACCCACGGCAGGACGGCCCCGACCACAAGGGCACACCACTGGAACAGCTGGAACCCCACCGCGGAGGCCTCGTTCCAGACATCGCGTTGCCGTTCGTCGTGGTAGAAGTCGTCGTCGAGGTCGGCGACGACACGAGCAGCCTTGAGAAACGCGGTCATGGGAGCCCCTCCGGGTTGAGTGGGAACAGTTCTTCGACAGTGGTACCGAGGGTGCGAGCGAGTCGCAGAGCGAGGTAGACACTCGGTGCGTAATCACCCTTCTCGGTCGAGACGATGCTCTGACGGCTTACCCCGACTGCCGTACCGAGTTCGGCCTGCGTGAGGCGCGCCTGCTTGCGCAGCTCGCGGACCTTGTTGCCTCTCGATGTCTCCGGCATGCCAGAAGTAAAGCCTGCTTGTCATTTCATGTCAAGAATACTTGTCTTTCGAACTGTTCCCACTCAGCAGCGCACCGGCCGGCCAGGTCAGGCCACCGGCCCTGCTCCGCTCCCGATCTCCACCGCGGCCACTGCCTCCACCGCGGCTCTGATGGCGTCCATTCGCTTCTCGATGTACCCGAGATATTCCGGGTGCGTGACGATGTAGGGCAGATCCTCGGCGATCCCCCGCACTACGCAGGCCCCTGCCGCGGCCGGTGTCATCCCTACATCTCCCGCGCCTTTGATGTGTGAAGCATCCTCCACATGCCCTCCCAACCGGGTGGTGTTCGCATCGAGGTTCGACCTCACGAGTCCCGGGCACAGCACGGACACGCCCACGCCGTGTGACGCCATCTCGGCACGGAGCGCCTCCGACAGGGAGACGACGGCACTCTTCACCGCGCTGTAGGCACCGCGGCCCGGAGCACCCGCCGTGAGCCCCATGACCGACGCCGTGTTGACGATGTGCCCGTGCCCCGCATCCCGCATCTGTGCACCGAATGCGGTGACGCCGTGGAACACTCCCGCCAGATCGATCGCAACGAGCAGGTCGAAAACGTCCGCGTCCGTATCCACCACGTCGCGGCCGTTGAACCCGATCCCGGCGTTGTTGACGAGAATGTCCACCGGTCCGAACACCGATTCGGCGTCGGCCTTCGCCTGCGCCCAGGAGTCGCGATCGCGAACATCCAGACCGACTCCGCAGATCGCGGGCCCCCGCTCGGCCGTCACCGCCTCGACAGCCTGCCGATCGATATCGGCGATCGTCACGGAGATCCCGTGCTGCGTCAGCGCGTCGACGATTCCGAGCCCGATCCCGCTGGCCCCGCCGGTGACGAATGCATGCCGTGCCGAAGACAGTTCCATCGCTTCACCTTTCCCGTGACGAACCGGATCAGTTCGTCATCCACATTTCTTCGGGCATCGGTGAGCCGAGGGTGAACATCCGGACGCCGTGGACGTTCTCGTTGTAGACCACCGCGGGCGCGGCCTTGGTGTACCAGATACCGGGCACCAAGTCGACGAGCCGCTTCTGTGCTGTCTCGTACGCTGCCTTGCGCTCGTCCGCCCCTTCGGCGACGCGGCCGGCATCCAAGGCGTCGTTGAGTTCCGGGTCGTCGAGACCCGAGAAGTTTCCGGGAGAGTCACCGTGGAATGCGGTCCACAGCGCGTAGTCCGGATCCTGAGTGATCGCAGAGGAGATCACCATGTCGAAGTCGCGCGAGCCGGCGCGGGCCGTCGCCGCGGCGTAGTCCACCACCTCGACCTTGACCTCGACGTTGTCGAACGCACCGAGTTGCGCCTGCAGCGACTCGGCGGCCGCCTTCGTTTCCTGCGTGGGGTAGGACATGAAGGTGAACGAAACCGGCTTGCCTTCTGCTGCCAGTTCGTCGAACAGTTGCTGCGCGGTCTCCTTGTCGCTCGTCGCGAGCGGGATGTCGGCGAAGTACGGGGAGCCCTCGGGGAACAGGGTCTCGGGGATCTCACCCTCGCCGTTGAAGACGACGCTGTTGAGGGCGTCGAGGTCTGCTGCCAGGGATACCGCCCGGCGGGCCCGCACATCGTCGAAGGGCGCGCGCGCCGAGTTCATGATCATGATCTGACCGCCACCTGCGGGTACGACCTCGGCGGGGATACCCGCTGCGTCCGCCTTGGCCAGAGTTCCCCAGCTCGCTTCGAGAGACAGATCGGCGCCGCCGGTGGAGATCATGTTGAACCGCTGGGAGTTGTCGGCCACGGTGCGGACGGTGAGCTTGTCGAGGTACGGCTTGGGAGCGTCCCAGAAGTCCGGGTTCTTCACCAGATCGATCGAGTCACCCCGCACCCAGTTCTCCAAGGAGAACGGCCCGGCGCCCACAGGCTCACGGTCGAACTCCGCCGCTCCCTTCTGCAGTGCGGCCGGCGAGGCGATCCAGTTCATCGAGGTAGTGAGCATGCCCTGCGGAAAATGCGGATTGGGTGCCGCCAGAGCAATCCTCAGTGTGGTCGGATCGACGACCTCCGAAGACGCCACCTGTGCGGCCTGCCGGATCGCGGTCGATCCGAGCGCGGGGTCGCGCAGCCGGTCCCAGTTGAACTTGACCGCAGCCGCGTCGAGCGGTGTGCCGTCCGTGAACGTCAGCCCGGGGCGCAGGACGAGGTCGAAGGTCGCTCCCCCGTCCGTGGTGGCGAAGTCGGTCGCCATCTTGTACTCGATGTCGAGGGTGTCGAGATTGTTGATCATCAGCGTTCCGTAGAGCGCGTTGCCGAGCACGGGCTGGTGCGCCCAGGTATTGGAGAGTGCGGCGGGATCCAGGCTGCGCGGCTCGCCCATCTGGATCGTGCGGAGGGTGCCGCCCGCTACAGGGTCGCCGGCATCGGCGCCTGCCGCGGAGGCGACGTTGCCGGATTCGGCGCCGCCACAGGAGGTCAGCAGAAGGGCAGCGGCGCAGGCCGCCGCGATCGCGGGTAGGAAGCGGTGGGGTCGGAACATGGGGACCTCTCGACGTGAGGAACAAGGGGCGACCCGAACCACACGCGCACACATCCACCCATGCGCAGTGCAACGGATCGACAGAACTCGATTCGAGCGCTGCGCGCCCGACAAAACAGATGACATCGCACCGGGTTCGAGGAGCAAAGCCGCCCGGTGCACGCCCACTGTCATGGAGCATCGGCCATTTGTCAACGGCACCAAGCAATTCGGCGACTCGGAAAGTAACTCCCCGGAAATCCTTGCGGATACGTGGGCGTAATACTAATGTTCTCTCATTACAGAACGTCATTCTTCACGAAGGGATAGTGAATCTACCGGAGGAATCCTACTGCGGCGCAGTGCAATCCGGTTCCGCGCAAGCACTGCCGTGCCCGTGCCTGCGATCGGTGAAAGCCCCTCTTCTTCAACCAATTCCGCGATCGCGTTGCGATTCGTCGTTCCGGGCGTAATCGGTAACCCCGGTCATGAGGTGGGATCAGCCTGGGCGTAGGGGCGGTAGACGCGCTCGATCCAGTCCGGCACCGGCTTGTCGCGTGCCTCGAGTATCGCGCCGAGCGCCACCCGAGCATTGTGGCCGCATTGTGTGAACGAGGCACCGCCGTCGAGCGTGTAGTCCCATCCGAGGACCGGGAAGTAGCGGCGCTCGGACTCCACATGGTCGATCAAGCGCAACGCACAGTATCCACCGGCATCGGTGAACGATGCGGAGGTATCCGGCCTGTCGGGTGCAGGCAGATTCGGGATGATGTTCCCGCGCAGCTCGGCAGCCAGACGCGCACGCGGAATGTCCGAGGTCGCATCGACCAGATCGGGGCGTTCTTCGGCGACGACCGCAAAGGCGGTCTCGACGCCGATCTCGATCATCGGCGCGCGCGGCGACATCGGCAGCCCCGCCCACGAGCCGATCAGCGGATCACGCCGCAACTGCATCGTCATCCAGGCCGTCCACTCACCGGCGACAGCCTCGTCCCAGGTCGGTTCCGGTCCGTGGATGCGGTCCCATTGGGCATAGGCCAGTTCGAACATTTCGATCGGCAGCGGATGATGGTCCCCGAGCAGAGCCTTCGCCGCGGACTGCCGCAAGGGCGATGCACCGCGGGCAGCTTCGGCGATCAAGACTCTGGCGTAGTCACCGACGACGGCCGACAGATAATCCGGACGACGTCCCCCGACCCGATCGACGAGCCGAGGGTCGACTGCGACATCGGCGATGAGAGCGTGCCGCGCCTCGGTGGTGTATTCGAATCGCGCCAGCTCGACGCCGTGGAACCACTGGTCGCGGATCGCTTGGCGTGCCGTGCGGTTGCGCACCTTCGAGATCGTGGCGGCGACCTGCGGGTCGACGTCGGGTTGCGGCAGCATCAGCGGGTCGGCCGGGTCGTAAGCGGTGCGGCCCCTCGTCGACCACTTCTCGACCTCGACGATTGCGGCCTGGTCGATACCGTCCTGAATCGCGTCGATGTGTCGGCTGCGCTGCTCGACGGTGTCGAGAAGTGCAGACGCCCGCGCGTCGAGTGCGCGGCGGACGGTGTCGAGGAAGTGCTCTTCGACGGCTCGTGCCGGACCGGTGCGCGCCTCGACGATCGTGTCGGTCACCTCAGCGGTGACCGGGCTCTGCACCGGCCGGCCGGTGCGGGATTCCCACAACGCCTCGGCGGCGTAGTGGCCGAGTTCCCCCCAGGCTCTCGGGTCTTCGAGCATCGCCCTGAAGACGACGAACGTGTCGTCGCGGAATGCACGATCGGTCATCAGGTCGGCCAGGGCGACCAACAGCATGACCTTGAACTGCCCGTCCGCCCATGAGAAGAACCGGTCGGGGCGGTCGACTTCGGACTTCGCTACGGCGTCGGCCTCCGCGTCCGGTTCGTCGAGGCAGTCGAGCGGGCTGCGCGCTGTCAGCGGGCGTGTCAGCACGTACCGTGCGGTGTCGTAACGGCGCCCCGGCACGGCTTTCGACCTCGGCACGGTTGCTACCGGCGCGGGTGTCCTGGTCGGAGGTGCGGTCGGGAGTGGCTCGGGGCCGAACATGAACAGCGGTCCTGCGAGCCGGTCCCTGATCTGCGCCTGCGGGATGTTGCCGGCCAGCAACGAGGCGATCAGGTCGTAGGCCTGGCCACGGGTGCTGGTCGCCCCAGCCGGAAACGTCGCATCCGTCTCGGCTTCGAGCCGTTCGAGGATCTGCAATTGACGGGCGGTGACCGGGTGCTCCCGCCAGGAAGGTCGGGCCGTTGCGATGTCACGCACCGCCCGCTTCGGCACAACCTCCGGCTCGATGCCCGAGGCGTGTAATTCGCTGCGGAGTCGAGCTTCCAGGTCGTGCAGCTCACGCCACTGCACGCGGAGGCCGGTCAGGCGCTCGCCGAGGGAGACGAGATCCGCGGCGTCAGGCCGGTCGTCACCGTCGAGACCACAGAGCTGCTCGGTCGCCGAGGCGTTCTCAGCAACGCACCGCAATCGGGTTCGGCCGGACGTTCTGCGTCCGCCACCGATCCGGGTCCCGCACCGTCCGAGCCGTCTCCCACTTCTGCTCCGCTGTCCAGTCGGCCCACCGCTCGGCCCCCGTCGCCGGATCGCTGTCCTCGACCGGCAGGGGGAACTCTTCCGCTCTGCGCCACCACTACGTCCTCCCTGACCCCCGGAACCGGCTGCCTCTCGCCGGGTGACCTCGTCTGCCCCACGACCTCCTCTGCCGCACCGCGGAACATCCTCGTCGACGGTGCCGGACCATGCGGCCGATCCTAGCGTCTTCGGCCCCGAAAACTGTCGCTGAACTGGCATTTCAGCGAATTCATCGAAGGGGAACCTATCGGCACGGGACAGCGCGGTGAGCGGGCGCCGGACATTCCCCCGGACCCACCTCCCCTACCGGAACGACGGCCAACCCGACCTCCGGCGGCCGAGGATTCCCAAGAAGCACCATTTTCAGTAGTGTTGAACCCGATTCTCGTGCATGGAAGCGATATTCTCTTGTGTGACCGGGATCGCTGCGAGCGCTCACCGCGCAGGACAGGAGAGGAACGGACCCAAATGAACATTGATGACATGGTGATGATCAGCATCGACGACCACGTCGTGGAACCGGCTGACATCTTCGAAAAGTATTTCCCCAAGAGCCTGATGGACCAGGCACCGCGCCTGACCGCCCATCCGCGCAATCCCAACGTGCAAGCCTGGCTGTTCCAGGACAAGGTCGTGGGAAGCTCCGGCCTCAACGCCGTCGTCTCCTGGCCCAAGAGCGAATGGGGCATGGACCCCACCGGATACGCCGAAATGCGTCCCGGCGTCTACGACATGGACATGCGCGTCCGCGATATGGATGCCAACGGCACCCTCGCCGCCACACTGTTCGCCACCTTCCCCGGCTTCGCCGGCACCCACCTGGCGAGCCTTCCCGACAAGAAACTGTCCCTCGCCGCCTGTAAGGCGTTCAACGACTGGGTCGTCGGTGAGGTCCCCAACGCCCACCCGGGACGATTCATCCCGCTCGGCATCATCCCGTTCTTCGACGTCGACGAATCCGTCAAGGAGATCGCGCGACTCGCCGCCATGGGCTGCCGCTCGATCAGCATCCCCGAAACTCCCTACGGTGTCGGCGAAGGTTACCCGGACTTCAAGTCCGGCTACTGGGACCCGATCTTCAAGGCCTGCGTCGACCACAACATCGTGCTCAGCCTGCACATCGGTGGCGGCTTCAGCCTGGTCAAGCGGCCCGAAGGCTTCAACATCGACGACATGATGGTGCTGACGCCGCTCATCTCCACGATCGCCGCGAACGACGTCATGCTGAGCGGGGTCTTCCGGAAGTTCCCGGACCTCAAATTCGCCATGAGCGAGGGCGGCGTGGGCTGGGTGGCTCCGTGGCTCGACCGTCTCGAGCGGCACATCGTCAACCAGTCGTGGACGGGAGTGAGCTTCCTGCCCACGGGTATGACCCCGACGGACGTGTGGCGCAAGAACTTCCTGGCGTGCTACATCACCGAGCCGAGCGGCCTGAACAACCGCAACCACTTGGGCATCGACACCATCGCGTGGGAATGCGACTACCCGCACTCGGACTCGACGTGGCCGAACTCCCCCGAGATGCTCATGGAGGAACTGGTCGCCTCCGAGTGCACCGACGAGGAGATCGACAAGATCACCTTCGGTAACGCCGCGCGGTTCTTCGATTGGGACCCGTTCGCCCACATCCCTCGTGAGCAGGCGACGGTCGGTGCTCTGCGCGCCCGGGCCACGGACGTCGACATCAGCGAGACGTCCAAGAGCGAGTACCGCCGGCGTTACGAACTCGCGAACTCGTAGACGTCCGTACCGGACCAGGAAACACGGCGCCGTCTCCTCTCGGCATCCGTTGCAGCACCGGCCATCCCATCGGATGGCCGGTGCTGCGCGCCTTACCGGGGTTCTTGGCGCCACAGCAGCGCGTGCACGCACTCCACCGCCTCGGCCGGAGATTCGACGTCGAGCACGCCACCAGCGGGCATCTTCCATCCGCCGACGGAGAAGACAGGCACACCCGTTCGCACCGCGAGCGCGATTTCACTCATCGTCCCCCAACTGCCGCCGACGACCACGAGAGCGTCACAACTGCGGACGAGAAGCGCGTTACGCATCTCGCCCAGTCCGGTGGGGATCGCCACCGTCAGATACGGATTGCCGTCGGCACGATCGTCACCGGGGAGGAATCCGACGGTGGTGCCGCCCGCCTCGATCGCGCCCCGGGACGCCGCGGCCATCACCCCGCCCAATCCCCCGGTCACCACGATCGCGCGGCGCCCCGCGAGCAGACCGCCCAGCGTGCGGGCGATCCGTCGCTGCTCGGGCGTGGCCTCACCCGGTCCGACCACCCCGACGTATCGCTGAGCGTGCATGGTCGGCATTCTGCACCACCACACGCCCCTCGGTGAGGGATCTGCGGCAGTGGGACAATGGCGCGATGGTCCGACGCCGTCAGAATTCTGTGCATTCCGCCGACACCGCGTGCCCGTGCGGGCGCGGTATCCCCCTGGGCGAATGCTGCGGAGTATTTCTCGCCGGGCGCAGCGCACCGACCGCCGAACAACTGATGCGGTCGCGGTACACCGCGTTCGTCCTCGGCGATGTCGACTATCTCCGTCGCACCTGGCACCCGTCCACCCGGCCCGCACGCCTCGACCTGGATCCCGGACAACACTGGACCGGTCTGGAAATCCTGCACACTACCGGCGGGGGTTTCCTCCACGCGGAAGGCACCGTCGAGTTCCGCGCCCACTGGACGCACGCAGGAGTGTCCGACTCGATGCACGAGCACAGCCGGTTCGTGCGGGAGAACGGCGACTGGCTCTACCTCGACGCCGACGGTGGCCGGTAGACCCGGTCAGCGGAGAAGTGTCGCACGGAGCGTCGACGCGAGCCACGAGCGGTAATGCGCGATGTCCCATCCACAATCACGGCGTAACAGCGAGTGCACCTGCGGCGAGATGAGTGTGTACAGCACGTCGGCGGCGTGCTCGGCGGTGATGTCGGGACGCAGCCAGCCGCCCTCGTACAGGCCTTCCGCGATGGTGCGCGCGTTGTCGGCGGTCGCACGTGCGTCTTCTTCCGCGAACCGGCGCATATCGGGGTCGGCCCCCGACGACTCGACGGAAGTCATGAGGAGCCCGCCGGCACGTTCGAGCATCTCGGCGCCGTAGTCGACGACCCGCTCGACGATCAGGTCGGCCTCGGTCATCGGGCGGTCACCGGGTCGCCGCACGGTGGGACGCCCCTGAGTTGCCGACGTGTCGCCGGGGCCTGCGACGGCTTCGTCGAGGGCTTCGCGAAACAGATCTGCCTTTCCACCGGGGTAGGCGGTGAAGACGGTCCGCACCGCGACACCTGCCTCTTCGGCGATGTGCCGCACCGTGGTGCTCACGTATCCGTCGCGAACGAAGAGGCGCGCCGCTGCACCGCGGATCGCGGCCCTGGTCCGGCGCGCCGCTTCTTCTCTGAGCGGCGAGCTGTAGGTTCTTCGGACGGGCTCGGACATCACGATCACCCTAGCAGCACCGGGTGCAGCGCCGACGCGCCGAAATCGGTCCCGGCGTAGGTGACACGCTGCACCGCAGGCGAACACACGGCATGCTGGTGTGGTGCATACCTTCGAGGTCTGGGCCCCGATCCCATCATCAGTGCAGTTGTACGCCGACGAGGCTCTTCATCCCATGGAGCGTGACAGGCGAGGGTGGTGGCGTGCCGAAGTCGACGTCCCTCCCGACGCCCGATACGGCTTCGTCCTCGACGGCGACACCGACACGGTGCTCCCGGACCCCCGCTCTCCGAGGCAACCCGACGGGGTGCACGGTCTGTCACAACTCCATGCCGTCGACCCCGGCGGGTGGTCCGACCGGTTGTGGACCGGCCGGCAACTCCCGGGCAGCGTCCTCTACGAACTTCACATCGGCACGTTCACCGAGGAGGGCACGCTCGACGCGGCGATCGGCCGGCTCGACGAACTCGCCGATCTCGGTGTCGGCTTCGTCGAACTCATGCCGGTCAACGCCTTCAACGGTCCCCATGGATGGGGCTACGACGGTGTGTTGTGGTACGCGGTGCACGAGCCCTACGGCGGCCCGGCCGCACTGCAACGTTTCGTCGACGCTGCGCACGCGCGAGGTATCGCGGTGGCGCTGGACGTGGTCTACAACCATCTCGGCCCGTCGGGCAACTATCTCGGCAGGTTCGGCCCGTATGTGGCGCCCGCCCCGGGCATCTGGGGCGACAGCATCAATCTCGACGGCACGGACTCCGGCGAGGTCCGCAGGTACATCCTCGACAACGCACTCCGCTGGTTCCGGGACTTCCACATCGACGCGCTCCGGCTCGACGCGGTTCACGCCCTCCTCGACCACACCGCGACCCACCTTCTGGAGGAACTGGCGGTCGAAACATTCCGTCTCTCCACGCATCTCGGACGCCCACTGAGCCTCATCGCCGAGAGCGACCTCAACGATCCCCGCATGATCACCCCGCGCTCCGGTGGCGGGTACGGGTTGCAAGCACAGTGGGCCGACGACATCCACCATGCGATCCACACCGCCGTGTCGGGGGAACGTCAGGGCTACTACGGCGATTTCGGGACTCTCGAATGCCTGGCGCAGACACTGGGACACGGGTTCTTCCATGCCGGAACGTATTCGACGTTCCGCGGGCGGATACACGGTCGGCCCCTCGATATCCGCCGCACGCCCGCGAGTTCACTGGTCGCCTACACGTGCACCCACGACCAGATCGGCAACCGGGCGCTCGGCGACCGGCCCGGTGCCTATCTCGACGCGGGGCAGCTCGCCGTTCGGGCTGCTCTCGTCCTCACCTCGCCGTATACGCCGATGCTGTTCATGGGCGAAGAATGGGGTGCCGGTACACCGTTCCGCTACTTCACCTCGCATCCCGAACCGGAACTCGCCGCGGCGGTCGTGGAGGGCCGGCGCCGGGAGTTCGGTGAACACGGGTGGAACACCGAGGACGTTCCCAATCCGCAGGATCCGGCCACCTTCGAGGTCTCGAAACTGAACTGGGACGAGCGCACCGCACCCGAGCACGCACGACTGCTGGACTGTTACCGGGAGCTGATCGCGCTGCGCCGCGCGCGGGCAGAAGTCAGCGATCCGTGGCTCGAGCATCTCCACGTCACCTACGACGAAGAGGAACGCTGGATCACCTTGTACCGTGGGGCATTACGAGTGGTGTGCAATCTCGGACCGGATCCGGTGACGGTACCGGTCGGAGGGCGCCCCATCCTGTGGTGGGACGAACCGACCGTCAATCGCACCGAATCCGCAGTGCTCGTGCCGGGACATTCCTTCGTGATTCTCGAATCCCGTACCGGCGCGACCCGATCGGAACCGCTCGTCTGACGAGAAATCTCCGTCGGCGGGGACGCCGGCCTACGTCAGATAACGGTAGGCCGGCGACCCGGGCTCGAGCCGCTGCGCCTCGACAGGCGACGCGTCCATCCGATGAAGCAGAGACGAAAGATTCTCTGCCGCACCGAGTTCGATACCGACCAGCGCCGCACCCGTCTCGCGGTTGTTGCGCTTGACGTACTCGAACAGGGTGATGTCGTCGTCGGGGCCGAGCACCTCGTCGAGGAACCGGCGCAACGATCCGGGCTCCTGCGGGAAATCCACGAGGAAGTAGTGCTTGAGACCACGGTGCACGAGCGACCTCTCGATGATCTCGCCGTAGCGCGAGACGTCGTTGTTGCCACCGGACACCAGGCACACGACATTGGCTCCCGGCTGCACCGCGAGTGACTCGAGCGCGGTCACTGCCAGCGCGCCGGCAGGCTCCGCGATGACTCCTTCGTTCTGGTACAGCTCGAGCATGGCGGTGCAGATCGCTCCCTCGTCGACCTGCGCCAACCCGAACGGCCCGCTGCCGAGACCCTCCCGGCGCAGCGCGGCCACGAGCGGAAGGTTCGAGTGGGTGACGACCTCCGCGCCGAGACGGGAGACCACGGCGTACGGAAGATCACCGATCCGTTTGACCGCGGCGCCGTCCACGAACGGTTCGACCTCCGGCAACGTCACCGGACCACCCGCGACCAGCGCAGCGGTCATCGACGCCGCACCGGCAGGCTCGACACCGACGATGGATGTGTGCGGCGATCGTTCGCGCAGGTACGCCGCGAGTCCGGCGATGAGTCCGCCTCCGCCGACCGGCACGATGAGCACGTCGAGGTCTCCGTGCAACTGTTCCAGGATTTCGCGGGCGATGGTGCCCTGCCCGGCTGCGGTACGCGCGTCGTCGAACGGCGGGATCATCGTCGCGCCGGTCCGCGCGACATCTGCGGCGGCCGCGGCGGCCGCCGCGTCGAAGGTGTCGCCGACACCGATGAGCTCGACGAAATCACCACCGTGCGCACGGATACGGTCGCGCTTCTGCTTCGGGGTGCGCGTCGGAACGTAGATACGGCCGGTGATTCCCATCGCGCGGCAGGCGTATGCCACACCCTGCGCATGGTTGCCGGCGCTCGCGGTGACCACCCCGGCCGCACGCTCGCTGGCGTCGAGTTGAGCCATTGCGTTGTAGGCGCCGCGCAACTTGAACGACCGCACCCGCGTGAGGTCCTCGCGTTTGAGGTAGACGTGGGCGCCGGTCAGCGCGGACAGACGGGGGTTCGGTTCGAGGGGGGTCGGGGCGACGACCGCGGAAATTCGCTCGGCAGCCGCATCGATGTCAGCCGCGCTGGGCACGGTCGTCTCGTGTGTCGGTTCTGCTGTTCGCGCGGTGGAGGTCACCGGTCAATGCTGCCACTACCTGTGGTTGCGCGACAACGCGGGACCCCCACCCGCGCCTCTCGGACGCCACGGGACGCCCCGGTCAGGAGCCGAACTGCGACGGCCTCGGCACGTTGCGAAGGTTCGACTTCGCCATCTGCACGGCTTCGCCCACTCCCCCGTTCATGACGACTTTCGACATGGCCAGGGCGAAGCCCTTGACCTGTTCTCCGGTGATCGTCGGCGGGAGCGACAACGCTCGTGGGTCGGTGACCACATCGATCAGCGCCGGTCCCGGCTGGGCGAACGCATCCCGCAGCGCGTGCTCCACGTCGCCCGGATCTTCCACGCGGCGGGTGAAGAACCCCAGCGCGTCGGCCACCTTCGCATAGTCCACCGCCGGGACGTCGACCCCGAAGTCCGCGAGACCGTCGACCAGCATTTCGAGTTTGACCATCCCGAGGGTCGAATTGTCGAACAAGACGATCTTGATGGGAAGCCGGTGCATCGCCACCGTTATCAGTTCCCCGAGCAGCATCGCCAGTCCGCCGTCGCCGCTCACGGACACGACCTGCCGTCCGGGTGCGGCGATCTGTGCGCCGATCGCGTGCGGCAATGCGTTGGCCATCGAACCGTGCAGGGCCGACGCCAGAAATCGCCGTCGGCCGTTCGGGTTCAGGTACCGGGCGGACCACACGTTGCACATCCCGGTGTCCGCTGTGAACACCGCGTCGTCCGCTGCGACGTCGTCGAGGATCGAGGCCGCATACTCGGGATGGATGGGCTTTCGCTGGCCCACCGGTGTCGTGTACGCCCCGACGACTTTCTCCATCAGATCGCGATGCCGCTGGAGGGTGTGTTCCAGAAATCCCCGGTCGGTCTTGCGCTGGATCAGGGGTTGCAGGGCACGCATGGTTGCGGCCGCGTCCCCGTGCACCGCGAGCGAAAGCTCGGTGCGGCGGCCCAGCCTCGCGGCATCGATGTCGATCTGGGCGGTCCGGACATCGGGAAGGAACTGGTCGTACGGGAAATCGGTACCGATGAGCAGCAGCAGATCCGCACCGTGCATACCGTCGTGTGCGGCGCCGTATCCGAGCAGGCCGGTCATTCCCACGTCGAACGGGTTCTCGTACTGAATCCATTCCTTACCGCGCAGGCTGTGCCCGATCGGCGCCGCGACCGTATCGGCGAGCGCGAGCAACTCCTCGCGCGCTCCCCGCACCCCTTCGCCGGCAAAGATCGCGATCTTGTCCGCTGCGTTGACGGCCTCGGCGAGCGCATGGACGTCGGCGGGATCGGGAACGAGCGTGGGTGCGCCCGTGCGGACGAGGCGCGGTGCCGTACCAGCCGCAGGCAGCGCGGCGATGTCGCCGGGCAGGATCGCCACCGCCACACCCGGGGCTGCCAGGGCATGCGCCATCGCGCTGTGCACGACGCGCGGCGCTTGCGCGGCCGCGCCGATCAATTCGGTATAGGCCGAGCATTCGACGAACAACCGGTCAGGGTGGGTCTCCTGGAAATAGGCCGTTCCGATCTGCGTCGACGGGATGTGGGACGCGATCGCCAGGACAGGGGCGCCCGACCGGTGGGCGTCGTACAGCCCGTTGATCAGGTGGAGGTTTCCCGGACCGCAGGAACCTGCGCACACAGCCAGTTCACCGGTGATCTGCGCGTCGGCCGACGCCGCGAACGCGGCCGCCTCCTCGTGGCGCACGTGGATCCAGTCGATGCCACCCCGGGCGGCGCCGCCGGTGCGGCGCACCGCATCGACGACCGGATTGAGGCTGTCGCCCACAATGCCGTAGATCCGGCGGACGCCGGCATCGACGAGCTGAGCCACAAGCTGGTCCGCGACGGTGCGCCCGGCCATCGTGCTAGGTCCGCTCGAGGACGAAAACGGGGATGGCACGCTCCGTCTTGGTCTGATAGTCGGCGTAGTCGGGGTACGCCTCGACCGCCCGCTCCCACCACAGCGCCTTCTCGTCACCGTGCACTTCGCGGGCGATCATGTCGTAGACCTCGGTGCCGTCGCGCAATTCGACGTGCGGATCTGCGACGACGTTGTAGTACCACACCGGATTCTTGGGAGCGCCCCCGAGCGAGGCGACGACGGCATACGTGCCGTCGTGTTCGACCCGCATCAACGGGGTCTTGCGCAGCTTGCCGGTCTTGGCACCGCGAGTTGTCAGGATCACCACAGGCCTGCCGCCGAGGGTGGTGCCCTCGGTACCGCCCGACGACTCGTAGGTCGCGACCTGATCGGCCGCCCAGGACGAGGGGCTGGGTTCATATTCTCCGGTAAGGGGCATGCACCCAGTGAACACGTTCCCGTGATCCGCCACACGTCCGTCCGAAAGTTCGTTGACCCGAATTCTCGGATGCGACTACCCTGACAGAAGGCTTTCCCGACCCGCAGGAGGTGCGATGACGACACTCGAGTCGCCGACCCGTGACGCTGCGCGCGACAGCCACATCGACATCGCCGGTTCCGCATGGCCGATGTACAAACTCGAGGCCCTCGCAGTCGGGTTCCTGGTACTCGTGGCGCTGCTCGTCCTCACCGGCACCGCACAGACCGCGGTGCTCACTGCCGCAGCAGCCACCACGCTCGTCTGGTGGGTCCGCCGGGCGTATCACCGGCGCTCGTAACTGTCCGGACGGGACTGCCCCGGTACCGCGCCCCCACCCCGGTCAGGTCGCCAGACAGCTGGGACCGAGCAGCGCCTTCAGGTCACCCATCAGTGCGGACGACGGTTCGACGCGCAGGCTGTCGTCGAGTCGGAGCACCGTGACCTTGCTCCCCGTGATCAGTCGCACGTTCACATCGGCCGTCCCCGGATGCCTCGTGAGCACATTCTTCAGCGCCCCGACCTTGTCGGGAGTGCACAGCCGTGTCGGCATCGACACCGACACCGGTTTCGCGACCCCGATCTGGGACAGGTCGGGTACGGCGAGGTCGTTGGCGATCAACGAGATGCGGTCGTCGCGGACGGAGACCCGCGCCTTGACGAGCACAACCGAGTCCTCGACGACGTCCATGCCGTAGACGGCGTAGGCCTGCGGGAAGAAGAGCACCTCGATGCCGCCGGTGAGGTCTTCGAGCTGAGCCGACGCCCACGCGAGACCGTTCTTGTTGATGCGCCGGTTCACCGACGCGAGGATGCCGCCGACGGTGACCTGCGTACCGTCCTTGAACCCGCCCTCGAGGATCGCCGGAATGTGCGTGTCGGATTGGGCGGCGAGTACGTGCTCGACACCGTTGAGGGGATGCCCCGAGACGTAGAGACCGAGCATCTCGCGTTCGAGCGCGAGACGATGCTTGCTGTCCCACTCCTCGTCGGGGATCTTCACGTTGAACACCGACGCGACCGACTCGTCGGCGTCGGCGCCGCCGAACAGGTCGAACTGGCCGATGGCCTCGGCCTTCTTGGTGCTCATCACCGCGTCGATCGCGTCGGCGTGCACGAGCATCAATCCCTTACGGGGATGCCCGAGCGAATCGAAACCGCCTGCCTTGATGAGAGATTCGGTGACCTTCTTCGAGCAGGCGACCGTGTCGATCTTGTCGAGGTAGTCGGAGAAGTCGGTGAACCTCCCCTTCTCCTCACGGGCCTTGATGATCGATGCCACGACGTTGGTGCCCACGTTGCGCACCGCGCCGAGCCCGAACCGGATGTCCTCACCCACCGACATGAAGTTGGTGTGCGACTCGTTGACGTCGGGGGGCAGCACGGTGATGCCCATCTTGCGGCAGTCGGACAGGTAGATCGCGGCCTTGTCCTTGTCGTCGCCGACCGAGGTGAGCAGACCCGCCATGTACTCGGCGGGGTAGTTCGCCTTCAGGTACGCCGTCCAGAAGGAGACGAGACCGTAGCCGGCTGCGTGCGACTTGTTGAACGCGTAACCCGCGAACGGGAGGATCGTGTCCCACAGGGCCTTGATCGCCGGCTCGGAGAAGCCGTTCTTCAGCATGCCTTCCCGGAAGCCCGCATACGCTTCCTCGAGCACCGAGAGCTTCTTCTTACCCATGGCGCGCCGGAGGATGTCGGCCTGCCCGAGCGAATAACCGGCCACCTTCTGAGCGATCTGCATGATCTGCTCCTGGTAGACGATCAGACCGTAGGTGTCGGAGAGGATCTCCTTGAGCGGTTCCTCTAGCTCGGGATGAATCGGGGTGACCTGCTGCCGGCCGTTCTTACGGTCGGCGTAGTCGTTGTGGGCGTTCATGCCCATCGGGCCGGGGCGATACAACGCCAGGACGGCGACGATGTCCTCGAAGCCGGTGGGCTGCATCCGGCGCAGCAGATCGCGCATGGCGCTGCCGTCGAGCTGGAACACGCCGAGGGTGTCGCCGCGCGCGAGGAGTTCGTAGGTCGCCGGGTCTTCGAGCGGAAGAGTGTCGAGATCGAGATCGATCCCGCGGTTGACCTTGATGTTCTCGATCGCGTCACCGATCACGGTGAGGTTGCGCAGCCCGAGGAAGTCCATCTTGAGCAGGCCGATGGCCTCGCACGACGGGTAGTCCCAGCCGGTGATGATCGCGCCGTCCTGCGCACGCTTCCACAGCGGGATCGCGTCCATCAGCGGCTCGGACGACATGATCACCGCGCAGGCGTGCACGCCCGCGTTACGGATCAGGCCTTCGAGACCTTTCGCGGTCTCGTAGATCTTCCGCACGTCGGGGTTCGAGTCGATCAGCGCGCGCACCTCGACGGCTTCCTTGTACCGCTCGTGGCTCGGATCGGTGATGCCGGACACCGAGATGTCCTTTGCCATGATCGGCGGCGGCAGCGCCTTGGTGATCTGGTCCGCGATGGCGAAACCGGGCTGCCCGAACTGCACTCGGGCGGAGTCCTTGATCGCAGCTTTGGTCTTGATGGTGCCGAACGTGATGACCTGCGCCACCTTGTCGGTGCCCCACTTCTCCGAGGCGTACCGCACCATCTCGCCGCGGCGGCGGTCGTCGAAGTCGATATCGATATCGGGCATCGACACGCGCTCGGGGTTGAGGAATCGCTCGAAGAGCAGTCCGTGCGGGATGGGATCGATGTTGGTGATGCCCATCGCGTAGGCGACGAGCGAACCCGCGGCCGAACCACGACCGGGTCCGACCCGGATACCGACCTCCCGAGCGTGATTGATCAGGTCGCCGACGACGAGGAAGTAGGCCGGGAAGCCCATCTCGTTGATGACGCCGATCTCGTAGTCGGCGCGTGCGAGGTACTCCTGCGGCGGGCCGGACGGGAACCTGCGGTCGAGTCCGCGCATCACCTCGTGGCGCAGGAAGCTCTCCTGGGTGTGGCCTTCGGGCACCGGGAAGATCGGCATGCGGTCGCGGTGGGTCCACACGTCGTCGTACGGCTGCACGCGTTCGCCGATCAGCACCGAGTTGTCGCACGCGCCGGGCACCTCGGCGTCCCAGATGGCGCGCATCTCGTCGGCGGACTTGAGGTAGTAGCCGTCACCGTCGAACTTGAACCGGGTGGGATCGGAGAGCGTCTTGCCGGTCTGGATGCACAGCAGCGCTTCGTGGTTCTCCGCGGCGTCCTTGGTCACGTAGTGGCAGTCGTTGGTGGCCAGCGGCGGGATACCGAGCTTGTTGCCGATCTCGAGCAGGCCCTCACGGACCCGGCGTTCGATGGACAGACCGTGATCCATCAGTTCGAGGAAGAAGTTGTCCTTGCCCCAGATCTCCTGCCACTTCGCTGCGGCCTCGAGGGCCTCGCGGTCGTGGCCGAGCCGCAGGCGGGTCTGGATCTCGCCCGACGGACAGCCGGTGGTGGCGATGATGCCCTCGGCGTGCGACGCGATGAGTTCTTCGTCCATGCGCGCCCACTTGCCCAACTGGCCCTCGATCGAGGCCAGGGAGGACAACTTGAACAGGTTCCGCAGGCCGGTGGCGTTCTCCGCGACCATCGTCATGTGGGTATAGGCACCCGAGCCGGAGACGTCGTCGGACTTCTGGCTCGGGTCGCCCCACTTGACACGCTTGGTGTCGAAGCGGGAGCCGGGCGCGACGTATGCCTCGATACCGATGATGGGCTTGATGTCGTACTTCTTGGCGACGTTGTAGAACTCGCTGGCGCCGTACATGTTTCCGTGGTCGGTCATGCCGACGGCCGTCATCCCCAGCCGCTGCGCCTCGGCGAACAACGGGCCGACCTTGGCGGCGCCGTCGAGCATCGAGTACTCGGTGTGGTTGTGCAGATGAACGAACGAGTCAGCCACGCGTGCCTCTCCCGGGATGTCTGTGGGCACCGACGAGTCTAAGCCGAGCTACCGACAGCCTTGACCGCGGCGCGCCCACGACGCGACCGGATCAGCGCGTCGGTGCTGTACACCACAAGGGCCACCCAGATCAGGACGAAACCGATCCACCGCGACGCCGGCATGTCCTCGTGGAGCACGAGTACCCCCCACGCCATCTGCAGGCTGGGCGTCAGGTACTGCAACATCCCCAGCGTAGCCAGCGGAACGCGTTGGGCGGCAGCCCCGAACAACAGCAACGGCACGGCGGTGACCACCCCGGCGGACATCAGCAAAGCGGTGTGACCCGCGCCGAAACCGATGAAGGTGCCGGTCCCCGTCACAGCGAGAAAGATCACGTATCCCAGCGCGAACGGAGCCGCGACCACGCCCTCCCCCGCCAGCGATGTCCTCGGGTCGAGTGGCACGACCTTCTTGATCACTCCGTACAACGCGAACGACAGCGCCAGCGTCAGCGCCAGGACCGGGGGCCGCCCGTAATCGACGGTGATGACCAGGACCGCACACACCGCGAGCACGAGCGCAGCGATCTGGGCCGGCCGCAGCCGCTCGCGGAAGAACAGCACGCCGAACAGCACGCTCACGAGCGGATTGATGAAGTACCCCAGTGCGGTTTCGACGACGCGCCCCGACGTGACCCCGTAGATGTAGGTGCCCCAGTTGACCGCGATCGCCGCCGAGGCCGCCGCGACGAGTGCCCAGGTGCGCAGGGACAGGCCGCGCAGCGAACCGAGCCTGCCCATCACGGCGAGCACGACGACCATGAGCACGAGCGTCCACAGCACCCGGTGCGCGAGGATCTCGATGGCACCGGCCGGCGCGAGAAGCCCGAAGAAGGCGGGAAAAAGCCCCCAGGACAGGTATGCGCCGAGGCCGCACAGCACGCCTGTGCGCAGAACGGGAGCGGTCGGGCGGTTCACGAGGACACCGTACGGCTGCGACGATCCCGGCTCACGCCGAGGGCGGACGATCTCAGGGTTCGGCGTCGTCCGGGCCGGGCACGACGGTCTCGGCATGCTCGGGCAGCAGCGGGATCAGGGAGAAACGTCCCGCGACGGCATCGGACGGGAGTACTTCCACCGCGCGTACTGCCGGGTCGTCGGCGGCGGCACGCAACTGTGCGGCGGTGCCCCGCACCGCGACGCCGACGACGCAGGCACAGCCCGCGGCCAGCCGGTCCGCCGACACCGCCGCGATCCGCGCGGCCCGGTCGGGACCGGACGACTGGAGACGCAACCGTCCCGCCGCCACGAGCGGAGCCTTGCGCAGCGCCTCCGGATGCGCCGACACGGCCACCGGGACGAGCGGCGTCTGCACTCGGTCGATCGGAACGCGAAACAACACCTGCGCGATCCGCAGTTGCCCGGGCAGAGCCGCGACGGCGGCCGTGTCGACCTCCCGCTCGAACGAGATCAGGCCCCAGTGCGGGGCGTCCGGTTCGCGTTCCGCGTCGGCAAGGCTCGCGTCGGCGCGTGCGAGATAGTCGGCGACGAGTTCACCGCTGTCCGGACCGAGGCCGTCGCTCCGTACCGAGGCGGGCCGCACGGGCGAGAGCCACCCTGCGACGAGCACGGCGAGAACGAGGACGGCGACAGCCGCCCACGGGAGCGCGCGCCTCATCGGTCAGGCGCTGCGGAGCACGTCGAGTGCGTGTTCCAGATCGGCCGGGTACTTGCTCTCGATCTCGATCCACTGCCCCTGGGTCGGGTGCGCGAACCCCAGCGACTTTGCGTGCAGCCACTGGCGCTCGAGACCGAGCCTGGCCGCGAGGCGCGGGTCGGCACCGTAGGTGAGGTCGCCGCAGCACGGGTGCCGCAACGCCGAGAAGTGCACCCGGATCTGGTGCGTGCGGCCGGTCTCGAGGTGGACGTCGAGCAGGCTCGCGGCCTGGAACGCTTCGATGGTGTCGTAGTGGGTGACGCTGGGCTTGCCGTCCGCGGCCACGGTGAATTTCCAGTCGCTGCTGCGGTGCCGGCCGATGGGTGCGTCGATGGTGCCGCTGCTCGGATCCGGGTGGCCCTGCACCAGCGCGTGGTACCGCTTGTCGATGGTGCGCTGCTTGAAGGCGCGTTTGAGCACGGTGTAGGCCCGCTCGGAGGTCGCCACGACCATCACCCCCGAAGTCCCGACGTCGAGACGGTGCACGATGCCCTGCCGTTCGTGCAGACCGGACGTGGAGATGCGGAACCCTGCGGCTGCGAGACCGCCGATGACGGTCGGCCCGGTCCACCCCACGCTCGCGTGCGCCGCCACCCCGACGGGCTTGTCGACCGCGACGATGTCGTCGTCGGCGTACAGGATTTCCATGCCCTCGACGGGCTGTGGCTCGATGGTCAGCGGACGCGGCGGCTCGGGGAGTTCGACCTCGAGCCACGACCCGGCCGAGAGACGATCGGACTTGCCGACGGGCGTCCCGTCCACGAGGACGGCGCCCTCCTCGGTGAGTGCGGCGACGGCGGTACGGGACAAACCGAGCAGGCGGGCGAGGCCGGCGTCGACACGCATCCCGTCGAGCCCGTCGGGTACAGGCATCGACCGGGTTTCCCTCACTGGCGGCTTTCCTTTCCGGTGGTGTCGGATTTCGTGGACCTGCTGCCGTTCGGCTCGATACCGAACACGGTCAGCGCGACGAGGAGGATCGCTCCGCACACGATCGCGGAGTCGGCGACGTTGAACACCGGCCACCATCCGACCGACACGAAGTCCACCACGTGACCCTGCAGCGGGCCGGGGGAACGGAAGAGGCGGTCGGTGAGGTTGCCCAGCGCCCCGCCGAGTACCAGGCCGAGGCCCAGCGCCCACCAGCGCGACTGCAGTGTCCTCCCGATCTTGATCACGCCGATGACCACGCCGATCGCGACGATGGTCAGCAGCCAGGTCATGCCCGTGGCCATGGAGAACGCGGCACCGGGATTACGGACGAGCGTGAGCGTCACCGTGTCGCCGACGATGGACACCGGATCGGCAGGATCGATGAAGCGGACGGCGAGCACCTTCGTCACGAGGTCCGCCACGTAGATCAGGAACGCGAGGACGAAGAGGGCGCGGGTCGCCCGACGACCGACCGGGGACTTCACCGCGCCGTCCAAGGGTTCCTCTGCCGCGTCGGGCAGGGGTGCCGCTACCGCCTCGGGCAGGGGGGCCGCTACCGCCTCGGGCAGGGGTGCCGCTACCGCGTCGGGCGTGGGCGTCTCCACCGCCCTCGGCACAGCGGGATCGCCCGCGGGATCGGGGCGGGAAGCTTCGTCAGTCACCTTTACATCATCCCCTACCCGCACGAGTGAGCGGTCACCCCTCCCGCCGTGGCTACCCTGGTGATGTGCCTGTGCTGTCCAGATTCCCTCACCCGAGGCCGTGTGCCCTCGCCGCCGTTCTCTCCCTCGCCGCGTTCGTCACCGGATGCGGCGATTCTTCGGAGGGCGCCCCTGCTACATCCGCGGCGACATCCTCCGAGGTGACGGTGCCCGTATCCGCGGTGACGACCACGGTGTTGGAGGCGGGCAGCGAGCCCCGCGCGGTGGTGCGGCTCGCACCTCCGGCCGACGTCGAGCAGAACGTCGTGCTGACCACCCGCTCGGAGGTGTTCCAGCAGATCGACAAAGAGCCACGTCAGGACTTCTCCACTCCCGAACTCAACCTTCCCCTCGCCGCGTCGGTGACGCAGGCGGTCTCCGACACCCAGCCGAGCACGCTCGTCGACATCGTTCTCGGCGAAGGGACGTCGCCCGATCCGATGCTCGCGTCGGCGCTCGCCGACGCTGCCGGCTCCCGGGCCGGGCTGACGGTCGCCCCGACCGGTGCGATCAGTGCACTCCGATTGGCGCCGACGGTGGAAACGGCGAACGTCGCCCGCTCCGCGATCGAGCAGGCGTTCTATCAGTCCGTGTACCGCATGGTCTCGTTCCCGGACGCCGAGATCGGCGTGGGCGCGGTGTGGCAGATCCGTCAGCAGGTGATGAGCGCCGGCGTCACGATCGACCAGGTGAGCACCGCCACGCTGGTCTCCGACGACGACGAGCGCGTCACCGTCGACGTCCGGGTCGAGCAGACACCGCAGGGCTCGGTGTGGATGCTGCCCAACGGACAGGGCCAACTCGACATCGAGCACTACACGATGGCCGGGGAAGGCAGCATGACATTCGATCCGATGCTTCCGTTGCCCGTCGAGGGGACACTCGTGCTGTCGGGCGACCAGGTCTACGTCGACCCCGACGTCACCACCCGGCTCGCGCAGTCGCAGGTCGACCGCGTGGAATGGCACTCCCCCGAGAACTGAGCGGGTCCGAACAGCGAAAAACGGTGCCCTACGCGGAAATCCGCGTAGGGCACCGTTCTGTGCCTAACCCTTGTATCAGGGTCGGGCAGGGATATCAGGGGCAGGCAGGGGTCTGCAGCTGCGCGGCCGCGACGATGCCGCAGGCGTTGTTCTTCGACAGCTTCCAGACACCGTCCTCCGCGACGAAATCGACGGTGCCGGTGGCGACCTGGTCGCCGAGCTGGGTTTCGATGCCGGCGGTGGCGGTGCCGTTCTCGTTGTCGTTGACGTCGATGATGGTGATCACCGCACCGGCCTGCTTCGCAGCGATGGCGACCTGGTCGATCAGGGTGGGATCGAGCTCGGCGCCCTGCACCAGGTCGGTCTTCTCCTCGGCGGGCACGGTCTCGTCGAACGCGCGGTCGAGCGAGGCCTGCAGTTCCTCCGGGGTCGGGACGGGCGGGTAGTCCGCAACGACCTCGGTCGTCGTGGTTGCCGTCGTGGTCTTCGCGGTGGTCTCGGTGCTACCTCCGTCATCCGAGCTGCAGGCGGACATCGTGAGGGCGGCGGCGAGCGCCACCGTGGCCACGGTGATCTTGCGAAGCTTCAACTTGTCGTCCTTCTCGTTTCTCGGTCGTGCACGAGTATTCGTGCCCGGTTCATCCGGTTGCGATCGTCCGCAACAGTACCCGGCGGTAGTAAGAACACCGTGAGGGTAGTGAGAACCCGTGTCAGTTCAAGCTCGCCAGCGGATCGGCCATCTCGAGACGCGAGTCGTCTTCAGGGAGTGTACGAGCAGGTCCCGGTCCCGTCGAGCGGGTCTCGAATCGCACGGTGACGACCCCGTGGCCCGCTCCCTGCACCCACCCGTGCCCGTATTCGGGATGGAACACATCCGTTCCCGGACGCCACCGGTCCGCGAGCACCGGCGCGATCGCCGGGAGATCCGCGTCATCGGCGACGGTGTCCGGCGCATCGCCGTCCGACCGGTCCAGTTCCGGGAACAAGGTGTCCTGCACCGACGCCGACAATCCGGCGAAGCCGACCCCTACGAGGCGGATCGGGCCGATGTCGAGCGGGTCGAGGGAGAGCCGTTGCGCGGCCGCGGTGAGCACCTGCAGGTCTTCGGTGGCGTACGGCAGCGTCGAGGACCGGGTCAGCACCGACATGTCGGATTTCCGCAGCTTGAGCACCACCGTGCGCGCGGCACGACCGTCTTTGCACAGCCGGGTGTGCGCCGCGAGCGCACTCGCCGAGATGGCGCGTCGCAGGTCCGGGAGCGCGACGATGTCGGTGGCGTAGGTGGTTTCGGCGCTGATCTGTTTGGCTTCGGCCCGCTCCGCGACGGGCCGGTCGTCGTGCCCGTTGGCGAGCCGGTGCAGCCCCGGGCCCACGGTGGGCCCGAGGATGGACGCGGCTTCCGCGACCGGCATCGATGCGAGATCGCCGATGGTGTCGATTCCGAGCTTGCGCAGCCGCTCTTCCGAGACCGGTCCGATACCCCACAGCTTGCGGACCGGAAGACCGTGCAGCAGCGCCAATTCCTCGTCGGGCGGAACGACGAGAAGTCCGTCGGGCTTCGCGAGACCCGACCCGATCTTGGCGATCTGCTTTCCCGAACCCGCCCCGATGGAGGCAACCAGTCCGGTGCGCTCGAGCACGTGTGCGCGCAGTTCCGTGCAGAACCGCTCGACCTCGGCGGCGGACGCTCCCGCGAGCCCGGTCGGTTCGGCGAACGCTTCGTCGAGGGACAGGGTCTCGAGCACCGGCACGTGGGCACGCAAGGTCTCGAACACGACCGAACTCAGGTGGTGGTAGACCACCCCCCGCGGTGGCAGCACCACTGCCGACGCTCCGATGAGCCGGCGTGCGCGGCTCATCGGCATGGCGGAGCCCGCGCCGTACACACGAGCCTCGTAACTCGCGCCCGCGACGACGCCGCGGGCACCGAGCCCACCGACGAGCACCGGCCGACCCCGAAGGGTCGGCCGGGTCAGTTGCTCGGCGGACGCGAAGAACGCGTCGAGGTCCAGGTGCAGAACCCAGCGCCGACTCACGGAGGCGGGCACATCTCCAGGTTAGAGCCCCACACCGACGCGCTCACGCCTGCCCGCCCGCGCATTCACGCCTTGGTGATGGACGCGCGGACTCCTTCACCCAGCTCGATCGAGTCCGGTCCGGCGGGGCCGAGGTCGAACGTCGTCGCGAGGACTTCACCGGCGATCAGATCACGGTGCCGGGCCGCCCACTCGGCGCGGTCTGCGGGAACCTCGAACTGCACCGAGATCCGGTCGGACACATCCAGACCCAGGTTGCGGCGCGCGTCCTGCAGCTCCCGGATGCGGTCCTTGGCCCAGCCCTCGGCCTCGAGTTCCTCGGACACGGCCGTGTCGAGGACGACGAGCCCGTTGCCGTCGGGCAGTGCGGCGGTCGATTCCGGTTCCGCCGCGACGAGCCTGCTCGTGTACTCCTCCGGCAGCAACTCGATGCCGGCTGCGGTGACGACGCCGTCCTCGGACTCGGTCCAGTCCCCTGCCTTGACTGCCTTGATGACCTTCTGGACGTCCTTACCGAGGCGCGGTCCGGCGACCCGTGCGTTCACCGCGATCTCGAAGCGGCCGTGCGCTTCCACGTCGTCGGTGGTCACGACCTTCTTGACGTTGACCTCGTCCTTGATCAGGTCGACGAACGGTTCGAGGTGCGCCGAGCCCGGGGTCGCGACCGTGACGAGCGGCAACGGCAGCCGCACGCGGAGATGCTGTGCCTTGCGCAGCGACAGCACCGTCGAGCAGACACCGCGAACCTCGTCCATCGCGGTGACGAGCGCGGGATCGGCGGGCAGTTCCTCCGCGGTGGGCCAGTCGGCGAGATGCACCGAGCGCTCGCCGGTCAGCCCACGCCAGATCACTTCGGTGGCCAGCGGCAGGAGCGGCGCCGCGAGCCGCGTCACGACTTCGAGGACCGTGTGCAGGGTGTCGATCGCGTCGCGGTCCTCGTCCCAGAACCGCGAGCGGGACCGTCGCACGTACCAGTTGGTCAGTGCGTCACAGAATGTGCGCAACTCGTCGCAGGCACCGGCGATGTCCACGGCCTCGAGCGCGTCGGTGATGACGTCGCGGGTCTCGGCCAGCTTGGCCAGGATGTACCGGTCGAGGACGTTCGACGAGTCGGTGCGCCACGTTCCGGGGGTCGACGCGTACAGCTGCAGGAAGCTCCATGCGTTCCACAGCGGCAGCAGCGCCTGTCGCACGCCCTCGCGGATGCCCTGCTCGGTGACGACCAGGTTGCCGCCGCGCAGGATGGGCGACGACATGAGGAACCACCGCATGGCGTCGGAGCCGTCGCGGGAGAACACCTCGTTGACGTCGGGGTAGTTGCCCTTCGACTTGCTCATCTTGAGGCCGTCCTCGCCGAGGACGATGCCATGGGCAGCAACGGTTTTGAACGCCGGACGGTCGAACAGCGCGGTCGCGAGGACGTGCAGCGTGTAGAACCAGCCGCGCGTCTGCCCGTTGTACTCGACGATGAAATCGCCGGGGAAGTGCGAGTCGAACCAGTCGGTGTTCTCGAACGGGTAGTGCACCTGCGCGAACGGCATCGAGCCCGATTCGAACCAGCAGTCGAGCACCTCGGGAACCCGGCGCATCGTCGACGCCCCGGTGGGATCGTCGGGATTGGGCCGGGTGAGCAGGTCGATCATGGGCCGGTGCAGATCGTCGGGCCGCACGCCGAAGTCACGCTCGAGTTCGTCGAGCGAGCCGTAGACGTCCACTCGGGGATACTCCGGGTTGTCCGACACCCAGACCGGGATCGGGCTGCCCCAGTAGCGGTTCCGGCTGATGTTCCAGTCGCGTGCACCCTCGAGCCACTTACCGAACTGTCCGTCGCGGATGTGTTCGGGCACCCAGGTGATCTGCTTGTTCAGCTCGACCATGCGGTCGCGGAACTCGGTGACCGCGACGAACCACGACGGCACCGCCATGTAGATCAGTGGCTGGCCCGAACGCCAGGAATGCGGGTACGAGTGCTCGATCGTCTCGTGGCGCAAGAGTTTTCCGGCGGCCTTGAGGTCCTTGATGATGACCGGGTTGGCGTCGAAGACCTGGAGGCCCTCGTACGGCGGCACCATCGAGGTGAACTTGCCACCCGGGTCGAGCGGCTGCACCAGTTCGATGCCGTTGCGCTGGCAGTACTCCATGTCCTCTTCACCGAAAGCCGGTGCGAGGTGGACGATTCCGGTACCGGAGTCGGTGGTGACGTAGTCGGCGGCGATCACCTGGTGCGCGTTGTCCCGGCCGACGAAGAAATCGAACGGCGGCTCGTACGCGAGACCGACCAGATCCGCTCCGGTGTACTCGGCGAGCACCTCCGGCTCGTCTCCGAGCTCGCGGCTGTAATGGCCGAGCCGGTCCTTCGCGAGCAGATAGGTCTTGGCCTCGTCACCGCTGCCCGCCCGCACCGCGACATAGGTGATGTCGGGGTGTACCGCGATCGCGAGGTTGGACGGCAGCGTCCACGGCGTCGTGGTCCAGATCAGCGCGTTCGCCCCGTCGAGCTCGCTGCCCGGTGCCCGCAGCACCATGTCCACGGTGACGGCCGGGTCCTGACGCATCTTGTACGCGTCGTCGAGACGGGTCTCCTGGTTGGACAAGGGAGTCTGCTCGTACCAGCTGTAGGGCAGCACGCGGAAACCCTGGTAGATCAGGCCCTTGTCGTACAACGACTTGAACGCCCACATGACCGACTCCATGAAGTCCAGGTCCAGCGTCTTGTAGTCGTTGTCGAAGTCGACCCACCGGGCCTGCCGGGTGACATAGTCGCGCCACTCGCCCGTGTACCGCAGCACCGACTGCTTGCAGTACTCGTTGAACTCCGCCAGACCCATCGTGTCGATCTGCGACTTGTCGGTGATGCCGAGTTGCTTCTCCGCCTCGAGCTCGGCGGGAAGTCCGTGGCAGTCCCACCCGAATCGGCGATCGACCCTCTTGCCGCGCATGGTCTGGAACCGCGGCACGAGGTCCTTGACGTACCCGGTGAGGAGATGGCCGTAGTGCGGCAGACCGTTCGCGAACGGCGGGCCGTCGTAGAACACGTAGTCCTCGGCGCCGGCGCGGTGCTCGAGCGACGCCCGGAACGTGTCGTCCTTCGCCCAGTGTGCGAGGACCCGTTCCTCGAGGTCGGGAAAGTCGACGCCGGAATCGCGCGGGAGCCCGTAGTCCACTCGGGGATACCCGCTGCCTTCCACCGGCGTCGCCGTGGGTTCCGGGGTGCGATCCGATGCAGCGTGATTGTCGGTCACAGCGTTGATACCTCCGTGCCTGTGTCTTCCGGCACGGGGACGATCACCGTGCCCTTCGCACGGTCACCGCGGTACCACCCCGCTTGCTCGCTCCTGCGGAACGAGCCACTCGTTCTTCGGGCTGTGACGGGCCCACCCGTTCGGTTCTACTGAGCGGTGCCCACACGAGCGGTGCATCGCTGTTCTTCCGAAGGCTCCCCGGTGATGGCCGGATCGACGCCGCCCCGCTGTGCGGGGGTACTGCTCATCTTCGACGATTGTGCGCTTCCCATTGTAGGGAGCGATCACTCGTCCGAGGAACCCTGGTCTTCCGGGGCCTTCTTCGGCGTGCGAGACGTCGAGCGGCCCGTTCGGGCGGCGCGATCGCCTGCCGACGCGTTACGCGCGCCGAGTGCGCTGACCAGCAGGAGCACCGCCCCCACCACGCACACCGCGATGCAGCCCCACGCCCACACCACCGAACCGGTCATCAGCGCAATGACGAGAAGACCGAATCCGATTGCTGCGAGCACCAGCGTCACGACCAGCACGACGCTCCTCCTCAACCGCGGGGCAACAGCGACCGTAGAGCTCGGTCAGTTGGTGCCCTTCGCGAAGGACGTGGAACCGAAGGACGAGGAATTGGACTGATTGAACGCATCCTGGCCGCCGTCGACGGGCACCGCGGAGCCACGCTGCTCGAGTTCCTCGAGCTGCGATTCGAGGTACGACTTCAGGCGGACGCGGTACTCGCGCTCGAACGTCTTGAGCTGCTCGATTCGTCCTTCCAGCACCGAACGCTGCTGGTTGATCGTCGCCATGATCTCGGTGTGCTTCTTCTCCGCGTCGGCTTGGAGGGCATCGGCCTTCTCCTTGGCCTGACGCAGTTGCGTCTCGGACCGGGTACGCGCATCCGACAGCATCGCGTCGGACTTCTGGCGTGCGTCGGCAATCATCGCTTCGCTGCGCGTCCGCGCGTCGGAGACGAGCTGCTCCGAGTTCGTCCGCGCGTTGCGTACGAGCTCTTCGGCCTCGGTCTTGGCGTCGCCGGTGAGCCGGTCGGCCATCTCCTGGGCAAGTCCGAGCACCTTGGCGGCCTGCATGCTGGCGTCACCGCTCGTCGGCGCGGCAGCCGCCACGGGCGCCGGCGTCGGTGCGGGTTCCGGCTTCGCAGTCTCGACCACCCGTGCCGGCTCGGGCTTGGCCTGGGCTGCCGGAGCGGAGGAGGCCGAGCGCGGGGCCTTCTTGGCCTCGGCCAGTTCCTGGTCGAGTTCGGCCACGCGCTGACGGAGGTCGGCGTTCTCCTCGATCAGGGAGGTCAATTCCTGCTCGACGAGATCGAGGAATGCGTCGACCTCGTCCTCGTTGTATCCGCGCTTCCCGATAGGGGGCTTGCTGAACGCGACATTGTGCACATCAGCTGGTGTCAGCGGCATGGAAGGGTCCCTTCACGCGTCAAATAAGCGGTCAAGCAGGCGTTCGGTGTTATCGACAGTGCGTCACGCGTATCAAAACTCACTGTATCCGGCTTCCCATTCTGGCACATCGCGGTCGTCACGAGCCTCGTGGCCGCGCCGGGACGGCGCGTCATACAACCCCGCCACGCGGCAGGAACGCCATGAGGAAGTACACGATGAACAGCAGGACCATGATCGAAAGGTCGAGCCGGACACCGCCGAGATTGAGCGGCGGAATCAACCGCCGCAACAACTTCACCGGCGGATCGGTGACGGTGAAGATTGCCTCGAGCACCACCACGACGAAACCCGAGGGCTTCCAGTCCCGAGCGAAAGTCCTGATGAACTCGACGATGATCCGCCCGATCAGCAGAAGCCAGAAGATGAAGAGCAGGAACCAGAGCACCTCGAATACGGCCACGTTTCCACAATGCCCGACGAACACAAGCTAGCCAAACCGAAACGCCCGGCCTGCAGTGATCTGCATCATGGCCGGGCGTGTTCGCGAGCCGTGAGGGTGACGGCGCGCGTCGGTTACTGCTGGTTGTAGAAGCCGGTCTCCGCGATGCGCTTGCGTTCTTCGGCGGAGACGTCGATATCTGCGGGCGAGAGAAGGAACACTTTCGTCGCGACCTTGTCGAAAGAACCCCGCAAGGCGAAGGCGAGGCCGGCCGCGAAGTCGACGAGTCGCTTGGCGTCGGCGTTGCTCATCTCCACCAGATCCATGATCACCGGCGTGCCATCGCGGAACCGCTCGCCGATGGTGCGTGCCTCCCCGTAATCCCGGGGTCGCAGGGTGGTGATCTTCGACAACGGTCCACCTTCGTCGAACAGAGCGCCGCGGCGGGGTTCCACGCGGTCGAGTCGAGCTTCGGCGCCGAGCGCCGAACGGGCCGGCACACGTGCCGGCGCTACGGATCGGGGTGCCCGCGCCGTGATCGGCTCGACCCGGGGAGCCCGGGCCGGCGGTTCGTAGCGATCGAAGTCGTCGTCCGCGAATTCACGGACGCTGTCGTCACGCCGGACGGGCGGGTACTCGTCGCGGTGCGACGGGGCGTACGAGGAGTACGGCGGTTCGCCGTAGTCGCGATCCCGCTCACGGCGCGCACTCGACGGATCATCGAGGTAATCGTCCTCGTAATCCTCGAGCGGCACCATTCCGAAGTAGGCCTTGAACTTGTGGAGCGTGCTCATCGATCGCCCTTCCCTCACGTGGCGGTTCCCATCAGGCTAACGGCCGTATACCCAGCACAGCCGTTCCGACACGCACACAAGTGGATCCCCATCGCACCGCGTGTTCAAGATCACCCGACATGCCCGCCGACAGCTCCGTCGCGCCGGGATATCGCTGGAGCAACCGCGCGTGCAGTTCCGCCAGGCGTTCGAAGGCCGCGTCCGGTTCCCACCCGAGTGGCGGGACACCCATCACTCCCCCGAGTTCGAGCTCACCGGAATCGGCGACGGCATCGGCAAGGGAGTCCAGTTCGTCGGCGACCACCCCACCGCGCTCGCGGTCGCCGTCGAGGCTGATCTGGAGCAGCACCCGGACCGGCGTGGAGCGTTCCCCTGAATCTTGCGCGGCGGCAGCACCTTTGGCGAGAGCGCCGGCGAGCCGAAGACTGTCGACCGAATGGACCGTGTGCGCCCAGCGTGCGACGGCACGCGCCTTGTTCCGTTGGAGTCGGCCGATCATGTGCCACTCGACCTCGTCCGGCACCCTCTCGCGGAACTGCGCGATCTTCGCCGCCGCCTCCTGCTCCCGGGACTCCCCGAAAGCGCGGCAACCCAGTTCGTGGAGCAAAACCGCATCGGTGACGGGAAAATATTTGGTCACCACCAACAGTGAGACCTCCGACGGATCGCGTCCTGCCGCGCGGGCTGCAGCAGCGAGACGCTCTCGCACCGCCTGCAATCGGCCGGAAAGCTCCACGCGGCGATCCTGCGGGGATTGTTCGGCCGAGTTCACGCCGGGTCCTCCTTCGCACCGCCCGCGGTGGTGTCCTCGAGCCAGATCACCGAGGCGAACCGGCCGGTGGGCGCACTGCGCCGGTGGCTGAACAACATCGGATCCTCGATCGTGCACCGCGGGTCCTCGGCGACCGAGGTGACACCGTGGTCGAGGAGTTGCCTCCTCAGTCCCGCGCGGAGGTCGAGACCGGGTGTGCCACGGGCTGTTCGGGTGGCGCTGCCGGGGAGATGCGCCTCCACGTCGTCACGCATCGCGGCCGGAACCTCGTAGTTGGCCCCACTGGCGGCCGGACCGAGCAGCGCGGCAATGCGTTCCGGTCGTGCGCCGAGATCGCGCATCACGTCGAGTACGCGCGGGAGGATCCCGATCCGGGCACCGACACGCCCCGCGTGCACCGCCGCGATGACCCCCGCCTCGTCGTCCGACAGCAGAATCGACACACAGTCGGCGCTGAGGGCAACGAGGGCAAGATCCGTCGCCCGTGTCACGAGGGCGTCGGTTGCGGGAACCTCCCCCTGCACCGGGCCGTCCACCACCGTCACGTTCCGGCTGTGGATCTGCTCCATCCAGACGAAGCGTTCTTCGGGCAAGCCGATCACCGATGCCAGCCGGCGACGATTGGCGGCCACAGCCGCGGGATCGTCGCCGACATGGCCGGCGAGGTTGAAACTGTCGTAGGGCGGGGCCGAGATCCCGCCGGCTCGTGTGGTCACGACCCGGCGAGAACGCAACCCGGTGTGCGAATCGGTCAACGGCGCATGAAGATCGGCACGTCCACGTCGTCGCCGTCGTCCTCGTCGTCGACGGGACGCGGCTGAGCGCCACCGGTCGTCGGCGGAAGACCGCCGCCCACCGGCGTGGAAGCGGGTTCCCGGGACGAGACCGCGTCCGCGTTCTCACGCTCGGAACGGCCGAGTTCACCGGCCCGACCGGCCCCGATGCCCGCGGAGCGGGTGGTGGTCTGTGCCGGCTGAGCGGATTCCACCGGTCGGCGGGCGGGAGTGCCGGCATCGAAGCCGGCGGCGATTACGGTGACCCGCACCTCGTCTCCGAGCGAGTCGTCGATGACCGTGCCGAAGATGATGTTGGCGTCGATGTGCGCGGCTTCCTGCACGAGCGATGCCGCTTCGTTGATCTCGAACAGGCCGAGATCCGAACCGCCGGCGATGGAGAGCAGCACGCCCCGTGCGCCTTCCATCGACGCTTCGAGCAGCGGCGAATTGATCGCGGCCTCGGCGGCCTTGATCGCGCGACCCTCACCCCGCGACGAGCCGATACCCATGAGTGCGGATCCCGCGCCGGACATCACGCCCTTCACGTCGGCGAAGTCGACGTTGATCAGACCCGGGGTGGTGATGAGGTCGGTGATGCCCTGAACGCCGTTGAGGAGCACCTCGTCGGCGGAACGGAAGGCGTCCATGAGGCTCACCGCGGCGTCCCCGAGCTGGAGCAGCCGGTCGTTGGGGATCACGATGAGCGTGTCGCAGGATTCGCGCAGCGACTGGATGCCGTTGTCTGCCTGGCTCCCGCGCCGCTTGCCTTCGAACGAGAAGGGACGCGTGACGACGCCGACGGTGAGGGCGCCGAGTTTGCGGGCGATGCTCGCGACGACGGGTGCGCCACCGGTGCCGGTTCCGCCGCCCTCGCCGGCAGTCACGAAGACCATGTCGGCGCCCTTGAGCACCTCTTCGATCTCGTCCTTGTGGTCCTCGGCGGCCTTGCGGCCCACCTCGGGGTCGGCGCCGGCGCCGAGTCCGCGGGTCAGTTCACGGCCGACGTCGAGTTTGACGTCGGCGTCGGACATCAGCAGAGCCTGCGCGTCGGTGTTGACGGCAATGAACTCGACTCCTTTGAGTCCCTGCTCGATCATGCGGTTGACCGCGTTCACGCCGCCACCGCCGATACCGACGACCTTGATTACGGCGAGGTAGTTGTGCGGGGGCGTCATGGGCTCTCGCCTTCCTGGGTTTTCGGGTCACGCTTCGATCAATCGATGTCGCCGCCACCGTGAAAACCCTCAACCATAGCTTGAAGGTGATGTCAAGTGCGCGACTGGTTCGAAACGCTATGGCACCACAACGGGGATTTGCTAGTGGACTCGCCGGAGAGAGCGCACGAATTTCGCGGCGATCTCCTCAGCGGACCGTCGGGAGGTCCGGGCTGGCGACATCGAACTGCTGACCTGGCTGGGTGAGCAACGGAAGAATCACCGCTGCCTTGCGTTCCGATCTTTCCACACTCCCCCACACCACCACCCGGCCGTCCGCCAGAACGAGCGAGATATCCGTCTCCGAGCGGGCTTCCACGGCGTCGACCTGCACACCGAGTTCCGGTGGCAGCACGTCGAGCACGCGCACCGCGGCCACCGTCGCGGGATCGCCGGTGCCCGGTGTCGCGGTGACGAGACGGGGAGTCAGGAGCGGCGGTGGTTCGACCGCGAAATCGACGCCCTCGGCGTCGACCGAGTGGGTGCCGTCGGACGCCTCGAAATACAGGACCGCTTGACGCTCGGTGACTGTCACCCGCACCGACGACGGGTACTCACGCTGCACCCGGACGGACGCCGCACGCGGGAGAGTCGCGACGCGCTGCGCTGCCGCGGCGGTATCGACCTGGAGCAGCGGTGTGCCTTCTGCGACCGCGAGCGCGTCGAGCACCTCTTCCCGTGTCACGACGCCGATTCCTTCGACGTCGATGGTGCGCACCGACAACAGCGGCGAGAACCAGGCGACGGCGATCGCGGCGAGCAATGCCACCACGACACCGGCGCCGAGGAACACCGTTCGCACCCGCACGGAACGACCCGACGGGCGCCGGGCGGTGTTGCGGTCGCGTCGATCCCGCGTTCGGGTGGAGGAGGGCGTCACGAGCCTGCCGACTCCGGTCCGGAAGCGGTGGACCGGAACCGGCTGGGCCGGCTGTGCAGGGCGTCGAGAATCTGCCGGCCGAGCATCGTGACATCGCCCGCGCCCATGGTGATCACGATGTCACCGGGTCGGCTGAGGTTCGCCACCTGACGGGGCACCGCGGACAGATCCGGTTGATAGTGCACCGGTTTGGTCACCGCCCGCGCGACCAGTGCGCCGCTCACCCCCGGAATCGGTTCCTCACGGGCTCCGTACACGTCGAGGACGACCACCTCGTCCGCGAGATCGAGCGCGGCACCGAACTCGGTGGCGAACGTCTCTGTCCGCGAATACAGATGGGGCTGGAACACCACGATCACCCGGGGACGTTCCGTCCCGGATTCGGTGTACCGCAGCGGTTCCCCCGCGACCAGTTCGGCGGCTGCGGCCAGAACGGCCCGGACCTCGGTGGGATGGTGCGCGTAGTCGTCGAACACCCGCACGCCGTGTTCGCGGCCGGTGTACTGGAAACGGCGGTGTACCCCACCGAATCCCGCGAGACCCTCGATCGCTTCGTCGACCTGGGCACCGGCGTCGAGTGCCCCGAGCAACGCCGCGAGAGCGTTGAGCGCCATGTGCCGGCCGGGCACCGACAGGCGCACCGTGCGCGGACCCTCTTCACCGGTGAGATGGAACTCGGCGACACCGCCGATGTCCTTGGCTTCCCAGTCCAGCAGTCGCACGCCCACAGGCACGCCACGGTATTCGGGATCCGTGCCGATGACATCGGACGTGCCGTACCCGAGGATCCGCAGGTCGCGGCGGCCCGACGCGACGACACGCTCGGCGAGCGCGGCCGAACCCGGGTCGTCGAGACACACCACGAGCAGCCCACCTTCGGGCAGGCGCGCGACGAAGTCGTCGAACACGCGGGTGTAGGCCTCGGGAGTGCCGAAGTAGTCCAGATGGTCGGGCTCGATGTTCGTGACGATGATGGTGTCGGGGTCGTACTGCAGGAGCGAGCCGTCGCTCTCGTCGGCCTCGGCGACGAAGACGTCCCCACTGCCGTGATGGGCGTTGGTGCCGGATTCGTTGAGTTCACCGCCGACCGCGAAGGACGGGTCGAACCCGCAGTGCTGCAGCGCGACCACCAGCATCGACGTGGTCGAGGTCTTGCCGTGCGTACCGGAGACGAGGAAGGTCCGGTGCCCGCGCATCAACGATGCGAGGACCGTAGGCCGCAGCAGGATCGGGATACCGCGCTGCCGTGCCGCGACCAGTTCGGGATTGTTCTGCGGGATCGCGGCGAACGTGGTCACCACCGCGGTCGGACCGCCCTCGAGCAGGTCGAGGGCACCGGCGTCGTGCCCGATGCGAACCTGGGCGCCGCGCGCTCGCAGTGCGAGCACGCCGCGGCTCTCCTTCGCATCCGACCCGGATACCTGTCCGCCGCGAGCCAGGAGGATGCGTGCGATACCGGACATTCCGGCGCCGCCGATCCCGACCATGTGCACCCGCTGGAGTTCTGCGGGCAACTGCGCACTCATCGTTCGCTCCTGTTCGGTTCCGTACCGGCCACGTCCAGCACGATTCGTGCCACTTCGTCGGCGGCACTGCGGTGTCCGGCCGCGCCCGCACGCCGGCCCATCTCGTCGATTCGCTGCCGGTCGCGCAGGAGCGGGACCACAGTGCCGGCGATGTACTCGGGCGTCAGATCGCCGTCCGCGACAATCATCGCACCCCCGGCGGCGGCGACGGGACGGGCGTTGAGTGCCTGTTCCCCGTTTCCGTGTGGAAGCGGCACGTATACCGCGGGCAGTCCCACGGCCGACACCTCCGCGACGGTCATCGCACCCGAACGGCACACGACGGCGTCGGCCGCCGAGTAGGCGAGGTCCATGCGCTCGAGGTACGGCACCGCGACGTACGGCGCGGTCGCATGGCCGGGATGGGAAGGAACGCTCACGGTGTTCTTCGGACCGTGCGCATGCAGCACGGCGATCCCCGCCTCGGCCAGCGCGCCGGATGCCCCGACGACTGCCTCGTTGATCGAGCGTGCGCCCTGGGATCCGCCGAAGACGAGCAGTACCGGCACGTCGTCGGGCAGCCCGAAGTGGCGGCGCGCCTCAGCCCGCAGCGCACGACGGTCGAGACGGGTGATGGACGAGCGCACCGGAATACCGACGATCTGCGCGTCACCGCGGCGGAGGATCCCCGATCCCGGCACTGCCGCGAGTACCCGTTCGGCGCGCAGCGCGCCGATCCGATTCGCAATACCGGCGCTCGCGTTGGCCTCGTGCACGATCACGGGGATGCGACGCCGCCTCCGGAGCGGTCCGGCGCCGGCGGCGAGATAGGCGGGCAACGCGACGTATCCACCGAACCCGACGACGATGTCGGCATCGACCTCGTCGAGGATTTCGCGGGTGCGGCGCACCGAGGCCACCACACGGGCGGGCAGCTTCGCCAGGTCGAGGGTCGGCTTGCGGGGCAGGGGCACCGGCGGGATCAGCTCGAGGGGATACCCGCGCCGCGGCACGAGCGTCGTCTCCAATCCGCGCGCGGTGCCGAGCGCGGTGATCCTCGCATCGGGCACGAGTTCCCGGACGGCATCGGCCACGGCGAGTGCCGGTTCGATGTGGCCGGCGGTCCCACCTCCGGCCACCACCACGGACAGGGCAGACTTCTCCCCACTCACCTACGATTCCCTCGCTCTCCGGTTCGTCCATTCGCACCGCGTGTGGTGCGGGCGGTCTTCTGACGGGCGGCACGGGCCGATTCCCGTGCGGGTTCGGCTCTGCGCGTGGGTGCGCCGTCCACCCGGGCGGGCGCGCGGCGCGTCCGGGTACCGGCACCGGCAGAACGGCCACGGTCGTCGCGGCCGGCGGCCCGCGGGTCTCCACGGCGCTGGGCTGCCCGTGCTGTGACGGTACGCGTTCCGCCCCGGGGCGGCAGGTACGGTTCCGGTTGCCGCAACCGGATCAGCCGCGCGAACCGGCCGTCCTGGCCCGCCTGGAGTGCGGCGATGGCCTCCGGTTCGTGGCGGGCAGCATTGGCGATCAGCCCGAACATGAGAAGTGTCGTCGCGGTCGAGGTGCCACCGGCGGACACCAGCGGCAACTGGAGACCCGTCACGGGGAGCACACCGACGACGTAGCCGATGTTGATGAAGGCCTGGCCGATGATCCAGGTGGTCGCCGTGGCGGTGAACAGACGCAGGAACGGGTCGACCGACCGCATCGCGATGCGGAGCCCGACGAAGGCGAACAGGCCGAACAGGCCGATGACCGCGGCGCCGCCGAGAAAACCGAGTTCTTCGCCGATGATCGCGAAGATGAAGTCGTTGTGCGCGTTCGGAAGGTAGCTCCACTTCGCGCGGCTCTGGCCGAGGCCGCGGCCCCACAGCCCCCCGTCCGCCAGCGAGAACTTGGCCTGGCGTGCCTGATATCCGATGCCCTGGGGGTCGTCGCCCGGATTGAAGAAGGCGCGCACGCGCTGTGAGCGGTAACCGGCGGTGACCGCGAGGATCGCCGCGAGCGCGACCGCGGTCCCGAGCATCCCGAGGTACACCTTGAGCGGCAACCCGGCGAACCACAGCAGCGCCAGCACGATGATGACCAGCGACACCGTGGTACCGAGGTCGGGCTGCAACACGATCAGCCCCGTCACGACCAGCGCGGCGGGGAGGAGCGGGACGAGCATCTCCTTGAGCGTGGAGTTCTCTGCGCGTCGCGATGCCAGCAGGTGGGCGCCCCACAATGCGAGCGTGATCTTGGCGACCTCGGACGGCTGCAGGGACACTCCGAAGACGACGAACCAGCCTCGTGTGCCCTGCGAGAGGGTGCCGATGCCGGGGATGAGCACCAGGACGAGCGCGGCGACCGACGCTGCGAATGCGACGAACGAGTACTTGCGCAGCAACCGGACCGGTATCTGCAACGCGATATAGAAGATGACCATGCCGATCGCGGCGAAGACCAGCTGGGAGGTGAACAGCCCGTAGGCGGACCCCACCGACACCACGGCCCCGACGCTGGACGACGACAGCACCATCACCAGGCCGAGCACGGTGAGCAGCACGGCGATCGTCACCACGAGGTGGAACGATGCGAGTGGCCGGGCCATCCACGCGCCGAGCCGCCCGCCACGGGCCTCCACGGCCGGACGTCGGGACGCTCGGCCTGGCTTCGAGATCACCGCTCGGTCCCGCCCCGGCGGAGTTCTTCCACAGCGGCGACGAAACTGCGACCGCGTTGCGCGTAGTCGGCGAACATGTCGAGCGACGCGGCGGCCGGTGCCAGCAACACCGCCTCACCGGGCCGGGCGAGCGCGGCGGCCTCCTGCACGGCGACACGCATCGCCGTGGGGGCGTCGGCGCCGGGCACGGCGACTCGTCTCGGTCCGGCCTGCCCACGCGCCTCTCCGGCGAGCTCACTGGTCATCGCACCATCGTCGCGCGTGTCCACCAGCACCACGGGGACCTCGGGTGCGTGTCGCGTGAGTGCGTCGGCAATCTCCCCGGCGTCACGTCCGAGCAGCACCACCGCGGAGAGCCGCGGTGCCACTTCGACCACGAGATCGTCGACGCGGGCGCCTTTGAGGAGGCCTCCAGCGATCCACACCACGCGATCGTGGGCGAGAAGTGAACTGCGCGCGGCGTGCGGGTTGGTGGCCTTCGAGTCGTCGATGTAGTGGACCTGGTCGACGACCCCGACGGGTGCGGCGCGATGCGGCCCGACCCGGTGCCGCAGCAGTCCGTCGTGCACGGCCGATTCCGGGACGTCGATGGCACGGGCGAGCGCCGCTGCCGCCAGCGCATCGGACAGGCCCGCGGGCCCCGGCGGTGTGACGTCGTCGACGGACGCGAGCACCGCGGAGTCCGCGAATGCGCGGTCGACGAGAACGTCGCCGCTGATCCCGAGTTCGCCGGCATCGGGATAGCCGAGCGTGAATCCGACGGTGAAGACGGCGCGCGATCGGTCGCGCAGCGACCCTGCGATGGGGTCGTCGAGTCCGAGCACCCCGACGGTCCCGGTCAGCGCGCGAAGCTTCGCCTCGATGTAGTTCTCGATGCCGCCGTGCCAGTCGAGATGGTCTTCGGCGATGTTGAGGATCACGCCGGCGTCGGGCCGCACCGACGGAGCCCAATGCAGCTGGAACGACGACAGTTCGACGGCCAGCACGTCCGCGCGGGGCTCACTGCGGCGAAGCACGTCGAGCACCGGCAGACCGATGTTGCCGCAGGCCGCGCTGGGGATCCCGGCAGCCTCGAGGATCGCGTGCAGCATCGTCGTCGTGGTGGTCTTGCCGTTGGTGCCCGTCACCACCAGCCACCTGCGGGCAGGACCGTAGATCTCCGCCCGGTCGATGCGCCACGACAACTCGATATCGCCCCAGATGGGAAGGGCGGCACCGGCCGCCCGCGACAACAGCGGTGCGCTCGGCGGAAAACCGGGGCTCGTGACGACCAGGGCGAAATCACGCAGCGACGTGTTGTCTTCGAGCAGGCGGTCCAGCTCGACCGTGTCGGCTCCCAGTTCGGCGCACCGTGCCAGCGCATCGGCGTTGCGGTCCGTGACGGTGACGTGGGCGCCGAGATGGGACAGCGGCGCGATCGTCGCCCGGCCCGACACCCCGGCACCCGCGACGAGGACGCGGGCTCCGCGCAGTCGCTCGAGATCGTAGGTCATGGCGTCAGTCCCCGATCGCCGCGAGGTACTCGCTGTAGAACAGGGCGAGGCCGATCGCCGAGGCGATGGCGGCGAGCAACCAGAACCGGATGATGACCGTGGTTTCCGCCCATCCGCCGAGTTCGAAGTGGTGGTGGAACGGCGCCATGCGGAACACGCGCCGTCGGCTGGAGCGGAACACCGCCACCTGGATGACCACCGATGCGGCTTCGGCGACGAACAGCGCGCCGATGACGACCATGAGCAGTTCGGTACGGGTGGTGACCGACAGACCGGCGAGCATCCCGCCGAGCGCGAGCGAACCGGTGTCGCCCATGAAGATCTTCGCGGGAGCGGCGTTCCACCACAGGAAGCCGATGCACGCGGCCGCTGCGGCCGCGCACAGCAGCGCGAGGTCGAGCGGGTCGCGGACGTCGTAGCACCCGGCGGTCGGTTCGACCACGCACGCGTTGCGGTACTGCCAGAACGTGATGATCACGTACGCACCGAGCACGAGCGCCATCGATCCCGCGGCGAGCCCGTCGAGCCCGTCCGTGAGGTTCACCGCGTTCGACCACGCGCTGACCAGCAGATAGACGAAGAGAATGAACACGATCGAACCCATCGACACCGTGGCGATGTCGCGCACGTACGACAGGTCGGTGCTGGCGGGCGTCAGTCCGTCACTGTTGCGGAACTGCAGCGCGAGGATGCCGAAGGCCACGGCTGCGACCAGCTGGCCGACGAGCTTGGCCGTCTTGTTCAGACCCAGGTTGCGCTGCTTGCGGATCTTGATGAAGTCGTCGAGGAAACCGACGCCGCCCAATGCGGTGGTCAGGCCGAGGACGAGCAGGCCCGACGCCGTGGGTCCCTGAGCGTCGTAGCCCAGGCCGATCAGGTGCGACCCCCAGTATCCGGCCCACAGGCCGGCGAGAATCGCGACGCCGCCCATCGTGGGCGTGCCGCGCTTGGCCTGATGGCTCTGCGGGCCCTCCACCCGGATCTCCTGGCCGAAGCCCTGCCGGGAGAAGGCTTTGATGAGGACCGGGGTGAGCAGGATCGACACCGCAAGTGCGATACCTGCGGCAAAGAGAATCTGTCTCACCGGGCGTCCTCCGTCCCCGTAGCAGCGGTGTTGTCGGCGGGGTCGCCGAGCAGCGCATCGGCCACCGCCCACAGTCCGACCGATTGTGACGCCTTGACGAGAACGATGTCGCCCGGCTCCAGTTCTTCACGGAGGAGAGCGATCGCCGCGTCCGCGTCGGGCACGTGGCAGGCTTCCTCGCCCCAGGATCCTTCCATCACAGCGCCCTGGTAGAGGCCACGGACCTGTCTCGTGGGTCCGACCGCGATGACGCGGCTGACGTCGAGCCGGACCGCGAGGCGGCCGATCGCGTCGTGCTGGACGACGGAGTCGTCGCCGAGTTCTGCCATCTCGCCGAGCACCGCGAAGGTGCGGCGACGGGTGTTTCCGGCTCGCGCCATCGTCACCAGTGCTTTGATACCCGCCCGCATCGAATCCGGGTTGGCGTTGTAGGCGTCGTCGATGATCGTGACGCCGTCGGCGCGCGTGCGCACCGCCATACGGTGCGCCGATACGGGCGATGCGGCGGCGAGAGCGCCGGCGGCCTGCTCGGGGGTCGCACCGCACTCGACCGCGACGGCGAGGGCCGACAGGGCGTTGGAGACCTGGTGCTCACCGTGCACCGCGAGGGTCACCGGTACGCGGCGCTCCCCCGCGTCCTCGCGGAAGACGGCGGTGAACGACGCCCTCGCCTCGTCGTCGAGGCGCACGTCCTCGGCGCGGATATGGGCAGTGTCTCCGCTGCCGACCCACACCACGCGTGCCGTTGTCCGCGCTGCCATCTGCGCCACGAGGAGATCGTCTGCGTTGAGCACCGCGACGCCACCCTCCGAGGCGTCGGGCAGTGCCTCGACCAGTTCGCCCTTTGTTTGGGCGATGACTTCCTGCGACCCGAACTCGCCGAGGTGCGCGGTGCCGACGTTGAGCACCACGCCGATCTTCGGCGGTGCGATGGCGGCGAGTGTCGCGATGTGCCCGCGACCACGCGCGGACATCTCCAGCACGAGGAACCGGGTGTCCTCGGTGGCGCGCAACGCCGTCCACGGATGACCCAGTTCATTGTTGAACGATCCGGGCGGGGCGATCACCGGGCCGAGGGGTGAGAGCACCGCCGCGAGCAGATCCTTGGTCGACGTCTTGCCGGCAGATCCGGTGACGCCGACGACCGTCAGCCCGCGTGCGGTGAGGGTGTCGACGACCGACCGTGCCAGAGCGGCCAGCGCCGCGAGGACCGCAGCGCCCGAACCGTCGGCGTCGTGCTCGAGGGCGAGCGCGTTGGTGTCGGTGGGGGCGAGCGCCGGCACCACGATCGCGGGAACACCGACCGGTCGCGCCGCAAGCACCGCGACCGCCCCGGCCTCGATCGCTGCGGCCGCGTGGTCGTGGCCGTCCGACCGGGCGCCGGGCAGCGCGAGGAACAGGCCCCCGGGGCCGATCTTCCGGGAATCGAACTCCACCGTGCCGGTCACCTCGGCGGACGGATCATCGGTGTCGTAGAGCGTTCCCCCGACCACCTCCGCGATGCGTTCGAGTGTCATCGGGATCATGCAGTGCCTCCGTGATGCGGACCGCCCACAGCGGGCGGGATGTGACCGTCGTACCCGGAGGTGCCGCGGCGGTCGATGGACGCGGCCAGCACCTCTCGGTCGTCGAAAGGATGCTTCGTGCCGTCTATTTCCTGACCGGTCTCGTGGCCTTTACCGGCGACGAGGACGACATCCCCCGGGCGGGCCCACTGCACGGCGGCATCGATGGCGGCCGCACGGTCGCCGATCTCGAGGATGTCACCGCGTTCGGTGTCGGGGACGGCCCATGCCCCGTCGAGCACCGCCGCGCGGATCGCGGCGGCGTTCTCGCTGCGGGGGTTGTCGTCGGTGACGATGAGCAGATCGGCTCCGCGAGCGGCGACCTCGCCCATGAGCGGTCGCTTACCGCGGTCGCGGTCTCCTCCGGCCCCGACGACGACCGCGATCCGGCCGGTGGCGCTGCCGCGCAGAGTGTCCACCACCGCCGAGAGAGCCGCGGGTTTGTGGGCGTAGTCCACGATCGCGAGAAAGTCCTGTCCTCGCTCGACACGTTCGACCCGGCCGGGAACCGAGACGGTGGCGATGCCGCGGATCGCGGCGTCGAGGTCGGCGCCCACGGCAGCGCAGATCGCTGCCGCCAGGGCGGCGTTGGTGACGTTGTACCGCCCGGGCAGAGCGACCGACATGCGGTGCCCGTCGCCGGCGGGTCCGGTCAGCGTGAAGTCCTGCGCTCCGTCGGGGTCGGTGGTCGGGTCGGAAACCGTCCAATCGGCCGGGGTCCCCGGTGCGGTGCCGAGCGTCCACACCGCGTCCTCGCCGGCGCGGCCGGTCGCGGCGACCTCGGCCATCCGCTCGCCCCAGGGATCGTCCACGCATACCACCGCGCGGGCGGCTCGCACCGGGGAGTCGTGCGCGAACAGTCGCGCTTTCGCGCCGAAGTAATCCTCGAAGTCCTTGTGGAAGTCGAGGTGATCCTGCGACAGATTGGTGAACGCACCGACGTCGAAGTCCGTGGCGTCGACGCGTCCGAGCGCCAGCGCATGGCTCGACACCTCCATCACCACGGTGTCGACACCGCGTTCGAGCATGACGGCGAACAGAGCGTGGAGTTGGGGAGCTTCCGGCGTCGTCAGGGCGCTGGGTATCCGGATGCCGTCGATGCGGGTCTCGACGGTGCCCACCAGACCGGCGACATGCCCGGCCGCGGACAGCCCCGCTTCGACGAGATAGGCGGTGGTCGTCTTGCCGGAGGTGCCGGTGATGCCGACGACGCGCATCCGGCGGGACGGATGTCCGTACACCGTCGCCGAGGCAGCGCCCAGTACCGAACGAGGATCAGGATGCACCAGGACCGCGACGGGGCCGGACGCGACCGCAGCGACGAGGTCGCATCCCTCCGCATCGGTGAGGACGGCGACGGCACCCCGGTCGAGGGCCTCGGCTGCGAAGGACGCGCCGTGCGCGCGTGCACCGGGCAGGGCCGCGAAGATATCGCCGGGTCGGATGCCCTGTGCCCGGAGATCGATGCCGGTCACCGAGGTGTCCCCGGCCGGCGCTTCGTTCCCCACCGCGGTCAGCTCGGCGCCGATCGCGGCGGCGAGATCCTCGATCCGCGTCACCGGTGGATGTTCGGGCCGACGGCCCTCCTCCGGAGGCGTCGGATCCGGACTCGATGACACAGGCACCAGGTTCCTCTCACTATCGCCGCAGCGTCTCGCTGCCGGGCTCAACGGTTGCGTTCGTTCCGGCGTATCACGTTACCGACGTGCCGGGGCAAGGGCAGCAGGCGGTCGGACGATCAGTCGATCTGCAGGATCAACTTGCTCCCCGGATCGGTGGACAGCGGCACTCCGGTGCGCTGCAGCAACCACGACGCGATGTCGCGGAACAGCGGCGCGGCCGATTGACCGCCGGACCCGTCGGCACTGCGCGTCGGTGCGTCGAGCATGATCCCGACGACGTACCGAGGATCGTCCGCCGGGGCGATACCGGCGAAGGTGATCCAGTAGTCCGAATTCGAGTAGCACTTGCAGTTCTGGTCGATCTGCTGGGCGGTGCCCGTCTTACCCGAAATCTGGTAACCCTCGATCGCGGCTCCGGTGCCCGTCCCGCGCTGGTTACCGGTGTCGTCCTGCACCACCGACCGGAACATGTCGCGCACGGTCGCGGCGGTCTGCGGGCTCACGACACGCACCGGGTCCGGCCGCGGTGTCTCCTCGCGAGACCCGTCCGGTCCGATCGTCGCCCGGACGATCCGCGGAGGTACGCGTTCGCCGTCGTTCGCAATCGCCTGGTAGATGCTCGTCATCTGCAACAACGTCATCGACAGGCCCTGCCCGATGGGCAGGTTCGCGAAGGTGCCACCGGACCACTGCTCGCGGCTGGGTACCAGGCCGGCGGATTCGCCCGGCAGGCCCACCTCGGTGCGCTGCCCGAGTCCGAACAGGTTCAGCATTTCGGCGTAGCGGTCCTCACCGACCCGCTCCGCGAGCATCAGTGTGCCCACGTTCGAGGACTTTCCGAACACGCCGGTCGTGGTGTACGGGACCACCCCGTGGTCCCACGCGTCCTTGACCGTGGCACCGGACATGGTGATGGTGCCGGGCACCTGGAGTACCTCGGCGGGGGTGGTGAGGCCGTCCTCGATGGCCGCGGCAGCAGTGATGATCTTGTTCACCGACCCGGGCTCGAACGGGGAACTCACCGCGAGGTTGCCCTGCTCCGCGTCGGGCGGGTTGTTGGCCACGCCGATCGACGGGTCGAACGTGTTGTCGTTGGACATCGCGAGCACCTGGCCGGTGTGCGCGTCCAGGACGACGGCCGACGCGTTCTTCGCACCCGACAGGTCGCGGGCACGTTGCACCTGCTGCTGGACGTAGTACTGGATGTCGTTGTCGATGGTGAGTTCGACGGACGATCCGTTCACGGCGGGTTGCCGGTCACGCCAACTGCCCGGGATCACCGCACCGTCGGAACCCCGGTCGTACGTCGACGAACCGTCCGTACCGGCCAGCATCGAATCCATCGAGGCTTCGAGGCCGATGAGACCGTGTCCGTCCCAGCCCGTCGCGCCCACGATGTTCGCGGCGAGGGAACCGCCCGGATACAGCCGGATGTCCTGCCGTTCGAGACCGACCATGTCGTATTCCTCGACGATCTCGGCTGCGACACCCGGGTCGACCCCGCGCGCGAGATAGACGAAACTCTCGTCGCTTTCGAGTTTCTCCAGCACGTCCTTCTCGGGTGCCGCCGTACCGAGTGCCTTGTGCACTGCCTTGGCGACGCCCTCGAGGTATTCGTCGGTCGCAGGCGCCGACGGGTCCTTCTCGCGTGCTTCTTCCAGTTCTTTTCGGACGCGGACCGGTTGAAAAGTCAGCGCTTTCGCTTCCATCGTGTAGGCGATCGGGTTCCCGTTGCGGTCGCCGATCGTCCCCCGGGTCGCAGGTTCGACGAGACGGGTGGTCCGCTGGCTCGCAGCCTCGGCCGACAGCGTCGGCGCTTGGAACACCTGGACCACCAGCAACTGCACGGCGACGGCGGCCAACGCCAAGAACATGACCCCGCGCCCGATCCGGTTCCGGAACTCGAAGCCGGTGGAGCCACCACGAGCCGGAGCCTGTCGAGCGCGTCGGGCGCCGCCGCGTGCTGCCGGTGTCGCACGACCCGGCGGTACACGGCGAGAGGTGGAGCCTCGCGTCACCGGCGCCCGTCCTCGGGCTCCGCCGGTTGCCCGGCGCCCAGAGCCTCGGCGGCCTGCGGCGCGGCGTCCTCGGGTCGGGGCATCTCGCTCACGGGAACCAATTGTTCCGCTTCCACTCCGGGGGCCCCGGCATTCGGGAGCTCCGGCGTGGCGGTCTGCGGGTTCGCCGGGCGGGGCGCAGCGTTCTCGGCCAGCGCGTCCGTTCCGCTCGGGCGCGGGGTCGGTTCTTCACCGACCTCGGACAGCGGGCGCGGGTTTTCGACGCCGGCACTACCCGACAGGGGCGCTTGCCCACGTGTCTCGGTGCTCGCCCGCCCGCGGTTGAGCGGAGCCGGAGGAGCGCCCTGCGCAGGGACGGCTTCTCCCACGACGCGGACGGATCCGTCCTCGGCGACGACGATCCGCGCCACCTGCGAACTGGGGATCATGCCGAGCTTCGCGGCTTCCACGGCGAGTACCGGTGCGGAGTTTCCTGCCTCGACGTCGCGCTGCAGCACTGCTCGTTGCTGAATCAAAGTCTCGTTGTGGGCGCGCGCGGTACTCAGGTGGTAGGTGTCCTCCGCGGCACCGCTCGTGAGCAGGAGCGTCGCGGCCATACCCACCCCGAGCAGGGCCAGAATGGTAGCCACGAACGGGATTCGGGTCCGGACACGACCGCCTCCGGTGGTACGTCCGCGCGTCTGCGCCACAGGCACACCGAGTTGCGCGGCGCGCTGGTTCCGGCGCTGATATGCGCGTTGCGCCGCCGTGGATCGAGCCGGCCCGCGGTGGGGCGACGACGCCACCTGTACGGTCATCGGTTACCTCCTGGCGATTCGTTCTGCAGCACGCAGGCGGACGGGAGCCGAACGTGGGTTGATCTCGATCTCGTCGTCCGAGGCGCGTTCGGCGCCACGGGTCAACATGCGAAGCTCGGGTCCCATCCCCGGCAGTTCCACCGGGAGTCCCTCGGGGCTGCGCGATTTCGCGCGAGGAGCGAGTTCCTGCTTCACCACTCGGTCTTCGAGGGACTGGTACGACATGAAGACGATCCTGCCGCCCACCGCCAACGCGTCGAGAGCCTCGGGAATCGCGTCACGCAGCGAGTCGAGTTCGCTGTTGACCTCGACGCGTAGCGCCTGGAACGTCCGCTTGGCGGGGTGGCCGCCGGTACGTCGCGCCGCAGCAGGGATCGCCCGGTAGAGCAGTTCGACGAGTTCGCCGCTGGTGCGGAACGGGGTCTTCTCCCGGGTACGGACGATGTCGGAGGCGATCTTGCCCGCGAAGCGTTCCTCCCCGTACGTGTGGAGGATCCTCGCGAGGTCGCCGTGACTGTAGGTATTGAGCACGTCCGCGGCCGTGATGCCCGTGGTGGGATCCATCCGCATGTCGAGGGGAGCGTCCTTGGAGTACGCGAAACCGCGTTCCGCCTCGTCGAGTTGCATCGACGAGACTCCGAGGTCGAACAGAACGGCGTGCACGGACCCGACGCTGTCGAGGCCGCACTGCTCGAGCGCGTCGGCGAAGCCGTCGTATCGCGTGTGCACGAAGTCGGTGCGATCGGCGAACTCAGCAAGCCGGTTCTGCGCGATCGACAGCGCATCCGGGTCGCGGTCGAGTCCGACGAGGCGAAGACCCGGATAGGTTCTCAGAAAGTGCTCGGCGTGCCCACCGAGACCGAGCGTGGCGTCGACGTAGACCGCACCTTCGCCACCGGGGCCCACCGCTTCGATCGCGGGGCCGAGGATCTCGACGGCCCGGCCGAGAAGGACGGGGACATGCCCGAATTCTCCGTGCTCGTCCGCGGTCGACTCGTCCTCGCCGTCCACCATGTCTCCTCCGGAATCCTGCTCGGGCCGCATACGGTCTGTCGGTTACTCGTTCGAGATGCTCGGTGTCGCACCGGTTCCGGATACGGCGACGGCGAATGCCTCGAGGTCTCTGTCCGAGCGAGGGAGACCTGACGCTGGGGAAGTGCGTCAGGGCTTCCCTGTCCGGACCTGGCGCTGGGGAAGTGCGTCAGGGCCGGCGTCGGGCAGAGACCTCGCGGCATTCGCCGCGCAGCCGTGGCTCCGTCACGAGATGTCGCGGTCACAGGATGTCGCGCAGTGCCTCGTCTCTCGCTTCGGAGAAGTCCTCTTCGTGTTCGGCCAAGTAGCTGTCCCACGCCTCGGCGTCCCAGATCTCCAGATACTTGACCGAGCCGATCACCACACAGTCCTTGGTGAGCCCCGCGTACTTGCGGTGCGCCGAGGACAACGTGATGCGGCCCTGACCGTCCGGACGCTGCTCGTCCGTTCCCGAAGCGAGGCTCCGAAGGAACGCGCGAGCCTGGGGGTTGCTGCGAGAAGCACCCGCAGCGCGCTCCGCCAAGGCAGCGAACTCTTCCCGAGGGAACACGGTGAGGCTGTGATCCTGCCCCTTGGTGATCATCAGCCCTCCCGCCAGCTCGTCTCGGTATTTGGCCGGCAGCGTGAGCCGGCCCTTGTCGTCCAGCTTCGGCGTGTAGGTACCGAGGAACACTCGGCACCTCCCGCCTTGGTCGGACGGATCTTTCGTCTATGACGGGCTCAGCCTGCCTCCCGCCGCGACCCACAGTACCCCACTTTCCCCCACCGCAGCCCGATTACCGCACCCGTTTCGCGTGTGTTGCGGCAAAAGTTCCAGCTCACCCGTAGTGGCGGAAAGTGGGGGCGATTTCGTCACCCGGCCGGCGGCCCCGAACACGCCGACGTTCCAGTGCGATCTCCATCACACGCAGCCGGACAAAAGCCCTGGTGGCGCGACAACGTCGGACGACCGTCGAGGACACCGAGCCGGAAGGTGGGGCGTCGTGGAGATACGGCCGCACCAGGCCGCCCGCAGGCCGCTGACCTCCCCGGACACGACTACGGCGCGACCCGTCGGGTCGCGCCGTAATACGTGTGAAGCGGTGATGCGTCAGTCTTGTTCGAAGCGCCTTCGGAAGCGCTCCTCCATCCGGTGGGTGAACCCTCCGCCGGATTTCTTTCCGCCCCGAGGTCCGGTACCGCCGGTCCTCCCGGAAGCAGGCCGGGTGGGTGCGTCTCCCGTATTCGATCGTCGACGACCGCCTACCAGGAGCAGAACACCAGCCGCGAACATCACCAGAAACCCGAGCAAACTGATGACCGGGAATCCACCGGGCTTGACCGGCAACGCGACTCCAGCGATCAACAGTGTCAATCCCAAGACGAACAGCACACCGGCCTGTAGCCGATGTCGGTTCGACGCCATCCCCAGCCGCTTCCCGCGGACGGTCGAGGCGAACTTGGGGTCCTCAGCATAGAGCGCGCTCTCGATCTGATCGAGCATGCGCTGCTCGTGCTCGGAGAGTGGCACGGTACCTCCCCCGGCACTAAACGGTGGCCACCGAATTCTGGGTGAATCCGACGGGGGGCCGACTTTGACGGCCGCCTGGTGTTGATAATACGAGTACATCTCTCCCGGGACCACCAACTCTGTGGCCGAGTTCCCGGACGGCTCACGAAAATGGGAGGCGGATGGGGACAAAAGTCACCGCGTAGAGGCGATTTCGGCACCTTCTTCACTGGCGAGATAGTCCTCGACGTCGTGGAGGAAGCGGCCCACCTCGTCGTAGAACTCGCCGGCGTCGTCGACATCCACCGCTCGCGCCACCCCGGCTTCGACCGCGGTGCGCGTGGCGGAGCGATCGGCGAAGTAGTCCGCCCAGACCGCGAACGACTCGTCGGCGCGCGCCATCAGGACCCACGCGTTGCGTGTGCCGGGCCGCCGCAGCGGACGAGCCGGGGCGCGCAGCTCCGCCGCCGCCACCACCGCGCCCGCACCTCGCAGCGCAGCGAGATAGGCGAGCCGGAAGCGCTCGGGAGGGGCGTCCGCACCGGCAGCCGCGGACAGAAGTGCGTCCGCCTTGCGGAGCAGCGTGGCCGCGCGGGCGGATGTCGAATGCCCGGTGCATCGCGCGGCGCCGCGGGACGACTCGCCCGGAACGTGGCGTGGTCCTCGTATGCCGAAATCTATGGTGGACATGCCGTGCACCTCCTCGACCTCACCACCGGTGTCCGGTAGTGCCACCCACCACCGTGGTCTCGATGGTGGTATTACCGGTGTTCCGGTAGTAGCCCGGAGTGATCCGGGGATGTTCGCTTCCCTCGAACATCACCGGATCACCGGTATCGAACATGCGTTCGACGTATTGAATGATAACCGGACCCACCGACAACCCGTCAAGAGAAGGCGGCCCCCGATCCCAGACGAGCATCGATCCTCTGTGAACCCATCGAACGAACCGCCCGCCGAGACGGGCAACGACCGTCGTCCCGAGCCCTCTCGCGGCGCACCGATCTTCGTCGACCTGTCCCCCGCGGCGTTCCGGGCACACCTGCCCCAATTGCTGGCGGTCTACGTAGCCGCGATGAGATACCCGCGCGGGACGGAGCAGCATCGCGCACCGATGTGGTCCGAACATGCCGGGCGCGCCGGATGGCAGGCCGTCGCGGTCGCGCTTCCCGAGGACCCCGGAACCTTCGTCGGCATCGCCTACGGATACCGCGGCGACCCGCACCAGTGGTGGAACCAGCAGGTCCGCACGGGGATGCGGCACACGGGCCGGACGCAGGACTACATAGAGTCGATCCTCGGTGACTATTTCGAACTCACCGAACTGCACGTGCGACCCGATATCCAGGGCCTCGGCCTCGGCCGGTCCCTGCTGTACCGACTTCTCCGCGACCGCACCGAACGCACCGTGCTGCTCTCCACCCCGGAGGTCCCGGGCGAGGACAATCGTGCGTGGCGGCTGTACCGGAGCTTCGGTTTCGTGGACGTCGTACGTAGATTCGTCTTCACCGGCGACGCGCGGCCCTTCGCCGTCCTCGGCCGCACGCTTCCGCTCGAACCACATCTCGCCCCTCCCGCTTCGACAGGACCCTCATGACGCCAGTTCTGGATACCCTCGTCGTCGGCTCGGGACACAACGCGCTGGTATCGGCGTGTTATCTGGCCCGGGAGGGCTGGTCGGTCCACGTGCTCGAACGTGACACCGTGCCGGGCGGGGCCGTGTCCACCGTCGAACGATTTCCCGGCTACGCGGTGGACCGCGGGTCGTCGGCGCACATCATGGTGCGGCACTCCGGCATCGTGGAGGAACTCGACCTCGCCGCACACGGGCTGAGGTATCTGGACTGTGATCCCTGGGCCTTCGCGCCGCCGCCTCCGAACACCGACCGTCCCGGGATCGTGTTCCACCGCGACCTCGACCGGACGTGCGTGTCGATCGAAAAGGCAGCCGGCAAACGGGAGGCCGACGCCTACCGCCGCTTCGTGACCGACTGGGGACCGCGCAGCGCCGCCGTCATGAAGTCGTTTGCGAACCCCCCGACCGGCCGGCATCTGCTGTCGTCGTTCTGGGGTCTCGACGCGAAGGACGGCGGCAGCGCACTGTCGCGCCGCTTCCTGACCACGGGCGACACCCTCCTCGACGAGTACTTCGACGACGAACCGCTCAAGGCCGCGCTCGCCTGGTTCGGCGCACAGTCCGGGCCGCCGATGTCCGAACCCGGCACCGCCGCCATGGTCGGCTTCGCCGCGCTGATGCACACGCTTCCACCGGGCCGCGCGATCGGCGGGAGCGGCGCCTTGACCCAGGCGCTCCTGTCCCGCCTCGAATCGGACGGCGGATCGGTCACCTGCGGAGATGCCGTCACCGAGATCCGCCGGACCGGGTCGACGTGGACGGTGCGCACCGCGTCGGGGAGCACCTTCACCGCTCGCACCGTGATCGCCGGCTGCCACATCCTCACCACCCTCGAACTGCTCGGGCAGGGCGGCTACGACCCCGACACACTGACACGCTGGCGCCGCGCGGTACGGGTGGGACCGGGCATCGGAATGGTGCTCCGCCTCGGCACCGATGCTCTTCCCCGCTACCTCGGCGCCGACGAACCCGCCGACACCACCACCGGCCTGCAACTGCTCGTCGACGATCGCGCACACCTTCGCCTCGCACACGGTGCTGCGATGGCAGGAGAACTGCCGCCGCGCCCCGCCGTGCTCGGGATGAGCTTCTCCGCGATCGACCCCACGATCGCCCCCGAGGGCGAGCACCAGGTGACCCTGTGGTCGCAGTGGCATCCGTACCGGCTCAGCGGTGGACGCACCTGGGACGAGGTCGCCGAGAGCGAGACGGACCGGATCCTCGCGGAGATGGAATTGCGCGCACCCGGTTTCACCGACAGTGTCCGGCACCGGTACGTGCAGACTCCCGCCTCGATCGAGAGCGAACTGGGACTGCTGGGCGGCAACGTGATGCACGTCGAGATGTCGCTCGACCAGATGTTCCTGTGGCGTCCGCTGCCCGAACTGTCCGGCTACCGGGTGCCCGACGCTCCCGGTATGTATCTCACGGGCGCGTCGACCCACCCGGGCGGCGGGGTCTCCGGCGCCAGTGGCCGCAGTGCCGCGCGCACGGTGCTCGCGGATGCACGGGGCGGTGTACTGCGGCGGACCTGGAACCGGATCTCCCGGTGACCGATGCCGGCACCGGGCGGAGGGTCCCGGCGTGGCAGACGGCCGTGCCGGTCGCACTGGCCGCGGGCGCTGTGGCCGCCCAGATCGCCTATCCGCTCACCGAGGGAACCGCGCGGGACCGGGTCACGGTCGCGGTGGTACTCCTGCTCGCCGCAGCGTCCCTCACCCATGCCGCCGCGCGCCGCGGCCTCGGGTGGGCCGCGGTGCTGTTCGTGGTCTCCGCGGGCGGGGGTTTCGCCTCCGAGGTGATCGGGACCGCCACCGGCTACCCGTACGGCTGCTATGCCTACGCGGTCGACCGGATCGGTCCGGCCGTGGCGGACGTACCGCTCGTGGTTCCCCTCGCCTGGACCGCCGGCCTCTACCCCGTGTGGTGTGTCGCCACGCGCATCACCCGTACGGCCCCGGGCCGCGTCGCCGCGGTCACCGTCGGGATGGTGGGCTGGGACCTGTACCTCGATCCCCAGATGGTCGCGGACGGCCAGTGGGTGTGGTGCAACGGCGGTGGTCTGCCGGGCATCGCGCACATTCCCCCCACCAACTACGCGGGCTGGGTGGTGGTCGCCGCGGCGATGGCCACAGTCCTTCTGGTGTTCGACTCCCGCTCGAGACGCCTCTCACCCCGGCACGACACCGTCCCGATCGCGTTGTTCCTGTGGACGTGGCTCGGCTCCGCCCTTGCCCACACCGTGTTCCTCCAGGCGTCCGAACTCCGCTTTTCCGCGATCTACGGTCTCGTCGTCATGGGGATTCTCGGCGTTCCGCTACTGCGGTCCCTCGTGTCCACGCCACCGGACGACTCCGAGGTGCGACTCGCCGCAACGACCCGGATGGCCCGCCGACCGTGACCGCGCCTGGCACCATATTCCCCGTGCAGCAGTCCACCATGTCTGTCCGCCGCGCCCTCGCGGTCGCGGGCCTCGTCCTTCTCGCCCTTCCGTTCCTCACCGGTTGTCTGCGGGTCCAGGCGTCGATGGGTATCTCGTCCGACGACCGTGTGTCGGGGCAGATCGTCGCCGCGACCATTCCCGCCGACGAGGAAGACGCCGGCCCACAGCTCGTGGCACCCCCGTCGCTGGAGGGCAAGGTCCAGGTCCAGCAATACGAGCAGGACGGCTATGTGGGCAGCCAGGTCTACTTCAGCGGTCTGACGTTCGGCGATGTGCAACAGCTGATGACGATGTCCGAGCAGGGTGCGGGGATGCTCCAGCTCAACCTCCAGCGCAACGGGGACCTGGTCTCGCTCAACGGCCGGGTCGACCTCGAATCGGCCCCGTCGCTGGGCACCGACGTGCAGTTCACGCTCGCCTTCCCCGCCCGGGTCGCGACCACCAACGGCACGCGTGAATCCGACTCCATCGTGACGTGGAAGCTGCCCGCCGGAGAGGTGAGCACCCTGCGGGCCGAGGTGCGCTACTCCGACCCGAACACCCGGGGCCTGGCCGGATGGGCCGGAATCATGGCGGGTGCAACATTCGGTGTCGCGCTCCTGGTCGGCGTACTCGCCTGGTGGACCCGCGACCCGGTACGCCGGCGCACCACGGTGCCCGACGACGAGGACCGATCCTGAGCCGGGTCCGCCTCCCCCGCCGAGTGGTCGCGCTGGGCGCCGGTGCCGCTCTCTACGGAGCGGTCGTCGCGGCCGCCAACCGGTTCGCTCTGCCTCGCCTGCGCGAGGGAGCCGCCGTCACCGAATCGGTGACCGTGGTGGTCCCGGCCCGCGACGAGGCACCCCGGATCGCATCCGTGATCGCCGACCTCCGGGAACAGCGCGGTGTTCCGCGGCTGCGGGTGCTCGTGCTCGACGACGACTCCTCCGACGGCACCTTCGAGATCGCACGACGCGCGGCGGACAGCGATCCGCGGATCACGGTGGTGCGATCGAGCACGCCGCCCCCGGACGGCTGGACCGGAAAAGCCGCGGCGTGCGAGCGCGCCTTCTCCGAGTCCCACCCGGACGAGACCGGTGTCGTGGTCTTCATCGACGCCGATGTCCGGCTACGGCCGGGCGCGATCGCCGCGGCGGTCACACTTCTCCGGTCACGATCGGCGGCACTGGTGTCGCCGTGGCCGTACCAGGTTGCCGGCACCGTGACCGAGCGTCTCGTGCAGCCGTTGCTGTTCTGGTCCTGGTTCTCGATACTGCCGGTCGCGGTCGCCCATCGCACCCGTCGTCCGTCGATGGCCGTCGCCTGTGGTCAGTTCCTCGCGTTCGATACGGCCGACTACCGCGCGATCGGGGGCCATTCCGCGGTCGCGGCGAGTCCGACCGAGGACCTCGACCTGGCGCGGACGTTGCGGCGGTCCGGGCGCACCACCGTCGTCGCGGCGGGCGGGCCGCTCGTGTCGTGCCGGATGTACGAGGGCCGACATGCGCTGACCGGCGGCTACACGCGGTGGTTGTGGTCGGCGTTCGGATCACCGGCAGGCGCGGCAGCCGTCGTGACGGCATACGCAGTCGCCTACGTCGTTCCCGGCGTCGCCGCGGTGGCGGGGCGTGGCCGCACTCGCCGCTGGGGGGTGCTCGGCGCCGGCGCGGCGCTGTTGTCCCGCGCGGTCGCGCGATCGACGGAGCGGGGCGAGCGCCTGGACGCGGCGGACGCCCTCGGTATCGCCGCGCATCCGGTGTCCGTCGTCATCTTCGGGTGGCTGACCGCCGCATCCGTGCGGGCCCGCAGCGCGGGTCGCGCGGTATGGAAGGACCGCCTGCTGCCGTGACCCGGGGATCGGGCGGGCCGGGTCTCAGACCGGCTGCCCGGCCGGCACGGAGGAACGGACCTCGATCCCGAGCCGCGAGAGCACCTCGCTGGTCGCGCGGGCGAAATTCAGCGTGATGAAGTGCAGGCAGGGCGCGCCTTCCGCGATCAGCCGCTCGCACATCTCGGTCGCGACCTCGATGCCCACCTCGCGCACAGCGGCGCGATTCTCTTCGGGCCCGTCTCCGGCTGCGCGGACCAACCGCTCCTCGAGCGCGGCGGGCAGCTTCGAACCGGACAGCTCGAGGCTCCGGCGCGCCGAGCGCAGCGAGGTGATCGGCATGATCTCCGGAATGATCGGCTTGGCCGCCTGTTCGGGATCGCACGCGGCGACCCGGTCGCGCAGTCGCAGGTAGTGCTCGACATCGAAGAACATCTGCGTGATCGAGTACTCGGCACCCGCACGCAACTTCTGTACGAGGTAGCGGGTGTCGTGGTCGAGGTCCGGCGAGCGGTGGTGCCCCTCCGGGAACGAGGCCACTCCGACGTGGAAGTCGCCGAGGTCGCGCACCAGTCGCACGAGTTCGTCGGCGTGCTCGAGACCGTCGGGGTGCTTCTCCCATTCGCCGAGCGGATTTCCCGGCGGGTCGCCACGGAGCGCGAGAATATTGGTGATGCCGCGGTCGGCATAGGCACCGACCATCGCGCGGATCTCGTCGACGCTGTGCCCCACCGCGGTGAGGTGGGCGACGGGGAGCATCGTGGTTTCTTCGGCGAGGTCGCCGGTGACGCGAACGGTACGGTCCCGGGTCGATCCACCGGCGCCGTACGTCATGGACACGAAGGCGGGGCCGAGGCGCTCGAACGCGCGCACGGCTCGCCACAGTCGCGCCTCGGCGTCGGCGTCCCGGGGCGGGGAGAACTCGACCGAGAACGGAATCCTGCCGGACCGTGTGGCACCGAGACGGTCCACGATGGATGGGGTGCGGGACTCTCCGCTGTCCTCGGTCGCCCTGACCAGATCGTTTTCCACGCGTTCAGCATAAGGCGCGGGCATTCGCGTCCGGTCCGCGGCGACCCCTGCGGGGGCCGGATAGGGTGGACCGCGGTGCCGGGACCGTGGTCGTCCGACGGTGCCGTGCACATCGACCAGGAGGTTTGTCCTGTCCACCGGAGCCGATCCCGTGCCCGCCCCCTCACTCCCCGGACTCGTCGAGGACGCCCTGCGGCAGTTCTTCGCCACCCGCGCCGAACTGGTCGACTCGGTCGGCGGTGGATACCGCGACGCCGTCGCGACACTCCAGTCGTTCGTGCTGCGCGGCGGAAAGCGGGTCCGGCCGTCGTTCGCCTGGACCGGCTGGCTCGGCGCCGGCGGCGATCCGGCCGGACCTGACGCCGACGCCGTGCTGCGCGCCTGCTCGGCCCTCGAATTGGTGCAGGCCGGTGCGCTCGTCCACGACGACATCATCGACGCGTCGACCACCCGCCGGGGCTTTCCGACCGTGCACGTCGAGTTCGCGAGCGGGCACCGCAACGCCGGGTGGCAGGGTTCGGCGGAGCAGTTCGGTGAGGCCGCTGCCATCCTGGTCGGCGACCTCGCTCTCGTCTGGGCCGACGACATGCTGCGGGAATCGGGATTGTCCGCCGAGCAACTCGCACGGGTGACGCCGGTGTGGTCGGCGATGCGGACCGAAGTCCTCGGTGGCCAGTACCTCGACATCGTCGGTGAGGTCGCGTCGGACGAGACGGTCGAGTCCGCGACGCGCGTGAACCGGTACAAGACCGCGGCGTACACGATCGAGCGCCCGCTGCACATCGGTGCGGTGCTCGCCGGCGCCGACGACGACCTGATCGCCGCCTATCGCCGGTTCGGCACCGACATCGGTCTCGCATTCCAGCTTCGCGACGACCTACTGGGAGTTTTCGGCGACCCCGCCGTCACCGGTAAGCCGTCCGGAGACGACCTCCGGTCCGGCAAGCGCACCGTACTGCTCGCACTTGCGCTCGAGTCCGCGGACGCGACCGACCCGGCTGTCGCGCGAGCGCTGCGCGAGGCGATCGGCGCCGACCTCACGGACGATCAGGTCGAGGAGATCCGCGGCGTGCTCGTCGACCTCGGCGCAGTCGACAAGGTCGAGCAGCGGATCACGGCCCTCACCGACAGCGCGTTCGAGGCTCTCGACGCGTCCGGCGCCACCGAGGAGGGCAAAGCGCGGTTACGTGCGTCGGCGGTCGCCGCGACGCGCCGCGCCGCCTGATGACCGGCACGCGCGTCGTGCCCGGAGCCCACCGGGTGGTCGTGGTCGGTGCGGGCCTCGCCGGCCTCGCCGCCGCCCTGCACCTCCGTGGCGCCGGGAAAGAGGTCACCGTCCTCGAGCGCGCCGACACCGTCGGGGGCTGCGTCGGGACGTACACCGGCCCGGGTTACGAGATCGACAACGGCGCGACGGTGCTGACGATGCCGGAACTGATCGCCGACGCACTCGCCGCAGTGGGTGCCGATGCCGGTTCCGTGGATCCGCCACTGCGTACGAGCCGGCTCTCCCCCGCCTATCACGCCCGGTTCGACGACGGCAGCACCCTCGACGTCCACTCGGACCCGGACGCGATGACCGCCGAGATCACGCGAGTGTGCGGAGCCGAGGAAGCGAAGCGGTATCTGCGCCTGCGCGCGTGGCTCGCGGACATCTTCGACGCGGAGTACGACCGCTTCATGGACGCGAATTTCGATTCGCCGCTCGACCTCGTCTCCTCTCCGGCCGCCGTCCGCGACCTGCTGCGTCTGCTCCGGATCGGCGGGTTCGGCCGACTCGGCACTCAGGTGGGCCGCCGGGTCACCGACCCGCGGCTGCGGCGGGTCTTCACGTTCCAGGCGCTCTACGCGGGGGTCGCTCCCGCGCAGGCACTCGCGGTGTACGGGGCGATCGCGCACATGGACACCACACTCGGTGTGTACACCGTCGAGGGTGGGATGCGCCAGATCGCCCGGACCATGGCCGCAGCGTTCGTCGGTGCGGGCGGGCGCCTGCACCTCGGCAGCGAGGTCACGGCGCTCGATGTCGACACGGGGCGTGTCACAGCGGTATCCACGGCGGGGGGTGACCGTTACGCATGCGACGCCGTGGTGCTCACGCCGGGCTCGCCCGTGGTGGACAGCCTGCTGCCCGCGCGCCGGCGTCGCCGGACGCTCGCCGCACCGTCGGCGGTCGTGCTGCACGGCACCGTCCCCACCGCGGTCTCGGGCGCATGGAGCGCCCGGCATCACCACGTCATCGATTTCGGTGGCGCGTGGGAACGCACGTTCGCCGAGATCACCCGGCGGCGAGGCCGTGGACGGCTGATGTCGGATCCGTCTCTGCTCATCACCCGGCCCGCTCTGTCCGATCCGGGACAGTTGCTCGAGCGTGACGGCAGAGAACACGAACCGCTCTCGGTGCTCGCACCGTGCCCGAGTCTCGACAGCGCGCCGTTCGACTGGTCCGCGCTGTCCGGCCCGTACCGCCGGGAACTGCTCGCGGTGCTGGAGTCGCGCGGCTACCGCGGCGTCGCGAACGAGTTCCGGGTCGACCACGTCGACACGCCGGCCACGTGGCACGCCCGGGGCATGATCGCCGGAAGCCCGTTCGCCGCGGCGCACGTGTTCCGCCAGACGGGGCCGTTCCGTCGTCGCAATGTCGATCCGCGGTTCCCGAATGTTGTGCTCGCGGGGTCGGATACGGTTCCCGGAGTCGGTGTCCCCACTGTGCTCATGTCGGGACGGCTGGCCGCCGAACGGCTCGGGGTCCCGCGGACCCGACGGACTAGGGAGCCGGGGACATCACGCCTCCACTAAACTGTCACCGTTCGTCAGCACCTGTTCGTCAACATCGTTCGCCAGACCCTGCGCTCCGCGCCGGCACCGCTTCCGGGGAGGAACCCACACCCATGTCGTCCCCCGCCGCCCCCGACGCCGACCCGCAGGACCGATCGGCGGCGGATTCGGCAGCGTCCCCACCCTCTGACCTCCCTGTCTCGAAGAACCGGGCGCCGGACGGCGGAACGTCGGCCGGCAGGGTCACAGCCTTTCTGCGGAGCCCCGCCGGCAACGCAGCCCTCCTCGGGACCTGCGGTTCGGTGCTGATGACGTTCGGCAGCTTCGGCGCCGGTAGCGTCCGGCGGCAGGACCCGCTTCTCGAAGAGATGTTCCTGTCGTGGCTGCGGTTCGGTCACGGTCAACTGCTGTCGATGATCATCCTCTGGGTGGGCGTGCTGATCATGATCGGCGCGTGGGTCCGCGTGGGGCGCGCGACGCTCGCCGGCACGGTCGGCCTCCGCGACCTGTGGACCGTGCTGCCCGCCTGGACCGCGCCGCTCCTCGTCGCCACGCCGATGTTCAGTCGCGACGCATATTCGTATCTGGCGCAGGGTGCGATGCTGCGGGCCGGTTTCGATCCTTACACCGACGGCCCGGTGGTCAACCCCGGCGTCCTGCTCGACAACGTGAGCAACGTATGGACCACCACGACCACGCCGTACGGTCCGGTGCACCTGCTGCTCGGTTCCGGCATCACGGCCGTCACCGGCGACAATGTCGTGTCGGGCACCTGGTTGTGGCGGGTGACGATGCTGCCGGGCCTGTTCCTCATGGCCTGGGCCGTGCCCCGCCTCGCACGCCGCATGGGCGGCAACCCGGCGATCGCCCTGTGGCTCGCGGTGCTCAATCCCCTCGTGCTCATCCACCTCGTCGGTGGCGTCCACAACGAACTGCTCATGGTCGGTCTGATGACGGCGGGCATCGTGCTCGTCCTCCAGGGCCGCCATGTCGGCGGCATCGCCCTGGTGTCGGCGGGTGCTGCGATCAAGGCCACCGCCGGGATCGCGCTGCCGTTCCTGGTCTGGGTGTGGATGATCCACGAACGCGACCGGGCGCTCGCCGAGGGGCGCGAACCGGCGGCCCCGGTGCGGTTGTTCTTCAAGGCGGCGGCCGCCGGATTCGCGGTGTTCGTGGCGGTCTTCGGCGGTGCCTCGCTCCTCGCCGGCGTGGGTATCGGCTGGCTCACGGCGCTGTCCGGATCTTCGAAGATCATCAACTGGCTCTCGCTCCCCACCATGGTGGCGCACGTGGGCACCTGGATCACGCCGTGGCGACTCGGATCGATCCTCGATGTCACCCGCATGCTGTGTGCGGTCGCGCTCGTGGTGATCCTCGTGTGGGCATGGTGGCGATTCCGCCGCACCGAACGCGACGCCGTGCTGGGCATCGTCGTGGCTCTCACCGCCGTGACGTTGCTGTCCCCGGCAGCGCTGCCCTGGTACTACTCGTGGCCGCTCGCGGTGGCCGCGGCCTTCGCCATGTCGGATCGCACCCTGATGATCCTGGTCGCCCTGTCCACATGGCTCATGCTGGTCTTCAATCCCGACGGTTCGATCGGCATGTACAACATCGCGCACGTGGCGCTCGCTGTGGTGGCAGCCGTCATCGCCGCTCGGTCGCTGACCACCCGCGACCCGCTGCGCCTGAGTTCGCGGTCCCGCACCGCACAGGTCGAGGGTCCGGGCTCCGCACCTGTCGGCGGGGCCTGATCACCGGAGTGTTCGATCCGCAGGCTCCCCGACCACGCCCCGACGACCTCGACGCGGCGTTCGCACACTGTGCTCGTCTCACCGCGGAGCACGGGCGCACGTACCACCTCGCGGCGCGGCTGCTCCCGGCCTCGCAGCGACGCGCGGTCCACGCCCTGTACGGGTTCGCGCGGGTGGTCGACGACCTCGTCGACGTGACCGCGGTCGACGATCCCGTCGAGGCCGCCCGCGGGCTCGCCGCCACAGAGCGCCGGTTCCGGGCCGCTCTCGCCGGAGAACCGGGCCGGCCGGACGAACTGGGCCTCGTACTGCGTGCTCTCGCCGAGACGGTGCGCCGATACGATGTTCCGATCGCCTATTTCGAGGCGTTCCTCCGATCGATGCGCATGGATGTGCCCGGTACGCCCGAGCACCACAGCCACTACCGCGACATGGCCGAGTTGTACGACTACATGTACGGCTCCGCCGTGGTGATCGGTCTCGAACTGCTCCCGGTGTTCGGCGTCGACGACCCGGACGCGGTGCCGCACGCCTCCGCGCTGGGCACGGCATTCCAGCTCACGAACTTCATCCGCGACGTCGGTGAGGATCTCGACCGCGACCGTCTCTACCTTCCGGTCGAGCTGTGGGCGTCGTTCGGGGTCGATGTCGAACTGCTGCGGGAAGGCCGCCGCACCGGCACGGTGCATCCCCGTGTCCGGCGGGCTCTGGCCCACGCGGTCGCGCTGGCCCGCGCCGAATACCGCAAGGCCGAACCGGGTCTGGATCTGCTACCCGACCGGGTGCGACCGGGCATCCGTGCCGCGTTCGTGCTCTACGGGCGAATCCTCGACGAGGTCGAGGCGAGCGGCTTCCGGGTTCTGGACCGGCGAGTGACGGTCCCGCGGCGCACCCGCGCCGCGGTCGTGCTCACGCAGTTCGTCGCGGGATCGGTCGGGGCGTCCGTCAGATGGCGGCAGCCTGAGCGCGCCGCATGACCTCGCGCGCCGAGTCGGTGTGCAGCGCGGCGATCGGGCAGTCACCCGGCAGCGTGTCGTCTTCCTGGAAGAGCCACTCGAGGATCTCTTCGTCGCGGAATCCACCGTCGTGGAGCAGGGCGAGAAGGCCGCGAAGCTGGCGGAGTACCTGCCCGTCGTCGCCGAAGAATGCCTTGGGTACCACGGGGACACGGTTGCGCTTGAAGGCGAGCAACTGCCGGTCGCGCAGCATCTGGTGCACGCGGACAATCGGGACGTCGAGGCGTTTTGCCACGTCGACGAGCTGATAGACCGATATGGAGGGGTCGAGGACGTCGTCGCAATAGGGAATCGAACTCACTGCTCCACGGTATCGTCGCCCACCCGCAGCCATCTACGCGGCTGCCGCTTTTGTGGGCTGGCTACCATCTACAGAGGACGAGATCGGCTTCCGCGCAGGCGACGACGTACTCCGTCTCGCCGGTACCACGGCAGTCGCGTCCGGTGCCGGTTGTCGATGTTCCACATCAATGCTCCACACCGATGTTCCACACCAGAGACGGGAGTACACCGGGTGACCGCTGGAGGCGACCGAATGGTCGGCGTCGTGCTCGATCGGCGCTATCGCATCGAATCGCGGATTGCGCGCGGCGGGATGTCCACGGTCTACCGCGCGACAGATCTGCGTCTCGATCGTCCGGTCGCGGTGAAGGTCATGGATCCGCAGTTCGCGGCCGATCCGCAGTTCCTTGCCCGCTTCGAGTTCGAGGCACGCGCCGTCGCACGACTCAACCATCCCGGTCTCGTCGCCGTATACGACCAAGGCCAGGATGGTGACCACGTTTTCCTGGTCATGGAACTGGTCGAAGGCGGCACGCTGCGCGAACTGCTCCGCGAACGCGGGCCGATGCCGCCGCACGCCGCCGCTGCCGTCGCCGCGCCCGTCCTCGGAGCGCTGGCTGTCGCCCACCGCGCGGGTCTCGTGCACCGCGACGTCAAACCCGAGAACGTTCTCATCTCCGAGGCCGGAGAGGTCAAGATCGCCGACTTCGGTCTGGTCCGGGCGGTCGCGGCGGCCACCACCACCTCGCGCAGCGTCATCCTCGGCACGGCGGCGTACCTGTCTCCCGAGCAGGTCACCGCCGGGAGTGCGGACGCCCGGAGCGACGTCTACTCCGCCGGTGTCCTCGTGTTCGAGATGCTCACCGGCCGCACGCCCTTCTCCGGCGACACGTCACTGTCCGTGGCGTACCAGCGCGTCGAGAAGGACGTGCCCGATCCGGGGTCCTGGATCGACGGGGTGCCCGAGGAATTCGACGAGTTGGTGCGGCGCGCCACCGAACGCGAGCCCGGCGAACGGTTCGACGACGCCGAAGCGATGGCCCGCGCGCTCAACGAGGCGTGTGAAGCGCTCGATCTTCCCCGTTACCGTGTACCGGCTCCGCGCCGGTCGGCTCTCGCGACCAGCGCTGCGCCCGCTGCCGCAGCTCCTGCTGCTGCTGCGGGAGGTGCGGCGTCCCGGGCAGAACCTGCCACGACGGTGATCTCGTCACCGGAGTCGACGTCGTCGCACGCTCCCACCGCCGTCCACCCGGCCGTACCCGAGCAGGGCGCCCCCGCGGATCCCGGCGCGGTGCCGCAGGCCGATCTGCATCCCACCCGCACGATGCACACCAAGGTCGTCACGCAGCCGCACCCTCGCTCCGACCCGGAGCAGCCCGCGCCGCAGCCCGACTACGCGCACGAGCATCATCGGCACCGGCGCTCGGTGGTGGGGTGGATCGCGGCAATTCTCGTACTGGCCCTGTTCATGGGCGTTGCGGGATGGTGGCTCGGCGCCGGCCGGCTCACGGACGTACCGACGGTCAACGGCCTGGACCGCGCGGCCGCGGTCTCCGCGATCGAAGCGGCCGGGCTGACGGCCGAGGTACGCGGCGAGTATTCCGACGACATCCCGCCCGAGACGGTGCTGGGCACCGATCCCCCGACGGGCTCCCGTGTCCCGGACGGCAACTCCGTCGCGCTACTGGTCTCGCTGGGGCCGCCCACGGTTCCGAATGTCGCCGGATCAGGGGAGCTGTCGGTCGTCGAGGACGAATTGCGCCGGCGCACGTTCGAGCCCGTGGACGGCGGAAGCGCATTCAGCACGACAGTCCCCGAGGGTGGTGTCGCGGCGCTCGATCCGGCGCCGGGGACAGTCCTGCCCGTCGGATCGCAGGTCAAAGTGGTGGTGAGCAAGGGTTCCCCGCCGGTGGACCTGCCCGACCTCGCCGGGCGGACCGTCGACGAGGCCCGGCGCATCCTGGACGAAGCCGGCCTGACGGTGCAGGACGTGCGGGAGGTGTTCGATCCCGAGGTCGACGGCGGTCGGGTCGCGGGCACCGATCCGGAGGCGGGTACCGAAGTCCGCGCGGGCAGCACTCTGACTTTGCTGGTGTCCAACGCGGTCAAGGTGCCGTCGATGCTCGGACGGTCCGTCGGCTCGGCACGGGACGAACTGCAGGAACTGGGGTTCGACGTGTCGGTGCGGCAGGTCGCCGACTCCGACCGTTCGGTGGTGATCGCTCAGAGCCCGGGTGCGAACGGTCGCGCCGAAGAGGGCAGCACGATCACTCTGACCGCGCTGCCCTGATCGGTTCCGCCACCGGGGGTAGTGATATCCGGGGCGGAGCCGTATCCGGGGTGGAGTGCTAGCCCCGCAGCATCTCGGCGACGAGGAACGCCAGTTCGATCGACTGCTGGGTGTTGAGCCGGGGGTCGCACGCCGTTTCGTACCGACCGTGCAGGTCGAGGTCGGAGATGTCCTGAGCGCCGCCGAGGCACTCGGTGACGTTCTCGCCGGTGAGTTCGATGTGGATGCCGCCGGGGTGGGTGCCGAGCGCACGATGCACCTCGAAGAAGCCCTGGACCTCGTCGACGATGCGGTCGAAGTGGCGGGTCTTGTACCCGGTCGATGCCTCGTGGGTGTTGCCGTGCATCGGATCGCACTGCCAGATCACCTTGTGGCCGGTGGCCTCGACGGCCGCGACGATACCGGGCAGCACGTCCCGGACCTTCCCGTGACCCATACGGGAGATCAGCGTCAGGCGACCGGGCTTGTTGGTGGGGTCGAGGCGCTCGACGTATTCGGCGGCCATCTCCGGTGTCGTCGACGGGCCGATCTTCAGGCCGATCGGGTTCGACAGCAGTTCGGCGAACGCGATGTGCGCTCCGTCGAGCTGACGGGTGCGGTCGCCGATCCACAGGAAGTGCGCCGACAGGTCGTACAGACGCGGTTCGTCACCGGAGGTGTCGAGACGCAACATCGCGCGCTCGTAGTCGAGGACGAGTGCCTCGTGGCTGGCGAAGATGGTCGCGGCCCGCAGGTTGGGGTCGACCACGCCGCAGGCATCCATGAAGCGCAGGCCGCGGTCGATCTCGGAGGCGAGCGCCTCGTACCGCGCACCGGCCGGCGACGACGCCACGAAGGCGCGGTTCCAGTCGTGCACGCGGTGCAGGTCGGCCTCACCGGCGGCGGTGGCGGCGCGCACGAGGTTCATCGCGGCACTCGCGTTGGCGTAGGCGCGTATCAGCCGCGACGGGTCGTGTGCGCGCACACTCTCCTCGGCGACGAGGGAGTTGATCATGTCGCCGCGGTAGGACTTCAGGCCCAGCGCATCCGTGTCGGACGAGCGGGGCTTGGCGTACTGACCGGCGATCCGCGCGACCTTGACCACCGGCGTCGACGCGCCGTAGGTGAGGACGACGGCCATCTGCAGCAGTGTGCGGATGTTGCCCTTGATATGCGGTTCGGTGTTGTCGGCGAACGTCTCCGCGCAGTCGCCTCCCTGCAGGAGGAAGGCCTCACCGCGGGCGACGGACGCGAGCTGTCGCTGCAGCTCCTCGACCTCGCTCGGCACGGTGATCGGGGGCACGCTCTCGAGCACGGTCCGCATCGCGGCCGCCTGATCTTCCGGCCAGCTCGGCTGTTGCAACGCCGGCTTGGCGAGCGCCGCGTCGAGTTGGTCGCGCAGCTCCGCCGGAAGTGGAGGCAGTTCGGGCAAGCGGTCGATCGGCACGTCCACAGTCCAGTTCACAGAACCAGGATATGACCCGGCGCGCTCTGCCGTGCGATCACCCCGTATCGCGGTGTCACCGGGAGCGGCGCGCGACCTCGATCGCCTCGAACTTCGCGAGGTTGTGGCGGGCGTCGGCGAGCGCGTCGTGGTTGTCGTCCGGGACCCGGGGCAGCGGGGGCCGGCCTGCGTATTCCCAGTGCTGGCGCAGTTCGCGCGTGTACCTCGGGAGTACCTCCGGCAGTTCCGGCATGGTTCCCCACAATTGCACCAGGACGACGTGGTCGTATGCGCCGATCCACGCCCAGAGTTCCGGCTGGACGCCCGGCCTGGGAACGAGGAACTTCAGCAGGTCGTCGCGGATCCGCTCGCGCGAACGCCACGCGGGATGCGACCGAGGAGGCAGCTTCGGGAGAACATTGCGGCGCACCCACTCCCCGGCCCGGTCGGGATCGAACTCCGTTGACACCGCGTAGAACTCGCGTCCGTCTTCGCAGGCGACACCGATCGATACGAGTTCGATGGTTCGACCGTCCTCGATGAACTCGCAGTCGTAGAAGTAGCGCACGTACTCACATTATGCCGGTGGGACCGGCGAGCGTGCCCGCGGGGTCGCGGCGCGATCAGCCCGCTTGGGTGTCGGGCAGGCGATCCGCCGCGGGAGGCTCGACGGCAGCCTTCCCTTCCGCGATGTCCTGGGGCTTCGGCTCCTTGAGGGAGGCCGCATAGATGTCGACGTACTCCTGGCCCGACAACTGCATGAGCGCGTACATGACTTCGTCGGTGACGGTGCGCTCGACGAACCGGTTGCCGCCCATCCCTTCGAAACGCGAGAAGTCGATGGGCTTGCCGATGCGTACGGTGACCTTCGCCGGACGCCACATCTTGGATCCGATGGGGTTCATCTGGTCGGTCCCGATCATCGCAACCGGAATGACGGGGACGCCGGTCTCGAGCGCGAGCCGGGCGAGGCCGGTCTTGCCCTTGTACAGACGCCCGTCGGGCGAGCGGGTGCCCTCCGGGTAGATGCCGAGGAGTTTCTGCTGACCGAGGACGCGGATGCCGGCCGCGAGAGCGTCCTGCGCGGCATCGGCGCTGGTGCGGTCGATGGGCACCTGGCCGGCCGCGGAGAAGAACCAGCGCTGGAAGCGACCCTTGAGGCCCGTGCCGGTGAAGTACTCGCTCTTGGCGAGGAAGGTGATCCGCCGCCGCACCAGGAGGGGAAGGTAGAACGAGTCGAGGACCGCGCGGTGATTACTCGCCAGGATGGCCGGACCGTTGACGGGAATATGCTCGCCGCCTTCGAATTTCGGGCGTCCCATCAGCAAGAGCAGCGGGCCCAGCAGAACGTACTTCAACAGCCAGTACCACATGGCATCCTTCCCCGACATAGATCGGTCCCCGACATAGATCGGTGCGGGCAGCACAACCGGCCCGTCGGTCGACTCTACGACGATGCGCCCACCACACGCACATCGGCAACGTGCCCGGCCCCACGCATACGCCGCCGAGGTGACGAGGATCTCACCCCTCGATCGCCGCGCGGGCGAGGTCCGCCGCCCCGACGAGCCCAGCCGCGTCGCCGAGTTGGGTCACGCGGACCCGCGCGAGAGGCCGATGCCCGGCACCGGTGGTCGCGGCGGCGTAGTGCTCTCGGGCGTCGTCGAGGAACAACGACGCCGAGCCGGACACCCCGCCTCCCACCACGATGATTTCGGGGTCGTAGATGTCGGCCACCATCGCCAGTCCCAGCCCGAGCCACCGGGCGAACTCCGCGATCGCGGCCACCGCGAGTGGGTCGCCGTCCTGCGCGGCGCCGGCGATCCGGCGCCCGGTGAGCGAACCGGGATCGGCGGCGACGTGTGCCGCGAGCTGAGACCTGCCGGGGTCCGCGGCAAGCATCTCGACCGCGGTATCGACGAGTGCTGTTCCGCTGCAGTATCTTTCCCAGCACCCGCGCTTGCCGCACGGGCACGGCCGCCCGTCCGGCACCACCTGGAGATGGCCGAGTTCCGGCGCGACGCCGTAGGCCCCGCGGTACAGCCGGCCGTCGATGAGCAGGGCGGCACCGATTCCGGTTCCGAGTGCGACGACCACCGCGACTCTGCTCCCGGCCGCCGCCCCGAACCGGTACTCGGCCCACGCCGCGGCGTTGGCGTCGTGCTCGAGCACTACGGGCAACCCGAATCTCTCGGTGAGCGTCGCCCCGACCGGGGCACCGACCCACGGGAGATGCGGCGCGAACCGCACGGTGGTGCAGTCGGCCGTGAGGAATCCCGCGACCGCAAGACCGACCGCAGCGACATCGTTACGTTCGGCGAGCTGCCGTACGACGCGGTGCAGGGCGTCCTCGAGTACGGGGGCCGACCCGGGAGTCTGCGCTCGCACCGAATCGACCACTTCGCCGCCACGGTTCACCACCGCAGCGCGGATGCTGGTGCCGCCCACATCGATTCCGATCGTGTGGCGGTCGGATGAATCGCGCTGCCGCGGGTCCAGGTTCATACCTACAGCCTGCGGGGTCAGGGGCGGATGGTGACGGAAATCGGCACGAATCCCCCGCCGTTGTCGCGAGGCTCCGGGGGCGTCGGATCCGTGGGCGCCGACGGGTCGGGCCGCGGTGGGAGATACCGCGCGAGCAGTTCGCGTACCAGCGCGATGAACGCCGCGAGCTGGGACGCGAGGCGTGTGAGCAACTCGTGGTTCTCGCCGTTGACCAGCGCCGCCACCGCACACACCGGGCACCAGGAGCATCCGGTGGTCGCCGGCCGCCCGGATTCGCCTGCGTCGGCGTGCGCTGCCGCCTTCTCCGGAACCGGGTCCGGGACGTCGCCGCGACCGGCAAGTTGTTCGGCCACGCCGTCCATGTAGTCGAGAACCGTGTCGGCCAGGACCCGCAAGTCGGCGAGGAGGGCGTCGTGGTCGTTCTTGCTCACTGCGGCCACACCGCCGGGTCGGGCACGAAGCGCACGAGCAGATCGGTGCCGTCGAACTCCGCGTCGGACACCGTGCATCTGCGCAGCACCGAGGCGAGGTGCACCCGGCGGCGGATGCCGTCGGCACCGACCACCAGGTGGTCGTCGACTCGTCCCAATGTCAGCGACGCCGGGTCCGCCAGCGGCAGATACATCCGCATCGCATACACCGCGTCCACCCCCGTCCCCGATTCGTGCTGTACGCGAACCCGTTCCACGCCGTCGCGAAGGGTGGCCGGATCGCAGAGATCCCGGATATCGGTCGCCAGGTCTCCGAGAGACGCCCACCCTACCGGTTCTTCGTCGCGTTGCTCACACCCGACCACCGGCACCTCGGTGACGATCGAGGTCATCTCGTCGAGCACCGCCAGTTGGTCGGCACGCCGGCGCGCGAGCCACCCGGCTGCCGGACCGTCGCCGTCGAATGCCGGCACGATCCCGTTGGCGACGACGGCCTCGAGTGTCAGGCCGATCAGAGCGGCCCACGAGCGGAGCCGGACCATCTCCGCACGACCCGCACGGTCGGGAGTGGAGACGAGCACGGCGGTGGTCCTGTCCGGGTTCTCGAACAGGTCGCGGGTGGCCCCGATCCCGGAGAGAATCCGGTCGAACAACGCCACGACGACCGTCAGGCGCGGGTCCGGTCCGATCGCCGCCTCGACGCGGCTGTGCTGCGGCCAGATGCGGTCCATGTAATCCGAGATCGTGCGCGGCGCCGCGAGCATGCGCACCGCGTCGGCCGATGCGGGGGCGTCGACGATCACGGTGTGCCAGCGTCCGCTGTCGGCCAATCGCGCCACTTCCGAGAGGGCGAGCAGTTCCTCCACCCCGGGAAGGCCGGTGAGTTCTTCGGGCGCGGGCAGAGCGAAGCGGTCGCCGTGCTCGTGGCCCGCGGCGATGGACGCCAGCGACGCCAGGCTCGCGAAGCGTTGCTCGAGCAACGCGAGCGAATCGACCTCGATCAGGTCGACTCCGTCGCCTGCCGAGCGCACACCTTCACCGGGGGCGACGTCGAGGACGCCGGACAGCGAATGCGCCTGGTCGATCGAGGCGATGAGCACCGGTGCGCCGGTGCGGGCGATGCCGAGCGCCGTCGCCGCGGCCAGCGTGGTCTTGCCTGCTCCGCCCTTGCCGAAGAACACACGCACGCGCGCGGGGGTGGCCTCGCTCGAGGTGCTCAGCCCTCCACCTGCTTCTTCAGTTCCTTGAGCGCGGTGTCGGTGATGACCTTCTCCGCCTTGCGCTTGAACAGTCCGATCATCGGGATGTTGACGTCCACGGTGAGCTGGTAGTCGACGACCGTTCCGCCGTCCGGGGTGTCGTTGAGAACGTACGAGCCGGACTGCGCCTTCTGGATCTCTCCGGATTCGAGTTCCCAGCTCACGGCGCGGCCGTCTTCGGCCCACTGGTATCGCAGGACGTACGTGTCCTTCACGATTCCGGCGTCGAGCACGAAGCGGACCCGGTCGGCGAGACCGTCCGGCCCGGTGCTCAGTACCTCGACGGTTTTGGCGGCTTCGACCCATGTCGGGTAGGCGGCGAAGTCGGCGATGACAGCCATGACCCGATCGGCCGGCGCATCGATGGTGATCGACCTCTTGGTCTTATCGGCCATGCGATGAATGCTCCCTTTCGTCCGTCCACCCGACACGGCGCGCTCGGCGCCGTCGCCGTTGTCTACCACACACCGTATCCGGCGGCTACGACCTCACAGGCGCGGGGATTCGCCCGCCGGACGACCCGCCTCGAGGCGTGCCTTCACCTCGAACGCCATCTTCTTTCCCGCGACGCGCCGCTCGCGGGTGATGCCGGCGATGTTCAGCGATGCGATGCGCGACGGCGCGACACCCGTCGGTTCACAGTGCAGGAAGTAGTGGACGACGGCTCCGTCGAGAACCGGTTCGATCCACACTTCCATCGTGCCGTTCAGCGGGCCTGCGACGGCCCACCGGATGCCCTTCTCGGCTCGGTCCTCCCGGACCGTGAGCGCGAGCTCGGGCCACCACTCGCGCCATCGCGCGGGCGACGCCAGGGCGGTCGCGATCCGTTCCGGGGGTGCGGCGATGAAGGTTTGGTCCGCCACCTGAATGCTGCTCACGGGGACAGCTTCACATATCCGCCGACGGTGTCCGTCCGTCGCCCCGCCGATCGGGATCCGTCGCCGAAGGCGCGGGGTCCACCTCGAGGAGCCGGCGCAGCTTTGCGCCCAGGACGTCCCATCGCCACTCTGTCGAGACCCATTCGCGTCCCGCCGCACCCATCGCCGCGGCCCGGTCCCGGTCGGCGAGGATCCCGCTGACGGCTGTCGCGATCGCGGTCACGGACGTGCCGTCGACGACGAACCCGGTCTCCCCGTCCCGCACGGTTTCGGGCGCGCCCCCGGACCGCCCCGCGACCACGGGGACACCCGTCGCGGACGCTTCGAGATACACGATGCCGAGTCCTTCGACATCGAGTCCCCCACCCCGGGTCCGGCACGGCATGGCGAACACGTCGGCGATGGTGTGATGCGCCGCGAGTTCGGCGGCGGGAACGCCACCGGTGAAGACGACGTGGTCGGTGACACCGGTGCGGTGCGCGAGGTCGCGGAGCCGGTCCTCGTAGGGGCCACCGCCGACGATGACGAGGACCGCGCCGTCGATCCGGCGCCGGATCTCGGGCAGCGCGCGGATCAGCATGTCCTGGCCTTTGCGCGGGACGAGCCGCGACAGGCACAGCACCGTCGGGCGGTCGCCGAGCCGGTACCGGGCCCGCAACTCGGCGCGTGCGACCGGGTCCGGGCAGAAGACGTCGGTGTCCACCCCCGACGGGAGATGCTCGAGCGCGGCATGCGGGCCGAAAGCCGACGCGAATCGGCTGCGCGTGTAGCGGCTCACATAGGTGATGGTGTCGGTGTGGTCGCCGATCCGGCGTAGCGCCTGACGTCCGCCCGGCACCATCGACCAGCCGACCTCGTGACCGTGGGTACTCGCGATCACGCGCTGCGCCCCGGCGCGTCGCATGGCGGGAGCCATCAGCGCCAGCGGTGCGGATGCTCCGAACCACACGCTGTCGCAGCCGTACTCGGACACGAGCCGCGCGGCGCGTCGAGCGACGTCCGGGGTGGGGAGCATCAGTGTCGTGGGATGCCGCACCACCTCGTACGGCTGCTGCGCGTCGAACGTCACGTGACTGTCCCCGCGCCAGCGAGGCGCATAGACAACGAGATCCTCGGCACGCAACTGGCCGGCGAACGCCTGCAGGTACGACTGGATACCGCCGGGTCGGGGCGGAAAGTCATTCGTGACCAGCAGAGTTCGCGACATGGCTACACCGTAGCGATGTCCGGACCGGGTCCGGATGGACGGGTCGGCTCAGCCCACGGTGAGTCGTTCGGAGACCCAGTCGCCCCACCGGCCGACGTAGTCGCCGGTCCCGAGTCCCACGACCTCCCGGAGCGCGTCGTCGACCTCGTCCGGCTCGGCCGGTCCCGTCGAGAGCGCCCGGTACAGCGACGTCAAACTGTCGACGCCGAACTCCTCGGCGGTGAATGCCGCGACCGACCACGCCTTCTCGTAGGCGCTGCGTGCGCCCTGACCGGCGGTGAACTCGGCATCGTCGGGTAGCGCACGGGGCAGGCCGTTGCGGAGGGAATCCTGGACGAGGGTCGGTGCGATCCGGCGAAGGTCGTTCGCGGTGACGCCGCCCGCGGGGTCCGTGCCCGTTCCGCGGTACCCGATGTAGTCGGCATATCCCTCGAGGACCCACAGCGGGGAGCCGTCGACCGTCTCGGTCCGGGTGGCGATGTGCACCATCTCGTGCCGCAGCAGTGCGCGCAGACCCTGACGGGTGAGGCGTTCCCCGGCATCCGGAGCGAAGACGATCCGCTGCCCGGTCGCGGTGTCCGTCCCCGGCCGGACGGCGTCCGAGACGGCGACGGCCGCGATTTCCTCGCCGTCGTGGCGGGTTCCCACCTGGTGTGTGAATTCCTCCCGCGATCCCGTCGCGACGACGAGGGCGCGCCGTGACCATTCCTCTCCCCATACTTCGGAGACGGCGTCGACGGCGGAGTCGAGTTCGGTCGCCGTCGCCTCGATGAGGTCGTGGCGGTCGGTGGGTCCTATCACCAGCGAGCGGCCTCCGGCGGTCGCGACCTCCGCGACGTGGAGGGGTCCGTGGTCCCAGGGGCCGCGCCACGTGACCGCGCCGGGGATCACGGGTGCATCGTCTGCGAGCAGCCATCCGCCGGACCGCTCGACGAACAACGCCGTGACGGGACGGCGGGTCGGTTCCTCGTCTACGCCGTCGACCGCGTAGCGGAGATAGACGATGTGCGCGCGCACCGGGTCCGCGCCGAACGCGGCGGTGAGCGTCGTGGGTACGTCGAGGTCCGGTTCGGGTCCCATCTCGTATCCGAAATCGGCGAGGGGCACCGCCCGGAGCGACTCCGCGCGCAGCGTTTCGGACTCGAGCAGCGCTGTGGCGGCCGGGTCGATCACCGACGCCAGCGCGTCGCGGTCGGCGCGGCGCACCGCATCCGCCCAGCGATCGACCAGCGACTGCAGTTCGGTGCGGGTCGTCTGATCGGTGTCGGCCGAGTCCGCGGGTGCGACGACGAGCAGCACACCGGCAGTGACGACGGCGAGGACGAGCCCGGCCAAGCCGAGACGTTCCCACCGCCGATGACGGTTTGTCGACGCAGGCGCAGGCACGGCGGCCAGTGTAAGGGGCCGCCCGCCCGGTCAGTAGCGGCGTGCGCTGTGGAAAGGGAAGCTTGCCATCGACTGCACCTTCACCGGCACACCGAACGTGGACGCGTGCACGATGTTGCCGTCGCCCGCGTAGAGGCCCACGTGGGAGGCGTCGTCGTAGAAGATCACCACGTCGCCGGGCTGAAGGTTGTCGCGCGAGACGGGAATGCCACCCTGTGCCTGGGCCTGGCTCGAGCGCGGCAGGGTCTTGCCCACCTGGTTGTACGCCCACACGACGAGACCCGAGCAGTCGAACTGGTTCGGTCCGGTCGCGCCCCACACGTACGGGTCGCCGATCCGGGTCATGGCAGCGCGGAGCGCTCCCCCACCGGTGCCGGGGACGAGGTGCTGCAGGATCGTGTCGGCGTCGAGACCGGGCGGGAAGGGAGTGCCCGCGAGCACTTCCTTTTCCTGGTCGCTCAGCGCGTCGAAGGCGTCGAGGACGCCGGCGATATCGGCTTCGAGTTCGGCCTTGCGGCGTTGCAGATCGTCCCGGAGTACCTGTGCCTCCTCGGCGGCGACGGCGGCGGCTTCCGCAGATCGCTGTGACGAGGCGGCCACTTCGGCGGCCGCGGCCGTGGCGACCTTGAATCGTTCGACGTCGCGGGCCGTCTGGGCGCCGAGGACGTCGAGCAGCACCATCTGGTCGAGCATCTGCTGCGGGGAATCACTGACCATGAGGGCGAAGAGCCGGTTGGTGCGGGCACCCCGGTAGTTCGCCTGCGTGAGTTTGTCCACGGTGGGCTTGAACCGGGCGACCTCGGCGCGCGCCAGATCCAGCGCGTCGCGGTCCTCGGCGGCGACCGCCTCGGTGGACTGCTGGTCGGCGATCTTCTTCTCGAGGTCCAGCCCGGCGTTGTGAAGGGCTTCGGTGGTCTGTTCGGACCGACGGGACAGGTCCGCCAGGTGTTCGAGCTTTGCTGTGGGGCTGTCGTCCACCGGCTGCGCCCCCGCGGGCGAGGTGGAGACGGCCAGTGCCATCAAGACCGCAACCGCCAGCAACGCACGAATTGCCTGCTTCGTCCTATCGGAAACCACGAAGGCGCATCCTTTCCAAAGGTCTCGATGAGGTTACGGAACGGCATACGTTTGTGTCTACCCGGTGGCGCAACCCGGACTACGACGTGAGGGTGGGCCCGGCCTGAGCCGGACCCACCCTCACGTAGCTGCATACCGACGGATCAGAAGCGGCGTGCTCCATCGACCGGCATCGAGTCGAGCGGCGCGATCTTCACCGGCTGGCTCGAGGTGGACGCGTGCACGATGTTGCCGCCACCGACGTAGATCCCGGTGTGGCTTCCGCCGTAGAACGACACGACATCGCCCGGCATCAGGTCGGAGATGTTCACGGCCTGACCGGCAGATGCCTGGTCGTAGCTGGTGCGGGGAACGTTCAGTCCGGCCTGCTGGTAGGCCCACTGCACGAGACCGGAGCAGTCGAACGAGTTCGGGCCGGCGGCGCCGTACACGTAGGGGGACCCGATCTTGCTCTGGGCGGCGTCGGCCGCACGCTGGCCGACCGAGGTGTACGGAGCGGTGAATGCCGCAGGCGCGGGGGCGGTTCCGGCCTGCTGGGGGATGAGGTTGGCGACCTCGGGCGGCAGGGTGACGCCGGCGGGGAGGTCGAAGGATCCCACACCGGGGATGGTGACGGTGTCCGCCATGGCGGGGCCGGCCGAGACGGTAACTGCGCCGAGCGCGATGGCTCCGGCGACGAGCGCGCGCCGAACGGTGCGCTTGTTGTTCTGCGAAACCACGAGGGGGGTGCTCCATTTCTTCCGTTCACCCGCCGACCGAGTTAGCTGACGGGTTCGGGCCGGAAGTCAGCCCTACCCTTCGCCGGCGAGCGGCTGAAGGGATTCACCCCAGGTACTAAGTGGGTCCCCGGCTCGGATGCTCCGCGACTGGAGCCTCCGATTAGGCGGTGACCGAGCGGCTCCGACACGGGAGTGGGCCGGAAAACTCTCCGCTTGGTCTCGAGAAGATTACGAAACGGCAACGGAGAAGTCGAGTGCCTCGCGTGAGCATTGTCCCTTTTGGTTTAATTTTCGTCACTTTTACGCCGGACGCTCCCCTTCGGTAACGAAGCAATAACGACCGGTCTGCTTTACCTCGCGCGCCGCGCGCGCCGCGGCGGGGTCCACCCCGGTTCCCACGACGTCCGTGCGGACGCTTTCCCAGGTCTCCGGCCCATTCTCCCGGCGGGTGCGCCCTCGCGGCCGCCCCGTGCCGGCGCGGCCGCGGGGGCGGGCCGATCGGTATGTTTCGAGGCAGTCCAACGGCCCTGTGTCCCAAACCGAAAGACCCCTGTGACGCTCGTCTCTTGCGCCCGTCCACACCCCTGCCGGCGTCGTTTTCCGAGGTGATGTCACGGCCCGGGCACGGGCCGTGACGGAGGGGCCGGAGGCCGTGTCGGTGCCGATTCCTAGGCTCGCCGCATGACGTCGCCGCCACGGTTCACCGAATCCGGGCGCGGAGTCCAGCTCGGCTTCGACGAATTGGACACCCCGCTCCGAGACACCACCTTCGTCGTCGTCGACTTGGAAACCACCGGGGGCCGGGCAGGCGACGACGCGATCACCGAGATCGGCGCGGTCAAGATCCGGGGCGGAGAGGTCCTCGGCGAGTTCGCGACGCTGGTGGACCCGGGGCGTGCGATCCCACCGCACATCGTGCAGCTCACCGGCATCACCACCGCGATGGTGTACGCCGCACCGAAGATCGACGAGGTGCTGCCGGCGTTTCTCGAGTTCGCCGCGGGTTCGGTACTCGTCGCCCACAACGCCGGATTCGATGTCGGTTTCCTCAAGGCCGCGACTGCCCACTGCGGCGCGGCGTGGCCGCGTTTCCCCGTGGTCTGCACAGTCAAACTGGCGCGTCGCGTCCTGGGCCGCGACGAGGCACCCTCGGTGAAACTCTCGGCGCTCGCCCAGCTCTTCCGCGTCTCGACGCAGCCGACACACCGCGCGCTCGACGACGCCCGCGCCACCGTGGACGTCCTGCACGCGCTCATCGAGCGCGTCGGCAATCTCGGCGTCCACAGTCTCACCGAGCTCCGGGACTACATCCCGGCCGTCACCAGCGAACAACGGGCCAAGCGCACGCTCGCCGCGCACCTGCCCCGGCGACCGGGTGTCTACATGTTCCGCGGACCGTCGGACGAAGTGCTCTACGTCGGCACCGCCGTCGATCTCCACCGCCGGGTCCGCTCCTACTTCACCGGGTCGGAGACGCGTCCACGACTGCGTGAAATGGTCGCGGTGACCACCCGCATCGACCACGTCGAGTGCGCCCACGGCCTCGAAGCGGGTGTGCGCGAACTCCGGTTGCTCGCAGCGCATGCGCCGCCCTACAACCGCCGCTCGAAGTACCCCACCCGCGGGTGGTGGATCGTGCTCACAGACGACCCGTTCCCGCGTTTCGCGGTCAGCCGCACCCCCGCGACCGATGCGATCGGGCCGTTCTCGGCGCGCACAGCGGCGTCCGAGGTCGCGGCCCACCTCGCCGAACTGTGCGGGATCCGCACCTGTACGCGCCGGATCGGCCGTACCGGCAAGCACGGGGACCGGTGCCTGCCCGAGGCCGTGGGTGCGTGTGCAGCCGCGACCTTCGGAGTTCAGGACGCGGCCGCTTACTCGACGCAGGTCGAACGGGCCCGCGCCGTGATCCGGGGTAGCGACGACGAGGTTCTCCGCGACCTGCACGGCCGGCTCGACCGGCTCGTTCTCGACGAACTGTTCGAGAATGCGGCACGTCTGCGCGACCGCGCGGCCGGCACGCTGCTGGCCCTGCGACGCACCCAGCGACTCGCCGCGCTCGCCGCGGTGGACGAACTCGTCGCGGCGCGTCCACGCGACGAGGGCGGGTGGGAGTTCGCGGTCGTGCGGGCGGGAAGACTCGCCTCCGCCGGGGTGGCGCCTCGGGGGGTGCCGCCGATGCCGGTGGTGGACGCGATCGTCGCGTCTGCGGAGACGGTGCGACCGATCCCGGGGCCGTTCCGGGGCGCCTCACCCGAAGAACTGGGTCTGGTGGCACGCTGGCTGGACTCCGGGGGCGTCCGTATCGTCCGCACCAGCCACGGGTGGTGCGAACCGGCTCTCGGCGCCGGTCGCTGGAACGAGTGGGCCGAGAAGGCACGTGACGCCCGCGCGGTATCGGCGGTGGCGCCCGACGAGCGGACGACCACCTAGTCTGATGGAACCCGAGGAAGGCAAGGAGCCCTCATGATCAACGCCATCGTCCTGATCGACGCCGAAGCGCACCGCATTCCGGAGACCGCGCAAGCGGTGGCCGACCTGGCCGGGGTAGACAAGGTGTACTCGTGCGCCGGGGACGTCGACCTGGTGGCCCTGGTGCGCGTCCGCGACCACGAGCAGATCGCCGAAGTGGTCACGCGCGGCATCAACAAGGTCGAAGGCGTGACGAAGACCGTCACGCACATCGCTTTCCAGTCCTACTCCAGCGCGGACGTGGACGCGGGTTTCTCGATCGGTAGCTGATCCGCCCGGCGGACGAGTGTGGGCCCGGACTCCGAAGAGTCCGGGCCCACACTCCGTTCGCGTACTCCTTATATTCCCGGCGCGGCACCGAGCCGGGTGGTCACCTCGGACCACGTGCGCAGGACTTCTTCGGCCCGGCCGGTGTCGATCGCGGCAGCAGCGGCCTCGAGTCCGGCCGCGAGCGCCTCCTCGAGACTGTCGCCGATGCCCCGGAACGCCGCGATCGCACCGGCCGCGTTCAGCAGGACCGCGTCGCGCACCGGCCCGGTCTCCCCCGCCAGGACCGCGCGGGCGATGGCGGCATTCTTCTCTGCGTCTCCGCCGCGTAGCGCCTCGAGCGGTACCCGGGTGATGCCGAGATCGGTCGGGTCGAGGGTGACGACCCGGACCTCGCCGTCCCGCACGATGTGGACGGTGGATGTGGTCGAGGTGGTGAGTTCGTCGAGGCCGTCGTCGCCGCGTACCACCAGCGCGGAGTTCCCGCGCTGGGCGAGCACACCGGCGACCGTGCCGACGAGGTTCTCGAAAGCGCATCCGATCAGACCCGCGCGCGGGCGCGCCGGGTTGGTCAGCGGCCCCAGCACGTTGAACGCTGTCGGGATGCCGATCTGCTTGCGCGGGGCCGCGGCGAACCGGAGCGCGGGGTGGTAGACCGGCGCGAAGCAGAAACCGATGCCTGCCTCGGCGACCGACTGGGCCACCGCCTCCGGCCCGAGGTCGATGTGGACGCCCAGTGCCTCGAGCACGTCGGCGCCACCGCTCTTCGACGATGCCGCCCGGTTGCCGTGCTTGACGACGCGGATGCCGGACGCCGCGACGACGATCGCCGCCATCGTCGAGATGTTCACGGTGTCGGCGCGGTCACCGCCGGTGCCGACGACGTCGACCACGTCGTTGTCGACGGGCACGAGCCGGGCGTAGCCGAGCATGGTGTCCGCGAGCGCGCGCAGCTCGTCAGGGGTTTCCCCCTTCATCTTCAGCGCGACACCGAAGGCGGCGATCTGCGCGGCGGTCGCGTTGTCGGAGAAGATCTCCTCCATCGCCCACTGTGCTTGTTCGCGCGAGAGATCGTGCCCGGCAGTCAGCACACCGAGGACCGACGACCAGGTGGTCCCCGTCCCGTCCACCACTCGAGTCGCGTTCATCGCACCTGACCTCGCCGCATGCCGCTCCCTACCGGGCACCGGTGTGCCCTCCGCCGCGAAGCTTAGTCAGGCGATGCCGGGGGCTGTAGCGCGTCCCACCCCAGCGCGGTGCCACCGAGTCGCTGCGCGAGCGAGACCATGCGGGACTTCTCCTGGGCGCAGTGCATCGCGTCCAGAACCTGGGTGCGCTGCAACACCAGTGCTGTCAGGCTTGCGTCCCCGGCGACCGGCGCCTCCATCGGGGCGCCGCTGACGGTATAGCCGTCCTGTGCGGCCAGTTCGACGGCTCGGTCGACAGCGTCGGGCGGAAGGGTGAGATGGTGGCGCAGTACCGCCTCGTCGGATTCCGTCCAATATGGCTCCGATTCGGCACCGCGCGTCAAGGCCGTCGAACACGCCTCGGCGTCGTCGAACGAGGACACCACCACGACGAGATCCGTACGCTCCCGGTCGAGGGGGGCCCGGCGCCGGGACACCATCGCGCGGAGCCGGTCCCACAAGCCACTTCCGGTACTCATAGCACCAGGTTCGCACGTCCCCCGAAGGCCCGCACGGTGACCCCACCAGGGAAATTATCGGGGCGCGACCAGCACTGACGCGCCTATTTCGGCCCCGATTGCCCAAGACGTACTACGACGGGTCATACTAGCCAGCGTGACGAGCGCAGTAGGGACTTCAGGATCTGCAATCACACAGCGCGTGCACTCGTTGAACCGGCCCAACCTGGTCAGCGTCGGCACCATCGTGTGGTTGTCCAGCGAGCTCATGTTTTTCGCAGGGCTCTTCGCCATGTATTTCGTGGCACGGGCGCAGGCGCCGGAGGGCATGTGGCCCCCGCCGCCCACCCACTTGAACCTGTGGCTGGCGGTTCCGATCACCACGGTGCTGATCGCCTCCTCCTTCACATGCCAGATGGGCGTGTTCGCTGCCGAGCGCGGCGACGTCTTCGGGCTGCGACGGTGGTACCTGATCACCCTCGCCATGGGCACGTTCTTCGTGCTCGGGCAGGGCTACGAATACATCACGCTGGTCGACCACGGCACGTCCATCTCGAGCAGCGTGTACGGCTCGGTGTTCTACATCACCACGGGCTTCCACGGCCTCCACGTGATCGGCGGCCTCGTCGCCTTCGTGTTCCTGCTGGTCCGTACCCGCGTCAGCAAGTTCACGCCCGCGCAGGCCACCGCAGCCATCGTCGTTTCGTATTACTGGCACTTTGTCGACATCGTGTGGATCGCACTGTTTGCCACGATCTATTTCATCCGTTAGCCAGCTGAACGCACAGGCAGCCCCCTGACGTCCAGTCCGTCCCAAAACAAAAAGGGATACAGATGAGTTCATCCCCACCTCTCGGTTCCGAGGGTGACATGCCCGGTCGATCCTCGACAGCTTCCGCTGCCAAGTCCCGCCGCCAGCGCAAATTCCGCCGGCGCGTCACGGGCGCCCTGGTCCTGGCGGTCGGCCTGCTCAGCGCCGGCTTCCTCGCCTCCGCGTTGACCCCTGCCCCGCAGGTGGCCACTGCGCAGGACGACCAGAGCGCACTGATCCGCGAGGGCAAGCAGCTCTACGAGACCTCCTGCGTGACATGCCACGGCATCAACCTGCAGGGTGTGCAGGACCGCGGTCCCACCCTGATCGGTGTCGGTGAGGCAGCCGTCTACTTCCAGGTGTCCTCCGGTCGCATGCCGGCCTCGCGCAACGAGGCCCAGGCGCTCCGCAAGGAACCGAAGTTCAACGCGGCCCAGACCGACGCCCTCGGTGCCTACATCCAGGCGAACGGCGGCGGCCCGACGGTCATCCGTGACGAAGACGGCGAGATCTCCCAGTCTTCGCTCCGTGGCAACGACATCGGCCGCGGTTCGGAACTGTTCCGCCAGAACTGCGCTTCGTGCCACAACTTCACCGGCCGCGGCGGCGCGCTGTCGTCCGGAAAGTTCGCGCCGAACCTCGATCCGGCCAATGAACAGCAGATCTACACGGCCATGCTCACCGGGCCGCAGAACATGCCGAAGTTCTCCGACCGTCAGCTGACGGTCGAGGAGAAGCAGGACATCATCGCGTACGTCAAGTCGGCCAGCGAGACGACGAACCCCGGCGGCTACGGATTGGGCGGGTTCGGCCCGGCCGCCGAAGGCCCGACGATGTGGGTCATCGGCATTGTCGCCGTCGTCGGCGCTGCACTGTGGATCGGAGCAAGGTCATGAGTGGCGGCGAAACGCCGACTAACAAGCACTCGGTCGAGAACCTCGAACAGATGAGCCGCGACGACCTCGTCGCGCTCGGGACGAATCTCGACGGTGTCGATGTCGCATTCCGCAAGGATCGGTGGCCTGTCGAGGGCACCCGCGCCGAGAAGCGCGCCGAGCGAAGCGTCGCGATCTGGTTCGCGCTCGCCGGCATCGCAGGTATCGCGTTCATCGCGATCTACCTGTTCTGGCCGTGGGAGTACCAGGGCCCGGGCGACCCGAACTACACGTTGTACAACCTGTACACCCCGATGCTCGGCCTCACCCTGGGTCTGTCGATCCTCGGTATCGGTGTCGGCGCGGTGCAGTTCACGAAGAAGTTCATCCCCGAAGAGGTGTCGATCCAGGATCGCCACGACGGCCCGTCGACGGAGGTCGATCGCAAGACGATCGTCGCCGAGCTCGCCGATTCGCTCGACACGTCGACGCTCCCGCGTCGCAAGCTGATCAAGCGCACCGCGATCTTCGGCGGCGGCGCACTGGGCGTCGGCCTGATCATGCCGCTCGGCGGCTTGATCAAGAACCCGTGGGCACAGGGCGACAAGTCTCCGCTGTGGGTCTCGGGCTGGACCCCGAACTACGAGGGCGAAACCATCTACCTGCGCCGCGACACCGGACGGCCCCAGGACATCGTCCTGGTTCGCCCGGAGGATCTCGACGCCGGCGGCATGGAGACGGTCTTCCCGTTCCGTGAATCCGACCGTGGCGACGACCACGCGCTGCTGCAGAGCCTTCGCGGCATCCGCAACGCCGTCATGCTCATCCGTCTGCGCACGGAGGATGCCGAACGCGCCATCAAGCGCAAGGGCCAGGAGAGCTTCAACTACGGCGACTACTTCGCCTTCTCGAAGATCTGCACCCACCTCGGCTGCCCCACCTCGCTGTACGAGCAGCAGAGCAACCGCATTCTCTGCCCGTGCCACCAGTCGCAGTTCGACGCACTCGAGTACTGCAAGCCGATTTTCGGTCCCGCTGCTCGTGCACTGCCGCAGCTGCCTATTACAGTGAACGAAGAGGGCTTCCTGGTCGCCAACGGTGACTTCACCGAGGCACTCGGCCCGGCATTTTGGGAGCGTCGCCCGTGAGTACTGCAACTCCATCCCGCGCCGCACAGGCCGCCGAGAACATCGATTCCCGGTATCACCTGTCGGCAGGCATCCGTCGGCAGATCAACAAGGTCTTCCCGACACACTGGTCGTTCCTGCTGGGCGAGATCGCGCTCTACGCGTTCATCATCCTGCTGATCTCCGGTGTCTACCTGACCCTGTTCTTCGACCCGTCGATGGCTCACGTCGTGTACGACGGCGTCTACCAGCCGCTGCGCGGCGTGGGGATGTCCCGTGCCTACGAGACCACCCTGAACCTGTCCTTCGAGGTTCGTGGCGGCCTGTTCGTCCGGCAGATCCACCACTGGGCTGCCCTGATGTTTGCCGCGTCCATCGTGGTGCACCTGCTGCGCATCTTCTTCACCGGTGCGTTCCGGCGTCCTCGTGAGGCCAACTGGGTGATCGGCTCGCTGCTGCTCATCCTGGCGATGTTCGAAGGCTTCTTCGGTTACTCGCTCCCCGACGACCTGCTCTCCGGTACCGGTCTCCGCGCCGCGTTCTCCGGCATCACGCTGAGCATCCCGGTCATCGGCACGTGGATGCACTGGGCCCTGTTCGGTGGCGACTTCCCGGGTGACCTGATCATCCCGCGCTTCTACGTCCTGCACGTCCTGCTGGTTCCGGGCATCATCCTGGCGCTCATCGCCGCGCACCTCGCGCTGGTGTGGTACCAGAAGCACACCCAGTTCCCCGGCCCCGGCCGCACCGAGCAGAACGTCGTCGGCGTGCGCATCCTCCCGGTCTTCGCGGTGAAGTCCGGTGCGTTCTTCGCGATGACCTTCGCGGTCCTCGCGCTGATGTCCGGCCTTCTCCAGATCAACCCGGTCTGGAACATCGGCCCGTACAACCCATCGCAGGTCTCCGCAGGTTCTCAGCCCGACATCTACATGATGTGGACGGACGGCCTGGCACGTATCTGGCCGGCATGGGAGCTGTACCTGTTCAACCGCTACACGATCCCGCAGCCCTTCTGGATCGCCCTGATCATGGGCCTGGTGTTCGTGATCCTGACGATCTACCCGTGGATCGAGAAGCGGTTCACCAAGGACGACGCACACCACAACCTGCTGCAGCGTCCGCGCGACGTGCCGGTTCGTACCGCCATCGGCGCGATGGCCCTGGCCTTCTACGCGGTCGCGACCATCATGTGCGTCAACGACATCATCGCGTACAAGTTCGACATCTCGATCAACGCAACGACGTGGATGGGCCGTATCGGCCTGGTCGTGCTGCCGCCGCTCGCGTACTACATCGCCTACCGGTTCTGCCTGGGCCTCCAGCGCAGCGACCGCCAGGTCCTCGAGCACGGCATCGAGACGGGCATCGTCCGTCGCCTGCCGCACGGTGAGTACGTCGAGATCCACCAGCCGCTCGGCCCGGTGGACGAGCACGGCCACCCGGTTCCGCTCGAGTACCAGGGCGCCGCGATCCCGAAGACGATGAACCGTCTCGGTACCGCCGGTAAGCCCGGGGCCGGCAGCTGGTGGCGTCCGGACCCCGCTGAGGAGACGGCTGCACTCGAAGCGGCTCATCACGAGGCCGAGGCCGAACTGCGCACCACGCTCCGTGAGTACCAGGAGCGCGTGCACGGCGAGTCGAACGGTTCCGAGACGACGACGAACCTGCCCGACACGAAGCACTGACCGGCACGTTTCATCACGAGTGGGGCCCCGAACCTTCCAAGGTTCGGGGCCCCACTCGTGTGCAGGGACGCTAACGCTTCCCTCCCCCACCGGCGGCGTGCATCCCCCAGCCCGCCAGCAGTGCGGCTTCCATCGCGGCGTCGAGCAGGTAGGTCTTGGGGATCCTGCCTGCCGGCACGTAGATCAGGTCCACGGCCAGGAGGGTCGCGGCTGTGGCCACGCCGACCCGTCGAGCATGGCGGTGCCCTTCGGGACTGTCCTCGGCCCGCAATTGCGCGATCCCGTTGCCCACTAGGAGCCCGGCGACGGTGTATTGCAGCCACCGATCCACCTTCGCCCCGAAAACGGCTTCGAAACTCTGCCTGTGTACAAGGGGCCACAGCCCTCCGGCGACATTCAGCGAGCCGTGAAGCCGGGCGAGGCGGTGGCCGAGTGTGTCGCTACCCGGTGCGATCGTTGTCATCGTGGTGCCTTCCCCCCGCGGAGCCGCTCCCCGGCGGCCCTGTACGTCACTCGGGATCGGTCTCCTCGGGATCGTCTTCCCCTTCGGCCTGGTCCGGCTGCAGGGGTGCGCCGGACCGGAGATTCTCTGGATCGGCGTCCGGATCCTGGCTGGGGTCGTAACGGTCTGCGGGTCCTTCGGTGCTGTTCATGGATATCGGGTTTCCGATGCCCGGCCCGCCAAACCCAGGCCCGCCGAACCCGGGCGCCGGTCCGACCCGTTCGCTGTGTGTCAGCGCCGCCGGGCGAGTCCCTTGGAGACCGTCCGCTTCGACACCGTCCGTATCGCGACGCCGAGTCCCGCACCGAGAGCCAGGAGCCACGGCGCGCCGACGAGGATCGGATCGAGCCACTGGTGGGACTTGTCGACTCGCGTGCTCTTCGCACGCTCCGCCGGTCCGTTATGGGTGAACTCCGCCCGGACTCCCGTTTCCGTCACCGGGTTGTCCGGTCGCCCGGAAACGAAGGAACGCAGATGCGACTCGACCGCGTCGACACGATCGGCACCGAGCAGCAGGAGCCAGTGCGCGGCACGGCCTTCACTGAAACGGCGGTAGGCGTACTTGCGGATCATTCCGGACAGGCCCTTGGGCGGGCACGCCGTGCCGAAGACCGGGGTGACGAAGGCATGCTCGACGGATCGTTCCCGTGGCCACCTCTCCTCCTGTCGCTCGGGGAAGGTCCATCGCGCACCCGATGCCTCGGGGTCGAAGCGCTCTTTCGGTACCGACGGACGGTCCGCGGGATCGATGTCCACACCCCATCCGGGAATACGTGCGCGCAACGCATCGGTGTCCGGCGGCTGTGGCGCGCTCGGGACGTAGGCGGTCGGAAGTTCGTGTTCTGCCATCACGCAGCCCTCTCATCCGGCATCCGGCACGATGACCGGCTTGATGCACTCGTCGAGTTTCGCGGAGAAGATGTGGAATCCCTCGGCGATGTGTTCCATCGGAATCCTGTGCGTGACAAGCTCGTTGGGCTTGATGTAACCGTTGCGAATATGTTCGAACAAACGCGGCCACTGGCGTTTGACCGGGCACTGATTCATCCGCAGCGTCAAACCCTTGTTCATCGCGTCGCCGAATTTGACGGCACTGAACATCGGCCCGTACGCCCCCATGACCGAGACCGTTCCGCCCTTGCGGACCGAGTCGATCGCCCAGTTCAATGCGATAGGTGATCCACCCTGCAACTTGAACTTCGCCGACGTCACGTGCTGGAGGAAGTTGCCGTCGGCTTCCGCGCCTACCGCATCGATGACCACATCGGCCCCGAGATAGTCGGTGGCCTTCTTCATCTGCACGACGATGTCGTCGTATTCCGCGAAGTTGTAGGTCTCGGCGTGAGCGAAGGTGCGTGCTTTCTCGAGTCGATACTCGAGGTGGTCGATCACGATGACTCGGCCGGCGCCCATGAACCACGAACTCTTCGCGGCGTACAGCCCTACCGGGCCGGCCCCGAAGACCACGACGGTGTCGCCCTCGGTGATGTCACCCAACTGGGCACCGAAATAGCCTGTCGCCAGCGCGTCGGTGCACATCAGCGCGTCTTCGTCGTCCATCCATTCCGGGATCGGTTCGGGCCCGACGTCGGCGAACGGCACTCGCACGAATTCCGCCTGGCCTCCGTCGTATCCGCCGCAGGTGTGCGAGTAGCCGTAGATGCCGCCCACTGCCGTGGCATTCGGATTGACGTTGTGGCAGTTGGAATACAGCCCGCGTGCACAGAAGTAGCAGGATCCGCAGTACACGTTGAACGGCACCATCACCCGGTCTCCGGGCGTCAGATTGCGGACCGACGGCCCGACCTCGTGCACCACGCCGATGAACTCGTGACCGAAGGTCATCCCGACACGCGTGTCGGGCATCATGCCGTGGTACAGGTGCAGGTCCGAACCGCAGATAGCCGCTCTCTGCACGCGCACGATCGCATCGTTCGGGTGCTCGATACGCGGGATGTCCTTCTCTTCCACCCGGACCTTGTAGGGCCCTCGGTACACCATCGCTTTCAAGTCGCCTCCCGGGTCTCCTCGTGGTTCGTGGCACGCGGGTACCCCCTCGGATACGTCCGATGCACGACCGGGCCGATCAGTTCCGGGGAGATCTCACGATCTCGGAGGTTTGGTCGCGTTTCGCGGTGGTACCTCCCCACCGCAGGACTCAGAAGTCCCGACACGAAAGGGAGAGAATTGTTCCGTCTCACAGATCACCTCCAGTTCGACGTCAAACCCGAGAAGCCCGATCCCGTCTACGCCCGCAAACTCCAAGAACTCATCGGCGGCGCATACGGCGAAATGACCGTCACCATGCAGTACCTGTTCCAGGGATGGAACTGCCGGATGCCCGGCAAGTACAAGGACATGATCATGGACGTCGCCACCGAAGAAATCGGCCACGTCGAAATGATCGCCACCATGGTCGCCCGGCTCCTGGAAGGCGCACCGGCCACCGAATCGACCAAGAACGCCGCCGCCGACCCCGTCGTCGCGGCCGTGCTCGGCGGGATGGACCCGCAACAGGCCATCGTCTCCGGCGGCGGACCGACGCTGTCGGACAGCAACGGTGTGCCCTGGAACGGACGGTTCATCGTCGCGAGCGGCAACCTGCTCGCCGACTTCCGGGCCAACGTCGCTGCCGAAGCGCAGGGCCGGGTACAAACCGCACGTTTGTATCACATGACCGACGATCCGGGTGTCAAGGACATGCTCGAGTTCAACCTGGCGCGCGATACGTACCACCAGAATCTGTGGCTCGCGGCGATCGAGGAACTGCAGGCCGACGGGATCGAGCCGTCCCCGATCGCACCGAACGCGTTGTTCGACGAGGAGCATTCCGAACATGCCACGAGCTTGTGGCATCTGTCGGACGGTGTCGCGTCGGATCAGGGCCGGTGGGCGCACGGTACCGGTCCCGACGGGTCGACGCCGATGTCGTTCCTGGCGGGTCCGGTTCCGCTCGGTGATGTGGCCAGTGCGCCGCCGCCGGATCCGAAGCTGTATGCGACCTATGACGGGTCGCAGGGTGAGCCGCGTTCGGCTGCGCTGGGCACGGAGAAGGGGCTGATGGGCAAGATGAAGGACGCCCTCGATCCCGAAACGCCCTGATCTGTTGACCTGCGCGCGGGCCCGCGTCCTCCGGGACGCGGGCCCGCGCCGTTGTCGGAACGCTCCCCACATGTGAAGGCAGGCATGTGAAGACCCCGCCGACGCAGGCGCCGACGGGGTCCTCCCGGAAGGTTCGCAACACGTGGCCGACTGCGAACCGGGCACGGTGACCACTTTCGTGGCCAACCCCGGATAACCGGACGGCACGGACTCAAACAGTCACAACGCGGAGCGTCGAACTTTCACTGCACCGAAGTCTCAGTGCCCGAAGTTTCAGTGCCCGAAGTTTCAGTGCCCGAAGTTTCAGTGCACCGAGGACGTCTTCTTCCGCTTCGGAATCAGGTGCATCACCAGGACCACCAGTGCCCCGAGAACGAGCCCGACGAGGGCCGAGACCACGGTCCCGGAAGTCCAGGACAGGACACCGCCGAACCCGCCGTGGACGAGTTCACCGAACCAGTGCTCGAGATCGTGAAGCCGGTCGGCGGGCCAATGGAATCCGGCCTCGCCGACATTGATGATCAGGATGTGCCCGCCGACCCACAGCATCGCGGCGATCCCCACGACGGTGAGCACGGCCATCACCTTCGGCATCGCGGCGACGAGTCCCCGGCCGACCCGGCGAGCGAACGACGACTGCCGCTGGGCGAGCGACAGTCCCACGTCGTCCATCTTCACGATCAGCGCGACCACGCCGTACACCAGCGCGGTGATGAGGAGCGCCACGACGATCAGAACCATCAGCCTGGTGAGGAACGGTTCGGACTCGACCGACGACAGCGAAATCACCATGATCTCGGCGGACAGGATCAGATCGGTCCGGATGGCTCCGTTGACCATGGTCTTTTCGAGTTCCGGTCCGGACTTGGGTGCGTCCGCGGCCTCGTCCTCGTGATGGCCCCCGGTGAGGGCCTCGTAGACCTTCTCCGCTCCCTCGTAGCACAGGAACAGGCCGCCGGCGATGAGCAGGTACGGCAGCGCTTGCGGCAGGAACTGGCTGAGGATCATCGCCACCGGGAGGATGATCAGGAGCTTGTTGCGGATGGAACCGATCGCGATCTTGCGAATGATCGGCAGTTCGCGATCCGGGCTGAATCCGTGCACGTAGCGGGGAGTGACCGCGGTGTCGTCGACGACCACTCCCGCGGCCTTGACGCTCGCGCGACCGGCCGCTGCGCCGACGTCGTCGATGGACGCCGCTGCTGCTTTCGCGAGCGCCGCGACGTCGTCCAGCAGGGCGACGAGACCACCAGCCACGGGAAACCTCCACAGTTCGGTCGATCGAGCGACGCGCGGTCGCGGGTCGACCTTCAAACGGTAGCCGATCGCCCGCCCGGCCCGACAGCCCGTCGGTACGTAGCCGGACGAGTGACAACCGCTCCACCTCGAGAAGAACCGGAACGGCGCCGACGACAGCGGGCGCCACACCCGAAGGTGTGGCGCCCGCTGTGGACTATGAACTCGCTCAGTGCTTCTCGGGACCGATGTGGTACTCGAACACCAGGCCGGCCGATGCCGCGAGGATCAGCACCACGGCACCCGCGATCATCCAGGGCTGGAAGAACGCCAGCGAGATGGCGGCGAAGGATGCCGACGCGGCCAGCAGGATGGGCCAGAAACTGCCCGCGCTGAAGAATCCGAGGTCGCCGGCGCCATCGCTGATCTCGGCATCCTCGTAATCCTCGGGGCGGGTGTCGAGACGCCGAGCCACGAACCGGAAGTACGTTCCGATGATGAGGGTCAGTCCGGCGGAGAGCACGATGCCGGTGAGACCCGCCCACTCGATGCCCGTACGGGACAATCCTGTGAAGGTTCCGTACACGATCGCGACGAGCACGAAGAACACCGTCGTCACTTCGAAGAGCTTGGCTTCGATTTTCATATCAGCACTTGTCCTTGTCGATGAAAGGCGAAGAGACGGGTCACTCGCTGGCGCCGGATGCGGAACGGTCGGTGCGATCGGTCTTGAACGGGACCGTCGACGTGGCGACGGGGCTCTGGCCGATGGCCTCGAGTGCGGCGGCGTTGGACAGACCCTGTCCGCCGTCCTCGACAGGCTTACGAAGGTCGATGAAGCGTGCGAAGTCCTCGGGGCTCACCGCGCGGACCTCGAAGTTCATCATTGCGTGGTAGGTACCGCACATCTCCGCGCAGCGACCGACGAAGGCGCCCTCACGCTCGATCTCCGAGATCTGGAAGACCGGGTCGGAGTTGTTCTGGATCGGGTTCGGGTTCACGTCACGCTTGAACAGGAACTCGGGGACCCAGAACGAGTGGATGACGTCCGACGACGCGAGGTAGAACTCGATCCGCTTGCCGGTCGGGAGGACCAGGACGGGAACCTCGTTGCTGGTGCCGATCGTCTCGATCTTGTCGTAGTGCAGGTAGGACAGGTCTTCGACCGGGGCACCGTGGATCGGGCCGAGTTCGGCGTGCGCATCCTCCGCATTGGGGATGTCGATCTGCACTGCTTCCTCGGCGGCCTCGTCGATGCCGTTGTACGGCTGACTTCCGTCCTGGAGGTCGATCGAGCGGTAACCGAACTTCCAGTTCCACTGGAAACCGGTGACGTCGACGACGACGTTGGGGTTGTCTTCCTTCTCCAGGACGTAGTTCTGCACCACGACCGTGAAGTAGAAGAGGACACACACAGCAACGAACGGCGCCGCCGTGTACGCGAGCTCGAGCGGCACGTTGTATGCCGTCTGCCGCGGGAACTCCGGGGAGTCCTTCCGTCGCCGGTAGGCGATGATCACCCAGAAGGTGAGGGCCCACACGAGAATTCCCATGACGAGGGCGGCGACAACCGACCACGTCCACAGGTCACGCATACGCTCGGCTTGGGGGGTCACGCCCTCCGGCCAGCCGAAACGAAGGACTTCTTCGCTCGAACACCCGGTCAGCACCAAGGCTGCAATGCCGAGTGATGCTGCGAGCCCGAACCGCCGAAGGATCCGACCTTGCGCCACGTTCACGCCTTCCTGATCGCTGCAATTTCAGTAGGGCACACCAAGAGGGCCAGCCCAATTACTACGCAGCGTAGACCAAACCCGGCCGCTATCCATCCTCGGGGCACGAAGAAAGTGTCGCGCCTGGGGATTCGCCCGGAACGTACCGACGTGACGACGGTTTTTGCGCGGTGCCGCCCGCTCGCCCTCCCGGCTGTCTGCGGCATACTCCAAGGGAACAACGACGAACGTCGGCGAACAGTTCCCACGGCCCTGAGCGGTGGTCGCCGGCTGGTTCGCTTCTGACACCCCGAACGGAATGAGGTACCGAACGCGTGTGCGGCTTGCTCGGGTTTCTGACCACCGACGGCACCAGCGACGAGGCCGTCGCCCAGGTGGCGTCCGCAATGCACTGCCTCCGGCATCGCGGCCCGGACGAACACGGCACCTGGAATGATGCCGATCTCGTCTTCGGGTTCAACCGACTGTCGATCATCGACATCGCCCATTCGCATCAGCCTCTGCGCTGGGGGCCTCCGGAGCAGCCCGACCGGTATGCCCTGACCTTCAACGGCGAGATCTACAACTATCTCGAACTGCGCAAGGAACTCGCCGACGAGTTCGGGGCGACGTTCGAGACCGAAGGCGACAGCGAGACCATCGTCGCGGCGTACCACCACTGGGGCGCCGAGGCCGTGCGCCGCCTGCGCGGAATGTTCGCGTTCGCGATCTGGGACACCGTGAACCGTGAGCTGTTCCTGGCACGCGACCCGTTCGGCATCAAGCCGCTGTTCCTCGCGACCGGCACCGCCGGCACCGCGTTCGGCAGCGAGAAGAAGAGCCTTCTCGAACTGGCCGACCTGATCGGCATCGGTACCGAACTCGATCCGCGGGCCGTGGAGCACTACACGGTCCTGCAGTACGTGCCCGAGCCCGAATCGCTCCACAAGGAGATCCGCCGGCTCGAGTCGGGTTGCTACGCGCGACTGACCCCGGGAGCGGAGCCCGAGATCACGCGGTACTTCGAACCGACGTTCCCGGTGCGGCCCTTCGCGGCAGGCCGCGAGCAGGATCGCTACCGCGAGATCGCCGACGCGCTCGAGGATTCTGTCGCCAAGCACATGCGCGCGGACGTGACGGTGGGTTCGTTCCTGTCCGGTGGCATCGACTCCACCGCCATTGCGGCTCTGGCGATGCGCCACAATCCGAACCTCATCACGTTCACGGCCGGCTTCGAGCGGGAGGGATATTCGGAGGTCGACGTGGCCGCCGAGTCCGCCGCCGCGATCGGTGCGCGCCACGTGGTGCGGGTCGTCTCCCCCGCCGAGTTCGCCGCGGCCATTCCCGAGATCGTCTGGTACCTCGACGACCCTGTCGCCGACCCGGCGCTGGTGCCGCTCTGGTTCATCGCCAAGGAGGCCCGCAAGCACGTCAAGGTGGTGCTCTCGGGCGAGGGCGCCGACGAACTGTTCGGCGGTTACACAATCTACCGGGAGCCGCTGTCGCTGCGACCGTTCGAGTTCCTGCCTCCGGCGCTGCGCCGCGCCGCGGGCAGACTGTCCGACCGTATTCCCGAGGGAACCCGGGGCAAGAGCCTGCTGCATCGCGGGTCGATGCCGCTCGAGGAGCGCTACTACGGCAACGCGCGGAGCTTCAGCGACGCGCAACTGCGGTCGGTGCTGCGCGAGTTCCGGCCCGAGTGGACGCACCAGGACGTCACCGCGCCCATCTACGCGCGGTCGGTGGGCTGGGATCCCGTCGCCCGCATGCAGCACCTGGACCTGTTCACGTGGCTGCGCGGCGACATCCTCGTCAAGGCCGACAAGATGACCATGGCGAATTCGCTCGAGCTGCGCGTCCCGTTCCTCGATCCCGAGGTGTACCGCGTGGCGTCGCAGGTCCCGCTGGACCAGAAGATCACCAAGGACACCACCAAGTACGCGCTGCGTAAATCGCTCGAGGGCATCGTCCCGTCCCATGTCCTGCACCGCGCGAAGCTCGGGTTCCCGGTGCCGCTGCGGCATTGGCTCGCCGGCACCGAGTTGTTCGACTGGGCGCACCAGGTGATCGCCGAGTCCGGCACCGACCACCTGATCGACAAGGCCGCGGTGACGAAGATGCTCGACGATCATCGCGTCGGCACGGTCGACCACAGCCGCCGGCTGTGGACCGTGCTGGTGTTCATGATCTGGCACGGCATCTTCGTCGAGGAGCGCATCGTTCCGCAGATCCAGGAACCGGCGTACCCCGTCGAGGTCTAGGCACCACACGCACGACAACAGACGGTCGTGGGGGGGGGGGGGGGGGGGGGGGGGGGGGGGGCGGGGGGGGGGGGGGGGGGGGGGGGGGGGGGGGGGGGGGGGGGGGGGGGGGGGGGGGGGGGGGGGGGGGGGGGGGGGG
>NZ_JBNCLW010000008.1:0-167337 GCF_049844875.1 Rhodococcus sp. DT1
CGGCCAGGGCTACGCGTCCGGCCTCGCGGGAATCGCCCGCGACTACGGTGTCAGCATCGGCTGACCCCGCAGGCGCGGCGCGGGGGGGGGGGCCGGCCCGCCCCGCCGCCCCCCGGGGGGCGCCGCCACGACCGGCCCCGGTCCCGCATCAGCGGGACCGGGGCTGTTGCGTCTCCGGTAGCTGCCGAGACCGGATTCGAAAGACCCCGGCATCGAGAGACCTCCGACGGCGGGATTGGAGTCGCGGCGGACGGGGAATGCCCGGACGACAGCCCACCGTTGGGAGGACGACCCATGGCATCCGAGACCGCCGACGCGGGCACGGCTCCGCCCGGCCTGCACGAACACTCCGTCACCTTCAGGGTCGACGGCACCGAACGACACTGCACCGTCGATGCCGGCACCACCGTGCTCGACGCCCTCCGCGACCGCCTCGGCGTCACCTCGCCCAAGAAGGGATGTGACCTCGGCCAGTGTGGCTCGTGCACCGTCCTTCTCGACGGACGGCGCAGGGTCACGTGCCTTGCGCTCGCCGTCGCACACGACGGTGCCGAAATCGTCACCGCGGCGGGCTTGGCCGCCGACGGACCGCACCCCCTGCAAGAGCGCTTCCTCGAGCGGGACGCCTTCCAGTGCGGGTACTGCACGCCCGGGCAGATCTGCTCGGCGATCGGCATGCTCGACGAATACGCCCAGGGCGACCCGAGCCATGTCACGGAAGAACTCGGCGTCACGCCCGACCTCGACGACGACGAGATCCGGGAGCGCATGAGCGGCAACCTGTGCCGTTGTGCCGCCTACCCCAACATCGTCGACGCGATCAGGGATGTCGCAGAGCAGGATGTCGCAGGGAAGGGGGCGACCGAATGAGGCCCCTTCGCTACGAACGACCGGCCGACGCCGCGACGGCGGTCGCGACCGTGCACGACAACCCGGACGCGGTGTTCCTCGCATCCGGCACCAATCTCGTCGACCACCTCAAGATCGGCGTGGCGACTCCGGGAATGCTGGTCGACATCTCGCACCTGCCGCTCGACTCGGTGGAGAGCGCCGCGGACGGAGGGCTCCGGATCGGCGCGAACGTGCGCAACAGCACGCTTGCCGTGCACCCCGACGTGCGCCGCAACTATCCGATGCTCACGCGTGCACTCCTGTCGGGAGCGTCTCCGCAACTGCGGAATGCAGCTACCATCGGCGGGAACCTCCTGCAGCGCACCCGGTGCGTGTACTTCCGCGACGTATCCACACCGTGCAACAAGCGTGAACCGGGCAGCGGGTGCTCGGCACTGGGCGGATACACCCGCTACCACGCGGTGCTCGGCGCCTCGGAGGACTGCGTTGCGACACACCCGTCGGATATGGCGGTGGCCATGCTCGCCCTCGATGCGGAGGTTCTCGTTCTGGGCCCGGACGGGGAGCGCACCGTTCCGCTCGAAGAGTTCTATCGTCTGCCGGGCGACCGGCCCGACCTCGATACCGCCCTCGACCGCGACGAACTCGTTGTCGGCGTGCATCTTCCGCCGCCGCAGACCACCGTGGCGACGTATCGCAAGGTCCGCGACCGCGCGTCCTACGCGTTCGCCCTGGTCTCGGTCGCTGCCGAACTGACCGTCTCGGGCGGCACGATCACCGGGTGCCGTATCGCCTTCGGCGGGGTCGCGCACCGGCCGTGGCGCGCACACCGCACCGAAGCTGCTCTTCTCGGAGAGCGCCCGGGGGAGGACCTGTTCGCGCGGGCGGCCGATGCGGAACTGGTCGATGCCCGGGCCCTCGACGGCAACGCGTTCAAGATCCCCCTGCTGCGCCGCACGGTCGCCGCCGTGCTCCGCGACCTCGCCGGACTCCACGACGAAGGGGTATCCGCATGACACACAGCGCCACCCGTGCCGTCGGCACATCCACCACCCGGGTCGACGGGCCGCAGAAGGTCGCCGGGACCGCGCCCTACTCCTACGAGCACCCCGTACCCGATCCGGCCTATCTGGTGCCGCTGGTGTCGACGATCGCGCGGGGGACGGTGGACCGCATCGACACCGCTGCCGCCGAGGCGGTCCCCGGTGTCATCACGGTGCTCACCCCGTGGAACGCTCCCCGCCTCACCGACGAGGCCGAGGGTGAATACGTCGTGCTGCAGAACCCCGACGTGCTTTTCCGGGGTCAGCTCATCGGTGCGGTCGTGGCCGAGAGTCCGGAAGCCGCGCGGTACGCGTGCGAGCTGCTGTCGGTGGAGTACACGAGCACCGATCACGACGCCCGCTTCCGGCCCGACCACCCCGACGCCTACAAGCCGGAGACGGCCAACGGGGGATATCCGCCCGACTCCGAGCGGGGTGACGCGGACGGGGCGATCGCCGCTGCCGACGTGGTGATCGACGAGTGGTACTCCACCCCCGAAGAGCACAACAACCCGCTCGAACCTCATACGGTCGTCGCGCTCTGGGACGGGGAAACCCTCACCCTCTATACCTCCACGCAGCATCCGCACGGGGTCGTCTCGGCACTCGCACCGGCCCTCGGCCTCGACTCCTCGACCATGCGGGTGGTCTGCCCGTACATCGGGGGCGGCTTCGGGTCGAAGGGCGGACCCCACGCGCACGACGTGCTCGGTGCGCTCGCCGCCAAGGCGGTGCCCGGCCGCGCGGTGAAGTTCGCCGTCTCCCGGCACGACATGTTCGGGTATGTCGGGTACCGCTCGCCGACGGCCTCGCGCGTCCGGCTCGCAGCCCGCAGCGACGGCCGGCTCACCGGCATCGTGCACGAGGCCTACGTCCAGAGTTCCCATGTCACCGAGTTCGTCGAGCAGGCCGCCGTGCCGCTGCGGAATCTGTACGACGCGGCGAACGTGCGCACGTCCCATCGGGCGATCCCCCTCGATGTGCCGGCACCGTTCTGGATGCGGGCGCCCGGTGAAGCACCCGGCATGTTCGCCGGCGAGGTGGCGATGGACGAACTCGCGGTGGCATGCGGGATCGACCCCGTCGAACTGCGCATTCGCAACGAACCGGAGTCCGACCCCGAGACCGGGAAACCCTGGTCGTCGCGCCGGCTCGTCGAATGCCTCCGCGAAGGCGCGGAGCGATTCGGCTGGGATCCGTCCGATCGGTCGCCGGGAACACGCAGCGACGGGCGGTGGCTCACCGGCACCGGTGTCGCGGTCGCGACCTACCCCCACATGGTCAAGCCCGGTTCGACAGCCTCGATCGGGTACCGCGGAAACGGACGGTTCCAGGTCCGGATCGGGGCGGCGGACCTCGGCACGGGTGCGTGGACCGCGCTGACCCTCATCGCGGCGGACGCGCTGGATGTGGCCGCGGAACAGATCGATCTCGAACTCGGCGACAGCGCGCTGCCCTTCGGGACCGTCGCGGGCGGTTCCTCGGGCACGTCGTCGTGGGGCAACGCCATCGTGGCGGCGGCCGGAACGTTCCGGACCCGATTCGGGGACTCTCCGGAGCCGGGAGACGAGGCGTCCGCGACAGCGGGCGAGAACGCCGACCTCGAGAGCTACACCCCCGCCTCGTTCGGCGCGCACTTCGTCGAAGTCCGAGTCGATCGCGACACCGGCGAGATCCGGGTGCCGCGCATGTTCGGCATGTTCTCGGTCGGACGCGTCGTCAATCCGCGCACCGCCCGTTCGCAGTTCATCGGCGGCATGTCGTTCGGTATCTCCATGGCACTGTTCGAGGAGAGCATTCGCGACCCGCGGTTCGGGCACGTGCTCAACCACGATCTCGCGGAATACCACGTACCGACGCACTCGGACATCCGCAACGTGGACGCCGCATGGCTCGACGAAGACGACTTCCACGCCACGGCCGTGGGATCACGAGGCATCGGAGAGATCGGCATCGTCGGCAGCGCGGCAGCGGTCGTGAACGCGCTGTGGCATGCGACCGGGGTGCGGGTGCGGAGCCTGCCCGCCCGGCTCGACGACCTGCTGCCCGCACTGCCGTAACGGGCGCGCCACCGGCACCCCGCGAGGGTGTCGGTGGGTGGCGTCACACTGTGCTCGGGGCCATGGTCGGCGCGCCCCGCCGCGACACGCCGTACGGGCCCCTGAACGTGCATGTCGGCGAGGTGCGACCTGGGAATATCACACCTGTAACTCACAAGATCCTGGGTTCTGTGTATCTGTCGGACACAAGGTGTAGTGTCTAGACCGCTGGAGGGCCCAAGGGTCGCCGGTCTCTCGGGGAAGTGAGATCGGGCGGATTCGGTGGGCATTCGAGCACCGCGCAGCAGTCAGTCGTCAGGCCGTCACGGCCATCGTGAACTAAGGGGCACCCATGAACATCACCGTCTACACAAAGCCTGCCTGCGTCCAGTGCAATGCCACCTACCGTGCCCTCGACAAGGCCGGCATCGAGTACGACGTCGTCGACATCACCGAGAACCCGGAAGCCCGCGACTACGTGATGGCGCTGGGCTACCTCCAGGCTCCCGTCGTCGTCGCCGGTGACGATCACTGGGCCGGTTTCCGTCCCGATCGCATCAAGGCGCTCACGGTCGCAGCCTGAGTGTTCGTGTCGTCCGCTTCCGCGGACCGGTCGCAGTCCGCTGCGGCAGTAGTTCTTTGCCCGACCGAGCCGGTCTTCGCAATCGATTGAAGAGTGGTGAACACCGATGACCTCGCAGGGTCCGTCCCCGGGTACGTCGCTGGTGTACTTCTCGAGTACATCGGAGAACACCCACCGGTTCGTGCAGAAGCTCGGGATCCCGGCGACGCGGATCCCGCTGCACGACCGTGAGGGCACCTTCGAAGTGCACGAGCCGTACGTGTTGGTGGTGCCCACCTACGGCGGCGGGACCACCGCCACCGGGCGCGACACGCACTACGTCCCCAAGCAGGTCGTCCGATTCCTCAACAACGAGCACAACCGGGGTCTGATCCGGGGTGTGATCGCGGCAGGGAACACCAACTTCGGGGAGTCGTACTGTTTCGCGGGCGACATCGTGGCGCGCAAGTGCCGGGTCCCTTACCTGTATCGATTCGAGCTGATGGGCACCGCCGACGATGTCGAGCGTGTCCGTGCCGGGCTCGCCCACTTCTGGGAGTCGGAGCTGCAAACCGCATAGGCCGCACCGCCGCGCCCCGAAACTCATGGGGCACATCGTCATTCGTATCCATTTCGACGCGCGTCGCACACGTGACAGCGCGGCCACGTTCCTTTATTCGATAGGTGGGGACAGCACTGTGACCATTACCGATCCCGATCCCGTCAAGAGCCCGAAGCTGGACGAGTCGCTCAAGGGCCTCGACTACCACGCGCTCAACGCCATGCTGAACCTGTACGGCCCCAACGGTGAGATCCAGTTCGACAAGGATGTCGCCGCTGCGCGCCAGTACTTCCTGCAGCACGTCAACCAGAACACCGTGTTCTTCCACAACCTCGACGAGAAGCTGGATTACCTCATCGAGGAGAACTACTACGAGCCCGAGGTGCTCGACAAGTACTCCCGCTCGTTCGTCAAGACGCTGTTCCAGCATGCTTACGCGCAGAAGTTCCGTTTCCCCACGTTCCTCGGGGCGTTCAAGTACTACACGTCGTACACCCTCAAGACGTTCGACGGGAAGCGCTACCTCGAGCGGTTCGAAGATCGCGTGTGCATGGTGGCGCTGACTCTCGCCGACGGCGACGAGATCCTTGCGACGCACCTGGTGGACGAGATCATCTCCGGCCGCTTCCAGCCCGCCACGCCGACCTTCCTGAACTCCGGTAAGAAGCAGCGCGGCGAGCCGGTCTCGTGCTTCCTGCTCCGCATCGAGGACAACATGGAGTCGATCGGACGCGCGATCAACTCCGCCCTGCAGCTGTCCAAGCGCGGAGGTGGTGTTGCCCTGCTGCTGACCAACATTCGCGAGCACGGCGCGCCGATCAAGAAGATCGAGAACCAGTCCTCCGGCGTCATCCCCATCATGAAGCTGCTCGAGGATTCCTTCTCGTACGCCAACCAGCTCGGTGCGCGGCAGGGTGCGGGCGCGGTCTATCTGCACGCCCACCACCCCGACATCTATCGGTTCCTCGACACCAAGCGTGAGAACGCCGACGAGAAGATCCGGATCAAGACGCTCTCGCTGGGGGTCGTGATTCCGGACATCACGTTCGAGCTGGCGAAGAAGAACGACGACATGTACCTGTTCTCGCCGTACGACGTCGAGCGCATCTACGGCAAGCCGTTCGCCGACATCGACGTCACCGAGAAGTACTACGAGATGGTCGACGACAAGCGCATCCGCAAGTCGAAGATCAAGGCGCGTGAGTTCTTCCAGACGGTCGCCGAATTGCAGTTCGAGTCCGGCTACCCGTACATCATGTTCGAGGACACGGTGAACCGCGCGAACCCGATCGCGGGCAAGATCACCCATTCGAACCTGTGCTCGGAGATCCTGCAGGTGTCCACGCCCTCGACGTACAACGACGACCTGTCCTACAGCCACGTCGGCAAGGACATCTCGTGCAACCTCGGTTCGCTCAACATCGCGAAGACGATGGACTCGCCCGACTTCGCGCAGACCATCGAGGTCGCCATCCGGGGTCTGACCGCCGTGTCCGACCAGACGCACATCAATTCGGTTCCGTCGATCGAGCAGGGCAACAACGATTCCCATGCCATCGGCCTCGGTCAGATGAACCTGCATGGCTACCTCGCGCGCGAGCGGATCTACTACGGCTCCGACGAGGGCATCGACTTCACGAACATCTACTTCTACACGGTGCTGTTCCACGCGCTGCGTGCGTCGAACAAGCTCGCCATCGAGCGGGGCTCGCACTTCAAGGGATTCCCGGAGTCGAAGTACGCGTCGGGCGAGTTCTTCGACAAGTACACCGACCGGACCTGGGAGCCGGCGACGGAGCGGGTGCGGCAGTTGTTCGCCGAGTCGGGCGTGGAGATTCCCACGCAGGACGACTGGCGTGAGCTGAAGGCGTCGGTGCAGCAGCACGGCATCTACAACCAGAACCTCCAGGCCGTCCCGCCGACGGGTTCGATCTCGTACATCAACAACTCCACCAGTTCGATCCACCCGGTGGCGTCGAAGATCGAGATCCGCAAGGAAGGCAAGATCGGCCGCGTCTACTACCCGGCTCCCTACCTGACCAACGACAACCTGGAGTACTTCCAGGATGCCTACGAAATCGGGTACGAGAAGATCGTCGACACCTACGCCGCGGCGACCCAGCACGTCGATCAGGGCCTGTCGCTCACCTTGTTCTTCAAGGACACGGCATCCACCCGCGACGTGAACCGGGCGCAGATCTACGCGTGGCGCAAGGGCATCAAGACGCTGTACTACATCCGCCTGCGGCAGATGGCGCTCGAGGGCACCGAGGTCGAGGGTTGCGTCTCCTGCATGCTGTGATCCGACGTCCACGACACCCGTTGCACACGAACACCGATCAGGTAGGTAACCGATGACCTCAGCACCGCACGCGCACTCGCCGGCGGACGGCCTGCGCGTCAAGCTCATCGATCGCGTCTCCGCGATCAACTGGAACCGCGTTCCCGACGAGAAGGACGCCGAGGTGTGGGATCGCCTCACCGGCAACTTCTGGCTTCCGGAGAAGGTGCCGGTGTCCAACGACATCCCGTCGTGGGGAACGCTCAACGCATACGAGCAGCAGCTCACGATGCGGGTCTTCACGGGACTGACCCTGCTCGACACCATCCAGGGCACGGTGGGCGCTGTCTCGCTGATTCCCGACGCGGTCACTCCCCACGAGGAAGCTGTCCTCACGAACATCGCGTTCATGGAGTCGGTACACGCGAAGTCGTACTCGAACATCTTCTCGACCCTGTGCTCGACGCGTGAGATCGACGACGCGTTCCGGTGGTCGGAGGACAACGTGAACCTTCAGCGCAAGGCGCAGATCGTCCTGGACTACTACAAGGGCGACAACCCGCTCAAGCGCAAGGCCGCCTCGACGCTGCTCGAGTCGTTCCTCTTCTACTCGGGCTTCTACCTGCCGATGTACTGGTCGTCGCGGGCGAAGCTGACCAACACGGCCGACATGATCCGCCTGATCATCCGTGACGAGGCCGTGCACGGCTACTACATCGGCTACAAGTACCAGAAGGGCCTCGAGAAGATCACTCAGGCCGAGCGCGACGACCTCAAGGATTGGGTCTTCGAGCTGCTCTTCGAGCTCTACGACAACGAAACCCAGTACACCGCAGACCTGTACGACGAGGCAGGCCTGACCGAGGACGTCAAGAAGTTCCTCCGGTACAACGCCAACAAGGCGCTGATGAACCTCGGGTACGAGGCGCTGTTCCCGAAGGACGAGACCGACGTGAACCCGGCTATCCTGTCGGCGCTCTCGCCGAATGCCGACGAGAACCACGACTTCTTCTCGGGTTCGGGTAGCTCCTACGTCATCGGCAAGGCTGTCGTCACCGAGGACGACGACTGGGACTTCTGACCGGATCCCTCACAGTCGGTCCCGGCGGCCGGGTGCCACGCACACAGTGCGGCGGCACCCGGCCGCCGGGCTTTCGTGGCGTCAGGGGCGGCGGAACCATGCTTCGGGGCGGCCCGCGAGAGCTTTGCCGAGCCGTAGCCGCGAGGTGTCGGTCAGCGGTTCGGGGAGAGAGTCGGGGGAGAACCACCCGACCTCGAGATTCTCGTCGTCGGCCACCCGGGCACTGCCACCCACGGCGCGCATGAGAAATGCCACATCGAGATACTGCGCTTCGTCACCGTTCGGATAGACGATCGGAGCGGTGACGTCGACGCTCGTGAGCCGGACGACTTCCGCGTCGACGCCCGTTTCCTCGTGCACTTCCCGGATCGCCGCTGCCGCAGGTTCTTCGCCTGGCTCGAGGATGCCCGAGACGACGGCCCATTTTCCGTTGTCCGCGCGGCGGGTGAGCAACACCCGGTGATCGTCGTCGACGACGACGGCGCTCACTCCGGGCAGCCACAGCGGTGCTGTGCCGACCTGAGCGCGGAGTCGGAGAACGAAGTCGGGGACCGGCATCGCGTATTCCTCTTCTATCCGGAGTAACCGTTGAGACCCACGCCGAGGTCCTCGAGGATCGCGCGCGCTGCGACGGGACCGGGTGTGGACCACACCTCGTCGGCTACGGAGAACAACCGGTTGTCGGTGACCGCGCCGAGGTCGAGCCACGGATCGGTGCGCATGATCTCGGTGCCGCGCTCGAGTCCGTCTTCGCCGTCGAATCGGACGAAGATCACATCGCCGTCCGCTGCCGCCGGATCGTCCGCGGCGAAAGCTTCGGTCGGGCGGTTGTCGACGACCCCGAACCGCTGTGCCGGCGGCCGTGCGGCGCCGAGATCTCCGACGACCTGTCCGGCGAACGACGCCGTGCCCTCTATCTCTCCACCGTCGGCGGTGAACCGCACGATCGAGGCCTGAGTCTGGGACGACACCAGTTCGCGTCCGAGGGCGGCAGCCTCGGCGGCGTAGGTGTCGAGTACCGCCTGCGCGGCGGCGTTGCGTCCCAGGGCTTCGCCGACGCGGAGGAACTGATCCCGCCAGAACACGGGATCGGAACCGACCAGCACGGTGGGGGCCACCGCGGACACCGATCGGTAGACGCTCTCGTCGGCCGCCGACCCCAGGATCAGATCGGGGCGGGCCTGCTCGATCGCGGCGACATCGGGCGCGCCCTCCGGCCCGACGGTGGGCAACTCGGAGATGCCGGTGCCGAGATACTCCGGCCTTCCGTCGGCGTCGACGGTGGCGCCCACGACACGCTCCCACAAGCCGAGTGCGCACACGGCGTCGAGCGCTGCCTCGTCGAGCACGACGATGCGCTGCGCGTCGGCCGGAACCTCGGTGACCCCGGCGGTGTGGACCATCCGCCGTGTGCCGGTCGGCGGAACGCCCGCATCCAGAGGAGACGGAAGGGCGCACGCGGTGCTGGTGTCACGGTCGATGCCGACCACGGATGCGCCGGCGATGCGGGTGGTCGTGCGCACGATGGTCGAGGCGTCGTCGTCGGCGGGGGTGGAACAACTCGCCAGTACGGTCGACGTCGCGGCAGCGATCGCGAGGGACGCGACGACTGCGCGGGACCGGTGCACAGCTAACACTTCAGACCACTCCTGACGGACGGGCTCGAACCAGGGGACGGCTCAGGCTATCTCGTGTGGCACACGCCGCCGACAGTGTCCCGCAAGCTCGTTGGGACCCGTTCCTGTGATCCGCAGCACAGGCTCTGTGGTGAGTCCCGGGCTCCATGCCAGGTAGCGTGGCGGCGAATACGACAGCGAGTAGGACCCGGCGGGCGACCGGTTTGCGGAGGGTCTACGATTCGATGAGCGCAAGCCAGAGAACGTTCGCCTCCAGCCCGAGGCCGAGCGCGCATTCAGGAGGATTAGTGACTGCCGTAGCGCCCCAGCCAGTCCCAGAGTTAGCGGTAGCGAGGCCATACCCGCCGCGGCAGGGACCCAAGGGTTCGTTCATCTACAAGATGATCACGACAACAGACCCCAAGATGCTTGGGCTCATGTACCTGGTCACCTCGTTCGCGTACTTCCTCATCGGTGGCCTGATGGCCCTGCTGATGCGTACAGAGCTCGCGGTTCCCGGTCTTCAGTTCTTGTCGAACGAACAGTTCAACCAGCTGTTCACCATGCACGGCACGATCATGCTGCTGATGTATGCGACGCCCGTGGTGTTCGCCTTCGCGAACTACATCCTGCCGTTGCAGATCGGCGCGCCCGACGTGGCGTTCCCGCGTCTGAACGCGTTCAGCTACTGGCTGTACCTGTTCGGCGCGACGATCGTCATGCTCGGCTTCGTGACCCCCGGTGGTGCCGCCGACTTCGGCTGGACCGCGTACACCCCGCTCACCAGTGAGCTGCATTCCCCGGGTGTCGGCGCGGACTTCTGGATTCTCGGTCTCGGTGTCATGGGCCTGGGCACCATCCTCGGCGCGGTCAACTTCATCACCACCGTCGTGTGCATGCGCGCTCCCGGTATGACGATGTTCCGGATGCCGATCTTCACGTGGAACATCCTGATCACCGCCCTGCTGATCCTGCTCGTGTTCCCGCTGCTGACCGCTGCGTTCTTCGGGCTGTTCGTCGACCGTCATCTCGGTGGCCACATCTACGACCCGGCTACCGGCGGTGTGCTCCTCTGGCAGCACCTGTTCTGGTTCTTCGGTCACCCCGAGGTGTACGTCATCGCGCTGCCGTTCTTCGGCATCGTCTCGGAGATCTTCCCGGTCTTCAGCCGCAAGCCGATCTTCGGTTACACCGGCCTGGTCTACGCGACGATCGCCATCGCGGCGCTGTCGATCGCGGTGTGGGCGCACCACATGTACGCCACCGGCGCCGTGCTGCTTCCGTACTTCTCGTTCATGACGTTCCTGATCGCCGTCCCGACGGGCGTGAAGTTCTTCAACTGGATCGGCACGCTGTGGAAGGGGCAATTGACCTTCGAGACACCGATGTTGTTCTCGGTCGGCTTCATCATCACGTTCCTCTTCGGTGGCCTGACCGGCGTCATCCTCGCGAGCCCGCCGCTCGACTTCCACCTGCACGACTCGTACTTCGTCGTGGCGCACTTCCACTACGTGCTCTTCGGCACCATCGTGTTCGCCACGTACGCCGGCATCTACTTCTGGTTCCCGAAGATGACGGGCCGCATGCTCGACGAGGGTCTCGGCAAGTGGCACTTCTGGCTGACCTTCGTGGGCTTCCACACCACCTTCCTGGTGCAGCACTGGCTCGGTAACGAGGGCATGCCGCGTCGCTACGCGGACTACCTGCCGTCGGACGGGTTCACCACGCTCAACACGATCTCGACCATCGGTGCGTTCGTGCTCGGTGCTTCGACCCTGCCGTTCCTGTGGAACGTGTTCAAGAGCTACCGTTACGGCCAGGTCGTCACGGTCGACGACCCGTGGGGCTTCGGTAACTCGCTCGAGTGGGCCACCTCCTGCCCGCCGCCGCGGCACAACTTCACCGAGTTGCCGCGCATCCGGTCGGAGCGCCCCGCGTTCGAACTGCACTACCCGCACATGGTCGAGAAGATGCGCGCCGAGGCGCACGTCGGACCGGGTAGCCACAAGCACAGCGTGAACGTGCTCGAAGGCGCCGACCGTACCCCCGGCGACGTCCCGCGCTCCTGATCGACCCGCTCTACGCACCGAAGCCCCGCCCGTCTCCACGGGCGGGGCTTCGGCCGTTCCGGGCCCGTACCCCGACGCGGAGCCGACCGCTCGAACTGCGACAATGGATAGGCACGTGCTGCGTCCGCACGTGCCTCGACGACAATGATCGGAGACGTTGTGGCGTCTGACAGCACGGTGCTCGTGACCGTGACCGGACCGGACCATCCCGGCGTGACCTCGGAGCTGTTCGCAGCGCTGACGAGGTATGACGTCGACCTGCTCGACGTCGAGCAGGTCGTGATCCGCGGGCAGTTGACGCTCGGCGTCCTCGTGGTCTGCCCCCGCGATGTCGAGGCGTTGCAGGACGAGGTCTCGTCGGCCATGGCCGCCATCGGCATGCGCGCCGAAGTGCAGATCGGCGTGGCGCCCGGCAGCGGCCACCCGGTGTCCACCCACGCCGTCGTCGTGCTGGGCAGTCCGTTGAGTGCGCGCGCGTTGCGGTCGGTGGGACGCACGCTCGCCGCGCAGGGCGCCAACATCGATTCCATCCGCGGCATCGCCGACTATCCCGTCACCGGACTGGAACTGATGGTCACCGCACCGGACACCGATTCGGATGCCGACTCCCGTTTGCGCAAGGCCCTCGCGGAACTCGCCGCCGGTATCGACGTGGACATCGCGGTGGAACGCGCCGGTCTCGCCCGTCGCGCGAAGCGTCTGATCGTCTTCGACGTGGACTCGACTCTGGTGCAGGGCGAGGTCATCGAGATGCTCGCTGCGCACGCGGGCGTCGAGGACAAGGTCCGCGAAGTCACCGAAGCCGCGATGCGGGGCGAGATCGATTTCGCGCAGTCGCTCGAACAACGCGTCGCCACACTCGCCGGCCTGCCCGCCAGTGTGATCGACGAAGTCGCCGATCAGATCGAACTCACCCCCGGCGCGCGCACCACCATCCGGACGCTGCGTCGGCTCGGGTTCCGCTGCGGCGTCGTCTCGGGCGGTTTCCGCCAGGTCATCGAAGGCCTCGCTCACGACCTCGAACTCGACTTCGTGCGCGCGAACACTCTCGAGATCGTCGACGGAAGGCTCACGGGCCGCGTTGTCGGCGACATCGTCGACCGTGCCGCAAAGGCGCACGCGCTCCGGGAATTCGCCGCCGAGGCGGGTGTGCCCATCGAGCAGACCGTGGCCGTCGGCGACGGTGCCAACGACATCGACATGCTCGGTGCCGCAGGGCTGGGTATCGCGTTCAACGCGAAGCCCGCGCTGCGCGAGGTCGCCGACACCGCATTGTCCTACCCGTATCTGGACGCCGTGCTCTTCGTCCTCGGTGTCACGCGGGACGAGGTGGAAGCCGCCGACCGGGTCGACGGAACGTTGCGACGGGTACCGCTCGATCGTGGTGCCTGAACCCCATCCGATCTTCACCGACCCCGGGTTCGCACAGCGGCACGCCGTGCTCGCCCGGGGTTACGGAGACCGGCCCGACCCGGGCGACCCGGCGTCGGTGCTGGCGATGCCGATCGTTCTCCACATCCCGAAATCCGATCCGCCCGACCGGAGTTCGCTGCTCGAGGCCGCCGCAATCGCCACCGTCACACTGTGCCTGGATCCGCGGGTCGGGCCGGGCCCGGACGGAGAGCCCGGACCGTGGCAGGAACCGTTCCTCGCGTGGAACGACGCCCGGATCCGCAAGGTCAGCCGTCGTGCCCGCGGCGCGCAATGGCGTGCCGCGCAGGAGGTCCCCGGTGTCACCGTCGACCACGCCGGCGCCCAGGCGCGGGCACTGGTCCCCGGTCCGGTAGGAGCCCTCGACCCGAGGATCTCCCGGTTGCAGATCGGCGGCACCGATGTTCCGCCCGACAGTCCGCCCTCCCCGCCCGCCGGTGTTCCGGTGCTGTGGGTCGACGGAACTCTCGGTATGACGGTGGGCAAGGCCGCCGCACAGGTCGGTCACGCCTCGATGCTGCTCGCCGGCGCGATGCCGCTCGAGTCCGCGCGCCAGTGGGCGGCCGCGGGTTATCCCTGTGCCGTCCGTGAGGCGACCCCCGCGCGATGGCGCGAACTGCTCGCGCACGTCGAGAACGGATCTGCCGTCGCGGTGAAGGACGCCGGGTTCACCGAAGTCGCGCCCGGTTCGGTCACCGTCGTCGCACAGGCAGAGTGACCGTCGCGACGACAGCGACGCCGCACCGCGTCATCCCGGCGTGGACCCGTGGTGGTCGGAGCCGGAGTGCGTTGGGTCCGTGGGTATTTCGTCTCGCAGTGCGGTTCGGAACACCAGTACGGCCGGACCGGTCAGCGTAAACTCGGTGCCCACCGGGTGAGGCGCATCGTCGACGGGTGAGCCGTCGACAGTGCTCGAGTCGAAGACACACATGATGTCGCCGCGATACCACTCCGGCCCACCCAGCGTCAGGGTCGCGGCGCCCCCGGCGTGCAGAACGAACAGACCACTGCTGTCGGGGAGCCGTATCCCCGCGCGGGTGGTGGTGCCCAGCCCCGATCCGTCGACCCACCCTTGAAGGGTGCGGCGGCTCTCGTCGTGCCAGCCCGCGTAGTCGAGTTCGGTGCCGTCGATCCCGAACCACACCAGGTCGGGGTGGCCGTCGGTCCTCGCCCGCCCGTCGAAGAACCGTCGCCGCCGTAGCACCGGCACGACGTTCCGGAGCCGGAGAAGCCCGCGCACGTACGCGAGCCGGTCGAGGTCGGCGTCTTCCCAGTCCAACGGCCACGCGTCGGGTACCGGTACATCCTCCGGAACGCAGTACGCGTTGTTGTTGCCGTGCTGGGTGTGACCGAGTTCGTCCCCGGCGAGCAGCATCGGTGTCCCGGTCGAGAGCAGCAGCGTCGCGAGCAGCGCGCGGACGTGCCGGTCGCGCGCGGCGACGATCTCCACGTCGTCGGTGGGACCTTCCACCCCGTGGTCGACCGATTCGTTGTGGTCGGAGCCGTCGCGGCCGTCCTCACCGTTCGCCTCGTTGCGCTTGTGCCGGTACGACACGAGGTCGGTGAGCGTGAATCCGTCGTGCGCGGTGATGTAGTTGACCGACATCGCGGGCTGCCGCTGATCCCGCCGGAACAGATCCTCCGAGCCGGTGAGCCTCGAGGCGAGTTCGCGCACACCCGAGTGCCCCGCCCAGAAGCGGCGCGCCGTGTCGCGGTACTTGTCGTTCCATTCGGCCCACTGCACACCGAAGCGTCCCAACTGGTAACCGTGCCCGGTCGCGTCCCACGGCTCGGCGATGAGTTTGAGGTCGGTGAGCACCGGGTCGGTGGTGATCGCGGTGAGCAGAGCCCCGCGCGGGTCGAACGCACCACCGCGCGGCCGCGCGAGCGCGCTCGCGAGGTCGAACCGGAACCCGTCCACACCCATCTCCTGCGCCCAGTACCGCAGGCTGTCGCACACCATCCGGACGGCGATGGGGGAGGAACCGTCGATCGTGTTGCCGCAGCCGGTGAGGTCGATGTCGTGACCGTGGTGGTCGAGCAGGTAGTAACCGGGCGCGTCGAGACCGCGCCACGACAGGTTCGGTCCCGCCACCGACCATTCGCACGTGTGGTTGTAGACGACATCGAGAACGACTTCGAGTCCGGCGCTGTGCAGCGCGCGGACCATCGTGCGGAACTCGGCGATCTCCTCACCCGGTGTCGCGGCGTAGGCGGGGTGCGGAGCGAAGTACGACGCGGTCGAATACCCCCAGTGATTGCGCATCCCGCGCGCCCGGACCGGGGGTTCGGTGAGAAAAGCCTGGACCGGCAGGAGTTCGACCGTGGTCACTCCGAGCTGCACGAGATGGTCGATCACCGCCGGGTGGCAGAGCCCGAGGTAGGTGCCGCGCAGATGCGGGGGTACCTGCGGATGGTGCGCGGTGTACGAACCCACGTGCAGTTCGTAGACGACGGTGTTCTCCCACGGTATGCCCGGCCGCTGCGGGGTGTCGGCGTCGGAGGCCGTCACCACCGACAGCGGCGTGTGCCCGAGCGAGTCCACAGTCGACATCGCGTCGAACGGGCCGCCGTCGTACGCCAGCAGCCTGGCTGCGTCACCCATCTCGCCCGTGATCTGCCGTCCCCACGGATCGAGAAGGATCTTGTACGGATTGGTGCGCAGGCCGTGGCGCGGATCCCACCGCCCGTGCGCGCGATAGCCGTACCGTTGCCCCGCGCCGACACCGGGGACCACGCCGTGCCACACGCCGTAGGTGAAATCGGGGAGGTCGATGCGCTGTTCGTGCCCGTCCTCGCCGACGAGACACACCTGGACGCGGTCGCTGTGCGGGGCGTGCACGGCGAACCGGGTACCGGAACCGACAACCGTCGCGCCGAGGGGGAACGGCGACCGGTCGTGCAGGGCGGCGGACGGGACGGATTCCGAGGAGGGTGACGACACAGGGATGATCCTGCCGCGTGTCGCGCCCGGACGTAAGACAAGATGGACGCGTGGCACAACCTGATCCCGATTTGCTCATCGAATTCGAAGACGTTCTGGTGCGGCGTGGAGGCAACGTCCTCGTCGGACCCGTGACCTGGAAGGTGGAACTCGACGAACGCTGGGTGGTGCTCGGCCCCAACGGCGCAGGCAAGACGACGCTGCTGCGCATCGCGGCGGCCGAGACGTTCCCCACGTCCGGAACGGCACACGTGCTCGGCGAAACGTTCGGCCGGACCGACCTGTCCGAACTGCGGACCCGCATCGGCCTGTCGTCGGCGGCGCTCGCGAACCGCGTGCCGTTCGACGAGAAAGTCCTCGATCTGGTGATCTCCGCCGGATACGGCGTACTCGGCCGATGGCGCGAGCGCTACGACGACATGGACACCGAGCGCGCGATCGAGATGCTCGAGAGCCTCGGCGCCGAACATCTCGCGGACCGCTCGTACGGAACGCTGTCGGAGGGCGAGCGCAAACGCGTGCTCATCGCCCGCGCGCTCATGACCGATCCCGAACTGCTGCTGCTCGACGAACCCGCGGCCGGCCTGGACCTGGGTGGCCGCGAGGAACTCGTCGCGCGGCTCGGCGTGCTGGCCGCCGACCCGGACGCCCCGGCCACCGTCCTCATCACGCACCACGTCGAGGAGATCCCGCCCGGGTTCACCCACGCGTTGCTCCTCAAGGAGGGCACGGTCGTCGCGCAGGGTCTGCTCGACGACGTCATCACCGGGGAGAACCTCAGCGAAGCGTTCAGCCAGGCCATCACGCTGGAACAGGCGGACGGCCGGTTCTTCGCACGCCGTACCCGCGAGCCGGGACGCCACCGTCGCGGGTGACACGACGGGCGCCCGGCATGGTGTGCGTCACGTGATCCGATAGTTTGAGGCCATGTCCCACGATCGCTCGGTGAGCTCCTTCGACCCCGCCGCGGTGCCGATCCGCGGTGCTTCCACAGTGATGCTGGTACGCGACTCCGCACGGGGAGTGGAGGTGTTCCTCCAACAGCGCGTGGTCGGCATGGACTTCGCCGGAGGGATGACCGTGTTCCCCGGCGGCGGGGTCGATCCGTCCGATACCGACGCGTCGGTGCGGTGGTCCGGTCCGGACGTCGCATGGTGGGCGGAGCGGTTCGCCACCGACGAGGCGACAGCGCGCGCACTGGTGCTGGCGGCCGTGCGGGAAACGTTCGAGGAATGCGGTGTCCTGCTGGCCGGACCGGACACCGACACGCTCGTCGCCGACACTGCCGTCTACGCCGGTGCGCGCCGCAAGCTCGAGGCCCGCGAGCTGTCCTTCGGCGATTTTCTGGCGCGGGAAGGACTCGTGCTGCGCGCCGACCTGCTGCGCCCCTGGGCCAACTGGATCACGCCCCTGGGAGAGCGACGCCGGTACGACACCCGCTTCTTCATCGCCGCCGCACCCGACGGACAGCGCGCGGACGGCGAGACGAGCGAGGCCGACGAGGTGCGCTGGCGCACCGCCGCGGAAGAACTCGAGTACTGGCGGTCGGGACGGTGCGTGCTGCTTCCCCCGACCTGGACGCAGTTGACGGACCTGGCGCGATACCGGACGGTCGCGGAGATCATGGCCGCGGAGGTGACCGTCGAACCGGTCCTTCCCGTCATGAGCAAGCGGGATGGAATGATCCACATCTCGTTCGACGGCGAGGACGGTTACTACGCGGTCGGGTCGCATCCGTGGGCCCAGCGCGCCGACCTCTAGGCTTCGTGCATGCCTGAATTCGTGACGCTCGAGGTTTCCGACGGTATCGGCACCATCCGGCTCGACCGGCCGCCGATGAACGCGCTCAACCGGCAGCTCCAGGAGGAGCTTCGGGAGGCCGCGCGGGAAGCGTCGGTGCGGGACGACGTGAAGTCGGTGATCGTGTACGGCGGGGAGAAGGTGTTCGCCGCCGGCGCCGATATCAAGGAACTCGCCGAGATCGACTTCGTCCGGATGAGCCGGATCGTGGGCGATCTGCAATCCGCGCTGGGCTCGATCGCCGACATTCCGAAGCCGACCGTCGCCGCGATCACCGGGTACGCGCTCGGCGGTGGCCTCGAACTCGCCCTCGGCGCCGACAGGCGGATCATCGGGGACAACGTGAAGCTGGGGACGCCCGAGATCCTGCTCGGCGTGATCCCCGGTGGCGGCGGCACACAGCGCCTCGCCCGGCTGGTGGGGCCGTCGAAAGCCAAGGACATCGTGTACACCGGCCGGTTCGTCGGGGCGGACGAGGCTCTGGCGATGGGTCTCGTGGACGAGGTCGTGGCACCGGACGACGTGTACGAGGCGGCCCGCCGGTGGGCCGCGCAGTTCACCACGGCGGCGTCGCGTGCGCTTGCGGCAGCCAAGGCTGCGATCGACCAGGGCCTCGAGACCGATCTCGTGACCGGCCTCGCCATCGAACAGCACCTGTTCGCGTCGCTGTTCGCCACCAAGGATCGCACCATCGGCATGAAGTCGTTCCTCGCCGACGGGCCCGGGAAAGCCGATTTCGTCGGCGAATAGTTCCCCCAACCGCAAAATTGCCCCCGACTTACCGATGGGTAGGATCACCGCCATGACTGCAAGCAGGCCCGACGGGGTCGACCCCGCGCCGAACCCGCACGCCACTGCCGAACAGGTCGCGGCAGCGATGGAAGACACCAAGCTCGCTCAGGTGCTCTACCACGACTGGGAAGCCGAGACGTACGACGACAAGTGGTCGATCTCGTACGACGAACGCTGCATCGACTACGCGAAGGGACGGTTCGTCGCCGCCGCCGGAGAGCAGCCCCTGCCCTACGAGCGGGCGCTCGAGTTGGGCTGCGGCACCGGCTTCTTCCTGCTCAACCTCATGCAGGGTGGGGTGGCGAAGAGCGGTTCGGTCACCGACCTGTCGCCGGGCATGGTCAAGGTGGCGCTGCGCAACGCCGAGCATCTCGGCCTCGACGTCGACGGCCGTGTCGCCGATGCCGAAACCATTCCGTACGAGGACGACACGTTCGACCTCGTCGTCGGACACGCAGTGCTGCACCACATTCCCGATGTCGAGCAGTCCCTGCGTGAGGTGCTGCGCATCCTCAAGCCGGGTGGCCGATTCGTGTTCGCCGGTGAGCCGAGCACAGTCGGCAACTTCTACGCGCGCTGGCTCGGGCGCATCACGTGGGAGGCCACGACCACCGTCACGAAGCTGCCGTTCCTCAGCGACTGGCGCCGCCCGCAGACCGAACTCGACGAGTCGTCGCGCGCCGCGGCACTCGAGGCCGTCGTCGATCTGCACACCTTCGACCCCTCCGATCTCGAGAAGATCGCCCGGTCGGCCGGCGCGGTGAACGTCAAGGCCTCGAGCGAGGAGTTCGCCGCCGCACTGCTCGGCTGGCCCGTTCGCACGTTCGAAGCCGCAGTTCCGCCCGAGAAGCTGGGCTGGAACTGGGCCAAGTTCGCCTTCGGCGGCTGGAAGTCGCTCAGCTGGGTCGACGAGAATGTGCTCAAGCACGTTGTCCCGCGCAGCTTCTTCTACAACGTGATGATCACCGGTGTGAAGCCGGGCAAGTAATTGGGATACGAGTTCACGCTCGACGACGTCCGGTACCTGACCTCCGATACCGGCGCGGCAGCGCTCGCACGTGTCGGCGAGCGTGAACTGTCGACGCGTACGCGCCTTGCCGATATCGGCTGGGTGCGTACGCACTTCGGCGACCGTACCGCGGTGCTCGTGGAGACGGTGTTGTTGCGCCGCAAGGCGGACGCGAAGATTCCCGGTGCCGCGCGCTGGATCCTCACCGACGATGCAGTGCAGCAGTCGACGCCCGCAACCGTGGCGGCGCATCGTGCGCGACGGCTTGCCGGCCGCCGGGTCCACGACGTCACCTGCTCGATCGGCACCGAACTCGCCGAACTCGTCGGTGTCGCGGAGACGGTGGTGGGCAGCGACCTCGACGAAGTGCGCCTCGCCATGGCCGCGCACAACGTCCCCGAGGCATATCTCCTCCGTGCGGACGCGCTGACGCCGGTGACACGCGGCACGACCGTCGTCGCGGACCCTGCGCGTCGCGCCGGCGGCCGCAGGACCCACGACCCGGCGGCGCTGCAACCGCCGTTGCCCGACCTTCTCGGGGTGTATGCAGGACGCGATCTGGCCGTGAAGTGCGCGCCGGGTCTGGACTTCGACTCCCTCGACTGGGACGGCGAGGTCGAGGTGGTGTCGCTGGACGGCGGCGTGCGTGAAGCATGCCTGTACTCCCCGGGACTCACCCACGGCGGTGTTCGACGCCGCGCGTCGGTACTCCGTTCGGACGGAACCGGTTTCGAGGTCACCGACACGATGCCGGACGAGATTCCCGAGCGTGCACCGGGGGAATGGATCGTCGATCCGGACGGTGCGATCGTGCGGTCCGGACTGGTGCGTCACTACGCGGCCGCACACGGGCTGTGGCAACTCGATCCACGTATCGCCTACCTCACCGGCGATACGTTGCCCGACGGGGTGCGTGGATTCCGCGTCCTCGAACAGTTCAAATACACGGAGAAGGCGCTGAAACAGGCACTGTCCCGGTTCGATTGCGGGATCGCCGAGATCCTGGTGCGCGGGCTCGACATCGATCCCGCGGTGCTGCGTCCCCGGCTCAAATTGAAGGGCTCACGCTCGCTGAGCGTGGTGCTGACCCGCATCGGCCGCACGCCCGAGGCCTTCGTGTGCGCAGCGTCCCGTTAGCCTGCACGGACCGTGTGGGGCAGCGCTCCGAGAATCGCCGCGGGGCTGCCCGCCGGCAGGAGGGGTAGCCGGACGTTCGGAGTCGAAATCCTGCCCTGGGCGTGGAGCACGGCCTTGATGACGGTGGGGTTCGGCCCTGCGGTCAGCGCGCACGCGGTCTCCACGAGTCGGTTCCCGAGGGCCCTCGCCTGCGACAGGAATCCGCCGTCCCACAACCGGAACAGTTCGACGAACTCGCGCGTGCAGACGTTCGCGGTCGCCAGGATCGCTCCCGCGGCACCCATCGCGAGGAGCGGGGAAACCAGCGCGTCGTCTCCTGCGAGGACCGAGAACGACGTGGGGGCCACTGCGACCAGTCGCGCGGTGTCGGTGTCCACCGAGCCGACTGCCTGTTTGATGCCGGCAATCTGCGGATGCTGCGACAGTCGCTCGACGGACTCCCAGCCCAGGTGCTGACCGGTGCGGTACGGAACGTTGTAGAGAATCAGGGGGAGCGGACTGCGTGCGGCGATGTATTCGAAGTGCGCCACCACCCCTGCCTCGGACGGGCGTGTGTAGTACGGGACCACCACCATTGCGGCTGTGGCGTCGCCCTCCGCATGCAGTTCCTCGAGGGTGCGCGCGGTGCCGGCCGTGTCGTTCGAACCTGCGCCGACGATCAGGGGCACGCCGTGCTCGCGGCACGCCGTGCTGCAGATCCGCACGACCTCTCGACGTTCCAGAGGGGTCAGGGTGGCCGCCTCCGCGGTTGTTCCCAACGCCACGATGCCGGCTGCGCCTTCTTCGATCACGCCGTGGGCGAGACGTTCGAGGTCGGTCGCGGCGATCTCGCCGGTGTCTGTGAACGGGGTGACGAGCGGGACGAAGATGCCCGACGGATGGAATGTCATGCACCCACTTTTACCGTCGCAATTCACAAGATCCAGTTACTCTTCGTGACGGAACTCGTAAGCTGAACCGATGCTCGACGTTCGCAAGCTCAGGCTTCTCCGTGAACTCGCCCATCGAGGCACGATCGCTGCCGTCGCCGAGGCGCTTTCGTACACGCCGTCGGCGGTGTCGCAACAGATCTCGGCGCTCGAACGCGAGGCCGGCCGCCCCCTCCTGGTGCGCACGGGTCGTCGGGTGAGGCTGACCCCGGCGGCTCTCATCCTCGTCGAGCACACCGAGGCGGTTCTGGCGGAACTGGAACGAGCAGAAACCGCGCTCGCGACGAGTGGGCCGGGGCCGTCGGGGTCGGTTCGCCTCGGGGCCTTTCCGACCGCGCTACGGACGGTTGTGCTCCCCGCCCTGTCGGAACTCCGCCGTGCGGAGCAGGGCCCGGAAGTGACGGTGACGGAGGTCGATCCCGCCGATGCGCCGGATCTGCTTCGGGGAGGTCACCTCGACATGGCGCTCGTCCACGAATACGACAACGTGCCGTCCTCCGTCGGGTCGGGCATCGAACTCGAACCGCTGCTCGACGAGGTCATCTATCTGGCCGCGTCCGCAGCGCCGGACGCGGAGGGTTTGGCGGTCGTCCGCAGTCACGCAGACAGCCCTTGGATTGTCGGGAACTCCGGCACGTTGTGTCACACCATGGCGGTGCGCACCTGTCGCTCCCAAGGGTTCGAACCGTGGGTCACCCATCGGGTCGACGACTTCGCCACGGTCCTGCGACTGGTTGCAGCGGGAGCCGGCGTGGCACTGGTGCCACAGCTCGGGGCGATCGATGTTCCGGCAGGGGTGGTGCTCACCGCGCTTCCGGTCGGGAGACGAACCCGAATTGCGTACCGCCGGGGCAGTGGGCACCGGCCGGCGCAGGCTGTCGTGAGCGCCGAATTACGCAGGGCAGCACGATCTTTCGACTGTACCTCGACTGTCGGCTGAGGGAACTGCTTCAGCGGAGTACGACGATGTCACCGTCGTGCGTCGTGGTGACGAACTCGCCGTCGGGACCCACCGCGGTGCCGACCGGGAATCCTGTTGCCTCCGTGATCGGTTCCTCGTCGATCGAGTGGCCGTCCGAGGTGTCGAACACGAGTGCGGCAAGGCCGTCGGCGCCGCCCACGATCGAGTAACCCAGCCCGTTCGAGGTCACCGCCGGTACGGCGTGCTGCGTGACATCCGTTCGCTGCCACACCATTTCGGCGCCGTCGCCATTGTCCCGCAGTGCGGTCAGGGCGCCCTCGTCTCCGCCGGCGGCAAGCAGCAGCAATCCGTCACCGGTCACTGCCGGGCCGGTCGCGGGGGAGTAGTCGAGTCGATGGCTCCATCGGGGTGTCCCCGTCGTGGAGTCGACGGCCCAGAGGGTGCCGTCGCCGTCGTGGACGTAGACGGTCGCGCCGTCGGCGGACAGCACCGGACTCGTCACGGAGCCGCCCGGCAGGTCGTCGGTGGACCATTCTTCGACCACGGACGCGTTGTCGCCGCTGGTGTACCGCATGGCGACGAGAGACGCGCGGTCGGCACCGGGACGCCACAGGGTCACGAAGATCCGGTCCGTGGCCAGGTCGACTGCGGGAGTGGTGGCGACGGGGCAATCGGGTGATCCGCCGAAGCATGCGGGCAACCCGTGGTCGCTCGCGAGCCTCGGAACGTTCTGGCCGTCGCCGACGGCGGGAATGGGCACGAGGTCGAACAGTGGTGCGACGAGTTGGCCGGTCTGCGGGTTGATGATGTTGACCTGGCCGAAATGCGTGACGACGACCAGTTTTCCGTCGGACGCGAACTGGGCGCTGCGCGGTGTGCCGCTCACCGGGATGCGCCAGCGTCGCTGCCCGTGTTCGTTGAACGAGAACATGCCACCGTCCTCGCCGACGTAGATGTTCGCGTTGCCGTCGGACACGGGGGTCACGGTCGTGGCGCCCGGAGCGAGCCGCGTGCACCACCGTTTGCGGCCGTTGTCGATCTGGAAGGAGAAGAGGTTGCATCCCGCGTCCGTCGAGGCGGTGACTGCGATCTGGCCGTTGCGGGCAACCCCGGCGGGAGAGCCCACCCGGCCTCCCAGCGGGCGGGCCCACGCGGCCGAGAGGTCGTCGAGACCGTCTGCGGTGGCGGTGCTGCTGTTGCGGGCATCCGAATAACGGCCCGGCCAGCCTCCTTCGGAGAGCACATCGCTGGTACCGCCTCCGCCTGCGCACCCGCTCAGTGCGACCGCTGCCGTCGATGCCAGCACTGCGGCCCGCAGGACACCCCGCATCACCCAACTCCTCCCGGGACGAACGTTTCGAGCCGTCAGCGTATCGGGCCGGTGGTTGTACCCCGCGCAGGAGGCGGACCGTAGGCTGCCCCCTATGACGAGCATGTGGGGCGCACCGCTGCGCACGAGGTGGCGCGGTTCCCGTCGCCGGGATCAGGACCAGGCACGATTCCTGACACTGTCATCTCTGCGATGGGTGCTGGCAAACAAGGCATACACGCCGTGGTACCTGGTCCGGTACTACCGCCTGGCGAAGTTCAAGCTGGCGAATCCGCACGTCGTGCTGCGCGGAATGGTGTTTCTCGGGAAGAACGTCGAGATCCACGCGACGCCCGACCTGGCGCGGCTCGAGATCGGCAAGTGGGTGCATATCGGTGACGGCAACGCCATCCGCTGCCACGAAGGTTCGCTGCGAATCGGCGACAAGGTCGTGTTCGGCAAGGACAACGTCGTCAACACCTACCTCGACATCGAGATCGGCGCCTCGACCCTCGTTGCGGACTGGTGCTATATCTGCGATTTCGACCATCGCACGGAGGACATCACCTATCCGATCAAGGACCAGGGCATCATCAAGGGTCCGGTGCGCATCGGGCCGGACACCTGGATCGCCGCCAAGGTGACGGTGTTGCGCAATACCAAGGTGGGTCGCGGCTGTGTGCTCGGCGCGCACGCCGTGGTCAAGGGTGAGATCCCCGATTACAGCATTGCCGTCGGCTCGCCGGCGAAGGTCGTGAAGAATCGGAAGCTGTCGTGGGAGACCGCCGCCGCCGAACGTGCCGCACGGGCCGCAGCGCTCGAGGACATCGCGCGGAAGAAGGCGGGAGAAAAGCCGGCCGACGCACAACCCGGCGTCTGACGACAGCCACAGGAAGACCGGCAGGGGAGGGCTCGAGTGGATTTCGACGAATACCGGCGTCACGACGCCGTGGGGCTCGCAGAACTGGTGGCGGGCGGGCAGGTGACGCCGCACGAACTGCTCGAGACGGCGATCGCCAGGCTCGACGCCGTCGAGCCGACTCTCAATACGGTCGTCTACCGGCTCGACCGAGAGGCTCGTGTGCGGGCCGGCCACCCGTTGGACGGCCCGTTCGCGGGCGTGCCCTTCCTCGTGAAGGACCTCGGGCAGGACATCGCGGGGATCCCCACCGGCAGTGGGTCCCGCGCCCTCGCCCAAGTTCCCGCCGAACGCAACTCGGTGGTCGTCGACCGCTGGCTCGAGGCGGGTCTCGTCGTCTTCGGGAAGACCAACACCCCGGAATTCGGGCTCAAGGGCATCACCGAACCGGAAGCGAACGGTCCCACACGCAACCCGTGGAACCCGGCGTTGACCCCCGGGGGTTCGTCCGGTGGTTCCGCCGCGGCTGTCGCAGCGGGCGTGGTGCCCGTGGCGGGCGCGAGCGACGGCGGCGGCTCGATCCGGATCCCGGCCGCATGCTGCGGTCTCGTCGGTCTCAAGCCCGGGCGCGGAGTCGTGCCGACCGGCCCGCTCGGCAGCGAACCGCTGCACGGGGCGGCAACGAACGGGGCGATCACCCGGAGCATCCGTGACTCCGCGGCTCTCCTGGACGTCATGGCCGGTGCCTATGGGGCGGCGCCCTTCCTGAGCGCGGCTCCACCGCAGTCGTATTCGGCCGCCGCCCGCACCGCCCCCCGGCGCCTGCGGATCGGGTACGCGACCGCGTCCCCGCTCGGGACCGGGGTCGACCCCGAAGCGGTCGCAGCGGTCGACGCCACGGTTGCCCTGCTCGACGGCCTCGGTCACCACGTCGAGCCCGCGACGACCGGCGTCGACGAGCGGCAACTGGCCACGGACTTCCTCACGATGTGGTTCGCGTCGTTGACGGCGGAGGTCGACGAGGTACGGCAACGCACGGGGTCGGGCCCGGACGGATTCGAGTTCGACACCCGCATTCTCGCCGAACTGGGCCGCACCGTGCCCGCTCCGGAGTATCTCGCGGCGCTGGCGCGCTGGGGCGAACACACCACCCGGCTCGCTGCGTTCCACGAGCGTTACGACCTACTGCTCACGCCGACCCTGGCTTATCCTCCGGCGCGGATCGGGGAACTGGCGACTCCGCGCTGGGTGAGCACCCTCGGGAACGTGCTCATCGCGACGCGAATGGGCAGGGTGGCCCGCTGGACCGGGCTGGTGGACCGGATGATCGACGAGAACCTCGGACGCACGCCGTACACCCAGCTGGCGAACATCACCGGGCGCCCGGCGATCTCGCTGCCGCTGCACTGGACCGCGGACGACGTACCCCTCGGCGTGCAGTTCGTCGCGCCGCTCGGCGGGGAAGGCCTGCTGCTCGCTCTCGGGGCCGAACTGGAACAGGCTCGCCCGTGGTTCGACCGCGTGCCGGCGCTCGGAGTCGGCTGACTCAGTCCCGGCCGGGCAGCGGGCGCTGCGGGATCACGGGCCGTCCGAGCGGATGCCGTACCCGCCGCTTCGCGCCGATGTAGACCTGGGCCGTCTCCTCGGCGACCTGTCCCCAGTCGAAGTCGTCGGTGAGCCGGGCCCTGGCGGCCCGGGCGCGTTCCTGCGCGGCGGCCGGATCGTCGAGCGTCCTGCGCACCGCCGACGTGAGCGCTGCGACGTCGCCGGGAGGAAACGACAACCCGGTCGTGCCGTCGACGACGGCCTCGCCGAGCCCGCCGGCGGTCGAGGTGACCAACGGTGTTCCCGCAGCGGCAGCTTCGAGCGCGATGATGCCGAACGGTTCGTACCGGCTGGGCAGGACGATGGCGTCGGCGGTGTGCAGTCGATCGAGCAGTTCGGTGTGGTCGAGGTTGCCGAGGAAGGTCACCGAGCGTGCGACACGATGGACGCGCGCCTGTTCGCGCAACCACTCGGACTGGGTGCCGTCGCCGGCGACCATGAGCGTGGTGCCGGGGTGGAAACGCCGAATCCGCGGGAGGGCGGCGATCGCGTCCTGCACGCCCTTTTCGTACTCGAGCCGTCCCACATAGAGAAGCCGGGCCGGCCCGGATCGGGGTGCGCGCTCGCGGTACGACCACGTCGTGATGTCGATACCGTTGCGGATCACCGAGATTCGCGGCAGATCGGGGCCGTACAGTGCTGTCACTTCGTCGTACATCGACGCCGAACACGTGATGAGCGCGTCGGATTCGTGGGCGAGCCACCACTCGACCGAGTGCACCTGGCGGTTGATTCTGCCCGAGAGCCACCCGCTGTGGCGGCCCGCTTCGGTTGCGTGGAGCGTGGAGACAAGCGGCACGTCGAAGTGCTCGGCAAGGGCGATGGCGGGATGCGCGACCAGCCAGTCGTGTGCATGCACGACATCGGGTTGCCACCCCTCGCCGATACCGCCGCGGCTCAGGCCGATCCCCGCGCGCACCATCGCGTGCCCCATCGCGAGTGTCCAGGCGAGCATGTCCTCGCCGAATACGAAGTGGGGGGCGTCCTCCGCGACCGCGACGACGAGCACGCCCTCGGCGATATGGCTGAGTGTGGGATGCGTCGAAGCATCGGTTCCCGTGGGGCGCCGGGACAGCACCACGACTTCGTTCCCCGCGGCGGCAAGTTCTGTGGCGAGGTGGTGAACGTGCCGACCGAGCCCACCGACGACGACCGGCGGGTACTCCCACGACACGATCAGGATCTTCATCACTTGCCTCCGTGGCGTCCGGGCAGGCGCCGCGCGTCGAGCCCGGGGAACAGGTTGTCGGCTCGGTTCCAGCCGTCGGCCAACCGTACTGCCGTCGAGTCCCGACCGGAAGCGACCGCCTCGGCGATCTCCCGGAGGGCGTGCGCGTGGGTGTGCGCGCGATCGCGGGCGTAGGCGGCCGCGGTGTCCTTGCTGACCATGAACGCCCAGTCGCTCGAGACGGTGAGCAGCGCTTCGCGCAACATCTGGTCGTGCACGCGGTTGCGCAGGACCGGTGCTCCGGGTGCGTGCCCGTCACGGGCCTTGTCGAGTGTGTCGAGCGTGGTCCGGACCACCTCGTCGTTGAGCTGGACGAGGTCGGAGACCTGGTCGCCGGCCCATACCCGCCAGTCCTTGCCCGATCCCCACGAGGAGTTCGCGAGATCGACGGGGCCACCGACGTATCCGCGATCACGGGCGTCGGTGAGCGTGCCCACCTCGATGCCCGCCTCCGGCAGCGCCCGCAGAAGCCGCTCGAGGAACAGCGGGCCCTCGAACCACCAGTGCCCGAACAGTTCGGTGTCGAATGCCGCGACGACGAGTGCGTCCCTGCCGATACGCGCGGACTCGCTCCGGAGGCGGCGGCGGATCGTGTCGACGAAGTCGGCGACGTGGCGGTCGACGGCGAGGGACGCGAGTTCGGGGTCGTAGGGCGCCTTGTCCTCCGACGGCACCGCGCGTCCGGTCACCCGGGAGGGTTTGAGACCCGTGTCGTGACAGTAGGTGTGGAAGTCGCGGTAGGCGGCGTGCCCGGGGTATCCGGACTTCGGCGACCACACGCGGTACGAGACCTGAAGGTCACGGCCGAAACACACGACGTCCGAGTCGAGCACGGTGCGGCCGAGGGTGGTCTCGCCGTGCAGCGCCGGCCCGTCGACCATGAAATGTTCGACACCGGCTGCCGCGTACCCGATTTCCATGCCCGGCGTGAATCCGCACTCGGGGCCCCAGATGCCACGGGGTCGGTGTTGCCAACGGGCGTGCGCGTCGTGCAGGCCTTCGGCGAGGGAGAACTCCCGCATCCGGGGGTCGAGCAGTGGCTGGAACGGGTGCGCGAGCGGACCACCGAGCAGTTCGATCGCGTCGGCGTCGACGAGGTTGCGGAGCACGGGGGAACCGCCGTGGCGCCATCGGGTTTCGAACATCTCGAGCGCGGCTGCTGCCGCACGGTGTTCGCGCGCCCCGAGTGCCTGGTAGGACTCCTCGGCCATGCCGGCGGCCTCGTGGGCGCGCAGTTGCCAGTTGCCGAGCCAGTGGTGCATTCCGGCAAGACAGTGCGGATCGTCGAGCTGGGCGGCCAGGACGGGCGTGATCCCGAGCGTGACCATCCGGCTGTGTCCTTCGTGGGCAAGGCGCGCAAGAACGTCGGTGACCGGGAGATATGTTGCGGCCCAGGACTGATAGAGCCATTCCTCACCGACCGGCCAGCGGCCGTGATGGGCGAGCCACGGCAGGTGGGAGTGCAGGACGAGGGAGAACATTCCCGGTTCTCCGGTCTTCTTCGTACTCACCGCGCGGGATCCTTTACTGCGACGGCAACCAGATCGAGGCTGCTGTCGATGTTTTCGGGGTCGAGGACGAAGTCGTCGACGGTGATGCCCGCGACGTCCTCGGTGAGTTCCGCCGGCCACGGTTCTCCGGCCAGTGCACGCTCGATCTGCGCGTCGATGAACGAGCCGCCGTGCTTGGCGTCGAGCGCGCGGAGCGTCGGGCCGTGGTGCACTCCGGTCATCAGTTCCACCCGGAAACCGGCGCTGTCGAGCAGTTCCGAGAGTTCGGCCGCATCGAGTTCGCGGGTGTGGAACGGATTGAGCGGGGTGTCGCGCCCGGGCGAGAAGGTGATGCGGTTCGGTGTGCTGATCAGCAGTGCGCCGCCCGGGGAGAGGACGCGGTGGCATTCGCGGAGGAACTGTCCCTGGTCCCACAGGTGTTCGATGACCTGGAAGTTCACGACGACGTCGACGGTCTCGTCCGCGAGGGGGAGTTCGGCGAGGTTGCCGTGCCGCATGTCGACGCGCGGGTAGCGGGCGCGGATGTGGGCAACTGCGCTCTCGTCGTAGTCGAGGCCGATGACCCGCGTCGCCACGTCGGCGATCATGTCCGCGCCGTAGCCTTCGCCCGCTCCCGCTTCGAGGACGGTCCGGCTTCGGCAGCGGTCGAGCAGTTGCCGGTAGACCACTTCGTGGCGCCGGAACCAGTAGTTCTCCTCGGCGATGCCGGGTACCGTCCGTTCGCCGGTGAGGGGGAGAGTCTGGGCGTCGTCGGCGCGGCTGTTGGTATCGCTCACCGAGCAGACATTAGTGCCACTGCACTCCGGCTCGGTTCCGGTGGTCCAGATCACAGGTTTGCGCGTCCTTTCGTGCGGCTATGGTGAACCAGGAATTCCGCTAAGTTACCCACGGGTAACTTAGCGTTTGATAATCTATCGCACACGCCGTGCGACAGACACGAGTGCTCGGTTCAGGCAGCGCCTTGCCGACCAAAGGCAGCTACACACAGGAGGTCGACGCAGACCCATGACGAACATCGTCGTTTTGATCAAGCAGGTCCCCGACACGTGGTCCGAGCGCAAGCTCACCGACGGCGACTACACGCTCGACCGTGAAGCCGCCGACGCGGTTCTCGACGAGATCAACGAGCGGGCGGTCGAAGAGGCCCTGCTCATCAAGGAGCGCGACGGCGGCGAGGTGACCGTGCTGACCGCAGGTCCCGACCGCGCGACCGACGCCATCCGCAAGGCGCTGTCGATGGGTGCCGACAAGGCCATCCACCTCAACGATCCCGCGCTGCACGGCTCGGACTCCATCCAGACCGCCTACGCGCTCGCCGCGGCGCTCGGCCAGATCGAGGGCGTCGAGCTCGTCATCGCCGGCAACGAGGCCACCGACGGTCGCGTCGGCGCCGTGCCCGCGATCATCGCGGAGTACCTGGGCCTGCCGCACCTCACGCACCTGCGCAAGCTGACCCTGGCCGACGGCAAGGCCACCGGCGAGCGTGAGACCGACGAGGGCGTCTTCGGCCTCGAGGCACCGCTCCCCGCGATCGTCTCGGTCACCGAGAAGATCAACGAGCCGCGCTTCCCGTCCTTCAAGGGCATCATGGCCGCGAAGAAGAAGGAAGTTCAGACCCTCACCCTGGCGGACATCGGTCTCGATCCCGAGATCTTCGGTGTCGCGAACGCCGCGTCCACCGTCACCGGCGTCACCCCGAAGCCTGCGCGTACCGCCGGCGAGCGTGTCGCCGACGAGGGCGACGGTGGCGACAAGGTCGCTCAGTACCTGGTCGGCAACAAGATCATCTGATCGCGCCCCCGCGACAACACCAGACCTATCTAGGGAGAGAAGCAAGCAATGGCAGAAGTACTCGTGCTCGTCGAGCATGCCGAGGGCGCGCTCAAGAAGATCAGCACCGAACTCATCACCGCCGCTCGCGCGCTGGGTGAGCCGTCGGCAGTCGTGACCGGTTCCGCCGGGACCGCCGACAAGCTCCAGGAGGCGCTCGCCGCCGCCGGAGCCGCGAAGGTCTACGCCGCCGAGTCGGACATCATCGACGGCTACCTCGTGACGCCGAAGGTCGACGTTCTCGCCGCGCTCGTCGAATCCACCAGCCCCGCAGCGGTTCTCACCGCAGCTTCGGTCGAGGGCAAGGAGGTGTCCGGCCGCCTCGCTGCGCGCCTGGGCTCCGGTCTGCTCGTCGACGTCGTCGACGTCAAGAGCGACGGCTCGGCCGTCCACTCGATCTTCGGTGGCGCGTTCACCGTCGATGCCAAGGCCAACGGCGACGTTCCGGTCATCTCGGTTCGCCCGGGTGCGATCGAGGCCAAGCCGGAGGCTGCCGCCGCCACTCGCGTCGACGTCGAGGTTCCGGCCCAGGAAGAGAACGCGGTCAAGATCACCTCGCGTGAGCCCGTCGCCGGTGGCGACCGTCCCGAGCTCACGGAGGCGTCGATCGTCGTCTCCGGTGGTCGTGGTGTCGGCTCGGCCGACAAGTTCTCCGTGGTCGAAGAACTCGCCGATTCGCTCGGCGCAGCGGTGGGCGCATCGCGCGCCGCTGTCGACTCGGGCTACTACCCGGGTCAGTTCCAGGTCGGCCAGACCGGTAAGACGGTCTCGCCGCAGCTGTACATCGCGCTCGGTATCTCCGGAGCGATCCAGCACCGCGCGGGTATGCAGACCTCGAAGACCATCGTCGCGGTCAACAAGGACGAAGAGGCACCGATCTTCGAGATCGCCGACTTCGGCGTCGTGGGCGACCTGTTCAACGTCGCTCCGCAGCTGACCGAGGCTGTCAAGAAGCACAAGGGCTGATTCTCACCCTCCAGCACAGCGCGGCCCCGTTCCGGAATCCGGAGCGGGGCCGCGCTCGCGCGTGGGCAGTCCCGGTGGGCGAGATGTCCGGCTCGTCCGCACGCCGGAACGTGACCCTTGCCGCATGTGCTCCCGTGGAAGCGGTGAGCGCGACGGGCACCCCGAGCCACCCGCTATCCTGGATCGGTCATGACCTCGCCCGCCACCGGATCCTCCGGTACCCCGAAAACTGTCTACCTCGATCACGCCGCGACCACGCCGATGCTGACCGCGGCGATCGACGCGATGACCGGGGTGTTCGCAACCACCGGCAATGCCTCGTCCCTGCACGGTTCGGGACGCGCGGCACGCCGCAGGATAGAAGAAGCCCGCGAATCGATCGCCGCCGAACTCGGTGCGCGACCCTCCGAAGTGATCTTCGTCTCCGGCGGCACCGAAGGCGACAACCTCGCGGTCAAGGGCATCTACTGGGGCCGGCGCGCCCAGGACCCGCGGCGCCGCCGGATCATCGCGAGCGCCGTGGAACACCACGCCGTGCTCGACGCCGTCGAGTGGCTGGCCGACCACGAGGGTGCCGTGGTGACCTGGCTGCCGGTGGACGCGGTCGGGCGGGTCGAGCCGGCAGTTCTGCGCGAGGCGCTCGCCGCTCATCCGGACGAGGTCGCCCTCGTCACGATCATGTGGGCCAACAACGAAGTCGGCACCGTGATGCCGATCGCCGAACTCGCTGCCGTCGCGGCCGAGTTCGGTGTGCCGATGCACAGCGACGCGGTGCAAGCCGTCGCGCATCTGCCCGTCGATTTCGCGGCGAGCGGGCTGTCGGCGCTCACCCTCGCCGCTCACAAGTTCGGCGGCCCCCAGGGTGTCGGTGCGCTCCTGCTCGGACGCCAGGTGCCCTGCGTTCCGCTCGCGCACGGCGGAGGACACGAACGGGACATCCGGTCGGGGACCCAGGACACCGCGTCGATCGTCGGCATGGCCGCTGCGCTCCGGGAGGTCACCCGCGACCTTCCGGCCCGGACCGCCGAACTCGCCGTCCTGCGCGATCGTCTGGTCGACGGTGTCGAAGCGGTGATCCCCGATGTGATCCTCAACGGACCCCGCGGCGCGGGGCGGCTTCCCAACAATGCGCACATGACGTTCCCCGGCTGTGAGGGGGATTCGCTGCTGATGCTGCTCGATGCGGCCGGGATCGAATGCTCTACCGGGTCGGCGTGCACGGCAGGCGTGGCGCGGCCCAGCCACGTGCTGGTCGCGATGGGATCCGACCCCGCGACCGCCCGCGGGTCGTTGCGATTCTCGTTGGGGCACACCACGACCCGAGACGACATCGATGTACTGATCGACGCTCTGCCGCGCGTGGTGGAGCGGGCACGTGCCGCCGGTATGGCGAGCGCTGGTGGACGAGGAGGTGACCGGAGATGAGGATTCTTGCGGCTATGAGCGGCGGTGTGGACTCGGCGGTTGCCGCGGCCCGCGCTGTCGATGCCGGACACGACGTGGTGGGGGTGCATCTGGCGTTGTCGTCTGCTCCCGGCACCCTGCGCACCGGTTCGCGTGGTTGTTGTTCGAAAGAGGATGCCGGCGATGCCCGCCGCGCCGCCGACATGCTCGGAATCCCTTTCTACATATGGGATTTCGCCGACCGCTTCAAAGAAGACGTGATCGACGACTTCGTGGAGGCCTACGCGGCGGGTCAGACCCCCAATCCGTGCCTGCGGTGCAACGAGAAGATCAAGTTCTCCGCGCTGGCCGACCGCGCGGTGGCCCTGGGCTTCGACGCGGTCGCGACCGGCCACTACGCGCGGTTGCAGGACGGGGTGCTGCGACGCGCGGTCGACGCCGACAAGGACCAGTCCTACGTATTGGCAGTGCTGACCGCGGAACAGTTGTCGCGGGCGATGTTCCCGATCGGGGACACACCCAAGGACCTGATCCGCGCCGAAGCCGCCGAGCGCGGTCTCGCGGTGGCGAACAAGCCGGACAGCCACGACATCTGCTTCATTCCCTCCGGTGACACCCGGGCCTTCCTCGGCGCGCGCATCGGGGTGCGGCCCGGCGCGGTCGTCGACGACGATTCGGGGGAGGTCCTCGCCGAGCACGAGGGCGTCCACGGCTTCACGATCGGTCAGCGCAAGGGACTCGGAATCTCCGGTCCGGGCGCCGACGGCGGTCCGCGGTACGTCACCGCGATCGAACCCGAGACGGGCACCGTCCGTGTCGGCAGCGCCGAACGCCTCAAGGTCGACTTCATCCATGCGGAACGTGCCGTATGGACCTCGGGTAGCGCACCCGACGGCCCCGTCGAATGCGTCGTGCAGGTCCGCGCGCACGGCGGGATCGCCCCGGCGGTCGCCGAGGCGGCCGGTTCGGGCATCGAGATCTCTCTGCGGGAACCGCTCACGGGCGTCGCCGCCGGTCAGGCCGCGGTGCTGTACCGGCCGGACCCGGCCGGAGACATCGTTCTCGGCAGCGGCACGATCGCGGTCGCACGGCCCGTAGCCGAGGGCATGTGACGACCGGAGGGCCGGCTCGGGGGATCTGGTCCGGGATCGCCACCGGGGTGGGTTCGTGGCCGGGCACCGACGCGCGCGAAGCGGCGGCTGTGGTGGTCGGGGAACTCGCCGAGCTTCCGCATCTCGTGGAACTTCCGGACAGAGGTCTGGGTTCGGACACGATCGGGCGGGCGAGCGCGCTGCTCGTCGACCTCCATCTCGACGCATCGACCACCGGTTACCGATTGGTGTCCCGACGCGGCACGATCGCCGCGCGCGCCGAAGATCTGCTCCGGCAGGACCTCGACGCGCTCGAGGAAGCGTGGGAACGCGCCGGTGCGGGGCCGGATCGCACGGTCAAGGTGCAGTCGGCCGGTCCGCTGACACTGGCTGCTCATCTGGAACTCGCCACGGGCCGTCGCGTCCTGCTCGACCGCGGGGCGGTGCGCGAACTGTCCGAGTCGCTGGCGGAGGGAATTGCGCGGCACGCCGCCGAACTGCACCGCAGACTCGGCGTGCAGGTCGTCGTGCAACTCGACGAACCCGCGCTTCCCGATGTCCTCGCCGGGACATTGGAGGGCAGAACGATCCTCGAGACGGTTCCGGCATGGCCTGAACCCGAGGCGCTCGACGTCCTGGATACGACGATCCGCGGCACCGGACTGTCCGTCGCGGTGCACTGCTGCGCCGGCAGCCTGCCTGCCGACCTGTTGCGCCGCAGCGCCGCAGAGGCCGTCGCGTTCGATCTCACGAGGGTGTCGCGGGCCGATCTGGACGGCATCGGTGAACTGTTCGATTCCGGTACCGCGCTCGTCCTCGGGCTGGTTCCGACCACCGCTCCCAACCCCGTGCCCAGCTGGCGGGAGCAGGCGGCACCTGCCGTGGAACTCTTCGACCGTCTCGGCTTCCCCCGTACCGCGTTGCGGTCGGTCTCCGTGGCCACGACGTGCGGGCTTGCCTCGGCGGACCCGCACTGGGCGCGGCAGGCACTGAAGTCGGCGCGCGACATCTCGGCAGCGCTCTCGGAGGACCCCGAGACGCTCTGACGAGAGGTCCGGCCGACGCCGCCGGACCCGGTCCGGTGCGATCGGATCGCTGCGGAGTTGTCGGGGTCCTCGACTAGTCTTGTGACCTGTGAGTGAACCGACGGACGCGCCTGCCACCGCTCCTCCCGAGGCGCGCGAGCGCTGGCAGGATCTTGCCGAGCAGGTACGGGAGCACCAGTTCCGCTACTACGTGCGCGACGCGCCGATCATCTCGGACGGTCAGTTCGACGCACTGCTCGGCGAACTCCAGGCGCTCGAGGAGCAGTACACGGAGCTGCGCACGCCGGACTCACCGACCCAGCTCGTCGGCGGCGGGTTCGCGACCGATTTCACCGCCGTCGGCCACCTCGAGCCGATGCTCAGCCTCGACAACGTTTTCGACGAGGACGAGCTGCGGGCATGGCTCGCGCGCGCGGAGACCGAGACCGGGACACACCCGGATTACCTGTGCGAGGTGAAGATCGACGGTGTGGCGCTGAGCCTGGTGTACGAGAACGGCCGACTCGTGCGCGCCGCGACTCGCGGCGACGGCCGTACCGGTGAAGACGTCACGCTCAACGCGCGCACGATCGACGAGGTGCCCGAAAAGCTCACCGCCACCGAGGAATACCCGATCCCGACGCTGCTCGAGGTACGTGGCGAGGTGTTCTTCCGTCTCGAAGACTTCCAGAACCTCAACGCCGGTCTCGTCGCCGCCGGAAAACCGCCGTTCGCGAATCCGCGGAACTCGGCGGCAGGGTCGCTGCGACAGAAGAATCCCGCGGTCACCGCGCAGCGTCGGCTGCGCATGTACTGCCACGGGTACGGCCGCATCGAGGGGTTCTCGCCGCAATCGCAGTCGCAGGCGTACGACGCGTTCGCCGCGTGGGGTCTGCCGGTCTCGCCGCACACCCTCCGCGTCCGGGGAGCGGACGCCGTCGTCGAGCGCATGCGGTACTGGGGCGAACACCGCCACGACATCGAGCACGAACTCGACGGCCTGGTCGTGAAGATCGACGACATGGGCCTGCATCGCCGGCTCGGTGCCACCTCGCGCGCCCCGCGCTGGGCGATCGCCTACAAGTACCCGCCCGAGGAAGTGACCACCAGACTGCTCGACATCCGGGTGAGCGTCGGACGCACCGGCAGGGTCACGCCGTTCGCGTACATGGAACCGGTCACCGTCGCCGGATCCACCGTCTCGCTCGCGACGCTGCACAACGCGTCGGAAGTGGTGCGTAAGGGCGTGCTCATCGGCGACACCGTGGTGATCCGGAAAGCCGGCGACGTCATCCCCGAGGTCCTCGGACCCGTCGTCGACCTGCGCGACGGCACGGAACGCGAATTCGTGATGCCGAACGTCTGCCCCGAGTGCGGGACCCCTCTCGCGCCCGCGAAGGAAGCCGACGTCGACCTGCGTTGCCCGAATTCGCGGAACTGCCCGGCGCAGTTGCGCGAACGGGTCTTCCACGTCGCCGGACGCGGCGCGTTCGACATCGAGGCACTGGGATACGAGGCGGCGACGGCCCTGCTCGAAGCGAACGTGATCTCCGACGAGGGCGATCTGTTCTCCCTGACCGAGGACGACCTCCGGAAGGCGCCGTTCTTTCTGACTTCGAAAGGTGCGCTGTCGAAGAACAGCGAGCGTTTGCTGCAAAACCTGGACAACGCGAAAGAACAGCCGCTGTGGCGCGTCCTCGTTGCGCTGTCGATCCGGCACGTCGGCCCCACGGCGGCACGCGCTCTCGCGACGGAGTTCGGCAGCCTGGACCGGATCCGGGCGGCGTCCCTCGAGGAACTCGCCGCTGTCGAAGGCGTGGGCCCCACGATCGCCGCCGCTGTGGTCGAGTGGTTCACGGTGGACTGGCACGCCGCCATCGTCGACAAGTGGGCCGCTGCCGGGGTGCGTATGGAGGACGAACGCGACGAGTCGATCGCACGCACACTCGAGGGTCTGTCCATCGTGGTCACCGGCACGCTCGCGGGCTTCTCGCGCGATCAGGCGAAGGAAGCCATTCTGGCGCGAGGCGGCAAGGCCGCCGGTTCGGTATCGAAGAAGACCGCATTCGTGGTGGTGGGCGACAACCCCGGCACCAAGGCCGACAAGGCAACCGATCTCGGCGTGCCCGTGATAGACGAGGACGCGTTCAGAATCCTGCTCGACCGAGGCCCCGACGCCGTGCGCGAGGTGGGGTAACGCCCCCGATGGGCATCCACCCGGCGGCGCGGCCGTGTTCCCCTCGCCGGTGCCGGGTGCTCGCCCCTATCTCCTGACACATCCCGGAAAGCGCCTCTCGGTCGCCGTCAACAACGGCATGATCGGAAGAGCGTGCTGTGAACGTGTCCTCCGGTGGTCGTCGTGTTGCGAGTCGGATCGGTCCGCGCGACGGGCTCCGAGGCGAAGGCGTTGATGTTCCGACGCCGGAGACGTGGGGTGGAGATGGTCGAAATGTCTGTGACGGACCCCAGCGCGTCGTGGGCGCCGGTTCCGGGAACGCTCGTTTCGGCACGGAGCATCGAACTGGACGGGCCGTGGGGACACGTGTTCGGTCCGCTCGATCTCGATATCGACGAAGGCGGAGTCTCCGTGCTCGCGGCACCGGCCGGGGCGGCGCGCACTGCGCTGATGATGGCGTTGTGCGGACGGATGCGCCTGACCGGCGGTTCGCTCACCGTCCTCGGATACGAGAACCCGAGAAAGGTGTTCGCTCATTCCGCGATCGCGTGCCTGAACGAACTCGACGAGGTGCCACCCTCGGTCACCGTGCGCGACCTCGTCACCGAACAGAAGCGGTGGGATTCGCCCTGGTACCGGCTCGTGCCACGGGTCGACGAACGCGGGGTCGCGGACATGTGCGAGGAGGTGTTCGGCGACGTCGAACTCCCGCACCTGCGGGCCTTCGTCGACGACCTGCCGGAACTTCAGCAGATGCTGTTGCGCATCGCGGTCGCGAACACCCGGCGACCTCCGCTGCTGGTCGTCGGGCGGCTCGACCGGATCGCCGACGACGCCGAGCGCGCGGTTCTCCTCGAGAGGCTGATCGCACTGGGTGAGACGCAATCGGTGATCACCGCCGACGTGAATCCGATTCCTCCCGGGGCCGCGGTGCGGACCCTGGTGGACTTGCACGATCTTCTGGGGCCGGGCGACATCGGCGTCATGACCGAGACGGGGTAGCGATGCTGGCTGCGTTTTCGCTGGGGAGCGACATCACACGGTACTTTCGCGGCACGATGCCGCGTGTCGCGCTCGTCACCATCATTCTCATGCCGCTGCTCTACGGCGCGATGTATCTGTGGGCGTTCTGGAATCCGTTCGGTGCGGTCGACAAGATCCCCGCGGCGATCGTCAACAACGACACCGGACGTTCCTCGACCGGCCAACAGGTCGATGCCGGCGATCAAGTCGTCAAATCGCTGCTCGACTCGGGAAAGCTGGATCTGATCGAGGTGCCGGAGAGCGAGGCGACTGCCGGTCTCGCGAGCGGTAAGTACTACTACACCGTGACCATCCCCGAGAACTTCACGGAGGCAGTGGAATCCCCCAGCGGGGACAATCCGGAGAAGGCGAACCTGGTGTTCACCTTCAACGACGCCAACAACTATCTCGCCACGATCATCGCGCAGGACGCCTCCGAACAGGTGCTCAACCAGATCAACGCCACCATCGGCGCGGAGGGCGTCGGACAGATACTCACCGGGCTCGAAAGCGCGGGTTCGGGGCTGAAGAAGGCAGCGGACGGCGCCGGCACACTCGCGAACGGGATCGACACGGCCAAGAGCGGAGCAGACCAGCTCACCTCGGGGTCGCGCGAACTCGCCGACAACCTCGTCACCGCCCGTGACGGATCGGCCCGGCTGGCCACCGGCGCGAACGAACTCGCCACCGCCGTGGACGGCGTCGCCGATCCGCTGCTGGGCTTCCTCAACAGCGGCGCACCGACCGATATCGCCGACCGGGTGACGCAACTGAGGCAATCGCTCATCGCACTGGAAAGCCGGGTGCCCCAGCCGGTGGAAGCCGCGGCGGGGTCGGCGCTGCAAACGGTCGTCGACGTGCTGGGGCAGAGCAACGATCCGCTTGCCCAGCAAGCCCTTGCCGTGCTGGGCCCGCTCGCAGCGCAGCAGGTGCAGACAGACGCGGAAGCGTTGCGCGCGGAAATCGTGCGTCTGCAGGGCGAAGCCCAGGCCGTCGAGTACGAACTGCTCGACCCGAACAGTCCCCTCCAGAGCGGGCTGGCATTGCTGCAGAGCGGCGATCTGGCGTCGGATGTGGAGCAGTTGCGCAACGGGGTGGACGAATTGAGTTCGGGCGCGGGGACGCTGAACTCGGGGCTGATCGAGCTGACGGACGGGAGTTTCCGGCTCGCCGACGGTGCCGGTCAGTTGTCGTCGGGAATGGAACAGTTGCAATCGGGCTCGGACGAACTGGCCCAGCAGCTGTCGCAGGGCGCAGGCGAGGTCCCGAGCTGGTCGGACCAGCAGCGCACCGCGACTGCCGACACCCTGGCGTCACCGGTGGCGTTGAAGCAGGACTACAACAACCTCGCGTCGACGTTCGGCACCGGGTTCGCTCCCTTCTTCCTCTCACTGGCACTGTTCGTCGGCGGCATCATCACGTGGATGCTCTTGACACCCTTGCAATCCCGGCCGACGGTCGGAGGAGTCGGGTTGTACCGCACGGTCTTCGCGTCGTACTGGCCGGCGCTGCTCGTCGGTATCCTGCAGGCGCTGGTCATGTACGCGGTGGTGCATTTCGGCGTGGGTCTCGACGTCAAGCACCTCGCCGGCACGATCTTGTTCCTGATACTCATCGCGGCGACGTACCTCGCCATGATCCAAGCATTCAACGCGGTCTTCGGGACGGCCGTCGGGCGGGTCGTCACCCTCGCATTCCTGATGCTGCAACTGGTCTCGGCAGGTGGCATCTATCCGGTACCGACGACTGCGAAACCGTTCCAGTACATCCATCCCTTCGACCCGATGTCCTACACCGTCGAGGGGTTGCGGCAGCTCACGGTCGCCGAACAGGTCGACTCGCGCCTGTGGGTGGCCGTGGCAGTCCTGGTCGGGCTCCTGCTGGTGTCCCTCACCGCAAGCGCCCTGGCGGTGAGACGAAACCGGCGGTACACCATGCAGCGGCTGTATCCGCCGGTGGAGGTCTGACACCCGAACTGTGGGCGGAGGGGCCCGAGTAACGCTGCCGCGGGTTAGACGAGAACGGTGCCGATGATGCCCGCGAGATAGCCGATCCGGGCGATCTCCGACGGACGGAACTCCGGTCCACCGGGCCGGCCCAGCACGAGCACTCGATCGGGCGCTCCCAGCGGGGCGGCGGCCAGCATCGTGTTCATGTCGCGCCACAGGCCGGGAACCCAGTCCGCTTCGTGGTCGAGCAGCGTCGATTTCGCCAGAGGCATCCACGGAACGTCGGCCAGGTGCGTCTCGGGGGCTCCCGCGCTTCCGGCGATGCGGTAGATGCCGTGTGTACCGATTCCGAGCACCGTCGCCCATCCGACCCGCAGCACACGTGGTGCACCGTCGACGAGAACCTGGAGCCGGTCGTCCCGGGCCGCGGCGACGTGATCGATCAACTCGAGTTCCCGGTGGGTGTCCAGAATGCCCGCGTACGGCCGGATGGAATCGACCGTCACACCGTCGAGCGACTCCGCGGCGGTCAGGAGGGTGTCGGGCAGTTTGCCCGGATCGACATCGACCACGAGATCGTCGATCGCGTAGTCCGTACCGCGTTCCACGACATCGAGCGAGAGGATGTCCGCTCCGACAGAACCGAGAGCCAAGGCGAGCGCGCCGAGGCTACCGGGACGATCGGGTAGCCGGACACGCAAGAGATATGACACGTACGTCCCTTCCCAGAGGATGCCGGCGCCCCGTACGCCGGCCCGGGATCGCAGTGCACCCCGGTGGGGCACATCTTTCCACCCGCCGCACGCCGATTGTGACCGCCCATCACCGGATTCGGCGATCCTCACCCGAAAATGCCCGGTCGCGGCCATCCGATTCACAAGAACGCAACAATTCCTTTGTACGAACGAAACAGCGCGACGGCGAACGGGGCGCACGGGGGGTGATCGAACCGACTGCACGACCGTATCGGGCACGCACTACCCTGGACAGGAAGTTCAATTCCCATCGGAAAGGGGCCACCTACGGTGCCTGACATCTCCCGTGACGAGGTCGCGCACCTCGCCCGGTTGTCCCGGCTCGCGCTGACCGACGCCGAACTCGACGAGTTCTCCGGCCAGCTTGATTCGATCCTCAACCATGTCAAGGCGGTGTCGGAGGTGGCCGCGGACGATGTCGCGCCGATGGCGAACCCGAACGCCGTCACCAACGTGACACGGCCGGACGAGGTGATTCCCGGACTGTCGCCCGAGCAGGCGCTGTCGGGTGCACCCCTCGTCGAGGAAGGACGGTTCTCCGTCCCGCAGATCTTGGGGGAGGGCGAATGAGCACCGATTTGACACGGCTCGACGCCGCGACGCTCGCCTCGCGGATCCACGCCGGTGACCTGTCGTCCGTCGAGGTGACCCAGGCGCACCTGGACCGCATCGGAGCGGTCGACGGCGACTACAACGCGTTTCTGCACGTGGCCGGAGAGCAGGCGCTCGACGCTGCGCGTGAGGTCGACCGCGCCGTGGCCGCAGGCGAGACGCCGGCGTCCTCGCTCGCGGGCGTGCCGATCGCGCTGAAGGACGTGTTCACGACCACCGACATGCCGACGACGTGCGGGTCGAAGATCCTCGAGGGCTGGGTGTCGCCGTACGACGCGACGCTGACCACCAAGCTGCGGCAGGCGGGCGTCCCGATCCTCGGCAAGACGAACATGGACGAGTTCGCCATGGGCTCGTCGACCGAGAACTCCGCGTACGGCCCCACCCGCAACCCGTGGGACACCGATCGCATCCCGGGCGGATCGGGCGGCGGCTCCGCGGCCGCGCTCGCGTCCTACCAGGCGCCCCTCGCGATCGGCACGGACACCGGTGGATCCATCCGCCAGCCCGCCGCGGTGACGGCAACGGTCGGCACCAAGCCCACGTACGGCACCGTGTCCCGGTACGGACTGGTGGCGTGCGCATCGTCGCTCGACCAGGGTGGGCCGTGTGGCCGCACAGTCCTCGATACCGCCTTGCTGCACGAGGTGATCGCCGGTTACGACCCGCGCGACTCCACCTCCGTGAACGCCCCGGTGCGCCCGGTGGTGGACGCTGCCCGTCAGGGTGCATCCGGCGACCTGACCGGTCTGCGGGTGGGTGTGGTCAAGGAACTCCATTCCGACAGCTACAACCCCGGCGTGATCGCCTCGTTCGACGCGGCAGTCGAGACTCTGACCAAGCTCGGCGCCGAGGTGGTCGAGGTCTCGTGCCCGCACTTCGAGTACGCGCTCGCGTCCTACTACCTCATCCTCCCGTCCGAGGTGTCGTCCAACCTCGCCCGCTTCGACGCGATGCGTTACGGCATGCGGGTCGACGACGGCACGATGAGCGCCGATCAGGTCATGGCGGCCACCCGCGCCGCGGGCTTCGGCAAAGAAGTCAAGCGCCGCATCATGATCGGTACCTACGCTCTCTCCTCCGGCTACTACGAGGCCTACTACGGCCAGGCCTTGAAGGTGCGTCGTCTCATCGCGCAGGACTTCGACAAGGCGTACGAGCAGGTCGACGTGCTGGTCTCCCCGACGAGCCCGTTCACTCCGTGGAAGCTGGGCGAGAAGGTCGACGATCCGCTCGCGATGTACCTGTCCGATCTGTGCACGCTGCCGACGAACCTCGCCGGTCACTGCGCGATGTCGGTGCCGTCGGGCTTGTCCGCGGACGACGGGCTTCCGGTCGGCCTGCAGATCATGGCTCCGGCGATGGCAGACGAGCGCCTCTACCGCGTGGGTGCGGCATACGAGGCTGCCCGGGGCCCGATCGTGGCCTGAGCGTCCCCGCGTCACCGTCGACGACCCGCAGGCTCCCTCCCGGAGCCTGCGGGTCGTTCCGTGTCGCCGCTCGATCACGGAGTGCACTGCGCCTGATCCTGTCCGTACCGGTGACCGTGGCCGGGCGCAGCGTCGAGGGAGGTGAGCAGGTCCACGGTCGTCTGCGCGAAGGTGATCACCGGTAACCACGGCGGGACGGGGGCATCCACCCGCGCATGTGACAGGTCCGGAGGCGACCAGAGCAGCGAAGGCTGCCACCACACCACCGGATCCGAACTGTTCGCCAGGACGGTTCCTCCCGGAAGGCTCATCCCGGCGGGTGGGCCCGACAGCACCGTGTCGCACGACCCCGGTTCGGCATCGGGGAACGCGGCTGCGGCACCGGACGCGCCGAGACTCTGCCCGTACACGTGCACCTCGGGGCGGTGGGACGCCGGCATGCCGTCGACGTGGGCGCGCACGGCAGAGGTCAGTGTGCGGGCCGATTCGGCGGCTGCGTCACGATCGGTGAGGAAGGTCATCCAACTCGGGGCGTCCGAGTACTGCTGAGCGACGATCGCGACATCGGACCCCCAGCGGGCTTCGAAGCCCTCGACGGCGTGCGCGTCCACCCACCCCGACCCCGTGGGTACCGCGAGCACGAGATGCGCGCGGTCGAATCCGCCGGCGCGTTCCAGTTCCCGGACGGCCAGTGCCGCACGCTCCGGGACGTCCGGGGCGGACTCCAGACCCACGTAGGTGCGGACAGCGGATCCGGCGGAGGCGAGGGACACGAAACGCTGCCCCTCACGTCCGAGAGTGTCCCATCCGACGAGGGAATCCTTCGATCCCGCGAGCCCCGCGGCGGACGGAAGAGGCGACAGGGAAGTGGGGTCCGGGGCGCCGGGGGCAGGGGAGAGCAGTGCCGATCCGGCGGCGAACCATGTTGCGAGACAGGCTGTACCGATCGTCACCGCAATTCGTCGTCCTTGCCGGGACCGCAGGATCGTGCGTACCGCCCGTGCCGAGAAGACGAGGAGCGCGGCGACGATCGATGCCGTGACGAACACGTCGAGCCAATAACGCGGCCCGATCTGTGCCTGTCCCATCGCCTCTCGCAGCGCGTTCTGCCAGTGGTGCGCGCCGGTCCCGGCGATCACGACGGACGCGGCGGCAACGGACGCGGCGAGGTACCGCACCTCGGTCTCGCCGGATACGCGTGCCGGGCGCGGGGCGCGCATTCGCGCGATACCCGCCCGGACCGCCAGTGCCAGCACGACCACCAGTCCGGACACCAGCCCTTGCGTCGACGACGTGCGGGGAAGCAGCGACGGCGCGAGTGAAAACCAGAGTGCGACAGCGATTGTGACACTGGTACCGATCGTCGGTCCCGACGATGCCAGGACGGACCGGACGCGCCCGGCGGTGCCCGGGTGCAACGGCGGGGACCCGGCAGTGTGGTCGCGAGCGAGGATGCTCATCGGCGGGCCGCCCTTCGCACTGCCCACGCGCCCAAGACGACCGGGAGTGCGCCGAGACCTGCCACCATCAGGAACGACGCGGGGGATTCGGAGATCGGGATGCGGTAGCCCTGGCGCCAGGAGTTGAGACGCACGAAGGTCGTGGCGAGATGAGCCGCGGGCATACAGGACGGATCGCTCTGTGCTGCATCGGATTCGCACGTGGCACGCAGGTGACGTGCGAGCATCGCATCCAGCTCGCGGCGAGCGTCGGGACCCAGTTCCTGTCCGCTGTCCCGGGCGAAACGCAACATGTCGTACCCGAGATCGTGGACACGGCACGCGGCGTCGAACGAGCTGGGGAGCGGGACCGGTGACGAGCAGTCCCCGTCGGGGTCCGCGAGGACCTCTGTGGATGTGAACCCGGGCTCGGTCACCGGCGAGTAACCCATCGTGGCGGCGAAGTCCGCAGGAAACGCCGCCATCGCAGCGGCGGTGTCGTCGGTCGCGAGAGCGTGGACCGCCGCAGCGGGGGCCGTGATATCCACGGCGGCGGTGGCCGCGAGCGCGCGCGGCGCTCCGGCCGATGGGGATGGGATACCGGTGGCCGCGGAGGGCGTCGCGCCTACGCACAACGCCGCCCCTGCGCCCACAATGAGGACGGCCGCACCCCGGTGGACCAGCGATCGCAATGTCATGGCGGCGACGCTAGGAACGGAACACACCCGCACGGATCACGCGGCGGAGCGGTCCGGCACAAGCGGCCCGTACCGGAGGGTCGCCCGGATCTCACTCTCAGGTATGAGGACAGGCGAGGGGCGCAAAACCTAGCGTGAACGTGTGAAGAAGCGGGAATCGTCGGGAATGCGGTCCACGGGGCGGTTCGTCCGCCGGCACTGGGCATCGATGTGCGTCGTCGCGGTGACGCTCATTCTGTACGCCGTCGCCTGGCCCACCCTGCGCCTGACCCACGAGGTGTCGCCCCAGGTGATGCCGCTGCTGTCCGCGGCGGCGGTGTTCCCGATGCTGCTCGTCTGGGTCCGGCCGCTTCTCGGCTGGGCCCTCACCGCGGCGACGGCGCTCGTCGTCCCGGTCGTCGTCGACCGCGTCGACGGGTTCGACTACCCGTGGCAGGTCGTGCACATCATCGTGATGCTTGTGCTGGTCGCAGCGGTGAGCGTCCGTGAAGACATCCGCGTCGTCTTCGCGGTATGGCTTGCGACGGTACTGCTCTTCTTCGGATTCGTGCCGGGCAACGACGGCTGGGGCTGGGCCATCGGGATCACCGCCGTCGTCGTGTTCGGATTACTCGTGCGCTGGCTCGTGATCTCCCGTCGGCAACTCGCACACGAGGAGGAGGTCAGCGAACTCGAGCGTGCACGGCGCGCGATCCTCGAAGAGAAGGCGCACATCGCGCGCGACCTGCACGACATCGTCGCCCACCACATGTCGATGATCGTCGTGCAGGCGCAGAGCGCACCGTATCGGCTCCCTACGATGCCAGACGAGGTGCGCGCGGAATTCGACACGATCGGTGCCGCCGCTCGCGAAGCGCTCAACGATGTGCGCGGCCTCCTCGGTGTGCTCCGCAGCGACGGACAACTGCCGGAGAGCGCGCCGCAACCCGGCCTGGACCGGATCGCCGATCTGTTCGAGGCCTCACGGCGCGCCGGGATCCGGCTCGATGCCCGGACGACGGGGGTGCCGGTGGGCGTGACCGACGCCGTGGCGCTGACGATGTATCGAATCCTGCAGGAATCTCTCACCAACAGCGCACGGCACGCGCCCGGCGCGGAAGTAGCGACCTGCCTCGAGTGGGGAAAAGGAACCGTGACGATCTCGGTGACCAACGGCCCCGGAGAACCGGGTGATTCGGCACCGGACCACGGCGGCGGCACCGGCATCCGCGGGATGGCCGAACGCGCTGCGGCCGTCGGGGGAAACCTTGTCGCACACCCGCGACCCGACGGGGGATTCGAGGTGCGGGCACTGCTTCCGACGCTCGCGGCCTAGGCTGGCGGCCGATGATCGAGTTCGAGAGACCCGTCACCGTATTCATCGCCGACGACCAGGCGATGGTGCGACAAGGCTTCGGCGCGTTGCTTGCCGCGCAGCCGGACATCAGTGTTCTCGGCGACGCGCCCGACGGGCGGGCCGCCGTCACCGAGGTAGCGCGGCTGCGACCGGATGTCGTCCTCATGGATGTCCGGATGCCCGAGATGAACGGCCTCGACGCGGCCCGGCTCATCCTCTCCGACACGCGCGAACCCCGTTCACGTGTGCTGATGCTGACCACGTTCGATCTCGACGACTATGTGTACGAGGCGCTCGGGATGGGGGCGAGCGGGTTCCTGCTCAAGGACGCACCGGCCGACGAGTTGGTCCGTGCCGTGCGCGTCGTGGCGAAGGGGGAGGCACTGCTCGCGCCGACCGTCACGCGCCGACTGATCGCCGACGTCACCCGGCGTCGCCCCTCACGGCGTCGGCGTGACGACACACTCGGCGTCCTGACCCCTCGTGAACTCGAAGTCCTCGAACTGATCGCGCACGGGTTGTCGAACACCGAGATCGCCGAGCGCTTGTTCGTCGCCGAGCAGACCGTCAAAACCCACGTCGGCAAGGTTCTGGGCAAGCTTCACCTGCGCGACCGTGCGCAGGCGGTGGTGATCGCCTACGAATCGGGGCTGGTGACTCCGGGTTAGGGCTGCCCTGTCGCGGCGTAACGGGCAGGATGGCAGGGCGGAACGAAGTCCATTCGACGGAGGTATGCATGACGACGATCGGGATTCTTACGAGCGGCGGGGACTGCCCGGGCCTCAACGCTGTCATCCGCGGCGCGGTCCTGAAAGGCACGGAAGTCCACGGCCAGGAGTTCGTCGGTTTCCTCGACGGTTGGCGGGGACTCGTCGAAGGCGACGCGATTCCGTTGGATCGCAGCAGAGTTCGTGGTCTGGCCCAGCAGGGCGGCACCATTCTGGGTACCAGCCGGTTCGGCCCCTATCAGGGCCCGCAGGGCGGTGCGCAGAACATTCAGGCCACTCTCGACCGGCTCGGGGTGGACGCAGTCGTCGCCATCGGGGGTGAGGGCACGGCGGCGGCGTCGAAACGCCTGTTCGAGGACGGGATCAAGATCGTCGGTGTTCCCAAGACGATCGACAACGACCTCAGCCACACCGACTACACCTTCGGGTTCGATACCGCCGTGGAGATTGCCACCGTGGCGATCGACCGGCTGCGTACGACCGGCAATTCCCACAAACGGTGCATGGTCCTCGAGGTGATGGGCCGGCATGCAGGATGGATTGCGCTGCATTCGGGTACCGCCGGTGGCGCCCACGCCATCCTGATCCCGGAACACCCCGAGAGCCTCGAGCAGATCTGCGAATGGGTGCTCAGCGTCCGCAACCGCGGACGTGCGCCGATGGTGGTCGTCGCGGAGGGATTCAAGTTCCCGGATATGGACGAGGCGTATTCGACCAAGGGACTCGACGGGTTCGATCGCCCCCGGCTCGGCGGTATCGGCGAGGTGCTCGCGCCCCTGATCGAGGAGCGCACCGGCATCGAAACCCGCGCCACCGTGCTCGGACACATCCAGCGCGGTGGTGTTCCGACCGCGTTCGACCGGGTGCTCGCAACCCGCCTCGGTATGGCGGTGACCGATCTCGTCGCCGACGAGGAATGGGGACACATGGTCGCGCTGCACGGCACCGAGATCGCCCGGGTCGGGTTCGACGAATCGCTTGCCGACCCCAAGTTCGTGCCCGAGTCGCGCTATCAGGAAATGCGCGTTCTCTTCGGCTGAGGCCGCGCGGGGTGGCCGGGTACGAGCCCGCGCCGCCCCGTTCGGGGGGCGGTCTAAAATCAGGTGCATGACTGCCTCTGTGTCTGCCGACCTGCTCGCCTACGACGACGTGCTCGCGAAGTTCGAGCCCGTGATGGGCATGGAGGTGCACGTCGAATTGCACACCGCCACCAAGATGTTCTGCGGGTGCCCGACGGGGTTCGGCGCCGAGCCCAATACCCAGGTGTGCCCCGTGTGCCTCGGTCTCCCGGGCGCACTGCCTGTGGTGAACCAGGCGGCGGTCGAGTCGGCGATCCGGATCGGTCTGGCCCTGAACTGCTCGATCACCCCGTGGGGCCGGTTCGCGCGCAAGAACTACTTCTACCCGGATCAGCCGAAGAACTACCAGATCTCGCAGTACGACGAGCCCATCGCCACCGACGGCTACCTCGACGTGGTGCTCGACGACGGCAGCACCTGGCGCGTGGACATCGAACGCGCGCACATGGAGGAGGACACCGGCAAGTCGTTGCACGTGGGCGGCGCCACCGGCCGGATCCACGGTGCGAGCCACTCGCTGCTCGACTACAACCGTGCGGGAGTGCCCCTCGTCGAGATCGTCACCAAGCCGATCGTCGGTGCCGGAGAACGCGCGCCCGAGGTGGCACGCGCCTACGTGACCGCCCTGCGCGACCTGCTCCGCGCGCTCGACGTGTCGGATGTGCGCATGGACCAGGGATCGATGCGGTGCGACGCGAACATCTCGCTCATGCCGATCGGCGCGAAGGAGTTCGGTACCCGTACCGAGACGAAGAACGTCAACTCGCTCAAGTCGGTCGAGGTGGCCGTGCGCTACGAGATGCGCCGTCAAGCCGCAGTGCTCCTCTCCGGCGGTGAGGTGATCCAGGAAACCCGGCACTTCCAGGAGGCCGACGGCACCACATCCCCGGGTCGCCGCAAGGAAACCGCGGAGGACTACCGGTACTTCCCGGAGCCGGACCTCGAACCGGTCGCACCCGACGCCGCGTGGGTCGAAGAACTGCGCGGCACGCTCCCGGAGCTGCCGTGGTTGCGTCGGGCCCGCATCCAAGCCGAATGGGGTGTCTCGGACGAGGTGATGCGCGACCTGGTCAACGCCGGCGCCCTCGACCTGGTCATCGCCACCACCGAGGCGGGTGCGCCCGCCGACGCGGCGCGATCCTGGTGGGTGTCGTACCTGACGCAGCAGGCCAACACGCGCGGAGTCGAACTGGCCGATCTTCCGATCAGTCCGAAGCAGGTCGCGCAGGTCATTGCGCTCATCGACAGCGGCAAGCTCAACAACAAGGTCGCCCGCCAGGTCGTCGATCACGTGCTCGCGGGTGAAGGCGATCCCGAGCAGATCCTCGAGGCGCATCCCGAACTCGTCGTGGTGCGTGACGACAGCAAGCTGCAGGCTGCCGTCGACGAGGCGCTCGCCGCGAACCCGGATATCGCCGAGAAGATCCGCTCCGGCAAGGTCCAGGCCGCGGGCAAGATCGTCGGCGACGTCATGAAGGCGACACGCGGACAGGCCGACCCCGCCCGCGTCAAGGAACTCGTTATCGCTGCCTGTAGCTGACGTCCTGCTGAACACCACCGCGGCCGAGCCCGTTCCGGGCCGGCCGCGGTGGTGTCTGCACGAACGTTTCCCGGACCGCAGTCTCTGCCCGGGCGGGCCGGACCTCAGTCGAAGCCGCCGCCGCCCGCGGGGAACTGGATGCGCACGACGCGGTCGTCGTTCGGTCCGGGTTCACCGCCGGACTTGTTGACCGTCGAGATCCAGAGCAGACCGTCCGGGGACGACGCCGCCCCGCGAAGCAGGCCGTAGCGATCCTGAACGGTGAGGACCGGCGCGGCGGTGACCGCACCCGATCCCGGATCGATCGCCACCACGGCGACCGCTTTCCCGCCGGTCAGCGCTACCGCGATACCGTCCGGCGACGCGGCGCATCCCGCCACGCCGGGCCGCTCGGGCCAAGTCCATGCCGGGCCCGCACCGACGGAGCCGTCCGCGCCGATGCGCTGGAGACGATCTTCGAGTTCGGTCCGGTCCGTCACCCACAGATTGCCGCCCGGGTCGCGGCACACGTCACCGGCCGTGCCGATGCCCGAGAGCACCACGGTGGGCACCGGTGCGGTGCCCGGCGCCGGAAGCGGAAACTCGAGCAGTTTCCCGGCCAGAGAAGCGGGATCGGTTGCCGCGGAGCCGTTTCCCGCATTTCCGGTGAGGACGACCATCTCCGTGGGGGACGTGAATTCGATGGCGCCACCGTTTCCCGTCGCGCCGCGGGGTATGCCGGTCAGCACATCCTTCGGGGTGTCGCCGGCCGCGACCCGCACGACCCGGTTGTCGGTGGGGGTGGTGATGTAGGCGTAGAGCAACCGGTCTTCGTCGAAGGTGGGGGACAGCGCCACATCGAGCAGGCCGCCGTCACCCGAAGCGTCGACGGGGACGGTGGCGATTTCCACGGGCTCGGTGTCGGGCGCGACCTGGAGGATTCGTCCGGTCCGTCGTTCCGTCACGAGTGCGGCACCACCGCCGGGCAGGGTCACCAGCCCGCCGGTCGTGTCGAGACAGGTCGCGACCACTGCCGGATCGGGGTCTTCACACGGTCCCGGGGGCACGGCGGAGGCGTTCGGCGTCGTCGTGGTCGTCGTGGGGTCCTGCGGCCCGAAACCGGGGCCGGAATCGAAGGTCGGTTCGGGGGTGAACGGTGTCGATGCCGCATCGTCGAACCTCGCGCAGGACGACAGCGCGAGAACCCCGACGGCCAGTGCCACCGCCGCCGTGCGAACACCGCGCGAACCTGTCGACTGCCTGCCCCACGTCATAGCGCAAACGTTACCGGCACGCCGCGTGTCGCCTCCGGATGCCGGGTGCTCGGGCGCCCGGAGTCCTACCCTGGTGGCGTGACCGACAAGGAAACCGGCCGATCGCCGGAAACAGGATCGAGTCCTTTCGACGAGCCGACACTCCAGATGCGGCGCACTCGTGCCTCCCGGCTGGAGTCCGAGGACGACCTCGACCTCGACGGATCGTCGTTCGGTAGCGGTGCCCACGCGGCGCCCACCGAGCAGATGTACCGGCCCGGCACCGCCGGTGGCTACGTGGCGGATCCCGCGTCCACGACCGTCGAGCAGCATCCGGTCAAGGTTCGACGCGGCACCCTCGATCTCGGGTTGCTGATTCTGCGACTCGCGGTCGGTGGAACCCTGATCGCCCACGGCCTGCAGAAACTGGTCGGGTTGTGGGGCGGGCCCGGACTCGACGGTTTCGAGGAACTGCTGCGCGAGGCCGGATATCAGCAGCCCCGGGTGCTTGCGATCGTCGGCGCGGTCGGCGAGACGGCGGCCGGTGCGCTGCTCGTGCTCGGTCTGCTGACACCTCTTGCCGCGGCGGCGGTGGTCGCGATCATGATCAACGCCGTGTTGTTCAAGCACGACCTCGAGCCGGGCGTGCAGTACTTCGCGTCCGACCGCTCCGGCTTCGAGTACGAGGTTCTCCTCGCCGCAGCGGCGGTGGCGCTCACGCTCACCGGTCCCGGCAGGATCGCGGCCGACGGCCCGCGCAAGTGGGCGACACGTCCCTTCCTCGGATCGTTCGTCGCGTTGCTGCTCGGCGTCGCGGCGGGTGTCTGTCTGTGGCTGTTCGGCCGCTGAGACCACGGAAAACGGCGGGGGCCGCACACATGTGTGCGGCCCCCGCCGTCGTCTCGTTCGTGCCCGTGATCAGGGCACGTAGCGAACCGCGCCCTTGTCGGCGGAGGTGGCCAGCGCGGCATACGCGCGCAGCGCGGTGGTGACTGTGCGCTGACGATCGACCGGCTGCCAGGGCTTCTCCGACGCCTCCATCTTGGCGCGACGGGTGGCGAGTTCCTCGTCGGACACCAGCACCTCGAGCGTGCGGGTCGCGACGTCGATGCGGATCTGGTCACCGGTCTCGACCAGACCGATCGTGCCGCCGGCGGCCGCTTCGGGGGAGATGTGCCCGATCGACAGCCCCGACGTGCCACCGGAGAACCGGCCGTCGGTGATCAGTGCACACACCTTGCCCAGGCCGGCGCCCTTGAGGAAGGCGGTGGGATGCAGCATCTCCTGCATTCCGGGTCCGCCCTTGGGGCCTTCGTAGCGGACGACCATCACGTCGCCGGGCTTGATCCGCTTCTGCAGGATCGCCGAGACCGCTTCCTCCTGGGATTCGACCACGAGCGCAGGCCCCTGGAAGGAGAACAGGTCCTCCTCGATACCCGCGGTCTTGAGGATCGCGCCGTCGAGGGCGACGTTGCCGCGCAGCACGACGAGTCCGCCTTCGACGGTGTACGCATGTTCGACGTCGCGGATGCATCCGCCGGCCGCGTCGGTGTCGAGCGAGGACCACCTGTTGTCGGTGGAGAAGGGCTCGGTGGTGCGCACACCGCCCGGGGCGGCGTGGAACAACTCGAGTGCTTCGTCGGATGCTTTTCCGGAGCGGATGTCCCAGGTGTCGAGCCACTCGTCGAAGCTCTTGGTGTGCACCGTCGACACATCGGTTTCCAGCAGTCCGCCGCGTCGCAATTCGCCGAGCAGTGCGGGGATGCCACCGGCCCGGTGCACGTCCTCCATGTGGTAGTCGGAGTTCGGGGAGACCTTCGACAGGCACGGCACCTTGCGGCTGATGGCGTCGATCGTCTCGAGGTCGAAGTCGACCTCGCCTTCCTGGGCGGCGGCAAGCGTGTGCAGCACCGTGTTGGTCGACCCGCCCATCGCGACGTCGAGCGCCATCGCGTTACGGAAGGCGGCGGGAGTGGCGATGTTTCGCGGCAGCACGGACTCGTCGCCGTCGCGGTAGTAGCGCAGCGCCGCCTCGACGACGGTGGTTCCGGCCCGCTCGAACAGTGCGCGTCGTGCGGAGTGCGTCGCCAGGGTCGAGCCGTTGCCCGGGAGGGCAAGGCCCAGTGCTTCGGTGAGGCAGTTCATCGAGTTGGCGGTGAACATGCCCGAGCACGATCCGCAGGTCGGGCACGCGCTGCGCTCGACCTCGTCGAGACCTTCCTCGCTCACCGAGTCGTTGGCCGACGCGGAGATCGCGGTGATGAGGTCGGTGGGTGCCTGTGCGACGCCCCCGACGACGACCGCCTTGCCTGCTTCCATCGGCCCACCGGAGACGAACACGGTCGGGATGTTCAGGCGCATCGCGGCATTGAGCATGCCCGGCGTGATCTTGTCGCAGTTCGAGATGCACACCAGCGCGTCGGCGGTATGTGCGTTGACCATGTATTCCACGGAGTCCGCGATGATTTCGCGGCTCGGCAGCGAGTACAGCATTCCGCCGTGGCCCATCGCGATACCGTCGTCGACCGCGATGGTGTGGAACTCGCGTGCCACGCCGCCGGCTGCCTTGACGGCCTTGGCGACGATCTCGCCGACATCCTTGAGGTGGACGTGGCCGGGAACGAATTGCGTGTACGAGTTCGCGATGGCGACGATCGGCTTGCCGAAGTCGGAATCGGTCAATCCGGTGGCGCGCCACAGTGAGCGCGCGCCGGCTGCATTACGTCCGACGGTGGTGGTGCGTGACCTCAACGGGGGCATGGCTGACTTCCTTGACGGGTTGTGCGCAAGCGGCGGACCGCATCCGGTCGCCGTGGCTGGGGCCTGTTCCGGGTGGCGGCACAGTCGAATTTACTCGTGTGCTATTTCGTCTCGGTATCCGAGTCGGGTTCGCTCACCTCGTCGCGTGTGCCGGATGTCGTGTCGTCCTTCGCCGGTGAGCGTTCGGCAGCGGCCGCTTCGGCTGCGCGCGCGTCGTCGGCGGCTGCGTAGGGGTCGGTGATGCGGCCTCCGCTGGCTTCGGCGAGTTGCGGCAGGCGTCCGAAGGTGACGACCGGCAACGGAACCTCGGAGTCGTCGGTGAGCGTCGCGCGGGCCCAGCCGCGCTTGGGGAAGCGGATGCCCTTCAGGGACTCCCACGGGATCGTCGTGGTGGAGAAGGTCGAGCGAGCGACGACTCCGTCGGGGCCGACGACGGTGCGCACGCGGACCACCCACGCGGCGACGAGGAACGGGATCACGAGGGTCCACGCGAAAGCTTCGGGCCACGCGAGGGCGGGAGAGGCCAGCGCAAGGAACAGAAGCCCGCACGCGAGGAACGACAGGCGCGAAATCTGGATGACCTGCGTCGTCGAATCCGGCATGTGGGATGATGGGGGAGGTGGCACGGGCTGCTGTGAAGATGACACCTCTACATCTTGTCACTGCAGCCGCGGCATCTCACATTCTGGGACAGTAACCACACCAAGTTGACTGTCTCCCCACCACGCGCCTACCGTCAAGCGCGTGAATCAGAATGGGTTGCTCGTAATCGGCCGGCGCGTCGTCGCCTGAGCCGCATTCTGCAACTCGCCCACGACGCGCCACCCTCGTACAGCACAACGCTGACGAGGGTTTTTTGTTGCCCGGAGCCAGAATCAGAGGAATTGCAGTGAGCGCACCAACCGCACGGCCTCATCCCTCGCCGCGGAAGCCGGGGGCCGGAACCCCAGCCGCCGCCGCTGCCGCGGCGCAGCCCGCCACCCGACGCCAGGTCGCGCCCGAGCGCGTCACCGGCGCACAGTCGGTAGTCCGAGCCCTCGAAGAGCTCGACGTGGATACGGTCTTCGGCATTCCCGGCGGCGCGATCCTCCCTGTCTACGACCCCATCTTCGACTCGGAGCGGGTGCGGCACGTCCTCGTCCGGCACGAGCAGGGCGCGGGCCACGCTGCCACCGGATACGCACAGGCCACCGGCAAGGTCGGCGTGTGCATGGCGACGTCCGGACCCGGCGCGACCAACCTCGTCACACCGCTCGCGGACGCGCAGATGGACTCCGTGCCGCTCGTCGCGATCACCGGGCAGGTCGGGCGCCCCCTCATCGGCACCGATGCATTCCAGGAAGCCGACATCTCCGGCATCACGATGCCCATCACCAAGCACAACTTCCTGGTCACCGACGGCGCCGACATCCCTCGCGTGCTCGCGGAGGCCTTCTACCTCGCGTCGTCGGGTCGACCCGGTGCGGTCCTCGTCGACATCCCGAAGGACATCCTGCAGGCCCAGACCACCTTCAGCTGGCCGCCGGAGATGCACCTGCCCGGCTACCGGCCCGTCACCAAGCCGCACGGCAAGCAGGTCCGCGAGGCGGCACGCCTGATCGCCGATTCGCGTAAGCCGGTGCTCTACGTCGGTGGTGGCGTCATCAAGGCAGAGGCTTCGGCGGAACTGCTCGAACTCGCCGAACTGACCGGGATTCCGGTCGTCACGACGCTGATGGCGCGCGGTGCGTTCCCCGACACCCACACGCTGCACTGCGGCATGCCCGGCATGCACGGCAATGTCGCGGCGGTGGCGGCGTTGCAGAAGAGCGACCTGCTCATCACTCTCGGCGCCCGCTTCGACGACCGTGTCACCGGTCAGCTCGACTCCTTCGCGCCCGACGCGAAGGTGATCCACGCCGACATCGATCCCGCCGAGATCGGCAAGAACCGGCACGCGCACGTCCCGATCGTCGGTGATTGCAAAGAGGTTCTCGTCGAGCTCATCGAGGCGATGCGCGCGCATCTCGCCACCAACACCACGCTCGACTACGCGGCATGGTGGGCGTACCTGGACGACATTCGTCGCACCTACCCGCTGAGCTACGACCGCCCGTCCGACGACTCCCTGTCGCCGCAGTTCGTGATCCAGGCTGTCGGCAAGCTTGCCGGACCGGACGCGATCTACTGCGCGGGCGTGGGGCAGCACCAGATGTGGGCGGCGCAGTTCATCGACTACGAGAAGCCGCGGACGTGGCTCAACTCCGGTGGACTCGGCACGATGGGCTACGCGGTGCCGGCTGCGATGGGCGCCAAGATGGGCCGCCCGGACACCGAGGTGTGGGCCATCGACGGCGACGGCTGCTTCCAGATGACCAACCAGGAACTGGCGACGTGCGCCGTCGAGGGTGTTCCGATCAAGGTTGCCCTGATCAACAACGGCAACCTCGGCATGGTCCGCCAGTGGCAGACGCTGTTCTACGAGCAGCGGTACTCGAACACCGATCTGTCCACGCATTCGCTGCGTATCCCGGACTTCGTGAAGCTCGCCGAGGCGCTCGGTTGCGTCGGTATCCGGGTCGAACGGGAAGAGGACGTCGAGCCTGCGATCCGTCGCGCCCAGGAGATCAACGATCGCCCGGTCGTCATCGACTTCATCGTCGGTAAGGACGCCCAGGTGTGGCCGATGGTCGCCGCCGGTACCGGTAACGACGAGATCATGGCTGCCCGGGACATCCGTCCCTTGTTCGACGAGGACACTGCCGCGGACGACGCCACCGTCGTCGACGCGGTCATCGAACGTGATCAAGCACGCGGCCGTCAGGCTGCAGCCGAGGAGGAAGCCAAGTGAGCACGAGCCACACCCTCAGTGTCCTCGTCGAGGACAAGCCGGGCGTGCTGGCCCGAGTCGCATCGCTGTTCTCGCGGCGCGGCTTCAACATCGAATCGCTTGCGGTCGGTGGCACCGAGATTCCGGAGATCTCGCGTATGACCATCGTCGTCACCGTCGATGCGTTTCCTCTCGAGCAGGTCACCAAGCAGCTCAACAAGCTCGTCAACGTCATCAAGATCGTCGAGCAGGAGGACGAGGCGTCCGTCGCCCGCGAACTTCTGCTCATCAAGGTGCGCGCGGACGCGAGCGTTCGCACCCAGGTCATCGAAACCGTGAATCTCTTCCGCGCCAAGGTGATCGACGTGTCGCCGGAGTCGCTCACGATCGAGGCCACCGGCACCCGGTCCAAGCTGGATGCGCTTCTTCGTATGCTCGAGCCGTACGGGATCCGAGAAATCGTTCAGTCCGGCGTCGTTGCCGTCGGACGCGGTCCCAAGTCCATCACGGCCACCCGTTAGCCTGAACACACCCATTTGCTGAAAGAGGTAGGAACTGTGGCAGTCGAGCTTTTCTACGACGACAATGCCGATCTGTCGATCATCCAGGGCCGCAAGGTCGCTGTGATCGGTTACGGCAGCCAGGGGCACGCACACTCCCTGAGCCTGCGTGATTCCGGTGTCGACGTGCGCATCGGGCTGAAGGAAGGCTCGAAGTCGCGGGCCAAGGCAGAAGAGGCCGGCCTGACCGTCGGTACCCCGGCCGAGGTTTCCGCATGGGCCGACGTCATCATGCTGCTCGCCCCCGACACCGCCCAGGCGTCGATCTTCACGAACGACATCGAGCCGAACCTCGAGGACGGCAACGCGCTGTTCTTCGGCCACGGTCTGAACATCCACTTCGGGCTCATCAAGGCTCCGGAGAACGTCACCGTCGGCATGGTCGCCCCCAAGGGCCCCGGCCACCTGGTGCGTCGTCAGTTCGTCGACGGCAAGGGCGTCCCGGCACTCATCGCGGTCCACCAGGATCCCAAGGGTGAGGGCGAGAGCCTGGCCCTGTCCTACGCGAAGGCGATCGGCGGCACCCGCGCAGGCGTCATCAAGACGACCTTCAAGGAAGAGACCGAGACCGATCTCTTCGGCGAGCAGGCCGTGCTGTGCGGTGGCACCGAGGAACTCGTCAAGACCGGTTTCGACGTCCTCGTCGAGGCGGGCTACTCGCCCGAAATGGCCTACTTCGAGTGCCTCCACGAGCTCAAGCTCATCGTCGACCTCATGTACGAGGGTGGCATCGCCCGCATGAACTACTCGGTGTCCGACACCGCCGAGTTCGGCGGCTACCTCTCGGGTCCGCGCGTCATCGACGCCGGCACCAAGGAGCGCATGAAGGACATCCTCAAGGACATCCAGGACGGCACCTTCGTCAAGCGACTCGTCGCCAACGTCGAGAACGGCAACAAGGAGCTCGAGGGTCTCCGCAAGGAGAACGCCGAGCACGGCATCGAGGTCGTCGGCAAGCAACTGCGCGACCTGATGAGCTGGGTCGATCGTCCGATCACCGAGACTGCATAGTCGTCTCCATTTCGCCACGACGGCAGCCCGCCACCCCGAAAGGGTGGCGGGCTGCCGTCGTTCCGGTGCGGCCCCCGGCGGTCGGTGCGTGCCGAGACGAATATCGTCACGCGCCGGACGCGGACCGCACCGGCGGACCATACTTGCCCAATGTCGCTCTCGGCCGCCGCCAGCCGGATTCCCGGCATCGCCACGGCACGCAGGTACCAGCGCGGATGGCTGCGGACCGACATCACTGCGGGTTTGGTGGTCAGCGCACTGCTCGTGCCCACCGGCATGGGATATGCGGCAGCTGCGGGACTGCCTGCCCACATGGGCATGTACGCCACGATCGTGCCGATGCTGGTGTACGCGCTCGTCGGTCCGTCGCGCATCCTCGTGGTCGTTCCGTCTTCCGCCCTGGCACCGCTGATCGCGGCGGCGGTCGTTCCCCTCGCCGCGGCAGGAGATCCCTCCCGCGCCGTGGCGCTAGCCGGTCTGCTCGCCCTGATAGTCGGAATTCTGCTGTTGTTCAGCGGGATTCTGCGCCTCGGATTCATCACAGAACTGCTGTCCAACCCCATCAGGGTCGGATTTCTCAACGCTATCGCTCTGATCGTGATCGCGAGCGAGGTCCCGCACCTACTCGGTGCGAATACCCGGCCGGCCGACCTTTTCACGAACCTCAGGAATGCTGCGGACGCGGTGCGCGGGGGTGCGCTCGGATCGCTCGCCTTCCTCCTCGGCGGCGCTACCCTGATCCTGATCGTGGTGATGCAGGTGCTGTGGCCACGAGCTCCGGGCATCCTCGTCGGGGTCGTCGTGGCCACCGGGGTGACAGCCGCTTTCGGGCTGGGCGACAAACTCGAGACGGTGGGCGCGCTCCCGTCGGGGCTCCCGGGCCCGGCCCTCGGCGGGCTCGCGTGGAGCGACGTCGCGACCCTGCTCGGCCCCGCTGTCGCGATCGCCATCATCGGTTTCGCCGACACCTCCGTCGTGTCCCGCGCTTTCTCGTCCGAGCGCGGTGAGGACGTGAACGGAAGCTCCGAGATGCGGGCGCTCGGCGTCGCGAACCTCGCGGCCGGTGTCACAGGCGGGTTCCCGGTGTGCGGTAGCGGAAGCCGCACGCCTGTCGTCCAACGCGCGGGCGCGCACACACAACTCGCCGGAGTGGTGGGAGCACTGACGGTCCTTGCCTTCCTCCTGCTCGCACCCGGCGCGACGGGCAACCTTCCGCGCTCTGCGCTCAGCGCCGTCGTCATCGTCGCTGCGAGCGCGCAGTTCAAACTCGCCAAGGTCAGGCATCTGTGGCAGGTGGCCAAGATCGAATTCGGTTTGTGTATAGCGGCATCCGTCGCTGTCATCCTCGCGGGCGTGCTGCGAGGCGTACTGATCGCGATCGCGCTGTCGCTGATGGCGTTGGTGATCCAGGCCTGGCGGCCCCACCGTGCCGAACTCGTCGAAGTCCCCGGAATCGCCGGATATCACGACAGCGCTCGTCATCCCGAAGGCCACCGGATCAGAGGTCTCCTCTTGGCACGGTTCGACGCACCGCTGTTCTTCGCGAACGGCTCGATTCTCACGGGATACGTGCGCGCACTCGTACAGGAGCGATCCGATCGGGTGGAGTGGGTGGTCCTCGTCGCCCAGCCGATCACCGATCTCGACACGACATCGGTCGAAGAGATCGAGCGGCTCGATGAATACTTGTCCCACAACGGAATTCGATTCGTTTTCGCGGCATTGGAGGGTCAGGAGAGGGACAAGCTCCTGCGCATGCAATCGGCGGACCGTTTCCACCGGGAGCGGTTCTATCCCACGACTCGTGCCGCCGTGATCGCCTTCCGGCACCGGCACGACACCGGTATCACGCAGCGGACAATTCGTGCGCGTCCGGACATTTCGCCGACGGGAACCACCGGACGGAGTGCACGGCGGAGGCCGCGCCCGGTACCGGGCGCCAGGCATCTGCGGCGACGGCGCTGAGGTATCCGCGACCTCTTTCGACCGGATATCGGTCGGGCTCGAGATCGCGTGGGGGACTCCACCCCGCTCCGGTGTACCCCGGTGGGCGATCCCGGTGGGTCAGTAGTGGGGGCAGGGGCACTAAACTGTGTGCGGTCGCGGGTGAACGCGCCTTCCGACAGGCGTCGGCGCCGCCGACCACCCACACATTCACGACACAGGGAGTCCACACGTGAGCCAGAATGGCCGTCCAGTAGTCCTGATCGCCGACAAGCTTGCGCAATCGACCGTCGATGCGCTCGGTGACGGTGTCGAGGTGCGCTGGGTGGACGGCCCGGACCGCCCGGCGCTGCTCGCCGCCGTGCCCGACGCGCATGCGCTGCTCGTCCGGTCCGCAACGACCGTCGACGCAGAGGTGCTCGCCGCCGCGACCAACCTGAAGATCGTCGGCCGCGCAGGTGTGGGTCTCGACAACGTCGACATCGCCGCTGCCACCGAGCGCGGCGTGATGGTCGTCAACGCTCCGACGTCCAACATCCACTCGGCTGCTGAGCACGCTGTCGCGCTGCTCCTCTCGACCGCGCGCCAGATCCCGGCCGCCGACCGCACGCTGCGCGAGAAGACCTGGAAGCGCTCGAGCTTCAACGGCACCGAAATCCTCGGCAAGACCGTCGGCGTCGTCGGCCTCGGCCGGATCGGTCAGCTCTTCGCGCAGCGCCTCGCCGCGTTCGAGACCGACATCATCGCGTACGACCCCTACCTGCCCGCAGCGCGTGCGGCACAGCTCGGGATCGAACTGGTCGACATCGACGAACTCGTCGCGCGGGCCGACTTCATCTCCGTGCACCTGCCCAAGACCAAGGAAACCGCCGGTCTGCTCAACGCGGAGCGTCTTGCCAAGACCAAGGACGGTGTGATCATCGTCAACGCCGCTCGCGGCGGTCTCATCGACGAAGGCGCACTGTACGACGCGCTCGTCTCCGGCAAGGTCCGCGCCGCGGGGCTCGACGTCTTCAACTCCGAGCCGTGCACCGATTCGCCGCTGTTCGATCTCGACAACGTGGTCGTCACCCCCCACCTCGGGGCATCCACCTCCGAGGCCCAGGACCGGGCGGGCACCGACGTCGCGAAGAGCGTGCTGCTCGCACTCGCCGGTGAGTTCGTGCCGGACGCCGTGAACGTCTCCGGTGGCCCGGTCGGCGAAGAGGTCGCGCCGTGGCTGGAACTGGTCCGCAAGCTCGGCCTGCTCGCCGGCACCCTCTCGCCCGAGGCAGTCCAGAACGTCCAGGTCGTCGCGAGCGGCGAACTCTCGTCCGAGAACGTCGAGATCCTCGGACTCGCTGCGCTGCGGGGCCTGTTCTCGGCCAGCAGCGACGAGCCCGTCACCTTCGTCAACGCACCGCAGCTCGCCGAGCAGCGCGGCGTGACCGTCGAGGTCGAGAAGGTCAGCGAGGCGCAGACCCACCGCAGTGCCGTCGAGGTGCGCGCCGTGGCCGCCGACGGTCACGTCACGCAGGTCGCGGGTGCGCTCACCGGCCTGCAGCAGGTCGAGAAGATCGTCAACATCAACGGACGCAGCTTCGACCTGCGTGCCGAGGGCCACAACTTCATCGTGCACTACCAGGATCGCCCGGGTGTCCTCGGAACACTCGGCACCGTTCTCGGTAACGCCGGTATCGACATCCAGGCCGCCGCACTGAGCCAGGATGCCGAAGGCCCGGGCGCGACCGTCATCCTGCGCGTGAACCGCGTCGTGGGTGACGCCGAGGTCGCGCAGATCGTCGAGCAGCTCGACGCACGCGTCGCGCAGGTCGACCTGTCCTGATCGTTTCCGGGGCGTCTACGGGCGCCCTCGGGCCCAGCATCGTCCGGTGGCCGCGACCGTCTCAGCACGGTCGCGGCCACCGTCGCACAGGAAGTGAGCACCAACCCATGAAACTCGCAGTCATCCCCGGTGACGGAATCGGCGTCGAGGTCACAGCCGAGGCGCTGAAGGTGTTGCGCGCCTTGGTCCCGGACCTCGAGACCACCGAATACGACCTCGGCGCAAAGCGATACAACGCCACCGGTGAACTGCTGCCGGACGCGGATCTCGAGGCGATCCGTGAACACGACGCAATCCTGCTCGGCGCCATCGGGGATCCGTCGGTCAAGCCCGGCGTGCTCGAGCGTGGCCTGTTGCTCAACATGCGGTTCGCTCTCGACCACCACGTGAACCTGCGTCCTTCGCGGCTGCATCCGGGTTCGGTGTCGCCGCTGGCGAAGAACCCCGACATCGACTTCGTGGTCGTGCGTGAAGGCACCGAGGGCCCGTACACGGGCAACGGCGGAGCGATCCGGGTCGGCACACCGCACGAGATCGCCACCGAGGTGTCGATCAACACCTGGTTCGGCGCGGAGCGCGTCGTGCGGTACGCGTTCGCGCTGGCGCAGACCCGTCGTAAGCACCTCACGCTCATCCACAAGACCAACGTGCTGTCGAACGCGGGCGCGATCTGGACCCGCGCGATCGAGACCGTGGGCCGCGAGTACCCCGACGTCGAGACCGCCTACTGCCACATCGACGCGGCGACGATCTACATGGTCGACGATCCGTCGCGGTTCGATGTGATCGTCACCGACAATCTGTTCGGCGACATCATCACGGACCTGGCGGGTGCGGTCACCGGCGGTATCGGTTTGGCGGCCAGCGGCAACATCGACGCCTCCGGCACGAATCCGTCGATGTTCGAACCGGTACACGGCTCGGCTCCCGACATCGCGGGCAAGGGCATCGCGGACCCGACGGCGGCGATCTTGTCGACTGCGTTGCTGCTGCGTCATCTCGGGCGCGACGAGGATGCCGCCCGCGTGGAGCAGGCCGTGGAAGCGGATCTCGCGTCGCGGGGATCGGGACCGATCGTCACGACCGAGGTCGGCGACCGTATCGCCGCAGCACTCTGACGCGGTGCTGGTTCCGGTTGCCTCGGTAGCCGGAACCAGCACGCCGGTCAGCTTTTCGGAATCACCGGTGCGGCGGCTGCCGGTGCGACCGCTGCCATCGCGAATGCCGCCGGGAACCCGACCACAGCGATGAGCGCGCCGAACACCGGCCCCACCGCAGCCGCCGCGACGAATTGCCCGGTGTTCTGGACGCCGAGCGCTCGTCCTCCCCAGTACGGCCCCGCGATCTCCGCAACGGCCGTGAACGCCAGCCCGTTCGGGGCCGAGGTCAGCACCGAGGCGACGAGCAGGACGACGACCGCTGCCACCGACCCGGACAGGGATGTCGCGGCCAGTGCGACCATCGCCAGGACCACCGATACGGCGACGAGTCGCATCGGACCCAGTCTGCTGCCCACCCGGTCGGACCAGCTCCCGGCGGCGACACGGCCGAGAGCGGCAAGGATCTGGGCCACCGTGATCAGCAGACCGGCACCGGTTTCGTCCCATGCTCGATCGGTGATCAGCCACACGAGTGAATAGGTCCACACGACGTACTGCGGCACCACCAGCAGGATCGAAGCCGCGTGGATGCGCGCGAGAGTCCACGAACTCCGGTACGGATTCGCGAGCATTCCCGTGCGCTGCGCCTCCGCCCGGTCGGGCCGGGGCGGGTCGAGGATCCCGAGCACGCACGCGAGGGCCGCGATCCCGCAGGCAAGGGCCGGAAAGGCCAGTGCCCAGGCGACGCCGTGGTGCGCGGCGACCGGGGGAATGACGAGTGCTCCCGCTGCGACGCCGAGCGGCACCGACATCTGACGGATTCCCATCGCCAGTCCGCGTTGGCGGGGCGCGAACCACCCGACGACGACGCGTCCGCTCGCGGCGTTCGCGCTGACGGCGCCGGCGCCGGCGAGCACGAGCAGTATGCCCAGCGCGGGAATCGAGGTGGTGAGGGTAGCTGCGGTCGTTGCCGCCGACGCGAGTCCCAGTCCGGCCGTCAACGCGAACCGCTCGCCGAATCGATCCGAGATCGCGCCCCACATCACGAGAGTGAAGACGCCGCCGAACAGCGGTGCGCCCGCAAGGGTTCCGGCCTGCGCGAGCGACAGCCCCGCCTCGGTATGGAGCGAGGGGATGAGGAACGCCACTCCGTTGACGATCGTGGCTTGCGCCGCCTGGGCCAGTACGCCGACGGCCAGGATGAGCCAACGCCGTGCCCCGATTTCTCCCGCGTCCATCGTTTCCCACTATCTAGGATAATGATCCCGTATCTTGAAATTGTGGGATCACCTTATACGGAGGCCGACGCCGCGTCGATCGGAGGTGGCGACCGCCCCGTTAGACTTCCCGCATGCGCCTTGGTCGAATTGCCAGTCCGGACGGTGTCGCTTTCGTCAGCATCGAGGGGGAGGGGGATTCCGCGACCGCGAAGGAGATCGCCGAGCACCCCTTCGGTACACCCACCTTCACCGGGCGTAGCTGGCCGCTCGCCGATGTCCGGTTGCTCGCTCCCATCCTCGCCAGCAAGGTGATTGCCGTCGGCCGCAATTACGCTGCGCACGCCGCGGAATCGGGGAACGAGGTACCCGAGGAGCCGGTGATCTTCCTCAAGCCGAACACCTCGATCGTCGGGCCGGGTGCCCCGATCGTCATTCCTCGCAATGCTTCTGTCGTGCACCACGAGGCCGAGCTGGCCGTCGTGATCGGCAGGCCGTGCAAGGACGTACCGGCAGCGAAGGCGCGTGAGGCGATCCTCGGATACACCGTCGCGAACGACGTCTCGGCCCGCGACCACCAGGCGGCCGACGGACAGTGGACGCGAGCCAAGGGGCACGACACGTTCTGCCCGCTGGGGCCGTGGATCGAGACCGACCTCGACCCCTCGGATCTCGAGATCACGGCGGAGGTCGACGGGCAGCAGCGTCAGCGGAGCCGGACTTCTCTGATGGTCCACGACATTCCGAAGCTCATCGAATGGGTGTCGGCGGTCATGACCCTGCTTCCGGGCGACGTCATTCTCACCGGCACCCCCGAGGGCGTCGGACCGATCGTCCCGGGCGACACCGTTTCCGTCACCGTCGAGAAGATCGGAACACTGACCAATCCGGTCGTCGCCAAGGGTGCCTGACCGGGCGGTCTCCGCTTCCCGGGCGGCGGTCAGGGGATAGCCTGGGAGGGTCTCCCCGTCGATCCTCAACCCTGAGCGAGTCATGACCAGCAGCGAAGTACGTGTCCGTTTCTGTCCGTCCCCGACCGGAACCCCGCACGTGGGTCTCGTGCGTACCGCCCTGTTCAACTGGGCCTTCGCGCGTCACCACGGCGGCACGTTCGTGTTCCGCATCGAAGACACCGACGCTGCCCGGGACAGCGAGGAGTCGTACCAGGCGATCCTCGACGCGTTGCGCTGGCTGGGCCTCGAATGGGACGAGGGCCCGGAGGTGGGCGGACCGTACAAGCCGTACCGCCAGTCGGAGCGTCGCGGACTCCACATCGGCGTCGTGGAGAAACTGCTCGAGGCCGGCGAGGCCTACGAGTCGTTCTCGACCGCGGAGGAAGTCGAGGAGCGCCACAAGGCGGCGGGACGCGACCCCAAGCTCGGCTACGACAATTACGACCGCGACCTGACACCCGAGCAGCGGCAGGCTTTCCTCGACGAGGGACGCAAGGCCGTCGTGCGGCTGCGGATGCCCGACGAGGACCTCACATGGCACGATCTCGTCCGCGGTGAGACGACGTTCAAGGCAGGCAGCGTTCCCGATTTCGCGCTCACCCGAGGTAACGGCATCCCGCTGTACACGCTCGTCAATCCCGTGGACGACGCGCTCATGAAGATCACCCACGTTCTGCGCGGCGAGGACCTGTTGTCGTCCACGCCTCGTCAGCTCGCTCTGTACGCCGCGCTGCAGCGCATCGGGGTAGCCGACTTCACGCCCGAGTTCGGGCACCTTCCGTTCGTCATGGGGCAGGGAAACAAGAAGCTCTCCAAGCGCGATCCCGAGTCCAACCTCTTCCTCCATCGCGACCGCGGTTTCATCCCGGAGGGATTGCTGAACTACCTCGCGCTGCTCGGCTGGGGACTGGCCGACGACCGCGACATCTTCTCTCTCGACGAGATGGTCGCGGCCTTCGATATCGGCAAGGTCAATTCGAACCCGGCGCGGTTCGACCAGAAGAAGGCCGACGCGATCAATGCCGAGCACATCCGGATGCTCGAGCCGGCGGACTTCTCGAACCGTCTGAAGTCGTTCCTCGTCGAGCACGGTCATCTCGCGGCCGACGTGGACGACACGGTGTTCCGCAAGGCCGCCGATCTCGTCCAGACGCGCATCGTGGTGCTCTCCGACGCGTGGGATCTGCTGAAGTTCCTCTTCGTCGACGAATCGGACTTCGTTCTGGACGAGGCGGCTGCCGCGAAGAACCTCAAGGAGGAGGCGGCACCGGTCCTCGACGCCGCGCTCACCGCGTTGGACGGTCTGGGCGACTGGTCCACCGAGGCGATCGAGGAGGCCCTCAAAACGGCCCTCATCGACGATCTCGGACTCAAGCCGCGCAAGGCGTTCGCGCCCGTGCGGGTGGCCGTCACGGGCTCGCACATCAGTCCGCCGCTCTACGAGTCGATGGAGTTGCTCGGACGTGAGCGCACCCTGGACCGGATGCGCGCGGCTCGGGCCGTCGTCGGCTGATAGGCGCCACCACTGATCGGCCGGCACTGACGGGCGCCCGCGTAGCTTCCGCTACGCGGGCGCTTCCGGTTCGGGGCCGATTTACCTACTTTGACCAGGCGATTTGTAGTTGTGCACGGTGATGGTGCTAATCTTTCTCTCGGTTCGGGAACGGAGGCCGGAGCGCAGTGCGCAGGCCGAAGGGACAGTCCATTGGGGTATGGTGTAATTGGCAACACAGCTGATTCTGGTTCAGCCATTCTAGGTTCGAGTCCTGGTACCCCAGCTGCGATGTGGTGGTTTGCCCGCCACGTCTCGGCCAGCTAAGCTGGCTGAGCTTCCCCCGGGAAGCGTAACGAGAAGAAGTTCTCAGGCCCCCGTCGTCTAGCGGCCTAGGACGCCGCCCTCTCACGGCGGTAGCGTGGGTTCGAATCCCATCGGGGGTACCATGAACGGCCCATCGATCTCCGGATCGGTGGGTGTTCTTCTCTGAAAGCAGACATGCCTTCCGGGGTGTGTCGAAGGAAGTCCAGGCCCCCGTCGTCTAGCGGCCTAGGACGCCGCCCTCTCACGGCGGTAGCGTGGGTTCGAATCCCATCGGGGGTACAGGAAGAAGACCCTCCGAGCATCGCTCGGAGGGTCTTTTTCGTGCCGGGACCGTCTCATACGCTCTTGCGCCGGAACTCGCGGTGATGGTCCGCAGTCGCCTTCGGTCCGCGAGCCTTGGATTGAGCGTCGAGGTGCGCGGTGCCGTGCCCGTCGCGCTGATTCTTGTTCTTGCGCTCGAGCGCGTCACGGAATTTCTGTTTGAGGTGTTCCTTCTCCGAGTCGGTCATGGTGTCCCCTTCCTTCGCCGATGCCCTCGAAATGTAGCGCCGGGGGAACGGCGCTGTCGCCCCATTTATCGGGGGCCGAGGTTCAGCGTGCGGGCGAGGAGAGGTACGCAGCCGTGGTCCCGCCGATCTCCATCGCGGGCAGACCCAGCTTGCGGTGATCCCAGGATCGGACCCGCCCGGGCACGACGCGGACGGCGACCCGCTTGGCCATCATCTGCTCCACCGCGGGCCGCGCCTCCTCGGTGTAGGGAGCGGTGTACCGATTCCACACGTCGCGGCAGACGGCGAACACGGTGTCGTGGTCGTCGGTGATCTCGGCGTGGCCCTCGAGTGCGACGCCCCGCAACTGGTCGTACGTGTCGCCCGCCTCGACCAGTGCGGTGACGCGGTTGTCGCGCCGGAGATTGACGACCTTCTGGGACTTCGCCTTCGTCTCGAACCAGATCTCGCCGTCCAGTACCGCGTACCACATCGCGACGAGGTGGGGCATGCCCGTGGGACCGAGCGATGCGAGGGTCGCCACACGGCTGTGGTGGAGAAAATCGGAGATTTCCGAGTCGGTCATAGCGATTTCGGCGCGACGGTTGGTTCCCATGACGAGAACTGTGACATACCACGCACATCCGCCACCAGGGGTCGTCAGAGTCGTTTCTGCAACGCCTCGGCGGCGGCGAGAAGGTCTGCGGCCCACCGGGCACCCGGCCGGCGTCCCATGCGGTCGATCGGTCCGGACACCGAGACCGCCGCGACGACAGCACCGCCACCGTCCCGGACGGGTGCGGCCACGGACGCAACGCCGGGTTCGCGTTCGGCCGCGCTCTGCGCCCATCCGCGACGGCGGACTTCGGTGAGGACGCGTTCCCCGAACGCGGCGTCGGGCAGGATCGCGCGCTGTACGGCCGTATCGGCCCACGCGAGCAGAACTTTGGCGCCTGATCCGGCGGTCATCGGCAGACGCGAACCGACAAGGACTGTGTCGCGCAGTCCCGTCGGCGGCTCGAGTGCTGCGACGCACACCCGGTGGGTGCCTTCGCGACGGTACAACTGCACGCTCTCGCCGGTGATTTCGCGCAACCGGGGCAGGACGAGGGAGGCGGCCTCGGCGAGCGAGTCGCCGGCGCCGGTGGAGAGTTCGGCCAGACCCGGGCCCGGACGCCACTGACCGTCACCGTCGCGCATGAGGAGGCGGTGTACTTCGAGACCGACTGCGAGACGGTGCGCGGTGGCCCGCGGCAAACCTGTGCGGGTGCACAACTCGTTGAGATTGCACGGTTGTTCGGCCACCGCGTGTAGGACAGTCATCGCTTTGTCCAACACTCCGATCCCGCTATGCTGTCTCATAGGTCGATACCTCCGTCTCGCATGCTGGGAAGCATAACGCATGCGGAACGAGGCGGGGACGACACCATACGCGGGCCGGACAGCCCTGAATCGGTCTCGCGTTCGTCACGTACGACAGGTGGAGAAGATGGCTGGAAAGACTCTGGCGGAGAAAGTGTGGGATCAGCACGTCATCGTGCGTGGTGGAGGAGAAGGTTCGGCGCGAGAGCCGGATCTGATCTACATCGACCTGCACCTCGTGCACGAGGTGACGAGTCCGCAGGCCTTCGACGGCCTGCGGCTGGCGGGGCGTTCGCTGCGCCGCCCCGATCTCACCATTGCGACCGAGGACCACAACGTTCCGACGATCGACATCGACAAGCCGATCGCCGATCCCATCTCGCGCACGCAGGTCGAGACGCTGCGTCGCAACTGCGAGGAGTTCGGCGTCCGGCTGCATCCGATGGGAGACCTCGACCAGGGCATCGTCCACGTGGTCGGGCCCCAGCTCGGACTCACCCAGCCCGGCATGACGGTGGTGTGCGGCGACAGCCACACCTCCACCCACGGGGCATTCGGTGCGCTCGCAATGGGTATCGGCACCAGCGAGGTCGAGCACGTCATGGCGACGCAGTCGCTGTCGCTGCGGCCTTTCAAGACCATGGCGATCACCGTCGACGGCGAACTCCAGCCCGGCGTCACCTCCAAAGACCTCATTCTCGCGATCATCGCCGAGATCGGTACCGGCGGTGGGCAGGGTTACGTCCTGGAATACCGCGGCGAGGCGATCCGCAAGCTGTCCATGGAATCGCGGATGACGATCTGCAACATGTCGATCGAGGCAGGCGCGCGCGCCGGCATGATCGCTCCCGACGCCACCACCTACGAGTTCATCAAGGGTCGTCCGCACGCGCCGAAGGGCGCGGATTGGGACGCGGCCGTGGAAGCGTGGGAACAGCTGAAGACCGACGACGACGCGGTTTTCGACGCAGAGGTCCGCATCGACGGCAGTGCGCTCACCCCGTTCGTGACGTGGGGAACCAACCCGGGCCAGGGTGCACCGCTCGGCTCCACGGTGCCGGTGCCCGAGGAGATCGCGGAGGAGACCGCACGGTCTGCTGCCGAGAAGGCCCTTCGGTACATGGACCTCGAACCCGGTATGCCGCTGCGCGACATCAAGATCGACACCGTGTTCGTCGGTTCCTGCACCAACGGACGGATCGAGGATCTGCGCGCCGTCGCCGAAGTGCTCGACGGACGAAAAGTCGCCGACGGTGTGCGAATGCTGGTCGTGCCCGGTTCGATGCGTGTTCGTGGTCAGGCGGAGGAAGAAGGTCTCGGTGAGATCTTCACGGCCGCAGGGGCGGAATGGCGTCAGGCCGGCTGCTCGATGTGCCTGGGCATGAACCCGGATCAGCTTGCGCCGGGTGAGCGGTCGGCATCCACGTCGAACCGTAACTTCGAGGGGCGTCAGGGCAAGGGCAGTCGCACGCACCTCGTCTCCCCGGCAGTCGCGGCCGCAACAGCGGTGCGCGGCACCCTCTCCGCGCCGGCGGATCTGGACTAGAGCACAGGACCGAGGAGATATTTCGATGGAAGCCTTCACTACTCACAAGGGCATCGGCGTTCCCCTGCGCCGGTCCAACGTCGACACCGACCAGATCATCCCGGCGGTGTATCTGAAACGCGTCACCCGCACCGGATTCGAAGACGGACTGTTCGCCGCGTGGCGTAACGATCCGGCATTCGTTCTCAACACCCCGCCGTTCGACCGTGGCAGCGTTCTCGTCGCCGGTCCGGATTTCGGCACCGGTTCCTCGCGTGAACACGCGGTGTGGGCCTTGTCCGATTACGGATTCCGGGTTGTGATTTCGTCCCGCTTCGCCGACATCTTCCGCGGCAATGCCGGAAAGGCCGGACTTCTGGCCGCTCAGGTCGAGCAGGACGACGTCGAATTGCTCTGGAAACTCATCGAACAGCAGCCCGGGCTCGAACTCGATGTGAATTTGGAAACTCGGACAGTGACCGCCGGAACGACCGTGGTGCCGTTCGTTATTGACGACTACACACGGTGGCGTCTGCTGGAGGGTCTCGACGACATCGGGTTGACGTTGCGCCAGGTAGAAGCCATTTCCGAGTACGAAAAGTCAAGGCCTTCTTGGAAACCACGGACTCTTCCGGCCCCGTGATCCGAGCCTGAAAAGGCCCCTGCAGGTCTCGGTTCGACCCCTCGGTCGAGCCGGGACCTGCGACTTATTTGCATGAGAATCCGCGTGGCACATAGACTCTAGTCCGTTTGCGGGTCTACCGTGGACTGGAGTCGGTCTGACGGTGGACCGTAGATGTGCGGAGGAAATCATGAACAAGGCAGAGCTGATCGACGTTCTGACCGACAAGCTCGGTTCGGACAGGCGCACCGCCACGGCGGCCGTCGAGCACATTGTGGACGCGATCGTGCGCGCGGTGCACGACGGGAAGAGCGTCACCATCACCGGATTCGGTGTCTTCGAGCAGCGTCGCCGTGCGGCGCGCGTCGCCCGCAACCCGCGCACCGGTGAGACTGTCAAGGTCAAGCCGACGTCGGTGCCGGCTTTCCGTCCGGGTGCGCAGTTCAAGGCAGTCATCGCCGGTACCCAGAAGCTCCCCGCCACGGGACCGGCCGTCAAACGCGGTGCGGCTGCTGCAGTGAAGAAGTCCGCTGCCGCCAAGAAGGCTGCGAAGAAGACCGCTGCCGCCAAGTCGACCGCGGCCAAGAAGACGACCGCAGCCAAGTCCACTGCAGCCAAGAGCACCGCAGCGAAGAAGACCACTGCGGCAAAGTCGGCTCCGGCCAAGAAGACCACCGCGGCGAAGAAGACCACTGCGGCAAAGTCGGCTCCGGCCAAGAAGACCACCACCGCGACCAAGAGCACCGCGGCGAAGAAGACCACGACCGCGGCAAAGAAGGCCCCGGCCAAGAAGACCACCACCGCGACCAAGAGCACCGCGGCGAAGAAGACCACCACCGCAGCGAAGAAGGCCCCGGCCAAGAAGACCACCACCGCGGCCAAGAAGACCACTGCGGCGGCGAAGAAGGCTCCGGCCAAGAAGACCACGGCCCGCAGGACCGCCAAGAAGTAATTCGGCACCGAGAAGTAATTCGGCGCCCGAGCAACAGTTCGGCGCCCACCACCGGTTCGCGTGTGCGCGGGACGGGTGGCACTCGGCGGCTACCGGATATCTCCGGTAGCCGCCGTTGGCGTCTGGATGCCATGCTGCGACCGTCGCTCACCCGGATGCGTACCCGGGTGAGCGAAGCGGTCAGGACTGCTTCGAAGGCAGCGGACTGTCGAGGTGGTCGGCCGCGAGGAGACGGTCGCCCTTCAGCGAGAGCACCCACATGCTCGCCTTGCGATTCCGGGCGGGTGGGAGCGTGATCCCGTCCCGGGCAGCCCACCACGAGACAAGATCGGGAATGACCTTTCCCTGGCTGCAGATCACCGGGGTGCCACCGCGCGCGACGATGTCGAGTGCGCGCTTGCGGCCCAGTTGGGGATCTGCGTTGTATTCCTCTTCCGACAGCGAGGGTTCGAGCGCAACCTCGACGCCGATGTCCGCGGCGAACGGTGCCACGGTGTCGACGCACCGCGTGCGGTCGGCCGACGTGACGCTGTCTCCGCCGAACGCGCGCAACTGGGGGACAAGTGCGGCCGCTTGTGTCTTGCCGGCCGCATCCAGAGGCCGGGTTCGGTCGTCGCCCCGATGTTTCTTGCGGCTTCCCGCCTTCGCGTGCCGGACGATCACTACCGTCCCGGTGTCGGCGGGCAGCAACCTGAAACGCCGGAGCACGCTGCGGTCCATCGGATACGACAGCTGGTCGAACGCGGCTTCGGGTGTCACCCAACGCAATTCGTCGACTTCGTCGTTCGGGACGAACTCGCCGTCGGCCGGCTTCGCTGCCCAGTAGTCCACCCGTTTGAGTTTCCGGTGTCCGGGCACCGGATAAGTCACCCGGCCGAGGTGCCGGCCGAGGACGGGCCGAAATCCGGTTTCTTCCCGGATTTCACGGACCGCGGCAACGACTGCGGTCTCCCCGGGGTCGAGTTTCCCTTTCGGAAACGACCAGTCGTCGTATCGGGGCCGGTGGACAACTGCGACTTCGACGTCGCCACCGGCGAGCCGGGTGGGGTCGCCACCGGCGGGACGCCACAGCACTGCACCTGCGGCAAAGATGTTGGCCTTCATCGGCTTATCGGACGAATCGGTCACCGGTGCCTCCGCTTACGATGCGCGGCTGCGCATGAGTTCCATCTGGTGGTCGCGCGCTGCCGTGCCCGGCGCGGGGGAAGCCGTCCATGTGCCGTCGGCCTCGAGGGTCCAGCACCGCGTGGCCGGATCGAGCGCGGAATCGAAGATGTCCTGCAACTGATGCGCCAGCCGAGGGTTTTTCACCTGCACCATGACCTCGACCCGGCGGTCGAGGTTGCGGTGCATCATGTCGGCGCTGCCGATCCAGCACTCGTCGCTGCCGAGGAAGTGAAAGATGCGCGAATGCTCGAGGAACCGGCCGAGGATGGAGCGCACGGTGATGTTCTCGCTCAGGCCCGGAACGCCCGGTTTGAGAGCACAGATGCCGCGTACGACTATTTCGACGGGGACGCCGGCACAGGACGCCCGATAGAGGGCGTCGATGACCTGCTCGTCGACGAGGGCATTGGCTTTGAGGCGAACCCGCGTCGGCCGACCCGCCGCATGGTGTTCGATCTCCCGGTCGATGCGCTCGATGATGCCTCTGCGGACTCCGTGGGGCGCGACGAGCAGGTTGCGGTACTGCGCCTTCCGCGAGTAACCCGTGAGGGTGTTGAACAGGTCGGTCAGGTCGGCGCCGATCTCCGGCGACGAGGTGAGTAGACCCACGTCCTCGTAGAGCCGAGCAGTCTTCGGGTTGTAGTTGCCCGTGCCGATGTGGCAGTAGCGGCGGATGGTGGACCCTTCACGACGGACCACCAGGCAGGTCTTGCAGTGGGTCTTGAGTCCCACCAGGCCGTACACCACGTGCACGCCCGCCTGCTCGAGTTTTCGCGCCCACTTGATGTTCGCCTGCTCGTCGAAACGCGCCTTGATCTCGACGAGGGCAACGACCTGCTTGCCGGCCTCCGCGGCCGTCACCAGTGCGTCGACGATGGGGGAGTCACCGGAGGTGCGGTACAGCGTCTGCTTGATCGCCAGGACCTGGCTGTCCGCGGCGGCTTGCTCGATGAACCGCTGAACGCTCGTCGAGAACGAGTCGTACGGATGGTGGACGAGGACGTCCCCCTCGCGCAGCGTCGAAAACACGCTCTTCGGTGTCTCCCTCTCCCCGAAGGCGAAATGCGTTGCGGGAACGAACGGCACATCCTTCAGATCCGGGCGGTCGACGGCGTGGACCTGCCACAGGCACGACAGGTCGAGGAGGCCGGGGAGCTGGACGACGTCCGCAGGGTCTACGTCCAGCTCGCGGAGCAACAGGTCGAGCATGTGCTCGGTCATGTCGTCGGACACCTCGAGGCGGACGGGCGAACCGAACCGTCGTCGTGCCAGTTCCCGTTCGAGCGCCTTGAGAAGGTCTTCGTCGCGGTCCTCTTCGACCTCGAAATCGGCGTTGCGTGTCACCCGGAACGCGTGGTGCTCCACGATTTCCATGCCCGGGAACAGCACGTCCAGGTGAGCCGCGATGAGCTCTTCGAGCGGCAGGAATGCCGCGAGGCCGTGCAGCGACCCGGCGCGGTCGACCCGGACGAAACGATCGACGTTGTCGGGCACCTTGACTCGCGCGAAATGCTCGCCCGACGATTCACAATCCTTCACCGTCACAGCGAGATTCAGGCTCAAACCGCTGATGTAGGGGAACGGGTGGGCGGGGTCGACGGCGAGCGGCGTGAGGACGGGGAACACCTGTTCCGCGAAGTACCGCGTGAGCCGTCCACGTTCGTCGGCGGTCAGATCCGCCCATTTGATGATCGAGATACCCTCGGTTTCGAGAGCCGGCAGGACCGAGTCGAGGAAGACCTGCGCGTGCCGTCCCGCGAGTTCCTGCGTGCTCGACGCGATGAGCGCGAGCTGCGCCCGGGGAGAGAGGCCGTCGGCGGACCGGACGGACAGTCCGGTCTCCGCGCGGCGCTTGAGCCCCGCGACCCGCACCATGTAGAACTCGTCGAGGTTCGACGCGAAGATCGCGAGGAACTTGGCGCGCTCGAGCAACGGCTGAGAAGTGTCTTCCGCCAAGGCGAGTACCCGGGCATTGAAGTCGAGCCAGCTCAACTCGCGGTTGAGGTACCGATCGCGGGGCAGGCCGTCGTTGCGGTTCGTCTTCAGCTGGGAGTCGATGGCCGCTGGTGGGGCGCTGGTGGCGGTGGCCACGCGTCCCTGCGGTCGGGTGGTGCCGGAGAGGGCACCTTGCTCGGTTCCGGCACTCTGTTCGATGCCGACGCTCTGCTCGGGGGTGTCGCCGTTGGTCACCGTCCCATTGTGTCAGGAACCGGTGAAGTATGAGGCTCCCGGCGGGAGGCCGGATACGGGAAGGGAAGCGCGGAGCCGATCCGGTCGAGCACCGCGGCGGTGGCCGCACCGACTCCCAGACGCACCGCGGCCCCCAGATCGTCGATCGTGTCGACGTCGAGTCGCAGGCCGGGCAGGTGCGCCTCCACGGCGAGGGCACCGGCCTCGAGGTGCCGGTGCGCGGAGTCCGGACCGAACCGGGGGTGCAGCGGACGCTGCGACGTGCAGTGGAGAAGTGCGGTGGTACCCGAGCCGGTGTGGTCGGCGACGATCATGGTCCCCGTCGCGCGGGCCGCCTCGAGTGCCTCGGCCAGTTCGTGGGGGCGCAAGGAGGGAAGGTCTGCCTGCAACGCGACGAGATCGACACCGGGCGAGTCGTCCCGGGCGTGTTCGGCAGCAGATCGCAGGGCCGCGTTCAGCGAATCCTGCCGGTCCTGACCGCTCGCGGCCGGGGGATCTGCGAGCACCGCTGCGCCCGACCGTCGGGCAACGGCCGCAACCCGGTGGTCGGAGGTGATCACGGTGACCACGGCGTCGTCGGTGTTCCGGGCTGCGGCGAGGGTGTCCTCGAGCATCGCGAGCACCAGTTCGGCGCGTGCGTCCGGTTCGAGGGCATGCGCCAGTCTCGACTTGGCCAGGCCGAGGGCCTTGACCGGGACGAGAATGTGCACCGCGGGCATGGGCGTGATTGTGCCAGCCGGTCGCGGGCGAGGGCGGGTCGCGGTGCCGTCCGTCCACCTGGGCGATACTGAAAGCAACAGCGTGCAGTGACGCGCGTGCCGGAAGCGCGTCGGAACGAATGAGGGAACAGAGGGGGATTTGTGACCAAAGCGGCAGTTCTGGGAGCAGGGTCGTGGGGGACTGCCTTCGCGAAGGTGCTCGCAGAAGCAGGCACCGACGTGACGATCTGGGCGCGCCGGGCGGAGGTGGCGCAGGCCATCGGTGAGCGCCACGAAAACCCGGCCTATCTGCCGGGCGTCGCGCTCCCCGCGTCTTTGAGGGCGACGACCGATCATCGTGTGGCGCTCGACGGCGTCGACTTCGCGGTGCTCGCGGTGCCGAGCCAGTCCCTGCGCGCCAACCTGGGGGCGTGGCGCGACGACATCGGGTCCGGCGCCACCCTGCTCAGCCTCGCCAAGGGGATCGAGAGCGGCACCCTCATGCGGATGAGCCAGGTCATCGGCCAGGTCACGGGAGCCGACCCGCACCGCATCGCCGTCCTCTCCGGCCCGAACCTGGCTCGGGAGATCGCCGAGGGGCAGCCTGCCGCAACGGTGATCGCGTGCCCCGATTCGACGCGTGCGCTGGAAATCCAGAAGTCGTGCGCCACAGGGTATTTCCGCCCCTACACCAACTCCGACGTCATCGGTTGTGAAATCGGCGGCGCGTGCAAGAACGTGATCGCGCTGGCGTGCGGCATGGCGGCCGGGGTCGGCCTCGGCGAGAACACCGTCGCGAGCATCATCACCCGGGGCCTCGCCGAGATCATCAGGCTCGGAGTCGCGCTCGGCGCCATGCCCACCACCCTCGCCGGCCTCGCGGGAGTCGGCGATCTCGTCGCGACATGCAGTTCGCCGTTGTCCCGTAACCGTTCTTTCGGTGAACGCCTCGGCAGAGGAGAGTCGCTCGAGAGTGCGCAGGAGGCCACCCACGGCCAGGTCGCCGAAGGCGTCAAGTCCTGCACATCGGTGCGGGCGCTCGCAGCGAGCTACGACGTGGAGATGCCCCTCACCGACGCGGTGCACCGGGTGTGCCACGAGGGGATGTCGGTGCACGACGCGATCGGTCTGCTGCTCGGCCGACGAATCAAGCCGGAATAAGCACATGACCGGAGATTCCACTCGTTGTGTGAAAGCTGTTGCCGCCGAAGGCACGCCGGGTTCGCCGCTCCAGCAGGGACCGGTATTCGCCGCGCCCTATCTTCTCGGCGAGGACGAAAGCGCGGAGGTGGACACCTACGCACGCGCGTCCAACCCCGGCTGGCGTGCCCTCGAAACAGCCCTCGCGACGCTCGAAGGCGCTGTCGCCGCGCGGGTCGTCGGATCCGGAATGTCGGCGATCACCGTCGCGCTGAGAGCGTTCAGCCGTCCCGGTGCGACCGTCGTGGTGCCCGCCGACGGTTATTACCAGGTGCGTGCCTATGCGCAGGACTTCCTCGCCGGCCACGGCGTAGTGGTTCGTGAACTCTCCGTTGCCGAGTTCGGCGACGGAACGCTGCGCAGCATCCTCGCCGGTGCCGGAGACAACGCGGTGGTGCTCGCCGAAACCCCGTCGAACCCCGGCCTCGACATCGTCGATCTACGGGCCACCGCCGAGTTGTGCAGCGCGGCGGGGGCGCTGCTGCTGGTCGACAACACCACCGCCACTCCGCTCGGGCAGACCCCACTCGCTCTCGGGGCGGACATCGTCGTCGCCAGCGGTACGAAATCCCTCAGCGGGCACAGCGATCTTCTGTTCGGATACGTGGCGGTCTCGGACGCCGCGCTGCTCCCGCGGCTCGATCGCGAGCGCTTGCACTCGGGCACCGTGCTCGGGCCGTTCGAAACGTGGCTGGCCCACCGCAGTCTCGGAACGGCGGGGCTGCGGATCGAACGGCAGTGCGCGAACGCCCTCGCCGTCGCCCGGATGCTCAGCGAGCACCCCGCCGTGACCGGAGTGCGATACCCGGGACTGGACTCGGACCCCGCTCACCCGGTGGCGGCCGCGCAGATGCAGAAATTCGGGCCCTTGGTCACGTTCGTGCTGCCCAGCGCACCCGACGTCCATCGGTTCGTGAACGCTGCCGAACTCGTTCTCCCGGCGACGAGTTTCGGCGGTATCCACACCACTGCGGATCGTCGGGCTCGCTGGGGCGATCCCGTGCCGGACGGCTTCATCCGGTTGTCGTGCGGAATCGAAGACACCGCCGATCTTCTGAGCGACCTGCACGCGGCCCTCGGCTCGTTGTGACATCCCGGGCGGCGGGCCGGGCGTGCGGGCGGATCGGGACGCGGCTGGGGAGACAGCGCGGCTTACCGGTACGGTTTGTGCCGTGAGTACGCCCCGAACCCGGGTGGCCGTCGTCTTCGGCGGTCGCAGCAACGAACACTCCGTCTCCTGTCTGTCGGCGGGCAGTATTCTGAGCAACCTCGACCCCGAGCAGTACGACGTCGTCCCGATCGGGATCACGACCGACGGGTCCTGGGTGCTCGGCGACACCGACCCGGCGCGGCTCGCCAAGGCGGGGCGCGAACTGCCCGTCGTGGACGCGAACGGTTCGTCGCTGGTCCTCACCGCAGACCCCACCCGAAGCGGCGACATCGTCGCCCTCGACGCGGGGGAATTCGGCAAGGTGCTCGCGTCGGTCGACGTGGTCTTCCCGGTGCTGCACGGCCACTACGGGGAGGACGGCACCATCCAGGGACTGCTCGAACTCGCCGACGTGCCCTACGTCGGTCCCGGGGTGCTCGCGAGCGCAGCCGGAATGGACAAGGAGTTCACCAAGAAACTGCTGGCCGCGGAGGGGCTGCCGGTCGGCTTCCAGATCGTGATGCGGCCGGGTACGGCCACCCTCACCGAGGAACAGAAGCAGCAACTGGGACTTCCCGTCTTCGTCAAGCCGGCCCGCGGCGGATCGTCGATCGGCGTCAGCCGCGTCACCGACTGGGCGGCGTTCGACGCTGCCGTCGGCAGAGCCCGAGCGCACGATCCGAAGGTTATCGTCGAATCCGCCATCGTGGGACGCGAAGTCGAGTGCGGCGTCCTCGAGTTCCCCGACGGAGACGTGCGGGCCAGCGTGGTCGCGGAGATCCGCATGCCCGACACCTCCGGCGACCACGAGGCGTTCTACGACTTCGACACCAAGTACCTCGACGACGTGTGCGAGTTCGACGTACCGGCGAAGTTCGACCCCGCCGTCTCCGACGAAATCCGCGACATGGCCGTCCGCGCGTTCCGCGCCCTCGATTGCCAGGGCCTGTCGCGGGTCGACTTCTTCGTCACGGACGACGGGCCGGTGATCAACGAGATCAACACGATGCCCGGATTCACGTCGATCTCGATGTATCCGAAGATGTGGGAAGCCACCGGGATCGGGTACCGCGAACTCGTCGACACGCTCGTACGGACCGCGCTCGCACGAGGCACCGGTCTTCGCTGACCCGGACGGGCGCCGCGCTTGTCGGAGCCCCCGTATCCACGACTAGGCTGTGGGCATGACTGCCGTGACTCCCGACTCAGTGGTGACCGACGCCGGAGACACCCGTGAAGCCGTGCATGCCGCGGCCCGCCGCGCCCGCGTCGCGTCCCGACGTCTTGCGTTGCTGACCACTGCCGAGAAGGACGCCGCGCTCCACGCGGCCGCCGACGCCGTGCTCGCCGCGACCGACGCCGTGCTCGCCGCCAACGCCGAAGACATCGACGCCGCCCGCGCGGCCGGTACGGAAGAGTCTCTCCTCGACCGGCTGCGGCTCACGGCCGCACGCGTCGACGGCATCGCGTCGGGGCTGCGGCAGGTCGCCGGATTGCCGGACCCGATCGGCGAAGTCGTCCGCGGTTCGACGCTGCCCAACGGACTCGAATTGCGGCAGCTGCGGGTGCCGCTCGGGGTCGTCGGGATGGTCTACGAGGCCCGCCCCAACGTCACCGTCGACGCGTTCGGTCTTGCGCTCAAGTCGGGCAACGCGGCGTTGTTGCGCGGTTCCTCCTCGGCGGCACGTTCCAATGCCGCGCTCGTCGCCGCGCTGCGCCCCGCGCTCGAAGCACAGGGACTGCCGGCCGACGCGGTGCAACTGCTGCCCAGCGCCGACCGTTCGTCGGTCACCCATCTCATCCAGGCCCGCGGGCTCGTCGACGTGGTCATCCCGCGCGGCGGTGCCGGTCTGATCGCCGCGGTCGTCAGGGACGCCACCGTGCCGACCATCGAGACCGGTGTCGGTAACTGCCACGTATACGTCCACGCCGCCGCCGACCTCGAGATGGCCGAGAGGATCGTGGTGAACGCGAAGACCCGCCGGCCCAGCGTGTGCAACACGGCGGAGACGATCCTGGTCGACAAGGCCGTCGCCGACACCGCCGTCCCGCAGTTGCTGGAGGCACTGCAGTCGCACGGCGTGACCGTGCACGGCGACCTGCCCGGTCTGATCCCGGCCACCGAAGAGGACTGGGCGCAGGAATACCTCACGCTCGACGTTGCGCTCGCGGTGGTCGACGACCTGAATGCGGCCGTGGAGCACATCGATCGGTACGGAACCGGTCACACCGAAGCCATCGTCACGTCCGATCTCGCGGCGGCCCGGGAGTTCACCGCCCGTGTCGATGCAGCAGCCGTTATGGTCAACGCGTCGACGGCCTTCACGGACGGTGAGCAGTTCGGGTTCGGAGCCGAGATCGGAATCTCCACGCAGAAACTGCACGCCCGGGGTCCCATGGGCCTGCCGGAGCTGACCTCCACCAAATGGGTGGTGTGGGGCGCCGGCCACACCCGCCCGGCCTGAACCCGGCCGGCCCGACGAAAGGACTCAGCGTGGATCGTGCGCTGCCCATCACCCCGCCGATCTTCGCGGATGTCCAGGAAGTGATCGATCGCCTGGCGGAGACCGGTTACCTCGCGGACAAGGCCACGGCCACCGCGGTGTTCCTCGCCGACAGGCTCGACAAGCCGCTGCTCATCGAGGGGCCCGCCGGTGTCGGCAAGACCGAACTCGCGCGGGCCGTCGCCCAGACGTCCGGCGCGGAACTGGTTCGCTTGCAGTGCTACGAGGGTGTCGACGAATCCCGCGCGCTCTACGAGTGGAACCACGCGAAGCAGATTCTGCGGATCCAGTCCGCCGGCGCGAACGCCGCGGCCGGCGAATCGTGGGACGAGACCAAGGCAGACGTGTTCTCGGAAGAGTTCCTCCTCTCCCGCCCGCTGCTGACGGCCATCCGCCGCGAGGATCCGACGGTGCTGCTCATCGACGAGGTCGACAAGGCGGACGTGGAGATCGAGGGTCTGCTGCTCGAGGTGCTGAGCGACTTCGCCGTCACCGTCCCCGAACTCGGCACGATCGTCGCGACGCGTAAGCCCTTCGCCGTGCTGACCTCCAACGCCACCCGCGAACTGTCCGAAGCACTCAAGCGGCGCTGTCTGTTCCTGCATTTGGATTTCCCCGACGCCGACCTCGAACGCCGGATCCTCGCGAGCCGCGTACCGGAACTTCCGGACGCGATCGCCGAGCAACTCGTGCGCACGGTGCGGGTGCTGCGCGGCATGCAACTCAAGAAGGTGCCGTCGGTGGCCGAAACCATCGACTGGGGCCGGACGTTGCTCGCACTCGGGCTCGACACACTCGACGACGCGGCCGTGCGCACCACCCTCGGGGTCGTGCTCAAGCACCAATCCGACCAACTGCGCGCCGCAGCCGAGCTTCGGCTGAACTGACATGGCCGGCGCGTTTCAGACCGGTGCGGGGACGCCGATCGCACCACACGGTCTGCCCGGGCACCTCGTGGGATTCGTCGAGTCGCTGCGCCGCCGAGGCATCGCCGTCGGCCCGTCGGAAACGGTCGACGCGGGCCGGGTCATGACCGTGATCGACCTGCTCGACCGCGAAGCCCTGCGCGAAGGACTCGCCTGCACGGTGCTGCGCCGCACCACTCACCGGCCGACCTTCGACGCGCTCTTCGACCTATGGTTCCCACCGGCCATCGGGCACCGCACCGCCGACGCACCCGACGCCGACCTTCCGCGTACTCCCGACGGCGATATCGACCTCGACGCGCTCCGCGAACTGCTCGCCGAACTGCTCGCCGACGACTCCGCCGAAGCGCAGGCCGCCGTCGAGGCGCTCACCGCGCAGATGGTGGAGGAACTCGGGCAGTACAAGTCGTCCAACGGACCCTCCTTCTCGGCGTATCAGGCTCTGCGCGAGGTGGCTCCGGAGACGCTGCTCACCAGGATCCTCGAAGGCCTGCTCGGAAACAGCGCACCGGATGCACGCGCGGACGGCGACTACGAAACCGAGGTCGCCCGGCGGACCGCGGCGCGGAGAATCGCGGACTTCCGGGCAATGGTCGAACGGGAGACGCGGCGGCGCACCGCGGAACACCTCGGCCGCGAACGCGTCGAGAAGTACGGTGTGCCCAAGTTGGCAGAGGAAGTCGACTTCCTCCGTGCCTCCGATGCCGACATGGTCGCGCTCCGCCGCAGCGTGATGCCCCTCGCGCGTCTGCTCGCCAGCCGCCTCGCGGCCCGTCGTCGCCGGTCTCGTGCCGGCGCGATCGACCTGCGCCGCACACTGCGAAAGTCCATGTCCACCGGCGGCGTGCCGATCGACCTGATCAACCGCAAGCCACGACCGGCCCGGCCGGAACTGGTCGTGCTGTGCGACGTCTCCGGTTCGGTGTCCGGTTTCTCGCACTTCACGCTGCTCCTCGTGCACGCGCTGCGCGAACAGTTCTCCCGGGTGCGGGTGTTCGCGTTCATCGACACGACCGACGAAGTGACCCATTACTTTTCGTCGGGCGCCGACCTCGGTGACGCGATGTCGAGGATGCTGCGCGAGGCAGACCTGATCACTTACGACGGACACTCCGACTACGGCAACGCGCTGGCGACCTTCGCCGAGCGGCATGCCCACAGCCTCACCGGGCGCAGTTCGCTGCTCATCCTCGGCGACGCACGGACGAACTACCGGAATCCCAACCTCGATGTGCTCGAACATCTCGTCGGTGTCGCGCGGCACGCTCACTGGCTCAATCCCGAGCCGCGCGGCCAATGGGGCTCCGGAGATTCGGCGGCCCGCGCGTACGCGGAGGTCATCACGATGCACGAGTGCCGGTCGGCGCAACAGCTGGCCGCGGTGGTGGCGGGCCTGCTCCCGGTGTGACCCCGTAAGCTGAACCATCGTGCATCAGCCATCGGAGCGGCCCGTAGTGCCTCAGCGACGTCTGGGCGTGATGGGCGGCACCTTCGACCCGATCCACCACGGCCACCTCGTTGCCGCCAGCGAGGTCGCGGCACGCTTCGGTCTCGACGAGGTGATCTTCGTCCCCACCGGGCAGCCGTGGCAGAAATCGAAGCGGGACGTCAGCCCCGCGGAGGACCGGTACCTGATGACGGTGGTCGCGACGGCATCGAACCCGCGATTCACCGTGAGCCGGGTGGACATCGACCGGGGGACGCCCACGTACACCGTCGACACGCTGCGCGACCTCCGCGACAGGTATCCGGGTGCGGAGCTGTACTTCATCACCGGTGCGGACGCGCTCGGGTCGATCCTGTCGTGGCAGAATTGGCAGACTCTGTTCGGTCTCGCCCGCTTCGTCGGGGTCTCGCGACCCGGGTACGACCTGCACACCGAACATCTGGCGCCGCACCTCGTCGACCTACCGGACGAGGCCGTGAGCCTCATCGAGATCCCTGCCCTGGCGATCTCGTCGACCGAATGCCGGGAGCGGGTCCGGGCGAACCGGCCGGTCTGGTACCTCGTGCCGGACGGAGTGGTGCAGTACATCAGCAAACGCCGCCTCTACAGCGAGAGCACGACCGCCGACGCGAGCACCGGCACCGACGACCATTACATCGACAGCAGTACCGAGAGAAAGAGCACGCAGTGAGCGCATCGACAGAAGCAATCGAGATGGCCCGTGTCGCGGCCCTGGCGGCCGACGAGAAACTGGCAACCGATGTCGTGGTGCTCGACGTGTCGGAGCAGTTGGTGATCACCGACTGCTTCGTCATCGCGTCCGCGCCGAACGAACGCCAGGTCAACGCGATCGTGGACAACATCGAGGACAAGCTCCGCGAAGCCGGTCACAAGCCGGTCCGCCGCGAGGGAACCCGCGAAGGCCGCTGGACGCTTCTCGACTACGTCGACGTGGTGGTGCATGTCCAGCACGAGGAGGAACGCAACTTCTACGCGCTCGAGCGCCTGTGGAAGGACTGCCCGACGGTGCCCGTCGAGGGCGTCGGAGCCCCGCGTTCGGCAGTCGAGGCCGGCTCGGACGAGACGGCACCCGGTGAGACCGGTACCGCGACCGACGACGTCGATCCCACGGGCAACGCGTGAGCGAGCCGCGGGTGCGCCGGCTGATTCTGCTGCGCCACGGACAGACCGGGTACAACGCGACCCGGAGAATGCAAGGCCAACTCGACACGGAACTGTCCGACCTCGGCCGGAAACAGGCCGCTGCCGTCGCCGACGCGATGGCTGCGCTGAACCCGTTCGCGGTCGTCTCGTCGGACCTGCGGCGTGCGTACGACACCGCAGTCGCCGTCGCCGACCGCGCGGGCCTTCCCGTCGAGATCGACGCGCGGCTGCGTGAGACCCACCTCGGGCAGTGGCAAGGCCTCACCCACAGTGACGTCGACGCGATCGGTCCGGGCGCACGCAGTGCCTGGCGGGCCGACGCGACCTGGGCGCCGCCGGAGGGCGAAAGCCGCGTGGATGTCGCCCGTCGCAGCGTCCCCCTGGTGGAGGAACTGCTCGACAAGCACGAGCAGTGGGGTCACGAGCCGATCGTCCTGGTGGCGCACGGAGGGCTGATCGCGGCGCTCACCGCAGCGCTGCTGGACCTGCCCGTGGACCGCTGGCCGGTGCTCGGAGGGCTCGGCAACACCGGCTGGGTGCAGTTGAGCGGTTACGGTGACACGCCGTCCTGGCGACTCGACGTGTGGAACGCGTCGGCTGTGGTGGCACCCGATGACGTCCTCTGAGCCGGTGTCCGGCGAGGACACCGACGCAGGTGCCGCGACTCGGCGGCCGACGCTGCTGGTGCTCGCCGACTCCCTGAGCTATTACGGCCCCAAGGGCGGACTACCGGCCGACGATCCGCGCATCTGGCCGAATCTCGTCGCCGCCGAACTGGGCTGGGACGTGGAACTCGTGGCGCGTATCGGATGGACCTCCCGCGACGCGTGGTGGGCGCTGACGCAGGACCCCCGCGTCTGGGCGACCATTCCGCGTGCGGGCGCCGTGGTGCTCGGCGTGGGGGGAATGGACACACTCCCGTCGCCGCTGCCCACCGCCCTGCGGGAAGGACTGCGGTACGTGCGTCCGCCGGCGCTGCGCCGCGTCGCCCGCACCGCGTACGGGTGGCTTCAGCCCCGGCTCTCCCCGCTGGGATGGCCTGTCGCCCTGCCGCCGCGCATCAGCGTCGAATACCTCGAGATGATCCGGGAGTCGCTGGCGTACGTGCGCCCGGACCTGCCGGTCATCGGCACACTTCCGTCGGTGCACCGCAGCGAGCAGTACCGCTCGGTCCACCGCGGCCGGCGTCCCGCGGTGCACGCGATCACCGGTTGGGCATCGCGGAATGCCGTTCCGCTCGTCGACCTCGGTGAGGCGGTCCACGACGACATCCATTCCGGCGACGCGAATCCGGACGGTATCCACTGGGGCTGGGAAGCGCATCGCCGCGTCGCCGCCGCTGTCGTGGACGCTGTCCGGATGGCGCACCGGGATGCGCAACCCGCCGCGGACGGCTTACGGTAGTCGTCGTGGCTGTCGTGGTGGTGACCGATTCGTCGTGTTGTCTCGATCCGGAACTGGTGGATCGGTACGACATCCGCGTGGTGCCGTTGCACGTCATCGCGGACGGACAGGATCTTCGCGAGGGCGTCGACGCACTCCCCGACGACCTCGCGACGGTGACCACCTCGGGCCCCTCGCCAGCGGAACTGACCGAGGCGTACGCGTCGGCACTCGCCGACAGCGACGGCGACGGTGTGGTGGCAGTCCATCTCTCACGATTGCTGTCCGGAACCTGGGACGCCGCGCGCTCCGCCGCCGACGAGCTGGGCGAACGGATTCGGCTCGTCGATTCCCGCAACACGGCAATGGGTTTGGGGTTCGCGGCGCTCGACGCGGCGAAGGCTGCGCAGGCAGGCGAGCACCTCGACCAGGTGTACTACCGGGCCGAGAAGGTCGCCGCATCCGCCAGGACCCTTCTCGTCGTCGACCGTCTCGATCATCTGCGCCGCGGCGGCCGTATCGGCACCGCCACCGCGCTGCTGGGCACCGCCCTCGCGATGAAACCGGTGCTACACCTCATCGAAGGAAAACTGGTTCTGCGGGAGAAGACCCGCACCATGACCAAAGCGATGGCCAAGCTCGTGGACGGTGTCGTCGCGGAGGCCGGGCCGGGCGCACTCGTCGCGGTGCACCACCGTGACGCACCCGAGCGAGCCGGTCAGCTCGTCGAGCAACTGTCCGAGCGGCTCCCGGAGGCGGAGGTCACGGTCACCGAACTCGACGCGGTTCTCGGTGCGCACGTCGGACCGGGTGCGGTGGGCGTCGTCGTCGCGCACGCCTGACCCCGCTGAGCCGAGCACACAGGGTTTCGTCCCCAGACGCCCGGTTCATCCCCAGCCCTGATCATCCTGCCGCCGGCAGGATTCTCCGGGTCCGCCGCGGCGTTACCGTCGCGCCATGGCGAGCACTGACGGCGGCGACCTGGCGAGAAACAGGCTGGGCGCGATCGCGCGAACGGCGGGTCGCGTCGGCGCCGAGATGCACGAGGCGGACGAGGTCGCCGGCACGGCGGGAGAATACGAAGAACCGGAGCCGTATCCGTCGCGGCTGACCGAGCGGATCGGTGCCGCGAGGTGGGCAACCGGGCACCGCGGAAGCGTTGCTCTCGCCGGCGTCGCTGTGCTCGCGGTGGTCATCGCCCTCGGGGTCGTGTGGCGCGACCGGCCCGTCCCGGAGCCGGTGCCGCCGTTACCTTCGGTGGACAGTGTGGTTGCGACCGCGCCTGTCCCGCCGCCCGTGCCGGAGCCCGAGAACGTACCGGCCGAGCTTGTCGTGAGTGTGGTCGGTCTTGTCCACCGGCCCGGGCTCGTGACGACCGCGCCCGGCGCGCGGGTCGCCGACGCGCTCGACGCCGCAGGCGGTGTCGCACCGGGAGCCGACCTCGTAGGGCTCAACCTCGCGCGCCGTGTTGCGGACGGAGACCAGATCGTCGTGGGATTGTCTCCGCCGCAGCCGATCCCGCACGGTAGCGGCGTGTCGGGCGCAGCCCCCCAGAGTGGGGACGGCCCGGACGGCGACGCCGGACGGGTGCCGGGGCAGGGGAAGATCGACCTCAACGCAGCGGACGAGGCGACCCTGGATTCGCTTCCCGGCGTGGGTCCGGTGACGGCCGCGTCGATTGTCGCGTTCAGGCAGGCGAACGGACCGTTCGCCGACGTCGAGCAACTCGGAGAGGTCGACGGGATCGGCCCCGCCCGGCTCGCGCGGTTGCGCGAACTGGTCACCGTATGACCGACACTCCGCGTCTGGACGCACGGCTCGTGCCGTGCGCCGCGGCCGCGTGGGTGGCGACCGCGACCGGATTGCATCTCGGTTCGTCGGCGAGCGTTGTGCTGGTGACGGGTGCGATTTCCGTTGTCGTTCTTGTTGTGGGTGTTCGTCTCCGGGGCCCGGGCAGGTGGCGTACGCACGCGGTGGTGCCGGTCGTGCTCGCGGTCTGCGCCGTCGTCGTGGGTTTCGGTGCGGCTGCAGGGGTGCGGATGTGGTTCGCCGAAACACACCCGGTGGCGCAGGCGGCGGCGGACGGGCGATGGGTGAGCGCGACCTTCGAACCGACCGACGATCCGAAGATCGTGCGGCGCGCCACCTTCGGCGGCGAGCCGCAGGTTCGTCTGCCGGCGGTTCTGCGGCACACCACGATCGCAGGTGGCACGCAGGCGACGGGCGGCGCCGTCGTGGTGTTCGCGCCCGCGGACGGGTGGTCGGATCTGCTTCCCGGACAACGCGTTACCGCGCGTGTCCGGGTGTCGGAATTCGAGGGGGCGGGGACGAGCGTTGCCGTCCTCCGCGCCGACGGGCACCCGCGCGCCGTCGCGCCCCCGCCGGCCTGGCACACGTGGGCCGGTGGGGTGCGGGACCGACTTGCCGAAGCGTGCCGACGCGCGCTGTCGCCCGAACAGGCCGGATTGCTGCCGGGCCTCGTCGTCGGCGATACGTCGGCGCTGCCGGACGAGGTGCGTGCCGACTTCCGCGTTGCCGGACTGACCCACCTGACTGCTGTGTCCGGGGCCAATGTGAGCATCGTGCTCGGTGCGGTTCTGCTTCTCGTGCGTGCGGCGGGACTCGGTCCACGCACCGGGACGGCCTTGGCGGCGGTGGCTCTCGTCGCGTTCGTGATCGTGGTCCGGCCGTCGCCCAGCGTGGTGCGGGCGGCAGCGATGGGCGCGATCGCATTGCTCGCGCTCGTCTCGGGCCGCGAACGCCGAGCACTTCCCGCCTTGTGTGCGGCGGTCGGGGTGTTGCTTCTGGTGCTGCCCGATCTCGCCGTCGATATCGGTTTCGCGCTCTCGGTCTCGGCGACCGGGGGCCTCGTCGTGCTCGCGCCCGTCGCGGTCGAGCGGCTGTGTGCACACGGGTGGCCGCGGCCGATGGCCGAGGTCACGGCGGTGTCGACGACCGCGTTCGCGGTCACCGCTCCGATCGTCGCCGCCGCGACCGGCACCGTCAGTCTCGTCGCCGTCGCGGCGAACATCCTGGTCACTCCGGTCGTGGCGCCACTGACGGTGCTCGGATCGGGAGTCGCCGTGGCCGCGACGGTTCATCCTGCGGCCGGGGAGTTGCTCGCGCGCGGCGCTGCGCCGTTGCTGTGGTGGATGCTCGGTGTCGCAGATCGATCCTCCGCGGTGCCGTCCGCCGAGGTAGCCGTTCCGGACGGGATGGTAGGAGCCGTGACCGCCGGTGCTGTCGCAGTTCTGGCCTGGACGGCGGCGCGGAACCGGCGGGTCCGGCTCGCCACCGGTGTGGCGCTGCTGTCCGTGGCGGCGGTGTGGATACCGGTCCGGTTGCTCGAACCCGCGTGGCCGGGCGCGGGGTGGGTGTTCGTTGCCTGCGATGTGGGCCAGGGCGATGCGCTGATCGTCGCGACGGACGGGGGAGGGGCGGTGGTCGTCGACGCGGGGACCGAGCCCGGACCCGTGGACCGCTGTCTGCGCAAACTCCGGATCCGCACGGTGTCGATGCTCGTCGTGTCGCACCTGCACGCGGACCACACCGGGGGTGTGACCGGTGTCCTCCGGGGACGCGACGTGGGCGCGGTGGTGGTGGGTCCGGGCGCCGCAGCCCGTGACGGGGGTGCCGAGCTGGGTCATCTCCTCGCGCAGCACGCAGTCCCGATGCGAGAGGCCGATCCCGGCGAGGTCCTCGTCTCGGGTGCCACGACAATCCGGGTCGTCGCTCCCGCGGGACCGGGTTACGCATCGGAGAACGACCTCTCGCTCGTGCTGGTCGCCGACACCCCGGTCGGGCGGATTCTGCTGCCGGGCGACGCGGAGGAGGCGGCCCTCGACGCGCTGGTGCGCGCCGGTGTCGACGTGCGGGCCGACGTGCTCAAGGTGCCGCACCACGGCTCGCGTACCACTCCGGCCCGGTTCTTCACGGCGGTGCGTCCCCGTGTCGCGGTGATCAGCGCCGGCCGCGACAACACGTTCGGCCATCCGCATCCACAGACGGTCGACGTGCTGCGCAGGCTCGGTACCCGGGTGCTCAGCACCGACCGGCACGGCGATGTCGCGGTGGTGCGCGCGGGGTCGGGGGCCTTGGCCGTGGTGTCGGACCGCCGTGACACCATCGAGCCGTGAGCGATTCTCCTTTGCATCTGCTCCTCGGCGACGAGGAACTCCTGATCGATCGTGCAATTGCGAAGATCGTCGCCGCCGTGCGTGCCCGGAGCGGGGCCGGCACCGATCTTCCGGTGACGCGGTTGCGTGCCGGCGACGCGTCACCTCCCGAACTTGCCGAGTTGCTGAGCCCGTCGCTGTTCGCCGAGGACCGGGTCGTGATCCTCGAGTCCGCGGGCGAGGCCGGCAAGGATGCGGCAGCGCTGATCCTCGACGCCGCGGGCGCCGTGCCCGACGGCGTCACACTCGCCGTCGTTCACAACGGCGGGGGACGCGCCAAGGCGATGGTCGGTGGTCTGCGGTCGTGCGGTGCGGTGGAGCACGACTGTGCGGCGCCCGCGAAGGCCGGAGACCGCGCGGCGTGGGTACGCGCCTTCGTCCACAAGGAGTTCCAGGCGGTCGACGTACGGGTCGCATCAGCCGTCGAGCAGTTGGTCATCGAATCCGTCGGATCCGATCTGCGGGAATTGGCCGCAGCGTGCAGTCAGCTGGTGGCGGACACGGGCGGCAAGATCGACGCCGCGGCGGTGCGGCGCTACTACTCCGGCAAGGCGGAGATCACGGGTTTCGATGTCGCCGAGAAGGCTGTCACGGGCGATACGGCCGGTGCTCTCGAGGCGCTGCGGTGGGCGATGCACCGTGGGGTTGCGCATGTCCTGCTCGCCGACGCGCTCGCCGACGCGGTGCATACCATCGCGCGGGTCGGTTCGGCCGGTCGCGGCGACCCGTTCGCCCTCGCGTCCGGTCTCGGAATGCCCCCGTGGAAGGTCAAGAAGGCGCAGGCACAGGCCCGAGCCTGGGCGCCCGCCTCGATCGGCACGGCGCTCGGCGTGGTGGCCGCGCTCAACGCCGACGTCAAGGGTGCGGCCGCCGACCCCGACTACGCACTCGAGTACGCCGTACGTACCGTGGCCCAGCTCGCCGGCTGATACCGGGCGAGCCCGGTTCCGGCCGGGCCGCCACCGGTGCGGGATCCTCGGAAGACAACGAAGGCCGCTCCCCGGTGTGGGGAGCGGCCTTCGGAAGCAGAGCTCGCGTCTACTACCTCGGAACTACGTTCAGAGCGAGTTGGCGAGCTTGGCCAGTGCAGACTTCTTGTTTGCGGCCTGGTTGGGGTGGATGACACCCGCGCTGGCTGCCTTGTCGAGCTTGCGGCTGGTGGCGACGAGAAGCTCGGTGGCCTTGTCCTTGTCGCCAGCGGCCGCGGCCTCGCGGAAGGAGCGGATCGCGGTACGGAGCGCCGACTTCACCGACTGGTTCCGGAGCCGGTTGCGCTCGTTGGTGCGAATTCGCTTCACCTGGGACTTGATGTTGGCCACGCGTAGAATCCTGTCGTGTTGCTGGTAGCTGGTTGGAAAGCTCTGGATGCACTAGGCACCGACAGGCAACGATACCAAGAAGGCAGGCAAAGCCCAAACCGGCGCGAGCGTGATGTCCGCTGTGTTTCCCCGGCGAGACAGTTCGATGTCGGATTGTGCACAACCCCCTCCCATATAGAACGATTCCGGCATGAGTCGCCGTACCCCTACTGCGCCGGGCGCGTCCCCGGCCAGGCACCGCAGGAAAAACCCCGACGTTTTCGACGGTTACGCGAGAAATCCCGATCGCCTGGCGTACGACGAGATGTTCGACGCGGACGGCAAGGTCCGGGCGCCGTATCGCCGCCTGCATCAGATCCTCGAGTCGAAGGGACCCGAGGATCTCGCCGCGCGCACCGACGCGGTCGGCCGGGCGTTCACCGACCAGGGTGTGACCTTCTCGCTGTCGGGCCAGGAGCGGCCCTTTCCGCTGGACATGGTGCCGCGCCTGATCGCCGCCGCCGAGTGGAACCGGCTCGAGAAAGGCATCCGGCAGCGGGTGCGGGCGCTCGAGTTGTTCCTCGCCGACATCTACGGCGAGCAGAGCATCCTGCGGGACCGCGTCATTCCGAAGCGGCTCGTCACCTCGTGTGACCACTTCCACCGGCAGGCCGCGGGCATCGTCCCGCCGAACGGAGTGCGCATCCACGTCGCAGGAGTCGACCTGATCCGCGACGAGAAAGGGACCTTCCGGGTACTCGAGGACAACCTCCGCTCACCGTCCGGGGTGTCCTACGTCATGGAGAACCGGCGCGTCATGGCTCGCGTCGCTCCCGACCTGTTCGTCCAGCACAAGGTGCGTCCCGTCGGTGACTACGCGCTGCACCTGCTGCGAGCGCTCCGAGCCGCGGCCGCGCCGAACGCTGCCGACCCCACGGTGGTCGTTCTCACTCCGGGTCTGGCGAACGCGGCGTACTTCGAGCACTCGCTCCTGGCACGGCAGATGGGCGTCGAACTCGTCGAGGGGCGTGACCTGTTCTGCCGGGACAACATCGTCTACATGCGCACCACGGAAGGTGAGCAGCAGGTCGATGTCATCTACCGCCGCATCGACGACGATTTCCTCGATCCGCTCCAGTTCCGCCCCGATTCGGTGCTCGGGGTCGCCGGTCTGCTCAATGCGGCACGAGCAGGCAACGTGGTCATCTCGAGCGCGGTCGGCAACGGCGTCGGAGACGACAAACTCGTCTACACGTACGTACCGGACATCATCGACTACTACCTCGGTGAAAAGCCCCTCCTGCCCAACGTCGACACGCTGCGCTGCTGGCTCGACGAAGAACGGGAAGAGGTTCTCGACCGTATCGACGAACTCGTCATCAAGCCGGTGGAAGGCTCGGGCGGATACGGCATCGTGTTCGGGCCCGACGCCTCGGCCACCGAACTGAAGACCATGGCCCGCAAGATCCGGGCGAACCCCCGCGCCTGGATCGCTCAGCCGGTCGTGCAGTTGTCCACCGTCCCGACCAGGGCGGGCGACACATTGGCTCCCCGCCACGCCGACCTGCGTCCGTTCGCGGTCAACGATGGTGAGGACATCTGGATTCTTCCGGGCGGATTGACGCGTGTCGCGCTGCCCGAGGGGTCGCTGGTGGTCAACTCCAGCCAAGGCGGCGGAAGCAAGGACACCTGGGTTCTCGCCAGCCGGAGTTCGGATACCGAGAGCGAACTGGGCGGGGAGGGGTTCGTCGAGGAGCGAGCCGAGGTCAAACAACCCGACCGGGGGCCGGAACTGACCACCGAGCAGCAACAGCAACAGCAACAGCAACAGCAACACAATGAGGGGGACTGCTGATGCTCGCACGAAATGCGGAGTCGCTGTTCTGGATCGGACGTTACGTCGAGCGAGCCGACGACACGGCACGCATCATGGATGTCGCGGTCCACCAACTGCTCGAAGATTCGACGGTGGACCCCGACCGCACGTGCCGCCAGCTGTTGCGGGTGCTCGGGTTCAGCGCGCCCGAAGGTGAACTCGACGTGCAGACCGTCATCGACATCGTCGCGTTCGGGCGGGACGGCGCGGGATCGATCCTCGACACCATCTCGCACGCGCGTGAGAACGCGCGCGGTGCACGTGAAGTCACCTCCACCGAGATGTGGGAGTGCCTCAACACCACCTACAACGCCCTCGCCGAGCGGGAACGGGCGGCGAAACGACTGGGGCCCCACGAGTTCTTCCGATACGTCGAAGACCGCGGCGCGATGTTCGCGGGCCTGGCCGACAGCACGCTGTGCCGGGACGACGGGTACCGGTTCCTGTTGCTCGGCCGTTCCATCGAACGGGTCGACATGATCGTCCGGCTGCTGCTGTCCCGCGCCGGCGACCGCCCCACGTCGCCGACGTGGGCGACGGTGTTGCGTTCGGCCGGTGGATACGACACGTACCTGCGCACCTATCGTGGTGCGCTCGACGCCGGCCGCATCGTCGAATTCATGATGCTCGACAGGCTTTTCCCCCGCTCGGTGTTCTCCGCCATCCGGCAGGCGGAGCAGTGCCTCACCGAACTCGACGACCAGACCGACTACCGGTTCGGTGCGCGCAACGAAGCGCAGCGGTTGCTCGGACGTGCCCGCAGCGAACTCGAGTTCATCCGCCCCGGGGTACTTCTCGAGGAACTCGCCGAACGGCTTGTCGCGCTGCAGGAGATGTGCCGGCAGGTCGGTGAGGCGATCGCACTCCAGTACTTCCATGCGGCGCCCTGGGTGGCGTGGAGTTCCGCTCGCAACGACGGTGAAGACGACATGCTTCTGGAGGGAGAACTGTGAGCTGGCGTATGCGCGTGGTCCACAAGACCGGCTACGAGTACGCGGGGCCGGTCACGGCGTCGTACAACGAGGCGCGTCTGACGCCGCGGTCCGACAACCGTCAGACGGTGATTCTCAGCCGCGTCGAGACGACTCCCGCGACGCGGTCCTATCGGTACACGGACTACTGGGGAAGCGGCGTGACGGCGTTCGATCTCCATGCGCCGCACACCTCGCTCGAAGTGACCGGTTTGTCTGTTGTGGAAACGGATTCGCTCGATCCGCTGGAGGAACCCGCGGGGTGGGACGTGATCCGCGAACCCGACACCAGGGACCGATACGACGAATTGCTGTTGCCGAGCCGCTACGTTCCCGCGGACAAGTCGCTCGCCAAAACGGCGCGTGACCTCGCAAAGGGGCTCGATCCTGTCGACGCGGTGGTCGCGGCGGCGCAATGGGTGCACGAACAGATGGATTACGTCCCGGGAACGACCGGCGTGCACACCTCCGCAATTCAGGCCTACGAGGAGCGGCAGGGTGTTTGTCAGGATTATGCCCATTTGACCCTTTTGCTGTTGCGGGCCATGGGGATTCCCGCACAGTACGTCTCCGGGTATCTGCATCCGGTTGCGGACGCGGAGATCGGCAAGACCGTCGAAGGTCAATCCCACGCGTGGATTCAGGCCTGGACCGGCGGGTGGTGGGGATACGACCCGACCAACGCGAGATTCGTGGGCGAGCAACATGTGTCGGTGGGAATCGGCCGAGACTACGGAGATGTCCCGCCACTCAAAGGTATTTACATGGGCGGAAGCGCCGCGGCGCAGGAAGTCGTTGTGGAGGTGACGCGACTTGCGTAGTGTGCTCACGAGCGAACGACGCTGCGGCAAGACGATTCGATGGTGTCCGGTGTAGGTAGGTCCGGCGGATGTGCGGGACCACGACCTCCGAGGGGAACTCATGGAACCCGAACGCGACCCTGCCCGTGAACCGATACCCGATCCCGCGCAGAGAACCGCCGGAGAACCGGACTACGGGGTCCGTGAACCGGATCGCCCGGTTGGCAGAGCCGAACACGAAACGGCGCAGGAAGTCGCGGACCCCACGGACTATTCCGATCTCCGACGGTGCGCGGCCGAGGCCATCGGCACCTTCGTGCTGGTGTTCTCGGCGGTCGGAACCGCTGTCTTCGCGGGCGATTACGTGGGGCAACTCGGCGTCGCGCTGGCCTTCGGCCTGACGCTGCTGTTCCTCGTCTACACCATCGGCCCGATTTCGGGCTGTCACGTGAACCCGGCGGTGACACTCGGCCATCTCATCGTCGGCCAGGTCACTGCCGTACGCGCGGTGGGCTACTGGATTGCCCAGATCATCGGTGGTCTGGTGGCGGGTGTGACGATCTACGCGATCGCCTCGTCGCTCCCGTCGTACAACCGTGCGGCGGACGGTCTCGGTGCGAACGGCTGGGGCGCCCACAGTCCGTCCGCGATCCGGGGGCCGCTCGGCGGTGTCCTCGAAAACGGGTACGGGATCGGGGCCGCGATGGCCGTCGAGATACTCCTGACCGCGTTACTCGTGTTCGTGGTGCTCTCGAGCACCGACCGAATCGCCGACGTGCCGATCGCCGGAATTGCCATCGGCTTCACGCTCGCGGTGATCCACCTGATCTCGATCCCGATCGACAACACGTCGGTGAATCCCGCCCGCAGCCTTGCCGTCGCGTTCTATCAGAACGGCGCGCTGGGGCAACTCTGGTTGTTCATCGTCTTCCCGCTGATCGGCGGTGCGCTCGGCGCACTCGTCTACGCGTTCCTGTTCGGCCGACGGCAGGGACTGCGTCCCTCCTGACAAGACGACGCCTGACGAGACGACGCCTGACGAGACGACGCCCGGCGGGGTTCGGGGCCGCCGGGCGTCGTCTCGTGCCGGTATCGCCGGTTGTGGGCGGTTACTGCCAGCTGTAGTCGGACCGGAGCCGGCTCGCGACCTGCTCGAACCGCGACCGCTCGAGGATCGCGCCCTCCCGGCGGATGCCGTCCTCGGGCACGTCGATCACGCGATCGAGCCGGATCCAGCTCGGCCGGCCCTCCGGGTCCCAGCGTCCCTTACCGATCCCGACCCAGTCCGGATGTCCGTCGCGGTCGCTGTTCGACGACAGCATCAGGCCCAGCAGCGTGTGGCCGTCGCGGCCCACGACGAGGACCGGCCGGTCCTTGCCCTGGCTCGCGTCCTCCTCGTAGGCAACCCAGGTCCAGACGATCTCACCGGGATCGGCACGGCCGTCCAGATCCGGGGAGTACGCGACTCGCCGGGCGCGCTGCGCCGTGGGAGCGCTGTGCGACGCCACCGGCCGTCCCGGTACCGGACCGCGGGTAGCCGCGGCCGTGCCGCCCGCGGCCGTTCCGGCGGCCGCGTTACCGATAGCGGTCCGAGCCTTGTCCAGCGCTCCGGATTGCTGCAGTTGCTTGTACAGTTTCGGGCCCTGCTGGGCCGCGAGGCGGCCCAGTTGCATGCCTAGTTTCTTCCATGTGCCAGCCACGAGGACCGAGCTTAGCGAGCCGGTGAGCACCGGGCTCGGTGAGCCGAGCCCCGGCCGGGGTCCCGAGCACGCGCAGGCTTGGATATTCTGCTGGTGTGACCGCGGTCTGCACGACCGTTGCCATCCCGAGTCAGGAGCACGACATCAGCACCTTCGCCGACACCACCTTCACGGACCCCGGGAAGATTCGGAACTTCTGCATCATCGCGCACATCGACCACGGCAAGTCGACGCTCGCGGACCGGATGCTGCAGCTCACCGGCGTCGTCGAGGAAAGGCAGATGCGCGCGCAGTACCTCGACCGCATGGACATCGAGCGCGAACGTGGCATCACGATCAAGGCGCAGAACGTCCGGCTTCCGTGGAAGTACGACGGCGAAGAGTACGTGATGCACCTGATCGACACGCCCGGCCACGTCGACTTCACCTACGAGGTGTCGCGAGCACTCGAGGCCTGTGAGGGTGCGGTGCTGCTGGTCGACGCGGCGCAGGGCATCGAAGCGCAGACGCTCGCGAACCTGTACCTCGCGCTCGACAAGGACCTGACGATCATTCCGGTCCTCAACAAGATCGATCTGCCCGCCGCGGATCCCGATCGCTACGCCGCCGAGATCGCGAACATCATCGGATGCGAGCCGTCGGACGTTCTCCGCGTGTCGGGCAAGACGGGCGAAGGCGTCCCGGCTCTGATCGACGAGGTGATCCGGAAGGTGCCGCCTCCCGTCGGTGATGCCGACGCGCCGGCGCGCGCCATGATCTTCGACTCCGTGTACGACACCTACCGCGGTGTCGTCACGTACGTGCGCGTGGTGGACGGCAGGATCGTGCCGCGCGAGAAGGTCAAGATGATGTCCACCGGCAGCACGCACGAACTGCTCGAGGTCGGCATCGTCTCGCCCGAGCCCAAGCCCACCCAGGGCCTCGGCGTCGGCGAGGTCGGGTACCTCATCACCGGCGTGAAGGACGTGCGTCAGTCGAAGGTCGGCGACACGGTGACGCTCGCGCGCAACGGCGCCACCGAACCGCTCACGGGATACCGCGAGCCGCGGCCCATGGTGTACTCGGGTCTCTACCCCGTCGACGGCTCGGACTACCCGGACCTGCGCGACGCGCTCGACAAGTTGCAACTCAACGACGCAGCGCTGACCTACGAGCCCGAGACGTCGGTCGCGCTCGGGTTCGGTTTCCGGTGTGGCTTCCTCGGTCTGCTGCACATGGAGATCACGAGAGAACGTCTCGAGCGCGAGTTCGGCCTCGATCTCATCTCCACCGCGCCGAACGTCGTCTACCGCGTGGTGCTCGAGGGCGGTCAGGAAACCATCGTCACCAACCCGTCGTACTGGCCCGAGGGCAAGGCCAGGGCGATCTACGAGCCGATCGTCAAGTGCACGATCATCTCGCCCAGCGAATTCATCGGCTCGATCATGGAGTTGTGCCAGTCCCGCCGCGGCGAGCTCGGTGGCATGGACTACCTCTCCGAGACCCGCGTCGAGTTGCGGTACACGCTGCCGATGGCGGAGATCATCTTCGACTTCTTCGATTCCCTGAAGTCGCGCACCCGCGGCTACGCCAGCCTCGATTACGAGGAGTCCGGCGAGCAGGAATCGGCGTTGGTGAAAGTGGACATCTTGTTGCAGGGCGAAGCCGTCGATGCCTTCAGTGCGATCGTGCACAAGGACGCCGCGGCCGCGTACGGCAACAAGATGACCACCAAGCTGCGTGAGCTGATTCCGCGTCAGCAGTTCGAGGTGCCGATCCAGGCGGCGATCGGATCGAAAATCATTGCGCGCGAGAATATCCGGGCCATCCGTAAGGATGTGCTCGCGAAGTGCTACGGCGGCGACATCAGCCGTAAGCGCAAGCTGCTCGAGAAGCAGAAGGAAGGCAAGAAGCGCATGAAGACGATCGGTCGTGTCGAGGTGCCTCAGGAGGCATTCGTCGCGGCGCTCTCGTCCGACGCCGCGTCCGACAAGCCCAAGAAGTAGTTCCCGGAGTAGTTCTCGCGCGGCCCCCCGAAGGAGAACCAGTGCTCGACACCTGGCTGACCCGGACACTCGGAATCTCCGTCCCGCTCGTGGGGGCGCCGATGGGCGGGCGCGCCGGGGGTGTGCTGGCGGGAGAGGTGACCAAAGCCGGCGGCCTCGGACTCATCGGAGCGGCCCGGTACAACACCCCCGAGTGGCTCGACGCCGAAGTGCGCGTCGCCCGCGACATCGGGGACGGGCCGGTCGGGTTCGGGTTGATGACGTGGTCGCTGGCCGACGACGATTCACTGCTCGCTGCTGTTCTCGCGCACCGTCCACAGGTGGTCGCGTTGTCGTTCGGCGATCCGGCCCCGTACGTCGACCGGGTCCGCGAGGCCGGCGCGCTGGTCCTCTCGCAGATCAACACGCTCGACGATCTCCGGGTCGTCGAGGCGGCGGGCGTGGACGCCGTCGTCGCCCAGGGACACGAGGCCGGCGGGCACACGGGCAGGGTCGGCACTCTGCCGCTGCTCCAGGAGGTTCTCGAGTCCACGTCGCTGCCGGTGCTCGCCGCGGGCGGAATCGCCACCGGACGGGGACTCGCCGCGGTTCTGGCAGCCGGGGCGCAGGGCGCGTTCGTCGGGACCGCGCTGCTGGCGAGCCCGGAAACGGTCGGCCCCGAGTACGCGCGCACGAAGGTCGTCGACGCCGGGAGCGCGGATACCGTCTACACCGACATCTTCGACAAGGCCCGGCATCAACCGTGGCCGTCACGGTGGGGTGGGCGCGCGCTGACGAATGCGTTCACCGACCGCTTCCACGGCACAGTCGCCGACGAGGACGTCCTCGCCGAGGCGTACACCGGCGACGATCCCGATATCGGTGTGGTCTACGCGGGGGAGGCTGTCGGCTCGGTGCGGGAGGAGCGACCCGCGGGACAGGTCATCCGCGAGATCGCGGCGTCAGCGGAAGCGCTTCTGGCCCGTTTCCGCTGACGCGGGGCGGCGGGAACGACACCGGTCAGGTGATCGGGTGTCCCGGGCGGAATTCCCCCGTGTGGACTCTGCTCTCGGCGCGGATGACGTGCACCACCGCGTTGATCTGCGCCAGGTGCGTGAACGCCTGCGGGAAGTTGCCGAGATGTCGACCGGATTCGGGATCGATCTCCTCCGCGTACAACTTCAAGGGACTGGCGAACTCGAGCAGGCGATGGCAGAGCGCTGCGGCACGTTCGACCTCCCCGATCTCCACGAGTGCCGACACCAGCCAGAACGAGCAGATCGTGAAGGTTCCCTCTTTGCCCGAGAGTCCGTCGTCGGTGGTCTCGACGCGATAGCGCAGCACCAGTCCGTCTTCGGTCAGCTCGTCGGCCACGGCCAGTACCGTCGCGCGCACCCGGGGGTCGTCGGCGGGAAGGAAGCGCAACAACGGGATCAGCAGGGTAGAGGCGTCGAGTGACGGGTCTCCGTATCGCTGTGTGAACACGCCTCTTTCGTCGACGCCGTGCTCGAGAATGTCCGCCTTGATCTCGTCGGCGGTCGCCGCCCACCGCCGCGCGTGGCTGTCCCGGCCGTGCAGGTCGGCAAGCTTCGCGCCGCGATCGAGAGCTACCCAGCACATCACCTTCGACGACGTGAAATGCTGCGGGTCGCCGCGCACTTCCCATATGCCCCGGTCCGGTTCGCGCCAATGAGCGGCAGCTTCCTCGACCTGCTGACGCAAGATCGGCCACAGCGATTCGGGGATCTGCCGCCGAGAACGCACGTGCAGGTACACCGAGTCGAGAAGAGTTCCCCAGATATCGTGCTGGCGTTGCTGATACGCGTCGTTTCCGATCCTGACCGGCTTGGCGCCGTCGTATCCGCTGAGATGGTCGAGTGTCGACTCGGGAAGTGAGCTCTCGCCGCCCACCCCGTACATCACCTGCAATGTGCGGTCGCTCCCGTCGGCGTTCTGCGAGACGTCGAGGATGAACGAGAAGAAGTCGTCGGCTTCGCGGTCCAGCCCGAGTGTGTGCAGGCCCCACAGTGCGAACGTCGAGTCGCGAACCCAGGCGTAGCGGTAGTCCCAGTTCCGTTCTCCGCCAGGTGTTTCCGGAAGGGAAGTGGTCGGTGCCGCAAGCAGTGCGCCGGTGGGGGCGTAGGTCAGACCCTTGAGGATCACGGCGCTGCTCTGCAGATAGGTACGCCAGGGATGATCCGGGAAGCGCCCGGTGGTGATCCATTCCCGCCAGAAATCCTGCGTGCTGGTCATCTTCGCGACCGCGTCGGCGAACGTCCGCGGCGGCGTCAGTTCCGACCACGACAGTGCGACGAACACCGAGTCACCCTTGTCGAGCCGGGTACGGGCGCGCGCTTCACCACCCTCGATGCCGATCCGGAGGTTGGTGGTCAACCGCAACTGGGGTTGTTCGTCGGGTGCGCCGGCCCGCATCGCCGTCGCTTCCTCGTATACCTTTCCGGTGTACCGCCACTCGGCGCCGCACCGGTGGTAGTCGAAGGCGGGCTCGCACGACATGTCCAGTTCGACCGTGCCGTTGACGCAGCGAACGGTACGGAGCAGAACGTGCTCGGCCTGCCAGTCCGACGGGGTGCGCCGATGGGTACGGGAGCGTTCGTCGACGTCGTACCAGGGCCCCATCACCAGCGCGTCGCGCACCACCATCCAGCCCGTGTCGGTCTGCCACGTCGTCTCGAGGACGAGCCCGCCGGGCAGATAACGGCGCGCCGCCGGAACGCTGCGGTTGTGCGGTGCGAGACGGAACCGGCCGGCACTGCGGTCGAGGACCGCGCCGAACACGCTGGGGGAGTCCGGGCGCGGCAGGCACATCCATTCCACCGATCCGTCGCGCGCCATCAGGCACGTCGTCTCACAGTCGGACAGGAACGCATAATCGTCGATCGGCGGATGCGGGCTGTCGTGCAGTGCGGCGACCCGGAGGCGGTGTGACGAAGCCATCCCCCCATGATCCCGCGAAGGGAGCTGTCCGGGGCGGCATTGCCGGGCTGCGTACGGACGAGTTCCGGCAGCCACTAAGGTGAGGAGAGTGGATCGACTGGCATCGTGGTGGGACGGTTTCGAGCTGTGGCTCGCGGGACTGTCCTTTGTGCCGCAGTCGGCACTCGTACTCGTTGTGCTGGTGCCGCTGTGCGGAGGCGTCGCCTGGCTGCTGGACCGCGTGATCGCCGGAGCGTTCGCGATGGTCGGACGCCGCGAACCCGTATCGCCCGCCCCGGACCCGGAGGATTGCTGACATGCCGCGCTCGCGTGTGACCCTGGCGCTGATCGCCCTGCTGCTGCTCGTCGTCATCGCCTGGTTACTGACCCGCTGACACCTGCTTCGTCGCCCGAAACGTCGGTTTCGGGAGCCCCACAGCCTCTGCTAGAGTCTGCCGAGTGACCGCGACCGCGCTACCTCGAATCCGCCATGAACTGGCGTTGATCGCTGTAGGTATGCCCTCGGTTGCCGATATCGACTGTTGTCGCTGACCCTGTTTCTCGACCCGGTCCCTCTTTTCGGCGGGGAGTGTTCTCGCTCTGTCCGCCGCGCTCCCCTCACGGATGATTCCGTCGCCCTGACTCACCCCGGTTCGTGGTGTGCCGGGTGGCGTTGCCGTCGTCCGTTCGATCACCTCACCGAACAGCCCCTCAGGAGGCTTGTGTCATGAAGAAGCGCACCAGAGTTCTCGTTGCCGCAGTGGCGGCGGCCACCGTGACGGCACTGACCGCGTGCAGCGGCGGGTCGAGCGACACCGCAGGCGCCGAGGGTGGCGGCGACGGCTCCGCCGGCACGATCAACCTCTACGCCTACGCCGTGCCGAAGGTCGGATACGACCTGCTCATCCCTGCCTTCGAGGAAACCGAAGCGGGCACGGACGTCGCTTTCCAGCAGTCCTACGGAGCGTCGGGGGACCAGTCGCGGAAGGTGCGTGACGGGGCCGCGGCCGACTTCGTGAATTTCTCCGTCGAGCCCGATGTCACCCGCCTCGTCGAGGCCGGGCTCGTCGACGAAGCGTGGAACGAAAACGCTTACGGGGGTGTGCCGTTCGGCTCGGTCGTCACCATCGTGGTGCGTGAGGGAAACCCCAAGAACATCCGGGACTGGAACGATCTCCTGCGTCCCGACGTCGAGGTGGTCACCCCCAATCCGTTCAGTTCGGGCTCCGCGAAATGGAATCTGCTGGCACCGTACGCGGCCCTCAGCAACGGTGGTGAAGACCCGCAGGCCGGGATCGACTACGTCACCGCCCTGGTCAACGATCACGTCAAGGTCCAGCCGAAGTCGGGGCGCGAGGCAACCGAGACGTTCCTGCAGGGGACCGGCGACGTTCTCCTGAGCTACGAGAACGAAGCCTTGTTCATCGAGCGCAACGGTGACCCCGTCGAACACGTCACTCCGCCTGTCACATTCAAGATCGAGAATCCTGCCGCGGTCCTGAAGAACTCGCCGAACGCCGAGAAGGCACAGGCGTTCAACGACTTCCTCTACACCCCCGAAGGCCAGCGTCTGTGGGCCGAGGCCGGGTTCCGGCCCGTCGATCCTGCCGTGGCGGCAGAGTTCGCCGCGGACTTCCCGGAGCCGGAGAAGCTGTGGACCGTCGCCGATCTCGGCGGCTGGGACACGGTCAACGAAGAACTGTTCGCGGACGGTTCCGGCTCGATCGCGATCGTCTACGACAACGCCACGAAGTAGAGCGTCGTCTTGAGCATTTCCGAGCAGACTGCCGGTGCGGGAGCAACGCCTCCCGCGCCGGCGGCTCGTCGTCGCACACGCAGAGCACGGATCACCGGCACCGTCGGACCTCTCGGGATCGGCGTGGCCACGCTGTGGCTGAGCCTGATCGTCCTGTTGCCCCTCGCTGCGCTTGCCGCCCATTCGCTGTCGGACGGATTCGGTGGGTTCTGGAACGCGGTCACCGCTCCCGCTGCCCTCGCAACCCTGCGCGTGACCGTCGGCGTCTCGATCGTGGTCGCCGCGATCAACGCGGTGATGGGCACGATCGTCGCCTGGGTCCTCGTCCGCGACGAGTTTCCCGGTAAGAAGGTCGTCAACGCGCTGATCGACCTGCCGTTCGCCCTGCCGACGATCGTCGCGAGCATCGTGCTGCTCTCGCTGTACGGGCCGCAGAGTCCCATCGGGCTGCAACTGAACGCGACCCAGCCCGGCCTGGTGATCGCCCTGGCGTTCGTCACGCTGCCGTTCGTCGTCCGGGCCGTGCAGCCGGTACTCATCGAGGTGGACCGGGAGGTGGAGGAGGCTGCCGCGTCGCTCGGGGCGAACAACTTCACGATCTTCCGCACCGTGGTCCTGCCGGTGCTCGCGCCGGCAATTCTCGGCGGCACCGGCCTGGCGTTCGCGCGTGCCATCGGTGAATACGGCTCGATCGTGCTCATCGGCGGCAACATTCCGTATCAGACCCAGGTCGCTTCCCAGTACATCCAGCAGCAGATCGAGATCGATCGGCCCGTCAATGCCGCGGCCGTGTCGGTGGTGCTGCTGCTCATCGCCTTCGTCGCCCTCTTCGTGCTCCGCTGGGTCGCGAGCCGTGGCCTCCGCAGACAGGAGAACGACCGGTGAACGTGTCGCTTCCCGTCAAGATCTCGCTGCGCACGATCGCGCTCGGGTATCTGTTCGTCCTGTTGCTCGTGCCCATCGGCGTGATCCTGTACCGCACGTTCGAGAACGGAATCGGCGCCTTCGCCGAGTCGATCAGCACCCCGGCGGCGATCTCCGCCCTGAATCTTTCGCTGCTGATCGTCGCGATCGTCGTACCCGTCAACGTGGTGTTCGGCATCGTCGTGGCGCTCGCACTCGTCCGTGGCCGGTTTCCCGGCCGCCGCCTCTTGCAAGCCGTCGTCGACCTGCCGTTCGCCGTGTCGCCGATCGTGGTCGGTGTCGCGCTGATCATGCTGTGGGGTGCCAACGGCTGGTTCGGTGCCGTCGAATCCCTCGGATTCAAGGTGATCTTCGGGCTCCCCGGCATGGTGATCGCCACGATCTTCGTGACCCTGCCGTTCGTGGTCCGCGAGGTCGAACCGGTCCTGTACGAGATCGGTGAGGAACAGGAACAGGCAGCCGCGACCCTCGGGGCCGATACCTGGCAGACGTTCTGGCGGATCACGCTGCCGGCCATCCGCTGGGGACTGACCTACGGAGTGGTGCTGACCGTTGCCCGCGCGCTCGGTGAGTTCGGTGCCGTCATCATGGTCTCGTCGGGCTTCCCCGGTGTTTCCCAGACCTTGACTCTGCTCGTGCATGCCCGCTACATCGACGACCACAACACCTTCGGCGCCTACAGCGCCGCGACCCTGCTCATGGCCATCGCGGTGATCGTCCTGCTGCTGATGACCCTGCTCGACCGCAAGAGGAGCACCGAAGAATGATCACCGTCACCGGGGCACGCAAGAATTACGGCAGCTTCGCGGCACTCGACGATGTCAGCCTCGACATCCCGTCGGGGTCGCTCACCGCGCTGCTCGGGCCGTCCGGGTCCGGGAAGTCGACGTTGCTGCGGTCCATCGCGGGTCTCGAGTCGCTGGACGGCGGCACCGTCCACATCGCGGGTGAGGACGTGACCACCGTGACGCCGCAGAAGCGCGATATCGGATTCGTCTTCCAGCACTACGCCGCGTTCAAGCACATGACGGTGCGGGAGAACGTCGCGTTCGGGCTGAAGATCCGCAAGCGGCCCAAGCCGGAGATCGAGAAGAAGGTCAACGAACTCCTCGAGATCGTCGGCCTGGGCGGTTTCCAGTCCCGCTACCCCGCGCAACTCTCGGGTGGTCAGCGCCAGCGCATGGCCCTGGCGCGAGCACTCGCGGTCGATCCCCGTGTGCTGCTTCTCGACGAGCCGTTCGGCGCACTCGACGCCAAGGTCCGCACCGACCTGCGGACCTGGTTGCGCCGTCTGCACGACGAAGTTCACGTCACCACGGTGCTGGTGACTCACGACCAGGAAGAAGCGCTCGACGTCGCCGACCGCATCGCGGTGATGAATCAGGGCCGCATCGAGCAGGTCGGAACCCCGGAAGAGTTGTACGACCGGCCGTCCAACACCTTCGTGATGTCGTTCCTCGGCACCGTATCCAAGCTCAACGGCCAACTCGTACGACCTCACGACATCCGGCTCGGACGGCAGCCGGAACTCGCGCTGGCGCAGCACGAGGGAACGGCCGAGACACTGGGCATCACCCGCGCCACCGTCGAACGCGTCGTGCACCTCGGTTTCGAGGTGCGAGTGGAGTTGCGCAACGAGGCGACGGGCGAGCCGTTCTCGGCCCAGGTCACCCGCGGAGACGCGCACGCCCTCGGGTTGGCTGCGGGCGAGACCGTCTACGCCCGCGCCACGAGGGCGCCGCAACTGGACGCGGTCCCTGTCACCTAGTGCGGCAGATCGCCACCGGGCAGTAGCTGTGGTGGATGAGTCCCTGGCTGGTCGAGCCGAGTATCGCGGACGACTTCGCGCTGCGGCCGTGGCTGCCGACGACGAGCAGCTGTGCATCGGCCGAGTGCTGGAGCAGGACGATGTCGGGCTTGCCGCGCTCGACCCGGTGCTCGACCTGCACATCGGGAAATCGGGAAGCCCAGCCGGACATGGACTCCACCATTCCGGCCCTCTCGAACGTCGCGAAATCCGTCCAGTCCGTGAAGCGAGAATCTTCGCCGTACGTGATCGTGGACTGTTCCACCCAGGTGTGCACGGCGACGAGCGGTGCCTCCAGCGCCGCCGCGAGGATGTAGCTCTCCGCGATCGCGGAGGAGCTGAGTTCGGTGCCGTCGACCCCGACCACGATCGGGCGTCCGTCCGGGGGCTGGAAACCGTTCTCACTCCGCCACGACACCACCGGGCAGACCGCGTGGTTGGCGACGTACACGACGTCGGACCTGCGGAACATGGACTGTAGTTCGCTGGTGGTGGTGTGCCCGAGCACGATCATCCGCGCCGACGCCGACAGGTCGGACAACGCGTTGGCGGGCCGGCCCGCCACCGGAATCTTCTCGATCGCCAACTCACCCACGGGGATGCGCTCGCCTGTCGCCTGGCGTGCCGTCTCCGTGTCGAGGACCGCGGCCTCGGCGTCGTCGAGCACGGCGCGCGTGGGTTCGTCGTCGTCGCCGGGGCCCCCGGGATGGGCGTGGACGAGCCGGAGCGGTTCACCGAGCTTGCGTGCGATCGCGGCGGCCCACCTGGCCGCGTACATCGCGCTGTCGGACCCGTCGATCCCCACCACGATTCCCCCGGCCGGTGTTCCTGTGCTCATGGATCCTCGCTCCCTGTCTTCTTCAGTCTGGGGTAGGCCGCACGGTCGAGCAACGAATCTGCCGTATCGCGTCGGAACGGATACTCAGTCGCCGACGGCGTCCTTGCCTCGCTGCACGATGTTCGGATCGGCCGGAAAGACCACCTGGGTGTCCTTGTCGTCGTAATCGAACTGGTTCAGGAAAAAGCGCATCGCGTTGATCCGCGCGCGCTTCTTGTCGTTGGACTTGATCGTGGTCCACGGGGTGAGGTCGGTGTCGGTACGCAGGAACATCTCTTCCTTCGCCGCGGTGTACTCCTCCCAGCGTTCGAGCGACTCGAGGTCCATTTCGGAGAGCTTCCAGCGCCGCACCGGGTCGAGCTGACGAATCGCGAACCGCGTGCGCTGCTCGTCCCGCGTGACGGAGAACCAGAACTTCGTCAGCGAGATCCCGGAGTCGACGACCAATTGTTCGAACATCGGGACCTGCGTGACGAACTGTTCGTACTCCTCGTCGGTGCAGAATCCCATGACCCGTTCGACACCGGCGCGGTTGTACCAGGAGCGGTCGAACATCACGAGTTCTCCCGCGGTGGGGAAGTGCCTGACGTAGCGCTGGAAGTACCACTGCCCTTGCTCGCGGTCGGACGGCTTGTTCAGCGCGACCACCCGGGCGTGCCGGACATTGATGTATTCCTGGAAACGTTTGATCGTGCCGCCCTTGCCGGCGGCGTCACGGCCCTCGAAGACGATGACGTGCTTCGAGCCGTTCTCCTTCGACCATGCCTGGAACTTGAGCAGTTCGATCTGCAGCAGGTATTTCTCGACTTCGTAGGTCGCCCGATCCATACGCTCGTCGTACGGGTAGTTCTTGCGCCACGTGTTGACGGCTTTGCCCTCGATGTCGATCAGGTCGGGGTCTTCGCCGTGATCGTCGCGCACGGAGAATCCCTCGGTGCGGAGACGGTCGATGTAGCGGCGTAACTCGTTCTGCACGTGCGCTCCCTGAAGTGATCCGAGCCCGAGGTCGTTCGTGTTCGATGGAACACCTACTTGTATAGGACAAAAGTGAACGCGAGGACATCGAACGAGGTCGGGCAGCCGTGTTCAGGGCAGCCGTGTTCTGGGCAGCAGGGCTCTCGGTAGCCGGATCCCCGGCAGCGGGCGGCCGTGTCAGGCGGCGGCGCGAACGGTGGCGCGCCGAACCGCCGCGAGATAACGCTCCGCGACGACGTGCCCGACGGCGGCATGCGTGGTGAGGGTCGGGGCGATACGTACGCCGGGATGCGCCTCGACGGCAGCGGCACACGCCCGGTCCCACAAAAGCCCCGGAGCGAGCATCCAGGGTGCGACCACGAGGGTGCGGCACCCGGACCGGGCCAGCAGTCCCAGCGCCGAGGCGGCAGTCGGCTCGGCAGCCGTGGCGTAGCACGGGACGGCCGCCCATGTGGTGCCGTCGGTGACCCGCGGAACGACGCGCGCCGTGGCGGTATTCGCCTCGTCTCGGCGCGAGCCGACGGCACAGAACGCAACCCCGACGGACGGGTCGTCCAGCGCGACACCCGTCGACGCGATGCTGTCGCGGGCGGCGGCGACGAGGAGCGCGTCGTCGCCGAGAATGTCGGCGCGCATCACCTCGAGCGGGGGGGTGCGGGTGCGTGCGTCGGCGAGGATCGCGGGCAGGTCGACGCGGGCGTGGAACGCGCTGCCGAGCAGCAACGGTACGACGACCGCGCGGCGGTACCCGTCGGCGGCGACGGCGTCGAGAACCTGCGGTACCGACGGCGTGTTCAGATCGAGGAATGCGAGGCGCACATCCCATTCGGGGTGCTCTGTCCGCAGCACCGCGAGCGCGGCAGCCACGGCCCGCGCAGAGCGGGGGTCGCGGCTGCCGTGCGCGACGGCGATCAGCGGGATCATGCGGGGACGCGATCTCCGAGTTCGATGTCCGCGAGGCCGTTGCCCACCAGTCCGGCGGCGAGCGTGTTGCCGCCGGCCGGGTCGATCAGCAGGAAACTGCCGGTACGCCGGTTGACCTTGTAGTCGTCCGCCGCGATCGGCTCCGCGACACGCACCGTGATACGCGCGATCTCGTTGAGCTCCAAGGACTCCGGGTGATCTTCCGAGGTGAGGGTCTGCTCGTCGAATCGTTCCTCGAGCGTGCCGACGATCGCCTGGGTGGTGCGAGTGCCGTGCTTGAGGAGCAGACGCGCGCCGGGCCGCAGAGGCTTCTCGGCGAGCCAGCACACGGTGGCCTCGAACTCCGAGAGCGGTTCGGGTGCATCCCCGGGCGAGGCGAGCAGGTCGCCGCGGGAGATATCGACGTCGTCGGTGAGAACGAGAGTGACCGAGCGACCGGCGTGTGCGACGTCGAGTTCACCGTCGGCGGTGTCGATGCGCTGCACCGTGGACCGGACCCCCGAAGGCAGGACGACGATCTCGTCGCCGGGCCGGACCGATCCGGCGGCGATCTGACCGGCGTACCCGCGGTAGTCCGGGAACTCCGCGGTACGGGGCCGGATCACGTACTGGACCGCGAAGCGCAGACCCACCTCGTGCCGTCCGTGCACGTCGGCGTCGACGGGCACCGACTCGAGGTGCTCGATCAGCGTCGGGCCGTCGTAGTAGGGCGTGTTCTCGCTCCGGATCGCGATGTTGTCGCCGTGCAGCGCCGAGACCGGAATCTCCTGCACGTCGTCGGGAGACCAGCCCAGCGAACCCGTCAGTTCGTTGAACTCCGCACTGATCCGGCCGAAGACCTCGGCGGGGTCGTCGACGAGGTCGATCTTGTTGACCGCGAGTACCAGCTTCGGCACACCGAGCAGCGCGAGCACCGCGGCGTGCTTACGGGTCTGAGAGATGACCCCCTTGCGCGCATCGACGAGCAACACCACGAGCTGGGCGGTCGAGGCGCCGGAGACGGTGTTGCGGGTGTACTGGACGTGCCCCGGGGTGTCGGCGAGCACGAAGCTGCGCTTCGGGGTCGCGAAGTACCGGTAGGCGACGTCGATGGTGATGCCCTGTTCGCGTTCGGCACGCAGACCGTCGACGAGCAGCGAGAGGTCCGGGGTGTCGAGGCCTTTGTCGACCGAAGCTCGTGTCACAGCGTCGATCTGATCGGCGAGCACCGACTTGGTGTCGTACAGGAGCCGGCCGACGAGGGTGGACTTACCGTCGTCGACGCTGCCCGCGGTGGCGAGGCGCAGCAGTTGCGTCTCGCTCTGCAGGCCGGGCTCGTGGAGGTCGCTCATGATCAGAAGTAGCCCTCTCGCTTGCGGTCTTCCATGGCCGCTTCGGAAACACGGTCGTCGCCCCGGGTGGCGCCCCGTTCGGTCAGCCGCGACGCGGCGACCTCGTCGAGGATGTCTTCGTTGGTGACCGCCTCGGACAGGATCGCGCCGGTCGTCGAGCCGTCGCCGACGGTGCGGTAGCGCACCGAGCGGGTTTCGAGGGTCTCCCCGTCGGCTGGGCCGCCCCACACGCCGGGCGTCATCCACATGCCGTCGCGCCGGTAGACCGGGCGCTGGTGCGCGTAGTAGATGCTCGCGAGTTCGACGTCCTCGCGGGCGATGTAGCGCCAGATGTCGAGTTCGGTGAAGTTGCTCAGCGGGAACACCCGGACGTGCTCTCCGGGGGAGTGGCGGCCGTTGTAGAGGTTCCACAACTCGGGGCGCTGCCGCTTCGGATCCCACTGGCCGAATGCGTTGCGCAGCGAGAAGATCCGCTCCTTGGCGCGCGAGCGTTCCTCGTCGCGCCGGCCACCGCCGAAGACCGCGTCGAAACGGTTCTCGGTGATCGCGTCGAGCAGCGGGACGGTCTGCAGCGGGTTGCGGATACCGTCGGGCCGCTCGGTGAGCCGCCCGTCGGCGATGTAGTCCTCGACGCTCGCGACGTGCAGACGCAAGTTGTACTTCTCGACGATGTGGTCGCGGAAGTCGAGAACCTCGGGCAGGTTGTGCCCGGTGTCGACGTGCAGCAGTGCGAACGGCAGCGGTGCGGGCCAGAACGCCTTGATCGCCAGGTGCAGCAGGACGGTGGAGTCCTTGCCGCCGGAGAACAGGATCACCGGCCGCTCGAACTCCCCGGCGACCTCACGGAAGACGTGGATCGCTTCGGACTCGAGCGCGTCGAGAGTGTCGAACTTGGTGCCGTCCAGCGTGGCGCGGGCAGTGGTGGGAGTCGGATCGGTGAGTGTCATGAGGCGTGCAACCCGCATTCGGTCTTGGCTCGGCCGGCCCAGCGTCCGCTGCGCGGATCGGCCCCGGGAAGTGGTTTGGAAGTGCACGGGGCACACCCGATGGACGGGTAACCCTCGTCGACGAGCGGGTTGACCAGAATTCCGTGCTCGTCGATGTAGTTCTGCATGTCCTCGTCGGACCACGCGGCGATCGGGTTGATCTTCACGAGGCCGAACGCATCGTCGAAGGAGATCAGCGGCGCATTCGCGCGAGTGGGTGCCTCCACCCGGCGGATACCGGTGACCCATGCGCGATAGCCCCGGAGGGACTCGGTCAGCGGCACCACTTTGCGCAGGCGGCAGCACTCGTTGGGATCGCGGGCGAACAGATCCTTGCCGAGCAGTGCGTCCTGCTCGGCGACGGTGGCCGCGGCGCGGGCGTTCACGACATTGACGCCGTACACCTGTTCCACGGCGTCGCGGGTCCCGAGGGTCTCGGCGAAGTGGTAGCCGGTGTCGAGGAACAGCACGTCCACGCCGGGGCGCTGCTGCGCCGCGAGATGGACCAGGACGCCGTCCTGCATGTTGGAGGCGACGATGTATCCGCTGCGTGCGCCTTCGACGGGCGCCCCGAATGTCTCGTCGGTCCACCGCAGAAGTTCCTGAGTGGACGCGCCTTCCAGTTCTTCCGCACCTCGCGCGGCTATCGCTCGCAGCTCGTCGGCTGTCGCGGCGTCGATCGTCATCTGCCCCGTCCGCTCGTCGGTTGTCTCGGTCATCGCAGGTCGGCTTCTTCCGCGCGTACGGCCCACTGCGCGAAACGTTCGCCCTCGGTGCGGTGCTTCATGAAATTGCGCACGACGCGCTCGATGTAGTCACCGAGCTCGTCGCTGGTCACCTTGTGCTGCCGCAGCTTCCGGCCGAATGCGGAGTCCAGGCCGAGGCTGCCGCCGAGATGGACCTGGAAGCCTTCGACCTGTTTCCCGTCGCCGTCGTCGACGAGCTGGCCTTTGAATCCGATGTCCGCGATCTGCGACCGGCCACAGGAGTTCGGGCAACCGTTGATGTTGATCGTGATCGGCACGTCGAGGTCGGCGTTGATGTCGGCGAGTCGCTGCTCGAGCTCCGGCGCGAGTGCCTGCGAGCGCTTGCGGGTCTCGACGAACGACAACTTGCAGAATTCGATTCCGCTGCACGCCAGCAGGTTGCGCCGCCAGTGCGACGGCCGGGCACGCAGCCCGAGCGGCTCGAGTTCGGCGATCAGCTCCTCGACCTTGTCGTCGGCGACGTCGAGGATCACCAGCTTCTGGTACGGGGTGAACCGGATACGGTCGGAACCGATTCGTTCGGCGGCGTCCGCGACCTTCGTCAGGACCGTGCCCGACACCCGTCCCGCGATCGGGGAGAAGCCGACGGCGTTGAGGCCGTTGCGAATCTTCTGCACGCCGATGTGGTCGATCGGCCGGGCCGGTTTCTCGGGCGCGGGACCGTCGATCAGCGGACGCTTCAGGTACTCCTGTTCGAGCACCTCGCGGAACTTCTCGATGCCCCAGTCCTTGATGAGGAACTTCAGGCGCGCCTTCGCCCGCAGGCGGCGGTAGCCGTAGTCGCGGAAGACGGAGACGACCGCTTCCCACACGTCCGGAACCTCGTCGCGCGGGATCCAGGCGCCGACGCGCTGGGCGAGCATCGGGTTGGTGGACAGGCCACCGCCCACCCACAGATCGAACCCGGGCCCGTGCTCGGGATGTTCGACGCCGACGAACGCGACATCGTTGATCTCGTGCACGACGTCCTGCTGACCGGAGATCGCGGTCTTGAACTTGCGCGGCAGGTTGGAGTATTTCGGGTCGCCGATGTAGCGGCGGACGATCTCGTCGATGGCCGGGGTGCCGTCGATGACCTCGTCGAGGGACTCTCCGGCGAGCGGCGACCCGAGCACGACGCGGGGGCAGTCGCCGCACGCCTCGGTGGTCTGCAATCCGACCGCTTCGAGACGGCGCCAGATCTCGGGAACGTTCTCGACCTCGATCCAGTGGTACTGCACGTTCTCGCGGTCGGACAGGTCGGCGGTGTCGCGGGCGAACTCGGTGGAGAGTTCGCCGACGGTGCGCAGTTGCGCGGCGCTGAGCGCGCCTCCGTCGCATCGCACCCGCATCATGAAGTACTTGGCCTCGAGCAGGTCGAGGTTCTCGTCACCGGTGTACGTACCGTCGTAGCCCTGTTCGCGCTGCGTGTAGAGGCCCCACCAGCGGAAGCGGCCGCGCAGGTCGGACTTGTCGATGCTGTCGAAGCCCTGGTGCGCGTAGATCTCTTCGATCCGCCGGCGGACGTTGAGAGGGTTGTCGTCCTTCTTCGTCTGCTCGTTGGCGTTGAGCGGCTCGCGGTAGCCGAGAGCCCACTGGCCTTCGGCGCGAGTCTTGGTGGGCCGCCCCGCACGCCGGGTTGGGGCTGCCGAACCGTCGGTGGGAGTGGCGTCGGTGGACGACGTCATGCGGGGTCTCCTGGAGTGTGCGTTGACGGGCCGAGTGCGCAGGAGGGAGCTGTACCTCGTTGCGAGCACGCCTCGACCCGGCGGGATCTGGGGATTGCCGGGTGGTGCCGACTACAGACAGTCGGCGCAGAAACAGGCGGCGCAAGGCAGACAGCATGACGCACAGACGCGCTTGAGGTCGACGTGGCGGCGAGCCACGAGTCGCACTCCGGGTCCGGTCATGTCGCCAATTGTGCCATGTCATCGGCGCGATTCCGAAACTCGGCGGCTATTTCCACCGAATTCGGGGGAAATGTCGAGGTAGGCGCCCCGGCCGTGGTCGCGGGCCCGCGCGTGTCTGGGACACTGGGGGTGTGAGTACGACGGAAATCGGTGAACGCACCGCGGGAAAATCAGGTGTCGCCGATGCCGAGGACGGCTTCGCGCTGTCCGAGCACGCCCTCGAGGGAGTGGGCACCCGGCCGTTCGGGGTGTACGTCCACGTCCCCTTCTGCGCGACGCGCTGCGGCTACTGCGACTTCAACACTTACACGGCGGGTGAACTCGGCAGCGCTGCCTCGCCGGCATCGTGGCTCGAGGGCCTGCGCAGGGAACTCGCCGCCGGCGCGGAGATGCTCGGCGGCACCGGCCGGGGCGCGCCGGCCGCGCAGACGGTGTTCGTCGGGGGTGGCACACCGTCGCTCCTCGCTGCGGACGGGCTGGCAGATGTCCTCGGCGCCGTCCGGGAGTCGTTCGGTCTCGCTCCCGGTGCGGAAGTGACCACCGAATCGAATCCGGAGTCGACCTCGCCCGAATTCTTCGACCGCATCCGCGCCGCGGGATACACCCGGGTCTCGCTGGGCATGCAGTCCGCCGCGCCGCACGTGCTGGCCGTACTCGACCGCACCCACACTCCGGGACGCCCGGTCGCGGCGGCGCGGGAGGCCCGCGCAGCGGGCTTCGACCACGTGAATCTCGACATCATCTACGGCACACCGGGGGAGCGTGACTCGGACCTCGAGGCATCTCTCGACGCGGTGCTCGACGCCGGCGTCGATCATGTGTCCGCGTACGCGCTCATCGTCGAGGACGGCACCGCGCTCGCCCGGCGGGTGCGCCGGGGAGAGCTTCCCGCCCCCGACGACGACGTGCTCGCCACACGGTACGAGCGGATCGACGCACGTCTCCGGGATGCAGGCATGACCTGGTACGAGGTATCGAACTGGGCTGCCGCGCAAGACCCTTCGGCGCGCTGTGCCCACAACCTCGGCTACTGGGACGGCGGCGACTGGTGGGGAGCGGGTCCCGGCGCGCACAGTCACGTCGGCGGAACCCGGTGGTGGAACGTCAAGCATCCCGCGCGGTACGCAGGCATCCTCGCGGACGGACGTCTGCCGGTCGGCGGAAGCGAGCGCCTGAGCGCCGAGGACGTGCACACCGAAGTCGTGATGCTCGCGGTCCGGTTGAGGACCGGGTTGCCCCTCGGCGTCCTCGACGCCGGGGAGCGCGTCGCCGCCGACTCGGTGGTCGCCGACGGTCTCGCGGAGATCTCCGACGAACATCTCGTCCTCACCGACCGCGGGCGGCTCCTCGCCGACGCGGTGGTCCGGACGATCCTGCTCGGCGCCGAGGGCTGATCCCGCCCGGCGCCGAGCGCGGCGCTATTCGTCGCCGGCGTCGTCGCTCCGGTGGCGCCCGACCCCGGGCGGATTCGGCGGCGAGTCCGGCTCGCCGCCCAACGCCTCACCCGGCGCGGGGAACGGCTCCGACGGCGGGAGTTCGGCCGGCGCGTCCGGCGCGGGTGCGAGCGCGTCGTAGTCGAAGACGCGGGCGTGCAGCACCGGGCGGTTGCGCAGCGCCGACCGCACCGCGCGGTGCAACCCGTCCTCGAGATACAGCACGCCCTGCCACTGCACCGCGTGCGGGAACAGGTCGCCGTAGAAGGTCGAGTCCTCGGACAGCAACCGGTCGAGTTCGAGAACCTTGGTTGTGGTGACGATTTCGTCGAGACGCACCTGCCGCGGTGGGATTCGCGACCAGTCACGCAGCGACAACCCGTGATCGGGGTACGGCTTCCCGTCCCGGACGCCCTTGAAAATCATGCGCACACAGTACGGGTGACCCCCGCCCGGCCCTCACGGCGGTAGGCGCTGTGCTCCGGGCGAACGGCCGGCCCGGTGTGGCACGTGCCTGCACATTTCGGACACGATTAGACTGGTCCGGTACGGGACATGTAGCACGCACATGTGGAAACGGAGGTGGGCGGGTTGTCGAGCACCGAGGAACGACGATTTCAGGTCTTGCGCGCGATCGTGGCGGATTACGTGTCCACCAAGGAGCCCATCGGCTCGAAGACGCTTGTCGATCGCCACAATCTCGGTGTGTCCAGCGCGACGGTGCGCAACGACATGGCGGCGTTGGAGGCGGAGGGGTACATCACCCAGACGCACACGAGTTCGGGCCGGGTTCCCACGGACAAGGGATACCGCCAGTTCGTCGACCGCATCGCGGAGGTCAAACCGCTGTCGGCGGCCGAACGACGGGCGATCCTGCAATTCCTCGAATCCGGAGTCGACCTCGACGACGTGCTGCGACGCGGCGTACGGCTGCTGGCACAGCTGACCCGGCAGGTCGCGATCGTGCAGTACCCGACGCTGTCGGCGTCGTCGGTGCGTCACCTCGAGGTGGTCGCACTCACGCCGGCGCGGTTGCTGCTCGTGCTCATCACCGACTCCGGCCGGGTCGATCAGCGCATCGTGGAACTCGGGGATGTCATCGGCGACGAGGATCTCGCGCGACTGCGCGATCTGCTCGGTGCCGCACTCGCGGGCAAGCGCCTCGCGGCGGCGTCGATCGCCGTCACCGAACTGGCCGACGATGCGCCCGAGGACCTGCGCGACGCCGTCATCCGGTGCGCCACGATTCTCGTGGAGACCCTGGTCGAACATCCCGAGGAACGCCTCGTGCTGGGCGGCACCGTCAACCTCACCCGCAACGCCGCAGACTTCGAGGGTCACGGTCACGGGGTGCCGGGATCGCTGCGCGCGGTCCTCGAAGCCCTCGAGGAGCAGGTGGTGGTGCTCAAGTTGCTCGCCGCCAGCCAGGACGCGGGCCGGGTGACCGTCCGCATCGGGGAAGAAACGCAGGTCGAGGAGATGCGCACCGCCTCGGTCGTCTCCACCGGATACGGTGCGGCAGGCACGGTCTTCGGCGGGCTCGGGGTGCTCGGCCCCACCCGGATGGACTATCCGGGAACCATCGCGTCGGTCGCGACCGTCGCGAGATATATCGGCGAAGTACTCGGCGAGCGCTGAGCACGGTTCGACGCCGGACATTGTTCATCTGTGTAGAGAAGTAAGGACGAGAACTCAACGTGGCACGGGATTACTACGGGACGCTCGGCGTGTCCAAAGGCGCGACCGACCAGGAGATCAAACGGGCGTACCGCAAGTTGGCGCGGGAACATCACCCCGACGTGAACCCCGACGAATCCGCCCAGGTGCGGTTCCAGGAGATCTCAGCGGCGTACGAGGTGCTGTCCGACCCCGACAAACGCCGGATCGTGGATCTCGGCGGCGACCCCCTCGAGACGAGTGGCGGCGGTGGCGGCGGCTTCGGAGGCGCCGGCTTCGGTGGTGGCCTGGGCGACGTGTTCGAGGCGTTCTTCGGTGGCGGGGCCGGCGGCAGCCGTGGACCCCGCGGCCGCGTGCAGCCCGGCGCCGACTCCCTGCTGCGTACGCGTCTGACCCTCGAGGAATGCGCGCGCGGTGTCACCAAGAGCGTCACGGTCGACACGGCCATCCTGTGTGACGAGTGCACCGGTTCCGGCACCCACGGCGATTCGAAGCCCGTGCGATGCGAGACGTGTGGTGGCGCCGGCGAGGTCCAGTCGGTGCAACGGTCCTTCCTCGGGCAGGTCATGACCTCGCGCCCGTGCCCGACCTGCCGCGGAGCGGGTGAGACCATCCCGGATCCGTGCCGCAAGTGCGGTGGCGACGGCCGGGTCCGGGCTCGTCGCGAGATCACGGTCAAGGTGCCGGCGGGCGTCGGCAACGGAATGCGCATCCGCCTCGCGGCGCAGGGCGAGGTCGGCCCGGGCGGCGGCCCCGCGGGTGACCTGTACGTCGAGGTCATCGAGCAGCAGCACGAGGTGTTCGTGCGCGACGGCGACGATCTGCACTGCACCGTTCGTGTGCCGATGGTCGACGCGGCACTCGGCACGTCGGTGACTCTCGAGACCATTCTCGACGGGCCCACCGAGATCGCGGTCGCCCCGGGAACCCAGCCCGGCTCCGTCACGGTGCTGCGCGGGCACGGCATGCCGAAACTCCGGTCCGGCACACGCGGTGACCTGCACGCTCACCTCGAGGTGGTCGTACCGTCGCGGCTCGACAGCAAGCAGACCAAGCTGCTCGAAGAACTGCGCCGGAACAACGAGCGTGACCACGCCGAAGTGGTGACCAACGGTTCGCAGCACTCCGGTGGGTTGTTCTCCCGCCTGCGCGACGCGTTCAGCGCCCGCTAGCCGCCGTGGCCGCCACCCTGTTCTATCTCGATCCGTTGCCCGAGCCCGGTGAGATCGCCGTGCTCGACGGCAAGGAGGGTCGGCATGCCGCGACGGTTCGCCGCATCTCCGTCGGGGAGCCACTCGTGTTCTCCGACGGGCGGGGCGGCGTCGCCGAGGTAGAAGTCACCGCCGCGGCGAAGGACAGGCTCGAAGCGGTTGTGCGCGCACGGCGCACGGTTCCCGCGTCGCGGCCCGCTGTGACCGTCGTCCAGGCGCTGCCGAAATCGGACCGTTCCGAACTTGCTGTCGAACTCGCGACGGAAGCCGGTGTCGACGCGATCGTGCCGTGGCAATCGGCGCGCTGTGTCGCTCGGTGGGATGCCAAGGCGGACAAGGGTGTTGCCCGGTGGCAGGCTGTCGCGGTGGCGGCTGCGAAACAGTCCCGTCGTGCTTACGTGCCGCAGGTGGCGGCTCTGCACCGGACCGCGGACGTGCTCGAGCGGGTGCGGGAGACCGTCGCGAGCGGGGGTGTGGTGGCCGTTCTCCACGAGTCGGCGACCACCCCGTTCGCGGACCTGCCCCTGCGCGATGCCGGCGATGTGATCCTGGTGGTCGGTCCGGAAGGCGGACTCGACGACACCGAAGTGCGGGCACTGGTCGAGGCAGGTGCGGTCGCGGTGTCGCTCGGCCCGACTGTGCTGCGCACCTCGACGGCCGCGGCGGTCGCGCTCGGCGCCATCGGGGTCCTCACCGGCCGCTGGCACGATCAACCGCTGCACTAGCGTTTTCGCCATGTCCCGCACGCGAATCCCTTACGGTCCCGGCCCCGAACAGTTCGGTCATCTCTATCTCCCCGAGGCCGCGAACGGCCCCGTGCCCGTGGTGATGGTCGTGCACGGCGGGTACTGGAGCGGTCGGTACGGGCTCAATCTCGGTACCCCGATCGCACTGGATCTGTCCCGCCACGGGGTGGTCGCGTGGAACGTGGAGTACCGCAGGATCGGGGCGGGCGGCCGCTGGCCGGAGATGTCCGCCGACATCCTTGCCGCGTACCACGCCATACCCACCCTGGTCGCGGAGTGTGCCGAAAAGTCGGGTGTCGCAGTCGACTTGGACCGCGTGCGTATCGTCGGACACTCGGCCGGCGGTCAACTCGCCGTCTGGCTCGCGGCCCAGCCCGTCACCCCGCGACCGCAACTGGTGGTCGCGCAGGCAGGTGCGCTCGACCTGGCGTCGGCGGGGGAACGCGGGCGCAGGATCGACTACATCGAGGACCTCTTCGGGATGCAGTACGACGAGGATCCCGCGCTGTACCGGTCGGCGTCGCCGATGCACTGCGTTCCGATCGGTGTGCCGGTCGCCGTCGTGCACGGAAGCGAGGACGCCCAGGTTCCCGTTTCCGTTGCGACTCGCTACGAGAAGGCTGCCCGTGCCGCCGGAGACGACGTGACCTTGCACGTCGTCGACGGCGAGGATCATTACGCGTTTCTGGACAAGACCTCGCGATCCTGGGCGTTGTCGCGGGAACTGCTCACGGCCTGATCCGGTCCGGCCGGTTCTGCTCGGCGGGGAGAAGCGCGATCACCAGAGCCGCCCCGATCGCGAGGACGACACCGCTGACCAGGCTGCCCACCCCGACCGCATGGGAGAACGCCGCTCCCGACGCCTCGAGCAGCGGCTCGGTGTACGACGACGTGAACGGGTTCTTCGCCAGTTCCTCCGCGACAATCGCAGCGCCACCGACGGAATCGCCCGCGGCCTCGACGGCCTCGGCGGCGCGCGCGGCCATCGGGCCCGTGACCTCGCTCAGCGGCAGACCGTCGAGGAACTCGGAGATGCCGCGGTGGTACGAGGCGGCGAGCACGGATCCGAGCAGCGCGATACCCAGCGAGCCGCCGAACTCGACGGCCGTGTCGTTCAGGCCTCCCGCCGCACCGAGTTCCGACTCCGGGAAGCCGCCCATGATGAGGTCGGTGGCCGGCGGTGTGGCAACTCCGATGCCCACGCCGAGCAACAGCAGCGAGGCAAGGAACGGGCCGTATCCGGACGCCGGGTCGAAGACGGCCAGGACGAGAACACCTGCCGCGGCCAGGAGCAGGCCGCCGCCCACGGCGACACGTTCTCCGCAGCGGGGAGCCACCCGGCTGCTCAGCGCGGCGCCCAGCGATACCGCCACGGCGAGGGGAAGCAGCCGAAGCCCCGTCTCGAGTGGTCCGTATCCGAAGACGAACTGGAATTGCTGCGCCACGAAGTAGATCGCACCGAACGTGGCGAAGAAGAGCAGCAGCACGGAGATACTCGCGCCTCCGACTGCGCGGTCGGCGACCCGTCGCAGGTCGAGCAGCGGCTGGGGGTGCCGGAGTTCCCAGGCGACGAACACCGCGGCGGCGATGGATGCAGCGAAGAACGCGACCAGCACCGTGGGGTGCAGACCGGCGTGGGCGCCCTCGATGATGGCGTAGACGAGACCGCCCACCGTGACGATGGACAGGGCGCCACCGACCCAGTCGGTGCGCTCGAGATCCGCCGCTCTGGACGCCGGGACGAGCGCAACCGCGGCAATCGCTGCGGCGGCGGCGATCGGGACGTTGATGAGGAACGTCGAGCCCCATCCGTGCGATTCGAGCAGCCAGCCCGCCAGCAGGGGGCCGAGGGCGATGGCGAGCCCGGACGTCGCGGCCCACACGGCGATCGCGCGGGCGCGTTCGTGGCCGGGGAACATGGCGACCAGGAGAGACAGCGTTGCGGGCATGATCACCGCCGCGCCGACGCCCATCACGATCCGCGCGGCGATCACGTCGAAGGCCGAGCCGGCGAGACTGCCGTACACGGCACCTGCGGCGAAGACCGCCAAGCCGGCGAGCAGGGCGCGTCGCCGGCCGAACCGGTCGCCGAGCACGCCGCACAGCAGCATGAGCGCGGCGTACGGGACGGTGTACCCGTCGATGATCCACTGCATGTCGGCGCTGGTGAGGTGCAGATCTCGCAGCATGCTCGGTGCTGCGACGATCAGGGCCGTGTTGGCCATGACCACGATGAGCAGGCTCAGGCACAGCACTCCGAGACCCGCCCACCGCAGGCGATAGGGAGCCTCGGCTCCGAGAGTGCGGCCGGTCCCGGCAACGGGTGCGGACATGGTTCCTCCTGCGTCGGCGTCGCGGGACGCTCTATTTGCACAGCCGTGTGCAACTTAGTTATTTGTACACGGCTGTGCAAGTAGACTGGAAGCTCGAGTGGGAGCCGGGGAAAGAGGATGAACAGCGTGGAGGATTCGGCCGGACGGCCGCGGACGCGAGCGAATGCCAACCGGGGCCGCATCCTCGACGCCGCGATGACGTGCTTCGCCGCGGACCCCGACGCCAGCATGGACGACGTCGCGCGTGCCGCCGGCGTGGTGCGCCGGACGGTGTACGCCCACTTTCCCAACCGCGAAGCGCTCGTCGACGGTCTCTCCGACGAAGCGTCGGCCGCGCTCGCGGACGCTCTCGACCACCCCGAACCCGACGATCCCGCGGTCGCCCTCGCGGTCGGGGCCCTGCGCACGTGGCCGGTCGGCGACCGCTTCCGGATGCTGCTGTCGTTCGCCCGCAAAGAAGTCGGCGACCACCGGATCGCCGAACTCATCGCTCCGGTGCGAACCCGGACGGTCGACGTCGTCGAACGCGGACGTGACTCCGGCCTCTTTCCCGCCTACCTGCCCACGGCGGTACTCGTCGGGATGATGGAGGGGCTGACCATGTCCGTGCTGGAGCAAGCCAACTTCGGGTTGGTCCGCGACGACGGCGAGAGCATGGCTCTCGGCGTTCTCGTGCTGGCAGGAGTGCCCGTCGACCGGTCGCCGGACGTGCTCGACGACGCGCGCCGGTGGGTGGTGAGCGCTCACGGGAGAGACGATCGGCGCGGTGACCCGCGCGGCACGGAAATCAATGCCGTGAAGGGTGCCAACGCACAGCGCTAGACTGGTGCGGACACGACGACCGTCGTGCCGGAGCTGAACGGAAAGCAGGCCGTACCGTCCACGTGAGTCAACCAGACCGCACCCGCGACCCTGAGAACATCGAACCCACTCCGGTTCGGTCCAGCCTGGACCTTCCGCCGGACGTAGCTGCGCCTCTTCTCGGCGCGACGGACGAGAACCTCATCGCCCTCGAAAGTGCCCTGGCCGCGGATATCCATGTGCGCGGCAACACTGTCACCCTGAGCGGCAGCCCCGCCGACGTCGCCCTCGCCGAACGCGTATTCGGCGAACTCGTGACGATCGTGCGCCGCGGCCAGACCCTCGGCCCCGATGCCGTCCGCCGCACCGTCGGCATGCTCACCCAGGGGCTGTCGGAGTCACCGGCCGACGTCCTGAGCCTCGACATCCTGTCCCGGCGGGGCAAGACGATCAGGCCCAAGACGCTCAACCAGAAGCGCTACGTCGACGCCATCGACGCGCACACCATCGTGTTCGGGATCGGTCCCGCCGGCACCGGCAAGACGTACCTGGCCATGGCCAAAGCCGTGCAGGCGCTGCAGACCAAGCAGGTCAACCGCATCATCCTCACCCGGCCTGCGGTGGAAGCCGGCGAGCGCCTCGGATTCCTGCCGGGCACCCTGCACGAAAAGATCGACCCGTATCTGCGGCCCCTGCACGACGCGCTGCACGACATGATGGACCCCGAGGCCATCCCGAAGCTCATGCAAGCCGGAGTGATCGAGGTCGCGCCGCTCGCCTACATGCGAGGACGCACGCTCAACGACGCGTTCATCATTCTCGACGAGGCGCAGAACACCACCGCCGAGCAGATGAAGATGTTCCTCACCCGGCTCGGATTCGGGGCCAAGATCGTCGTGACCGGCGACGTCACCCAGATCGATCTGCCGGGCGGTGCCCGGTCCGGTCTCGCGGCCGCGACCGAGATCCTCGAGGGCATCGACGACATCCACTTCGCGCGACTCGACAGCAGCGACGTGGTGCGCCACCGTCTCGTCTCCGACATCGTCGACGCCTACGGGCGTTTCGAGGCGGCCCGAGAGGACGGCTCCGGCCAGGGCAACCGCGCCCAGCGCCGCGCCGCATCGCAGCAGCGGGTGCCGCGCCGGTGACGGCCGCCCCACCCCCCGTCCAGTCCGCAGTGCAGAAGGCCGTCGTGCAGAAGGCCGTAGTGAAGAAGGATCGACACCGATGAGCATCGAGATCTCGAACGAATCAGGGATGGAGGTCTCCGAGGAAGACCTCCTCGACGTAGCCCGTTTCGTGATCGCCCGGATGGATGTCCATCCCGCGGCGGAACTGTCGATGGTCCTCGTCGATTCCGACACGATGGCCGACCTCCACATGCGCTGGATGGATCTGCCCGGCCCGACCGACGTGATGTCGTTCCCCATGGACGAACTCGAGCCCGGCGGTCGGCCCGACGCGCCCGAGCCCGGGCCGGCGATGCTCGGCGATATCGTGCTGTGCCCGCCGTTCGCGGCCGAGCAGGCCGAGAAGGCGGGCCACCCGGTCGCGCACGAACTCGCGCTGCTCACCGTGCACGGAATGCTCCATCTCCTCGGATACGACCACGCCGAACCGGACGAGGAGAAGGAGATGTTCGCACTGCAGAACCAGCTCCTCACCGAGTGGTACGAGGAACTGCGCCGAGCAGAGGAGCAGGCGCGCCTCGCGGAACGGGACCGGAGCCTGCTGGGCAAGGCCGGCTTCGTCGACACTCCCGAATCATGACGGGGGACGATAGACCCGGCGGCAGCCGGCGTCATCGACGTGTAGGGATCGAGTCCGTTCGGGGAGGTCGGACCGCGTGAGCACACTGACACTCGTCGTTCTCGCCGTCGTACTCGTGATCCTCGGCGGGTTGTTCGCCGGACTCGACTCCGCCCTCAACACCGTCTCGCACGCGCGCGTCGAAGAACTCGCCAAGGACGGCCGAGGCGGCGCGCAGCGCCTGCTCGGAATCCTCGACGACCGGCCCCGCTATGTGAATCTTTCGGTGCTGCTCCGCATCCTGTGCGAGATCGCCGCGACCGTCGTCCTCGCGGGCGCGCTGCTCGACGTCTTCGACAGGACGTGGGCGTTGGTCGTTGCCGCTGCCGTCATGGTGATCGTGGACTACGTCGTGATCGGCGTCGGCCCCCGCACGCTCGGGCGACAGCACGCGTACCCACTCGCTCTGGCCGCCACCGTCCCGTTGCGGATGCTCGGTGTCCTGCTCGGACCCGTCAGCCGCATCCTCATTCTCGTGGGTAACGCGGTCACCCCGGGCCGGGGATTCCGCAACGGCCCGTTCGCGAACGAGATCGAACTGCGCGAACTCGTCGATCTCGCGCAGGCGCGCGGTGTGGTCGCCGACGAAGAGCGCCGGATGATCCAGTCGGTCTTCGATTTCGGCGACACCACGGCCCGCGAAATCATGGTGCCCCGGCCCGAGATGGTGTGGATCGAGGAGACCAAGTCGGCCGGTCAAGCCACGTCCCTCGCCGTCCGCAGCGGACACTCCCGCATCCCGGTGATCGGTGAGAACGTCGACGACATCCGCGGCGTCGTGTACCTCAAGGACCTGGTCAAGCGGACGTACTACTCCAACGACGGCGGCCACAGCGTCTCGGTCGCCGACGTCATGCGTCCGGCCGTGTTCGTTCCGGACTCCAAGCGCCTCGACGACCTGCTGTCGGACATGCAGCGCGACCGCAACCACATGGCGGTGCTCGTGGACGAATACGGCGGCATCGCCGGTCTCGTCACGATCGAAGACGTCATCGAGGAGATCGTCGGTGAGATCGCCGACGAGTACGACACCGCGGAGATTCCCGACGTGGAGGATCTCGGCGACGGGACCTTCCGCGTGTCCCCGCGGCTACCCGTCGAAGATCTCGGGGAACTGTTCGACACCGAGATCGACGACGACGAGGTCGACACCGTCGGCGGGTTGCTCGGCTACGAACTGGGCCGCGTCCCGCTGCCCGGGTCCGAGGTCACCACGCACGGGCTCATCCTGCGCGGTGAGGGCGGCCCGGACGTGCGCGGGCGGGTGCGGGTGAGCACCGTCTTCGTACAGCGGGCGCCCGAACCCGAGAGCAACGACACCAGCACGGACACCACCGAGGAGCACGCATGACCGACCCCGACTTCCGTTCCGGCTTCATCTGTTTCGTCGGCCGGCCGAACACCGGAAAGTCGACGCTGACCAATGCGCTCGTCGGCAGCAAGATCGCCATCACGTCGTCGCGGCCGCAGACCACGCGGCACACGATTCGCGGGATCGTGCACCGCGACCACGCGCAGTTGATCCTCGTGGACACTCCGGGCCTGCACCGTCCGCGGACCCTGCTCGGCCAGCGGCTCAACGACCTTGTGCGCGATACGTATTCCGAAGTCGACGCCATCGGCATGTGCTTCCCGGCGGACGAGAAGATCGGCCCCGGCGACCGGTGGATCCTCGAGCAGGTGCGGCACGTCGCGCCGAAGACCCCGCTGATCGGGATCGTCACCAAGATCGACAAGGTCGGTAAGCAGCAGGTCGCCGCACAGCTCCTGGCCGTGTCGAAACTGCTCGGCGACAACGCCGACGTGGTGCCGGTGTCGGCGACCTCCGGTGAGCAGGTGGAGGTGCTCGTCGACGTGATCGCGTCGAACATGGAGAAGGGTCCCGCCTTCTACCCGGACGGCGAACTCACCGACGAACCCGAAGAAACCCTCATGGCCGAGCTCATTCGCGAAGCTGCCCTCGAGGGTCTCGGCGACGAACTGCCGCACTCGCTCGCCGTGGTGATCGACGAGGTCGTCGAACGCGAGGGTCGCACCGAGAAGCAGGGCCCGATGCTCGACGTGCACGCTGTGCTCTACGTCGAACGTCCCAGCCAGAAGGGCATCGTGATCGGTAAGGGCGGTGCGCGCCTCCGTGAGGTGGGGACCGCAGCCCGCACACAGATCGAGAAACTGCTCGGTGTGAAGGTCTACCTCGACCTCCACGTCAAAGTCGCCAAGGACTGGCAGCGAGACCCGAAACAGCTGGGCCGCCTCGGTTTCTAGCCCGTACCGGGGTCCGGATCCCGGTGCCCTGGCGTACCGGACTGCCGGAGAAGGAGCAGCACCGCGCCGGCCAGATCGGAACCCCCACCCGTCGACAAGCGCCGGAGTTGCAGCCCCGCAATCGTCGCGACGAGCGTGGGGGTGAGGGTCTCGGCGCGGGGTATGCCCAGTTCGGTCAAGATGGTGAAGGTCAGCGCGTCGTAGGCGCGCCAGCACTCGTCGGCGGCGGCGCGCAGATTCGGGTCGCGGCCGGCCTGGACGTACAACTCGAACGGTGCGATCCGTTCTGCGGAGAAGGCCAGACTCTCGGCCACCTGCTCGGTCAGGGTCGCCGCATCCTGCACCGAAATCTCCTTGCCGCGATACGAATCCGCGATCTCCCGCAACCTCGTGGTCTCTTCGCGGGCGAAGTGAGTCAGTGCGGCGCGCAGCAGGTCTTCCTGGGTGGGAAAGTGGTACGTGATCGAGCCCAGCGACACCTGGGCACGAGACGCGATGCGGCGGTTCGTGACTCCGGCGATCCCGTCGGTGCCCACGAGGTGGAGGGTCGCATCGATGATGCGTGACCGAACGGAGGCGGGCTCGGTCACCACCACGGCTCCGGGGTGTGTTCGTGCCAGCGCAGAACCGACTCGAGTTGCGACGCAAGGGAAACCAGCAGCGGCTCGGAGTCCTCGGAACCGAGGAGCTGAGCGCCCACGGGAAGACCCTCGTCGGTGAATCCGGCCGGGACACTGATCCCCGGCCAGCCCAGTACGTTCCACGGCCACGCGCACGGGCACGCGGCCGTGATGACCTTGTCGGTGGCCCACCCGCCGATGTCGTCGATCGCGTTCACCGGCAGCGGAGGTGTCGCCGTCGTGGGCGTGACGACGACGTCGAACCGGTCGAAGATCCGGCCGACTCGGCGGCGGAGGCGGGGCTCCGCGCCCCGTGCCGCGCGCAGGGGCGCACCGTGGAGCATCCGCCCGGTACGTGCGTTGGCGCGGGTCCGCACATCGGCCAGGGCCGGGTCCGGCAGGCGGTGGAGCCAGTCCTCGATCCCGGCCATCGAGCGGGGCAGGAAGCTGAGGCCGAACAGGATCCCGTAGTCGGGATCGGCGAGAGTGACGTCGTGACCGAGGTCGCGCAGGGTGGCGGCGAACGCGGCGAGCCGGATACGCACCCGCGGATCGAGGCGGGTCGGTGTCGCCGTGAACGGAAGCTTCAGCGACAGAGCGATCTTCAGTCTGCCGGGGTCGCGCCCCACCGCATCGGACACGGTGATCTTCTCCCGAGTGTGCCGGTCGCCGGGGTGGTTTCCCGAGACGACGTCCAGCAACAGCGCCGCGTCGGCGACCGTCCGGGCCAGCGGGCCGTGGGTGGTCAGGCCCTGGAAGGCCTCCGCGTCGGGCCACATGGAGATCCGGCCGCGCTGCGGTTTGATGCCCACCAGATTCGACCACGACGCGGGGATACGGACCGATCCGGCGCCGTCGGAGCCCAGTGCTGCGGGAACGAGCCCTGCGGCGACGGCAGCGGCGCTGCCACCCGACGAACCACCGGGGGTGTGGTCACGCGACCACGGGCTGCGGGTGTGACCGAACGCGTCGCCGCCGGTGAGCGGCCACTGACCGAGTTCGGGGGAGTGCGTCTTGCCGACGATGACCGCTCCGGCGTCGCGCAGACGGCGCACCACCTCCGCGTCGTGTTCCTTGACGGCGAACGTGCCCGCGCATCCGAACATCGTCGTCTCACCCGCGATGTCGGTGTCGTCCTTGATTGCGACGGGCACTCCGAGCAGCGCGCGACGTTCGCCCGCCGCGAGGCGGCGGTCCGCGTCTGCGGCCTCGGACAGCGCACTGTCGCGCCGGACGACCCGGAAGGCGTTCAACTCTGCCTGCGACGCGTCTATCCGGTCCAGCGCGGTGCGCACCAGGTCGTGCGAGGTGACGGTGCCGTTCGCGAGGTCGTTCGCGGTATCGGCGAGACCCCGGGGGCGGGCAGGTGCGCTCATCGTTCTCCCTCACTGTTCGTTCGAACGAACGATAACGTGTTCTCGTTTCGACGTCGAGGATTTTCCCGTGGCCGGAGTCGGCGGCGCGGTGCCGCGTGTCGTGGCGACGTGAAACACTCGGGTGGTGAGGCTGTATCGGGACAACGCGGTGGTGCTGCGCCAGCACAAGCTGGGCGAAGCCGACCGCATCGTCACACTGCTCACCCGCCGCTACGGCCTCGTCCGCGCCGTCGCGAAGGGAGTGCGCCGAACCCGGTCGAAGTTCGGGGCCCGGCTCGAGCCGTTCGCGCACGTCGATGTGCAACTCCACCCCGGACGCAGTCTCGACATCGTCACCCAGGTGCAGACCCTCGACGCCTTCGCGGTCGGCATCGTCGACGACTACTCCCGCTACACCACCGCGTGCGCCATTCTCGAGACCGCCGAGCGGCTCGCCGGCGAAGAGCGGGCGCCCGCCCCGCGCCTGCATGCCTTGACCGTCGGGGCGCTGCGCGCGGTGTGCGACCACACCCGCCCACCCGAATTGATTCTCGACGCGTACCTCCTGCGCGCGATGGCCTACGCCGGATGGGCGCCCGCGATCACGCACTGCGCGCGGTGCGACCGGCCCGGTCCGCACACCGCCTTCCATGTCGCTGCCGGCGGCGCCGTGTGCGTGCACTGCCGTCCCCCCGGCGCGGCGACGCCCGCTCCCGCCGTCTTCGCCTTGCTCGACGCGCTCGCCCACGGCAGGTGGGCCGAGACGGAAGCAACCGAGGCCGGGGTCCGGAGCCAGGCCAGCGGGCTCGTCGCCGCGCACCTGCAATGGCATCTCGAGCGCCAACTGCGATCCATGCCCCTGGTCGAACGCGGCGGCACCTACGTGGCCGAACGGGGCGGTTCGGGCGTCAGGCAGGATGGGACCCGTGATTCGACGACGCGCCCCACACCCATCGCCTGATCGCGCGATCCGGCCGCCCGACCCGCACCCGTCGGGGGCCACGCCGCCCATCCTCCAACCCGAGTTGATTCCGCGGCACGTCGCGCTGGTGATGGACGGAAACGGGCGCTGGGCGCAGGAACGTGGACTGCCGCGCACCGCCGGTCACGAACGCGGTGAAGAAGTCCTGATGGACACCGTGTGCGGGTGCATCGAGATGGGCATCACGTGGCTGTCGGCCTACGCGTTCTCCACCGAGAACTGGAAGCGCAGCCCCGACGAGGTTCGCTTCCTCATGGGCTTCAACCGCGACGTGATCCGTCGTCGCCGCGACGAGATGCACGAGATGGGTGTCCGCGTGCGGTGGGCCGGGCGTCGTCCGCGGTTGTGGCGCAGCGTCATCAAGGAACTCGAGGCCGCGGAGGAACTGACCCGCGACAACACTGTGATGACTCTCACGATGTGCGTCAATTACGGTGGTCGCGCCGAGATCGCCGACGCGGCCAGGGAAATCGGACGGCGGGTCGCGGCGGGGGACCTCGATCCGGAACGCATCACCGAGGCCACCATCGCGCGATACCTCGACGAACCCGACATGCCCGATGTCGACCTGTTTCTCCGGCCGTCGGGGGAGCAGCGCACGTCGAACTTCCTGCTGTGGCAGTCCGCGTACGCAGAACTGGTCTTCCAGGACAAGATGTTCCCCGACTTCGACCGTCGCGACCTGTGGGCCGCCTGTGTCGAGTACGCCTCGCGCGACCGCCGGTTCGGAGGTGTGAAATGACCGCGCTGAGAGACCGGATTGCCGCGGCGCTGACGCCGTTCGTCCAGTTGCGGACTCCCGGTGCCGAGGACGACGGAGACGGGTCGTTCGGATTCGACTACGGCGCCGTCCCGTTCGCACTGCAGGTCGTCACCCTCACCGAGGGACTGGACGTGGTGTCGCTGACCGGCGTGCTCGCGTGGGATCTCCCACTCGGCGACGAGGTGCGCAACCGCGTCGCCACCGCCGCCGAGGCGCTGCAGTTCGGTTCCATCCACGTCATCGAACGGGAGTCCGTCGCGGACGTGATCGTCCGCTACTCGTTCCCCGCGACCGGGCTCGAGGATTCTCCGCTGACCACCATGCTGCTGCTCGTCCTCGACGGAGTGGCCGAAGCCCGCGAGAACGTCGCGGGCACATCCGGAACGGGGAACGCATGACCGGCGACGCGGGTACCGGCGAGGAACAGTGGAACCTCGCAGTGGCGACCACCGGCGACGACGCGCTGCGCGACCTGGTGATCCGCACGCTGGCGCAGGCGATGGACGACGCACCCGAACCCGACGAGGACGGTGACGTTCCGATCTGGATCGAGGACGTGCCGACGTTCGCGACCGCCGATGCGGAAGGGGGTGTCGTGCACCTGGCGACGTTCCTGGCCGAGAACATCGCGGACCGGGCGCGCGCCGCCGAGGTGCTCACCGACCTGCAACTCGAGTTCCCCGAGTTCAAGTTCGTTCTGCACCACGACCGGGTCACTGCCGAGCAGCGTGTCGCTGCGTGCCCGCTCGTGCCGCTGCACCTGTTGCGCGCCGTGGGCGCCGTGGTTCCGCTCGTCGGGCAGGTGCGTGCGCTGGCCGACAGGCTCGGCGGCGATGCATGCGTGTTCGACGGGCCCGCGGACACCGTGGCCGGTGAGAACCTGCTCGGCGGGGACTGCGGGTGCGGTAACTGCACCTGCGGCTGACCTACCCGCTCGTCACGCCCTCGCCAGTGCGCAGTCGCGGCAGGTTCCGAAGATCTCGACCGTGTGGCTGACGTCGTCGAACCCGTGCGTGTCGGCGACCTCGTGCGACCAGCGCTCGACTTCGGGCCCGTCGACCTCGACGGTGAACCCGCAGTGGCGGCACACGAGGTGATGGTGGTGTCCGGAGGAACAGCGGCGGAACAGCGATTCGCCCGAGTCGGTGCGGAGCACGTCGACGCTGCCCGTCTCGGCGAGGGACTGCAGGGTTCGATAGACGGTGGTCAGACCGATCCCGTGCCCGCGCTTGCGCAGTTCGTCGTGCAGGTCCTGTGCGGAACGGAACTCTTCGGTGTTGTCGAGCAGATCCACGATCGCGCTGCGTTGTCTGGTCGAGCGCACCCCCACCAGGGGCTTGCGTGCGGAGGTCACTACGGTCGTCATCCTTCCTGAGCGTGCGCGACAGCGTCGATGACGATGTGAGCGAGGTGGTCGTCGGCCAGGCGGTAGAGAACTTCGCGGCCGGTGCGGTCGCCCCGCACCACGCCTGCGGTCTTGAGAACGCGCAGGTGCTGGCTGATCAGAGGCTGGGTCACGCCGAGTGCGCCGACGAGTTCGTGGACGCACCGCGCGGATTCGCGCAGTTCGAGCACGATGGCGATGCGGACCGGTGCCGAGAGTGCGCGGAGCAGTTCGCCCGCGGCGACGAGCGTGTCGTGCGAGACCGGCGGGTGCGCCGGCGTTGCGCGGGGGGTCTCGTTGTCCGTGCGGCACTCGTCGTGACCGGCGTCGACACTCACGGGACTCCTCGCGCTCTCGGGGCTTATTGCAAACCGATACCATTTTGATATGCATGGATGTGCATGTCAACCGCCAGGAATTCGTCGCCGTGGCGGGGAGCGATAGTCTAAGTAGTCGACGCAAGCTGCGAAAACCCGCATCGAAGATGGAGAGAATCCGAGTGGCACCCAAATCCAAGATCGATACCGTCGCCAACCTCGCCAAGCGCCGAGGACTGGTCTACCCCTGTGGTGAGATCTACGGCGGCACCAGGTCGGCCTGGGACTACGGGCCGCTCGGAGTCGAGCTCAAGGAAAACATCAAGAAGCAGTGGTGGCGGAACATGGTCACCAGCCGCGACGACGTCGTCGGCCTCGACTCGTCGGTGATCCTCCCGCGCCAGGTGTGGGTCGCGTCCGGCCACGTCGGCGTGTTCAACGACCCGCTCGTCGAATGCCTGAGCTGTCACAAGCGCCACCGCCAGGACCACCTGCAGGAGGCGTACGCCGAGAAGCACAAGCTCGACGACCCCGACGCCGTGGCGATGTCGGAGATCGTGTGCCCGGACTGCGGCACCAAGGGCCAGTGGACCGAGCCGCGCGACTTCAACATGATGCTCAAGACCTACCTCGGTCCGATCGAGAGCGAAGAGGGCCTGCACTACCTGCGCCCGGAGACCGCTCAGGGCATCTTCGTGAACTTCGCGAACGTGCTCACCACGTCGCGCAAGAAGCCGCCGTTCGGCATCGGCCAGATCGGCAAGAGCTTCCGCAACGAGATCACCCCCGGCAACTTCATCTTCCGCACCCGCGAGTTCGAGCAGATGGAGATGGAATTCTTCGTCAAGCCCGGCGAGGACGAGGAATGGCACCAGTACTGGATCGACTACCGGATGGACTGGTACACCGGGCTGGGCATCAACAAGGACAACCTGCGCCTGTACGAGCATGCGCAGGAGAAGCTGTCGCACTACTCGAAGCGCACCGTCGACATCGAGTACCGCTTCCACTTCCAGGGCAGCGAATGGGGTGAGCTCGAGGGTGTCGCCAACCGCACCGACTTCGACCTGTCGACGCACTCGCAGCATTCGGGCACCGACCTGAGCTACTTCGACCAGACGACGAACGAGCGCTACACGCCGTACGTCATCGAACCCGCAGCCGGCCTCACCCGTTCGCTCATGGCGTTCCTCGTCGACGCCTACACCGAGGACGAGGCACCCAACGCCAAGGGCGGGGTCGACAAGCGCACGGTGCTGCGGCTGGACCGCCGTCTCGCGCCCGTCAAGGCCGCCGTGCTGCCGCTGAGCCGCAACTCCGATCTGAGCCCCAAGGCCAAGGATCTCGCCGCCCAGTTGCGCCAGCACTGGAACATCGAGTTCGACGACGCCGGCGCCATCGGCCGCCGCTATCGTCGTCAGGACGAGATCGGCACGCCGTTCTGCATCACCGTCGACTTCGACACCCTCGAGGACCACGCGGTCACCATCCGCGAGCGCGACTCGATGGCGCAGGAGCGCGTCGCACTCGACCAGGTCGAGGGTTACCTCGCGCAGCGCCTGATCGGCTGCTGATCGGTCGATCCGACTCTCACTCGACTCGCCGGCCCTCCCGTAGCACGGGAGGGCCGGCGAGTCTTTCTGAACTCGGGTGAGTTGTTGCCCGCTGAGCGGGCATTTTTCCACCAGGGTTTTACGGGTGCGGCGTCAGAACCTGCCGCCGCTCGACCCGCCGAATCCGCCTCCGCCGCCCCCGAAGCCTCCGCCTCCGAAGCCTCCGCCTCCGAAGCCACCACCGTGCCCGCCGCCCCCGAGCACGCTGTTGATGAGGATGCCGCCCAGCACGGCGCCGGCGATGTTGCCGCCCGACGAACCGCCACCGCGCGGCGGGTTGCGACGTTCCCACGACTCCACGTCCCGGCGTGCCGCGCTCAAGGCGCGCGACGCGAGGGCCGACGCCGTCTGGGCGTGCTGCAGCGCCTGGGCTGCGTCCGTCGACGCCAGCTGCCGGGCCGCGTCCAGATGCCGCTGCGCCTCCGACAGCCTCGTGCGTGCCTCCGCGCCGACGACGCCGCGTCGCGTGCCGATGAAATCGGATGCGGCGGTGACCTGTGCCTGGGCGGCGGTCAGATCCTGCTCGAGCCGCCGGCGGGCCCGCGCTTCCTCCTCTCGAGCCGCGCGGGTCTGCGCCCGCAGGGCATCGAGGCGCGCGTCGGTTTCCACGACCCGCGTGAAACTTCCCAGCGGGTCGGTGTGCTGTGCGGCCCGTGCATGCTCGAGTGCCTCCTGGGCGGCTCGGCGCGCTTCGGCGAGTTCCGGGCCACCTGCGGCAACGAGCCCTTCGGCGTCGGCAATGCCTTGCGCCGCATCTTCCATGGCAGCCGGAAGAGTCGCGATCGCGTGGCGGATGTCCTCCGCGGCGTGCTCGACACCGTCGAGGAGCGTTGCCGCGTGTCCGAGTGCGCGTTCGGACTCGCGGATCGCGCGGACCGCGTCACCTTGCTCACCCGCCGGACGCGACACCGCGACCCGGCCTTCATCGATGGCCTTCTCGGCGTGCTCGATCTCCTCGACCGCGAGCGACACGTTGTCCTTGACGGGCGCGAGCGCCTCCGCCGGGAATTCTTCGGTCAGCTGCGCGAGAGTGGCCTCGCCCTGCGGGATACGCGCCCGCAAGCCGATGGCGCGCTGTGTCAGTGCGTCGAGCCGGTCGGGAGCATCGAGCAGCAGGTCGCGCATGCGGTCGAACGCCTCCACCTGCGCATCGAGCTCGCGGTCGGCCTGCCCGCACGACGAGACGAGCTGCACCAGCATCTCGCGCTGTTGCTCCGGGGTCTCGGGGATGTCGTCGTCGAGACGCTGCCGGATCTCGAACGCATTCGCGAGCGCGGCCTGCGCCTGCCGGTACGCCCGGTCGAACGGCTGAACTGCCGTGTCGCCGAATTCGCCGCGCGCCAGCTCGAGTGCTTCCGAGCTCGAGCGCACCGCGTTGTCCGTCTCCACCAGTACCTTCTGGGCATGCAGCTCGAGACCCTCGAGCGGGAGCGCGGCCAGTGCGCCGGTATCGGCGGGATCGATCGCCGCTGCACGCGCGGCGGCCGTCTCGGCACGCTTGCGCTTGGACCGCCGCGAATATGCGTAGACGCCGCCGGCACCCGCGGCGATCATGCCGCCACCGACGAGCAGTGTCGTGGTGGGCGCGCTCGAGGGCGTCAACGCGGCATCGAGGCCGTCCGCCGCGGCCACGGCGGCGCCCGCCCAGTCACCGGTGCGCAGCGCGGGCGTGATGTCGTTCGAGCTGATGCGGTTGCGTTCCGACTGGGAAATATCCGATCCGTTCGGGGTCCACAACGCGAACTCGCGGTCGTCGGTGGCGACGGCGAGCAGGGCGGTGTCCGGACCGAAGTTGCTGGCCCGCGCGGTCGCCTGCGCCCAGGCGTCGTAGTTCTGGCCGTCGAAGGTCGACACATACGTGACCCACAGTTGCAGGCGGTGCTCGTCGTACAACGTGTCCACCGCCTGCTGGATGCGTGCGACGTCGTCGGCATCGAGGACTCCGGCGCTGTCGCTGATCGGTGACTGGAGTCGTGACGGGGGCTCGGCCGACGCCGCGACGGGCATCAGCAGCCACGCGATCGCGGCGAGCAGGAGGGGTAGCAGCGCGGGCACGATCCGGGCGGGACGTCGGCGCGGGGACGATGCGTGGGGCATGACAACGAATCTAGTGGTTCGCGGGAACGAAGCACGGTCGGCGCGTCGCCCTGCTTCGTTCCCCGCGTCCACTGGCAGACTTGAGGGGTGAGTACCGCATCCCACCCCAGGGTCCCCGCGCCAGGCCGCGCCGAGGACGATCTCGGCACGGGCGCCCGCATCACCCGGTGGCTGAGGCGACTGGTGGTCGGTGCGCTGCTCGCCGCGATCCTCGTCGTCGGCGGAACGGCGATACGGGTGTGGCAGGTCGCCCGCATCGACGACAGGACGCCCGCCGACGCCATCGTCGTGCTCGGCGCCGCCCAGTACTCCGGCACACCGTCGTCGGTGTTCGAAGCACGACTCGAGCAGGCACTCAAGCTGTACGAGGCAGGGGTGTCGCCGATGATCGTCACCGTCGGTGGCAAGCAGGAAGGCGATCTGTTCACCGAAGCGGCCGCGGGCAAGAACTATCTCGTCTCCCGGGGCGTGCCCGCGGAGGCGATCATGGCGGTGGAAGAGGGATCCGACACGCTGCGCAGCGTAGAAGCCGTGAGCAGGGACATGGGCGAGCTGGGGTTGTCGTCGTCGGTGCTGGTGAGCGATCCGTGGCATTCGCTGCGCACCCGGACCATGGCCCGCGACTCGGGTCTCGACGCATGGACCGCGCCGACCCGTCAGGGCCCGGCAGTGTTCACCCGCAACTCGCAGTTTCACGCGATCGCCCGCGAAACGGGCGCGTTGATCTGGTACCAGATCACCCATTTCTCCGCGGACTTCCCGTACACAGCAGAGCAGTGACCGCGGGTGGGAGGCCGAGATGGTGAAGGACGAAGATATGGGTAGGCGTACATGTGAGTAGGGGCCGGGGGACGTACGGCCGGTGCGACGAAGGACGGATCTGATGCAGGGCTACAGCGAACACGATCTCGAGCGGCGCGTCGCCGAACCGCCGAAGCGCTCGGCGTTGATCGGTGCTGAACGGGCCGCCGCCGACCGCACCGCATTCGCGCGCGACCGCGCGCGGGTCCAGCACTCCGCTGCCCTGCGCAGGCTCGCCGACAAGACCCAGGTCGTCGGACCTCGCGACGGTGACACTCCGCGCACCCGGCTCACGCACTCGATGGAGGTCGCGCAGATCGGCCGCAGCATCGCGGAGGGAATCGGCGCCGACGCCGATGTCGTGGACCTCGCGGGACTCGCCCACGACATCGGGCACCCGCCGTACGGGCACAACGGAGAGCGTGCCCTGGATGCGGTGGCGGCGCCGTGCGGAGGATTCGAAGGGAATGCGCAGAACCTGCGCATCCTGACGTGCCTGGAGCCCAAGGTCCTCTATCCGGACGGCACGAGCGCGGGCCTGAACCTCACCCGCGCCGCCCTCGACGCGACGCTCAAGTATCCGTGGACGCGGCCGTCGCCGGGCGCGAAGTTCGGCGCCTACGACGATGACGTCGACGTGCTGACGTGGGTGCGGGAGGGCGCGCCGGATCGCCGCAAATGCCTCGAGGCACAGATCATGGACTGGTCCGACGACGTCGCGTACTCGGTGCACGACGTCGAGGACGGCGTCATCGACGGCCGGATCGACCTGCGGGTGCTCGGCGACGCGGACGCGGTGTCCGCACTCATCGAACTGGGCATGCGCGAATTCTCCGATCTCGTCCCCGACGAACTCACCGAAGCAGCGAAACGATTGTCGGAGATGCCCGTCGTGATCGACGTCGGAACCTTCGACGGCACCCTGGCCAGTTCCGTCGCTCTCAAACGCCTCACCAGCGAACTCGTCGGCCGATACGCCACCGCCGCGATCCTCGGAACGCGGGAGGTCACCGGTGACCAACCCGTCACGAGATACGACGCGGACCTGGTGATCCCGCCCGTGGTCGCCGCCGAGGTGGCGTTGCTCAAGACGATGGCGCTGCAGTTCGTGATGTCCGACCGCGTGCACCGCACCCGGCAGGAGGCGCAGCGCGAGCGGATCCACCGCGTCGCGGAATGGCTGCTGCGGACGGCGCCGGTGGGCCTCGATCCGTTCTTCGCCGCGGCGTGGAAAGACGCACCCGACGACGCGGCGCGGGTGCGCGTGGTGGTCGATCAGATCGCGTCGTGCACCGAATCCCGGCTCGAGCGCATCGACCGGGACAGCCTCGCCGCGCAGGCCAGCTGGGGGTAGCACCGCGACGCGGGACCACCGCTGCGGGCGGCGGCGGCCGAGCGGCTTAGAATCGACGTCGTGGCCGGCCGAATTTCAGACAGAGACATCGCGGCCATTCGCGACCGCGCCCGCATCGAAGACATCGTCGGTGAATACGTCGCGCTCAAGCGAGGCGGCGCCGACTCCCTGAAGGGTCTGTGCCCGTTCCACGACGAGAAGTCGCCGTCGTTCCACGTGCGGCCCAACCACGGGCACTTCCATTGCTTCGGGTGCGGGGAGGGTGGCGACGTCTACTCGTTCCTGCAGAAGATCGAACACGTCAGTTTCGTCGAAGCCGTCGAGCAACTCGCGGAGCGCGTGGGCTACACCCTCAACTACGAAGGCGGCGGGCCGTCGGTCCAGCGCGACCGCGGTACCCGTGCCCGCCTCGTCGCCGCGAATGCCGCCGCCCAGGAGTTCTACGCCGAGCAACTGCGCACCCCGGGTGCCCAGGCGGCGCGCGACTACCTCACCGAGCGCAACTTCGACAGCGCCGCCGCCGAGACGTTCGGCTGCGGCTTCGCGCCCGCCGGATGGGACCTGCTCACCAAGCATCTTCTCGGTCGGGGGTTCGAGTTCGCAGAACTCGAGGCGGCCGGACTGTCGCGGGAGGGGCGCCGCGGACCCATCGACCGGTTCCACCGGCGACTGTTGTGGCCGATCCGTAATCTCTCCGGTGACGTCATCGGGTTCGGGGCGCGACGGCTGTACGACGACGACCAGATCACCGCGAAGTACATGAACACGCCGGAGACGCAGCTGTACAAGAAGTCTCAGGTGCTGTTCGGGTTGGACCTCGCGAAGCGCGAGATCGCCAAATCACACCAGGCGGTGATCGTCGAGGGTTACACCGACGTCATGGCCATGCATCTCGCCGGCGTGAAGACCGCCGTGGCCGCGTGCGGAACCGCCTTCGGCGACGAGCACCTGGCCATGCTGCGCCGCCTGCTCATGGACGACAGCTATTTCCGCGGCGAGGTCATCTACACCTTCGACGGTGACGACGCCGGCCGAGCCGCCGCGATGAAAGCATTCGAGGGCGACCAGAAGACGGCGGCGAAAACCTACGTCGCGATCGCCCCCAAGGGCATGGATCCCTGCGAACTCCGGCAGGAGTCCGGTGACGGCGCCGTGCGCGATCTCGTCGCCCGCAGGACTCCGATGTTCGAGTTCGTGGTGAAATCCATTCTCTCCGAACACAATCTGGACAACGCGGAGGGAAGAGTCGAGGCGCTGCGCCGCTGTGTTCCGGTGGTCGCACAGATCAAGGACCGCACCCTGCGCGACAACTACTCGGTGCAACTCGCGCACTGGGTGGGCTGGGACGACATTCCCGCTGTGCGGCGCCGGGTGCAGGACGAAGCCCGGCGCGGTGCCCGCGCACCGGAAACGAAGTCCCGGGCCGGAGCCACCGTGGCGCCCCAGGCGCCCGCGTCGGCGTTGCGCCGGCCCCGCCCGAACGACCCGTCCCTGTGGCCGCAACGCGACGCGCTCAAGGCCGCCCTCCAGTACCCGGGCATTGCCGGCACCGTATTCGATTCGCTGCCCAAGGAGACCTTCACCGATCCGGCGTACGCAGCGGTCCGTACAGCGGTCGCTGCCGCGGGCGGCACCGGTTCGGGTATGGGTGGCGGCGAGTGGGTCGACGCGGTCGGCCGGGCAGCGAAGGACCCCGTCGCGCATTCGCTGGTGATGGAACTCGCAGTCGAGCCGATACCGGCCGAGGAAGACCGCATTCCGCGCTACATCGGCGGCGTGCTGGCACGCCTGCAAGAAGTGTGGGTGGGTGAGCAGGTCGCGGAACTGAAGTCGAAGTTGCAGCGCATCTCGCCCGCCACCGAATCGGACGAGTTCCACGCGCTGCTCGGCGACCTCATGGCACTCGAGCAGTACCGGCGGAGCTTGCTCGACCAGGCCATCGGCGATACGAGCGGCGACGGCCTGGCCGGCTGAGCAGCTACTTCTTGAGCTGATCCCGCGGGATCATGATCGTCGTGTGCTCGTCGATCGGCTTCATCGGCTCGAGCTTCGGTTGAGGACTCAGCGAGTCGGCGAGCTTCTGCCGTCCCACCTCGATCGCCTTCTTGGTGACCGGGCTCCCCGCCACCGCCCTCGCGGTCTTGCTGATCTGCTCGTATCGGGCACGACCCGCTTTGGTGCCGAGCACATAGCCCGCTGCGACTCCGACCAACAAACCCATCAATGTGCTGTCCTTCCACCCGTGGCTGCGCGTCTGTTCCATCCTGCCTGATCTTGGCCCGGACGCGCACTGTGCAGGCGATTTGGCACCGCGGCGGGTTGAGCGCTATGGTTTTCCACGCACCGGGGGAAACCGCGGAGCACCGCAGGACAATCCCCTGTAGCTCAATTGGCAGAGCATTCGACTGTTAATCGAACGGTTGCTGGTTCGAGTCCAGCCGGGGGAGCGCGTGAAATCCTCCCACCCTCACAGGGTGGGAGGATTTTTCGTTTGTGGCCTGGGGCACCGGTCGGTGTGACGGTCGTGACACAGCTGCGTCACCCCGTCTCGATTCGACGGTGCCACCCCAGGTACCATTCCGAAGCGCTGTCCGATGCGGCAGTGTTCTGCGGCGACCCGTCGCCGCGGAGGGGCGGTAGCTCAGTCGGTTAGAGCCGTGGACTCATAATCCATTGGTCGTGGGTTCGAGCCCCACCCGCCCCACGTCAGAGGGTGTTTCGGTCCACGTCGGTGGACCGATCCATCATTTATTCATCTTTTACAGCCACGACACGGTCCAACAACTGGGCCACCGCGGAGTGCGTCCGGCCTCGGGACATGTACCGATCCATGGTCATGGAGACATGTCGATGCCCTAGGTGATCGGCTCCGACGCGGGGCGACAGGCCCTCCTCGTCGATCAAGGTGGCGACCGACTTTCGGAAACTGTGAGTCGTAGTGTCCTTGACTCCGAGATCGTCGCGAACCTTTCGCCACTGCTTGCCGAAGTTGTTCGGATCGCGCAGCGTGCCGACCGTCGACGGGAAGATCACCCCCAGTGATCCGTGCTGCGGCTGCTCAGCGCGACGTTCGAGTATCTCCATCGCGAACGTCGGCAACGGGATGGTCCGTAGCCCAGCGGCGGTCTTCGCTTCCTCTACGCGCTGCAGTCCGGCGCCTTTGGCGCGCACGACCTTGCCCGTCACCGTGATCGTTCCGGCTTCGTCGTCGACGTCCGTCCAGCGAAGTGCGAGAAGTTCGGAACGACGGAGGCCGGTTGCGATGAGGAGGGTGATCGGGTCGACGAGATCGTTCGCCTTGCAGTACTCGGATTTGCTGAGCGCGGTCAGCAAGGCGCGCAGCTCGTCGGCAGTGAGTGCGCGAGCACCGGCCGGTGGTGCCTTGGACTTGATCGGCGACACGTCTCGAACGGGGTTGCCGTCGAGGGCGCCGGCGAGGACAGCGAGTCCGAGCGCGCCACGCAAGATCGTCTTGGCCTGACGCGCCATCGTCGGCCCATGTGCCTTGCTCATTGCCCGTATCGCGGTGTCGACGCGGCGGGCGGTGGCTTCGCCTACCCGGACGCCGCCGAGCTTGCCCTCGAGCTTCCCGGCCGCGAACTTGTAGGTGTCGATCGTCGCGGCCGCTCGGCCCTCTTCTTCGAGGCGCGCAAGGTAGGTCCGAACCAGTGCTGCGATCGTCGTTGCGCTTGTCACCTCGTCCTCGCTGGGCGTGCGTCGAGAGTCGAGGTGTTCGAGCAACTCGTCCTCGGCGAGCTTGCCGTACTGGTCGCGTAGACCGGGAGGGGTGCGGCGCTCGACGATGCGCACGACGCCGTCGTCATCACGGAACCTGCACCGTGCGAGCCAGACTCCGTTGCCGAGATCCTTGCGCGTGATCTTGCCGTGCCGGCCGATGCGCAGCGGGGGTCTACCCCGCGCCATCGCCGTCTACCTTCCGATGTTCCTCGACGAGAATCCCGCGTCGCTTCGCCGTCGCGATCCACCTTGACGCTGTCTGCTTGGTGAGCCCGTACTCGCGTGCAAGCACCGCGATCGGCTTCTGCCCCGTGGCCATGCAGAACGCGAAGATCTGCGAAATGGACTCGAGTGCCTCCTCTGTCGGTCCGGCGTCGACGAACTCGGTTGACGGCCAGGCGAAATCGATTGCTCTGAACGACTCGCCATCCGCATTCGGCTCGATGGCCTGTACGACGTTGAGCTTCTCGGCAGCCAGCTCGACCCAGCTACCGACCGGGATGCGGCGCAGGTGGTCCGAGGTGATCGGCGGGCCGTCCGCAGTTCTGACCGCACGAAGCTCCGTGCAGGCGAGTCGGCCCTCGACCACATCGATCTCCAACTCGACATGGTGTTCGAGTGGCTCGATGTCGTCGTCGGTGGACGTGGCGGTGATGCGCGCAGGCACCTGAGCGAACAGGCGACCTCCGTAGAGCGACCATCCGGAGTTCGCGGGGAGGGGACCGTTCGTAGTTGTGAAGCTCGGCATGGCGACCAGTTTGACACATTGCGAACAGTCCCGACAGGGAGTCTTGATCTCGAGTTCTCAACGTGCTACTTCTTGTCGGGACAGTTCGCAACTAGTCCCATTCAAGGAGTCGAGATGCAGACCAGCGAGGACAGATGGCTCACCCGGCAGGAAGTCGCCGACCGGCTGAAGGTGCCTGCGAAGACGCTCGCGCAGTGGGCGAGTCAGGGGCGAGGCCCGCGGTTCGCCAGGATCGGCCGGCACGCCCGCTACAAGCTCAGCGATTGCGTTGCCTGGGAGAACGAACAGTTCGCCGGTGGATCCCAATGAGGGCCACGGCCACGAACAACGCCGCCGGCGGGGGAGTTGGAGCTCCGGGTCCCGCCGACGGCGCATCGAACCGAACCAATCACCAGAAAGGCAGGTCAACCATGACGGTACCTGCGATGTGCTCGCTGAACCAGCCCGGGGCACGACGGATCCAGTGACGAAAGTCGGCTGCCCGCAGCTTCATTGACCACCACCCCGAGGGGCCGGTATCCGATCGATGCCGGCTCTTCGGGGGTGTCCGAAAGGCATAGGTATGCACACCAATCGCAGATCGTCCGGTTCCGCTATGACCGCGCTCGACCGACTCCGGGATCGTTGGCTCGAACACGGCCTGGTGTGGCGAGACGGCCCCGACAGCACTGCAGCAGCGCAAGCTCCGGGGCACTCGGCCGCCGATAGGTCCGTGACCTTCCGGCAGATTGCGGGCCAGGTGCTCATGAACTCGCACGCGGACGACAAGGCCGCTGTTCTGGATGCGTTGGGTCTGACCCTGTCCGACCTGTTCGACAACCCTGCGGGTACTTCCTACGCATACCGCGACGGTCGGACCGTGTTCCGCAGCTACGACGACCGCGGGCGTAAGAGATTCAGCCAATCAGGGAACACCAAGGGCCGTGACCTGTTCAGGGCTGAGCGTCTCGACGACCACCGAACCGGCGACCCGGTCTATGTAGTCGAGGGCGAGAAAGATGTGCTGGCAATGGAGTCCGTCGGTGCGACGGCGGTGTCCCCGGCGATGGGAGCTGGTAAGGCCGGCCTGTTCGATTGGTCTCCACTGGCCGGCCACACCGTGGTGATCGTCGCCGACGACGATGAGCCCGGCCGCAAGCATGCGCTGCAGGTGTATGAGATTGTCGAGCCGAGCGCTGCGGGTGTGGCGATAGTCCAGGCGGCGACCGGCAAGGATGCGGCAGACCATGTCGCGGCGGGCCATGGCCTCGATGAGCTCGTGCCGATCGATGTCGGAGGTAGGGCCGGCCGGCGACTGAAGGTCACTCGCGGCTCGGAGGTAAAGCTCCAACGTGTCCGCTGGGTGATGGAGGACTGGATACCTGCGGGATCGCTGACGCTTCTTGCTGGACGGGAAGGCCTCGGCAAGTCGACGATCGCTGCGGCTCTGTGTGCGCAGATCACCCGCGGCACGCTGGAAGGGGAACTGCACGGAACGCCTCGGAACGTGCTGTACGTGCACTCCGAGGATGCCCGGGAGTTCACCGTCGCACCGCGCCTCAAAGCGGCGGGTGCGGACATGGACCGGGTTCTGTTTGTCGACGTGGAGACCGCGCACACCGATTCCGGCACACTCGTCCTTCCTCTCGACAATCTCGCGCTCGAGCGGATCATTGCGAAGGAGCACGTCGCGTTCGTCGTGCTCGATGCGGCAACCTCGTCGATGTCGTCGGACCTGTCGGGCCGGGACGATCGCGCAGTGCGGCAGTACCTCGAGCCTCTCGCCCAGCTCGCCGCCCGGCAGGGCTGCGTCGTGTTCGGACTCTGTCACTTCGGCAAACGGGACGGAGCGGATACGGGCAAGTTGATTCTCGGTTCGATCGCGTGGTCGCAGGTGGCGCGCTCGGTGCTGTCGGTCGCCAAGGACGACGATTCGGGGCATCTCTTCGTCACCAACACCAAAGCCAACCTCGCGCCGCGGATCCGGTCGATGGAAGCCGAGATTGCCTCGACCACAGTTCCGACCGATGACGGCGAAACCGAAGTGGGTGCTCTGCAATGGTTAGGGGAGACCACACGAGATGCTCGCGAGCTACTCAACGGCCCTGACGGGGAAGCTGACGAACGTAACGAGATCACCACAGTGATCCGCGGCTATCTGATGGAGTGTGGGGGATCGGCGCCAGCCGCCGAAGTGTTGAAGGTGACTCGGGCGGCGGGACTCGTCGACAATGCGGTGAAGAAGGCGCGCAAGCGGGCCGGGGTGCGGACTGAACGGCAGGGGTATGGCAAGGGCGGGGCGTGGGTGTGGACCATAGACGCCGCCATAGGTTCCAATGATTCTCCCTCGCAGGAACGAGAATCTTAAGGTACCTATGAATCGTCGGCGTGGAAGCGGACTGCAAGTCAGGATAGCGGTGGAGTTGTGTCGGCGACGGCAGGCGAGTGGTGGATACTCAGATTCGGGTTGGACGATCGCATCCCTTAAGCAGGTCATTGGTCTCTGTTCGTGGGACCGTTCCGCGCATCGGGGGCCCGACGCGCTGCAGGTCCAACAGGGCAATAGTGATTTGCGACTTGTTCCACTGGAGTTCCAGTCACCCCGTGCCCTAAGAGTGGGTTAGTATCTATCGCTTATTCAGTACGTTCCATTGAATTGAACTAACCACGTGGATTGTCTCTCCAGGTAGTCGATTGGAATCAATCGGTGCCCGTAGTTCTCGCCGCAATAACGGAAGGATTCAATAGAGTGAAGAAAGTGAAGGTTTGTGTATATATGGACGAATCGGGAAATGGCTCCAAGAGTGATCCTCTCATCGTGGGCGGGGCGGTCTTGACCGAGAACTTCGAGGAGGTTGAGGGAGAAATCAAGGACTTGTATCACGAGTATTCGGCAGAGGTAGGCTATGACGGACTGAAGTCTTTTGAATTATTCAAGAGTAGGGGGTTCCATGCCGCCGAAGACCCGTTCGAAATTTCCGTCAAGTTCTTCGATTTCATATCAAAGATAGTTGGTTTGAGATGCTTCGTAATGCTGACGGACCAGCATAGGCCCAGTCTTGCGGGTGAAAATGATCTGATGGTGGATATGTACGTTCGCCTACTTCGGGATATTATACGAAAGTATCGAAAATGTGATGAAATTCAGGTGTTTATTGAAGAAAATCATTCGCTGGAGAAGCGGCTCCCGGAGATTGAAAGCAGGGTGAGGACCGGGCTTGGTAAAATTCTGGCAAGTAGTTCGGCGCCGGCGTTCATGATTGGAATGTCATCAAAGAAGGATCCCCACTCTATGGCGATAATTGACTATGTAATGATCGCCGTTAAGAGATGGTGGCAGGTTAGATTGAAGTTTGATCTAGACCCCACCATGACTTGCGACGAGAAACGTGCCAAAGTCACGGATGTAGCCAACAATCATGTACGCACGTTCAACCAGATCAGCGGCGCCCTTTCAATGGTTCGCTCCTTAGAATACGGAATTGTTTTCAATAGGAAATTCAACCAGTACAGGCCGCTTGTATGAGAGATTGAATGTCGTCGTTTCTTCGCAGTGGTGGAGGCGGGTCGTCGACCAGCGCTGAGATCGTCGCTATCGCGCGCCCGGGATCTTAATTCTGCTGCTGAGTCAGGTGGTGATGCAGTGCGACAAGTGGTGGTATCATCCATGTCGCGGAAGTAAGGGCGGCGGTCATGTCGTGCACGAGTTCGTGTGCGTAAGCGGTTCGGATCATGCTAGGGACCCCCGCCTTTGCTTCCGTTCTTTCGCATCTTTCAAAATTAGGGGTCGGGCGAGCAATGGAATTCACAGTCCACAACGTCGCCCATATGTGCGGCAGTAATGTCGCTAGTCTCGGTCCTTTGATAGAGCAAGTCCGCGAAGGCTCCGCCTATCGTCGCGCGGTGATTCCAGGTCGAGGAAATAAGCGGCGTGAAATAATAGTACCCAATCTTCTGTATTCATTGGTACTCAAACAATTGGGGTATAAACTCGCACGCGGTATTTCCTATTCTGCGCCGTCTCATGTTCACGGTTTTGTTCGGGGTCGATCTGCGTACACCAACGCTGCATGCCACCTTGATAAGAATTGTGTCTTAAGGATTGATCTGGAATCATTCTTCCCCTCTATCTCTTCGGTTGAGGTCGGGGATTCTTTGGCTAAGTTTGGGTTCGATCGGGACGCAGTGGAAATGATCGTGGGGCTTACCACAATCAATAGCAGTCTTGCCATCGGGTTAAATACTAGTCCGTTGCTTTCGAATCTGGTTTTCACGAAGACCGACGCGCAGTTAGTCGAGTACGCAGACACCAGAAACATGACGTTCACCCGCTACGTAGACGATCTTGTCTTCTCTGGAGATGTCATTGAAAACAGGCACCGCGATGAAATCTATGACCTCCTTGAGGCTAATAATTGGAGTGTGAATAGAAGCAAGACTGCATTTATGCGCAGAGGGAAGGCTCAGTATGTAACCGGTCTCTACGTTGGCTGTAGTGATCGCCCGCGTATCCCGCGTCATATTAAGCGCGCACTGAGGGCGGCGGACTACTTGATAGAGAGATTCGGCTACGTCGAATATATGACGGAGTTCGGTGGTCGATATAGCAGGTGGGGAAGCGCCAGAAAACTTGTAGGTTGGGCGCGCTATATTTCATCTGTCGAACCTGAATTTGGGAAGCCGCTCTTGGCTCGATTTGATCGATTGATTGGCCACCCTGAAGTTGAAGAATTTGACAGGCGTGCCGACTATGAAGACTATCTGTGCTCAACTCTCGATTAGTCTTAACTCGGCGTACAAGCCAGCCGGGGCTATTTGGCACGATCGACTGGCCAGGTGAGGTTGCCGCCTCGTTCTTGTTGGTTGGACTTCTCCGAATCGCCCAGTGTGGGGTCGAGGCCGAGCTCCGCTCGCTCAAGGTGTCACCCGCGTGACCACTCGGGTTCGGGCATCTTGCTGTGCGATAACTGGCCATCGTTGAGATGGCGGCAATCCGACAGCGATTATGAAAGCGGGATGCTCCTGAGGGCTGACTCGCAATCTTCGGGTTGTCATCCTGGAGTTGTTCATCGGATATTCATCGTTTATGAGCGAGATGGAATCGGTACCAGCCGCCCTCGATGCGAATTCTTGAGCAGTGTTCAGGGGTGTAGGCCAGGATGCTTCAAGAACTGAGGCGAATCTGAGGAACGAGCTGCTTTAAAATCCATTGGTCGCGGGTTCGAGCCCCGCCCGCCCCACCTCAGACCGCGTCGAGGGCCGGTTGCTCGACTGCCTCGAAACCGTTCCCGTCCTGATCGCGGAACGTGAACATCGGTGGTACGCCGTCCCAGAGGAGCAGTTCACCGACGACGACGTCGCGCTCCCGTAGTTGCGTGTGCAGCGCTGCGGCATCGGACGTGGTGAGCCTGATTCCGGTCTCGATGCCCGCAGGAATGCCGTCGCCGGAAGGAACCAGTGCGATCGTTGTGCGGGCATCCGGTGGCGCGACGATGATCCAGCGACCCCCGAGTTGTTCGAGCGGTACGTCCATTCGTGTCTCGAAGCCGAGTGTGTCGACGTAGAACGCGAGTGCGCGGTCTTGGTCGGTGACCGGTACCCCGATCGTCATCACGTCGATGAATGCGCTCCCGGTGTCTTCCATGATCAGGTCCTTCATCTCGGAAACGTTGTCGAGTGGGTCGACTCGTCGCCACGGTGGAACTCATCGCGAGACGAGCCCGGCGCACCGAGAAGCGACTACCGGCGCTGTTCCCACTCGGCTCGGCTGAGGGAGTACTCGACGTCACCGTGTTCGGATCCTTCGATCGCCTCCGCCCAGTCCCCGGTGAAGCTTCGTACGAACAGCAGACCTGCCTTTTCCAGCACGCGGCGGGAGCGCGTGTTGACCGCCATCGTGTTCGCGGTGACCCGCTCCACTCCGAGGTCGGTGAACCCCTTGTCGATCAGAGCGCGCGATCCCTCCGTGGCCAGGCCCTTGCCCCAGGCGGCCCTGTTCAGTCGGTAGCCGAGTTCGACTACGGCGGAGCGATGGTCATCCAGGGGGCGGAACTCGAACCAGCCCAGGAAGATTCCGGTGTCCCTGTCTTCCGCTGCCCAGTAGCCGCGGGTGCCGAAGCACGGGTACTCGTGCAAGAGCCGTGGCAGCGTCTGCGTTCGGACAACTTCGAGGCTCGCGGCGCGGCCGCCGTTGATGAAGCGCATGACGTCGGGGTCGTTGTCGAGTGCTACGAGGTTGCCGGCATCGGTGCCGGTGAAGGGACGCAGCACCAGCCGCCCGGATTTCAGGAAGACATCCATGTCCGCGATCCTCACACGAGCGGCCGTGCCGGTTGGCGGATCAACTGTCCGTGGACTCCGGGCACTCGGCCGGACCCGCCGTGAGTGCCGCGTTGATGGTCCGGGCGGCATCGCCGAGCGCGGCGAACTGGCCGGGAGTGAGAACGTCGACGACGAGACGACGCGCCTCCCGGACGTGGCCCGGCGCGGTCTTTTCGAGCTTCGCAAGTCCGGCATCGGTGAGCCACGCTTCGGCTCGCCGACCGCCACGGACGGTGCAGCTGCGCCGCTCGACCCATCCCGACCGCTCGAGTCTGGTGATCGCGTGGGACAGGCGGGACAGGGAGCCCTGTGCCAACGGGGCCAGCTCGCTGAGAATCAGGGTGCGGTCCGGCGCCTCGGCCAGCACGGCGAGGATGTGGTACTCGAACGAATTCATCCCCGCGTCTCGCTTGAGCTGCGCGTCCATGGCGGGGGGAAGCGTCGACAGCAGTTCGACGAGGGATACCCAATCGCGCAGTTGGTCCGGTGACAGCCAGAGAGTCTCGTCATCGCCGGAGGAAGCGGATGCGCGGGTGTTTTCGACGCTCACAAGAACACCGTACCCGACGTGTTGAACATTCAAGTCGTCGCGTGTAGCGTCCGACTTGAACATTCAAGTCCGTAACTCTCGGGAGACAATCATGCACCTACTCCGTATCGACGCCAGCATTCAAGGCGACCGCTCCGCAAGCAGCGCGCTCGCCGATCTCGTTCTCGATCGGGTCACCGCTGCGCACCCGGCGGTTCCCGTCGTCCGGCGGCACCTCGGTCAGGACCCCCTGCCGTCCGACGCCTGGGGAAATGCCCTCTCCGGAAGTGCCACGCCGGAACAGGATCGCAACGAGCCGCAGCGCCATGCACTCGCCCTCGCAGAGCGACTCGCGACCGAGTTGCAGCAGGCTACGGCAGTCGTTCTGGCGTTTCCGCTCTACAACTACGGCGTCTCACAGCACGTGAAAGCATGGATCGATCTCACCGTGGTCGGCGCCGAGCACGGCGTTCGGCTTCTCGACGGCACGCCCACCGTCCTGGTCGTCACACGCGGCGGTGCGTACGGACCCGGGACTCCGCGCGACGGCTGGGACCACAGCACCGGCTACGCACGTCGGATTCTCGTCGACCACTGGGGTGCGGACCTCACGATCGTCGAGCGCGACTTCACCCTCGTCGGCGTGAACCCCGCCCTCGACGAGTTCACCGAGACAGCGGTGACGATGCGCAAAACCGCGGAGGAGTCGGCGATCTCGGCCGGCGAGTCCCTCGCCGCCCGGCACGCCGCCTAGCCGGTACGCCTCCGGGTCCGAGGCCCCGCATGGCCCGTGACTTGTGCACGACCGTCAATCGAGGCAGAACTCGTTACCTTCGGGATCGGTCATCACGATGTGTCCGGCGTCGAGTGGGGGAGCGGGCTCGTGGCGTCGAACCCGCTCGGCTCCGCGGGTCACGAGCCGCTCGGCTTCCTTCTCCAACAGCTCCATTCGGGCGTCGCCGTCCGTTTCGGGTGCCGCTCGAACGTCGAGATGCACTCGGTTCTTGACCTGCTTTCCTTCCGGAACTCGCTGGAAGAACAGTCGTGGTCCGGCTCCGTCGGGATCGACGACAGCGGACGCGTCGTTGTGGTGTTCCGGTGGCACTCCCATTGCTTCGAGTGCTTCCTCCCAGGACGCGAAACCCGGGGGCGGGGCCTGCACCTCGTAGCCGAGGACGTCGGCCCAGAACTGGGCGAGTTTTGCGGGATCACCGCAGTCGAAGGTGATCTGGATGTCGCGGGCCATGTCAGCCCACCTCCTGTCGAGTCGAACGGCGGGTGTGCAGATAGAGGTCGCGGAGCAGGCACACCTCCGAGAGGTGATGGATCAGCTCGCGGTTGATGTGCAGAACCAGGGTCGCCATCGGGTAGTCGGCGTACGGACCCTCCGCCTCCCCGCAGGGGCGGAACAATCCCTCTTCCCCGAGCGATTCGACACCGGCGGCCCAGGTCGCGTATTCCGCGTCGAGTTGGGCGAGTGCCTCGTCCGCGGTCGCGGCGTACTCGAACGAGGCGTAGTCGGTGGGTGCCCGTCCGAAGTGCGACGCGTTGCGCATCGCGAGTACTCCGACGATGACGTGACTGAGGCGCCACGCGATCGTCGTGAACGGTGGCGGGTCCGGCTCCGGGAATGCGAAATCGATCGTCATGGCACCGCTGCCGGCCTGCACGGGTGCGGTGCCGGTGCCTCGCGGGCGCACGTTCCAGCAATCGGGAGCGGGTTCCCAGAAGTACTCCTCGTCGGTGAGTCCGTCGAGGCGACTGCGCACCGGGGTGGCGAGCTGGTCTCGCAGGAGAGAATTCCAGTGTCGGTCCGTCATGGGTACAAGCGTCCCCCACATTCCGGACAGGATCGTTCCGTGATCGTGCGACGATGGAAATCGTGACCGTCGAGGCGACGACCGAACGGGTGCTGCGGTTGCTGGCGCTGCTGCAGAGCCGGCCGTCCTGGACTGCCGCGGACCTCGCGGTGGAACTGAGGGTCACCGACCGGTCGGTGCGCCGCGACGTGGAGCGGTTGCGGTCACTGGGGTATCCCGTCCGTGCCACCGCGGGCGTCGGCGGCGGCTATCAGCTCGGCGCCGGAACACGATTGCCTCCGTTGCTCTTTCACGACGAAGAGGCGATTGCGACAGCGGTCTCGTTGCGGCTGGCGTCGGGAAGCACGATCACCGGATCGGCCGAGGCGTCGCTGCGGGCGCTCGCGAAACTGGACCAGGTCATGCCGCCGCGACTGCGGGCGGAGGTGCGGGCGGTGTACGGGGCGATGGAGACCTTGGTGGGACCCGACATCGAGATCGACGCCGACACGCTGATGGTTCTGGCCCGGGCCTGCCGCGACGCGGTGCGCGTGCGGTTCCGGTACACCGACCGTGACGGGGAGGACCGGGAACGCACGACCGAACCGGTGCGCTTGGTCGTCGCCGGCCACCGCTGGTATCTGATGGCCTGGGACATCGACCGCGACGACTGGCGTACCTTCCGGCTCGACCGGATGGGCGACGTGACGGCGACGACCTGGCGGTTCCGCCCGAGGGACTACCCGGACCCGATTTCCTACGTGCAACGCGCCGTCACCGAGGCGCCCTACCGATATCTTGCGCGGGTGCGGGTGCATGCCCCCGCCCACCGGGTCCGGGAATTGGTGCCGCCCCAGGTCGGCCGCGTCGACGACGAGCACGACGGTTGGTGTGTGCTCGTCGTCGGCGGGCAGGACCTGGATTGGCTCGCCATGCACGTCGCGCGACTGGGTTTCGACGCCGTGGTCCTGGAGCCTCCCGAATTACGGGAGGCGGCACGGACTCTCGCGCAGCGACTCTCGGCGATGGCGACTGCTCCGGAGTGAACCCGACCGGCGGAGTCGGTGGGCTCGGTGGTTCGACACCTCAGTCGACACCACCGCGGATCCAGTTCTGGATCCGCCAGATCACGTTGTACAGATTCCACGGGGCGACGTGGTAGGTGTCCCACTCCTGGCCCACATAGGCGGTCCACTCGGGGATCCGGCCACAGCAGATCCGGTGACCGAACACGGTGAACAGGGTGTTGCAGAGTGCAGCGCGCATCAGGTTTCTCCTGACTCGGGGCGGCCCCGGGCCGGGGCTAGCCTTGGTGCTGCGCGTTGTGCATGGACGCGACAGTACGCGGTGCTACCGACATGAAAGGGCGTCGGCCGGGCATCCTCGTACGCTGCCCGGCCGACGCCGTCTGGGGGGGTGTCGGCAGCCGCGGCTCGACTGCCGGTGTTCGCTATTCCGCTCGGTACTCCACGACCGGATCGCCGAGAGCGTCGGTGGTGGTGTACGCGGGGCCGAAGTACTCCTGGACACCGTTGGTGACCTGGTTGACCCGTGCGCCCCCGGCACCGGAGTGATCGTCCTCGGAGAACCGGAACGGCACGAGGTTCGGGCCCGTGAAGTCGCTCGACCGGACGGCCTCGACGATCGATTCGCGGGTGGGATTCTCACCCGCAGCTTCGAGCGCCTGAACGAAGGTGTGCGCCATCGACATCCCGTAGACGACGTTGCCGTCGAACTCGGCGTCGTTGTTGTACTTGGTGTTGATCTCCCGGAACTTGGTGGTCCACTCGTCGTCTTGGCTGAAGTGCGACGGCAGGTAATTGGTGCTGAGCAATCCCTCCGCGAGCGGGGCTGCGTCACCGAGGGTCTTGGACAGGGTCAGGTAATCGCCACCGACCGAGGCGGTGGTCCACTGCGGCCGGAATCCGAGTCGGCCCGCGGTGCCGATCGCGAGGGCGGTGAAGCCGGGAATCGTTGCGAGCATGACGACCTCGCAACCCGCGGCCTGGAGCGCACCGATCTGCGGAGCGACGTTGGTGTTGCTGGTGGCGTAGAACTGTTTCTCGACCACCGCGTCGGCACCGACGATCTGCTCGACTCCCGCCAGGTAGTCGCCACCCAGGTCGTCGTCCTGCCCGAGGGTGCACACCTTCTTGCCGGGGAGGTTGTCCTTCACGTACTGCGCCATGATCTTTGCTTCGACGGTGTAGTCGGCGTTGAAGCCGAACGTGTTCGGGTATTTGTCCGGCTGATTCCAGATCCGCGAACCGGACGCGACGAACAGGTCGGGAACATTGTTGGTGTTGAGGAAGTCGAGCACACCGGAATGGGTGGGTGTCCCGAGACCGCCGAGCAGCGCGAACACGCGGTCCTGCAGCACCAGTTCGCGCACGACCTGCTGGGTGTTGGACGGGTTGTAGCCGTCGTCGAGTGCCTTGTACTCGATGGTGCGGCCGTTGACGCCGCCTTGTTCGTTGACGTAGTCGAAGTACGCCTGGGTGGCGGGAGGGATCTTCGAGTAACCGGCGGCGGCCGGCCCGGTCAGTGGCATGTGGGTGCCGACCAGCACCGAGGTGTCGGTGACACCGGTGGTGTCTCCTTCACCCGAGGCCCCTGTCGACGCGGTGCTGCCGCTGCCGCACGCGGCAAGCGTCACGGCCGTCGTCGCAACGAGAGCGACGAGGGAAAGTTTTTGTCGCCGACCTGTTTTCATATGCTGGCCTCTGCTTTCGGTGGGGTGGAGACGGAAGTGGAATCGGGACCGCGCCCGTGTCGTGGCTTACCGGTGCGCGGCCGGAGACGGCGGACTGCTGCGCTGAACAGACCTTGGAGGCCGGCGGGCGCGAGCATCACGATGAGGATGACGGCGACGCCGAAGACCGCGATCGCGAGGTTGCCGTCCAGACGTTCGGCGAGGGACGGGGACAGTTCGAGCGTGTCGGTGAGGGCGGCTACGAGTGCGGGGAGTACGACGAGGAGCACCGCGCCCCATACGGCGCCGAGAAGAGAGCCGAGCCCGCCGATCACCACGCCCATCAGCAGGAACAGCGAGAAGGTGACACCGAACGCGCCCGGGGACGCGCTCTGGGAGACCATGGCGAGCACACCGCCGCCGAGGCCGGCGGCACCGGCACTCACCACGAATGTGGTGATCTTGGTGCGGGCGACGTCGATACCCGCGAGGCGAGCGGCGATCTCGTCGTCGCGCACGGCCTGCATGCGGCGGCCGAAGTCTCCGGCAATGAGATTCGACAGCGCGAGCACAGTGAGGGCCGCGGCGACCACGGCGATCGTGGCCTGCCACTGTTCGACGGTGAACGCCGCGGCGATGCTGCTCGGTGGTCCCTCCACGTACGCCCACAGTCCTTGGTCGCCACCGAGCACGCTGGAGAACGTGGTGGTGATCGACGGGATCACGACGACCAGCGCGAGCGTCAAGCCGGCCAGGTAGGGGCCGTGAAGCCGTGCGGCGGCCGCCCCGACGACGATCCCGACGACGGAGGTCACGAGCACGGCAGCGACGAGCGGCACGAGCAGCACCGAAATCCCGGTGACCCCGGCGTCGCCCATCGCGTTGGAGGTCAGCGCGAACGAGTATGCCCCGCACGCCATCAGCGCTCCGTGCCCCAGCGAGAGCTGACCGTTGCGGCCGATGAGCACTGTCAGCCCGGCTGTCGCGCACAGATAGGCCGCGATGGTCGCCAACTGGTAGTTCCGGAAGGGGGGCAGTACGAAGATGATCGCGATGACGGCGACGGCGATACCGGCCACCACCGCGGCGCGCACGGCAAACGAATCGAAGCGGGAAGTGTGCATGGTCAGACCTGCCTGGCGGCGACGCCGGAGAAAATGCCTTGGGGCCGCAGCAGAAGCACCGCCAGCAGCATCAGAAGTACCGCGATCGGCGCGATGCTTCCACTGAGATAGCCGCTGACGAAACTCAGCAGCAAGCCTGTCGCGAGCCCGCCGAGCACCGCGCCCACGGGGCTGTCCAAACCGCCGATCACCGCTGCGGTGAAGGCGAAGATGAACACGAGATCGACTGCGTGCGGGTTGAGCCCGAGTTCGGTAGGTACGACGAGCAGGGCGGCGAGCCCGCCGACAGCGCCGGCCAGAGCCCACCCGAGGGTGAGCATCGCCGAGACCTTCACCCCGAGCAGTCGCGAGACGTCCGGAGCGAACGCCGAGGCCCGCATCTTCAGTCCGAGATCGGTACGGGTGAACAGCAGGGCGAGGCCGATGACCACGACACCCACCGCAGCGAAGACGAACACGTCGTACGGAGACAGCAGCGGAACCGTCCCGACCCGCAGCGGGTCGCGGCTGAACGGCAACTGCATGGGACGGAAGTCGTTGCCGTAGATCATGCCGAGTACGGCGTGGATCACCATCACGAGGCCCAGCGCGACGATCACCGCGGCCAGTGGGCGGCTGTGGTCGAGGCGGCGGATCAGCACTCGCTCGACGAGGGCACCCAGGAGGAAGCCGCTCACGACGGCGGCGAGCAGTCCGTACCAGTACGAACCGGTCGCCGACGTCACCGAATAGGCGATGTAGGTGGTGGCCGCAGCCATCGCGCCCTGCGCGAAGTTGATCACGCGGGTACCGCGCCAGATCAGCACGAGCGCGAGTGCGAACGCTGCGAAGACGGCACCGCGCGCGAGACCGTCCACGGTGAGAAACAGGAATCTGTCCATCGGTTGCTCCTCAGAAGCCCAGGTACGCGGTGCGGAAGTCGCTGTCCATGACGAGTTCCGCGGCCGAGGTGGCGACGACGACGCGGCCCAGTGCCAGCACGATCGCCTGGTCGGCGATCGGAAGCGCACTGTGAACGTTCTGCTCGACGAGGACCACCGTCAGGCCGGTGCGGTCCCGCAGGTCGCGCAGGACCGACATGATCAGGTCGACGATGCGCGGCGCAAGACCGAGCGAAGGTTCGTCGAGCAGGAGCAGCGAAGGCCGCGCGACCAGTGCCCGGCCGATCGCGAGCATCTGCCGCTCGCCGCCGGAGAGTTGATGGCCGCTGCTGGTCCGGCGCCGGGCGAGAGGCTCGAACATCTCGTACATCTCGGCAATGGCGCGAGTGGTGTCGGCGCGGTCCTTGCGCCACAGTCCGCCGAGACGCAGATTTTCCTCGACGGTCAGTTCGCCGATCACGCCGCGACCTTCGGGCACGTGGGCAACCCCGTGGTGCACGAGTTTCTCCGTCGGGACACCGAGCACGGACGTCCCCGACACGCTGATCGAACCCTGGACCGCCGGCAGCATTCCCGACAGTGCCCGCAGCAAGGTTGTTTTCCCGGCGCCGTTGGCGCCGACGACAGCGGCGATGGTGCCGGACGGGACGTCGAAGCTCACCTCGTGCAGGACCGGTACGGGACCGTATCCGCCCGTGAGGTTTTCGATCCGGAGCAACGGAGAGGTCACGCTGCCTCTTTTCCGCCGAGGTAGGCCGCCGCGACCAGCGGATCGGCACGGATCTCGTCGGGGGTCCCCGCGGCGATCACCTTGCCGAAGTCGAGCACGACGATGTGGTCGCACACCGACATGATCAGGTCGACGTTGTGTTCGACGAGCATCACCGAACGCGATCCGTCGCCGCGCGAAGGCAGTTGGCGGATCAGAGTCCCCAACTCTTCGATGTCGCTGCTGTCGAGACCGCCTGCCGGTTCGTCGAGAAGAAGCAATGTGGGATCGGAGATCAGAGCGCGCGCGAGCGCGACCTTCTTGGCGACCGCGTAGGGGAGTGCCGGCGGGAGTGCCTGTGCGTACTCTCCGATCCCGAACTCGTCGAGCAGTGTCGCGGCGGAACTGCGGGCGGCGAGCTGGGTGCGGGCGCCGTACGGCAACCCGAGCAGGCTGGTGACGAACGACGCGCGGTGCGACACCGACGCTCCTGCGGCGACATTTTCGAGAACGGTGAGCCCACCGAAGAGCCCGAGTCCCTGCAGGGTGCGCGCCACTCCATGCCGGACGAGGCGGTGCGGGGCGGGGCGTACCGGCCGGCCGTCGAGGGTCAGTGTCCCGGCGTGCGGGCGCAGGAACCCGCAGACGACGTTGAACAACGTCGTCTTGCCTGCGCCGTTCGGTCCCATGACGCCGACGACCGAGCCGGCCGGCACCTGGAGCGACACGTTCTCGAGTGCGACGAGGCCACCGAAACGGACTTCGATGCCCTCGAGACGGAGGCGGTCCGGAGGTTCACTCGGGGTAACGATTGATTGCACAGCGGGTGCACTTTCTCTCGGGCCTTCTCCGGCCTTTCGGGCGTTCTGCCGGGTCTCGGTGAGATCGACGTCACTTTTCAGCGACAGGTTACAACACTCCGAGTGTATGTTCCTACTGTCCGGAGGGATCGTTTTCGAGAGAGGAGTCGTGACGGTGGTCGTACCCATCGCCGGGACCCCGGGCCGGCTCGAGGGCCGGGTCGCGGTAGTGACCGGGAGCAGCCGGGGAATCGGATTCGGAATTGCCGAACGTCTCGTGGCGGAGGGCGCACGGGTGGTGCTCACGGCGCGCTCGCCGGAGCCTCTCGCCGAGGCGGTCACAGCACTGGGAACCGATGTCGCGTGCGGCGTGGCCGGCAAGGTGCACGATTCCGCGCATAGGGACGACACGATCGCCACGGCCGTCGACCGCTTCGGCAGAGTCGACATCCTCGTCAACAACGCCGGCACCAACCCCGTCTACGGGCCCCTGTCCGATCTCGACCTCGACGCTGCCCGCAAGATCCTCGAGGTGAACGTGCTCGGTGCCCTCTCGTGGACGCAGCGCTTCGCCAAGGCGGCCACCGAAGGTGGTGCGGTCGTGAATATCTCGTCGGTGTCCTCGTTCTCCCACGCGCCGGGAATCGCGTTCTACGGCGTCAGCAAGGCGGCGCTCAACCAGCTCACCCGGTCTCTCGCCGCCGAACTCGGACCGACCATCCGCGTCAACGCCGTCGCACCCGCCGTCGTGAAGACGCGGTTCGCGGCCGCGCTCTACGAGGGACGGGAAGAGCAGGTTGCGGCGCGATATCCGATGCGACGGCTCGGTGTGCCGTCGGATGTGGCGTCGGCGGTCGCGTACCTCGTGTCGGACGATGCCTCCTGGGTCACCGGCCAGGTCTTGTCGGTGGACGGTGGCGGGCTCACGGTCCCGTCCGCATGAGAGTCGGTGCGCACCGCTTCGTGCGGCCGGCAAGCACCCTCGTAGGCACTGGCAGAATGCAGCACAGCAGTACACGAACGACGCAAGTGAGGAATCGGTAGTGACCAGCACCTCGGACGGGCGGACCGCACGCGGGGAGCGCACCCGGCGCGCCGTGATCGACGCGCATATCGCCCTGATCGAGGCGGGAGAACTCAAGCCCACCGGCGCGCAGATCGCGGAGCACGCGGGTATTTCCCTGCGCTCGCTGTGGGCCAACTTCAGCGATCTGGAAACGCTGTTCGGAACCACCGGTGCCGAACTGCTCAGTCGCCAGGACGCGATGTTCGTACCGGTGCCGCCCGACCTCGATCTTCCGCAGCGGGTGGACAAATTCTGCGCGCAGCGCGCGAGACTGCTCGAGTTCATTGCTCCGTACGCGCGGGCGGCAGGGTTGCGGGAGCCGTACTCGCGGGAACTCCGGACCAATCGGCTGCGGCACATCGGGCGCGTGACGGACGAAATCGAGGCGCTGTTCGCCCGAGAACTGTCGCCTCTTCCGTCGGCGCGTCGTACGCAGGCGGTCCAGGCGCTCGGAATCGCCAGTACGTGGGCGTCGTGGTCGGTGCTGCGCGACGAATACGGCCTCGCCGTTCCCGACGCCACAGCCGTGATGCGCCAGACGGTCGCCGCTCTTCTGGCCGCTGCCGTGCACGCCTCTCTCGGCTAGTGCGGCACACGCGGGCGGCGCGTCGGTGTCACTTCAGCAGAGACGCCACAACCTGATCCGCCGCATTGCGATGCCCGGCGGCGTTGGGATGCAGCGGGATCGCTTCGGCGACGGGCGACAAGCCTTCCATCCACCTGGTGTCGGGATCGGCGCACACATCGTGCCCGACCGTCGATCCGGTCAGATCGACGAACTCGGCACCCGATTCCTGCACCTGCTGACGCATGGCACTGTTCAACCGGTCCAGCTTGTTCTGGAGATAGGTCGCGTCCTCGGGCCACAACCGCTGCTCCGGGAAACACCCGCCGTCGCGGACAGCCGTGGGATAGCCGACGAAGACGATCTTCGCATCCGGTGAGCGTTGCCGGATCTCCGCGGTGATCGTTTTGTAGCGGGGGACGAAGGCGTCGATCGCGGCGTCGACGCGGTCGGCGCCACCGGCGGTGTTCGTCGCCGCGCAGGACTGCCCATTGGGGGGTGGCAGCAGATTGATGCAGCCCGCGGCGAGTTGGACGAGTCCGATGTCGTTGCCGCCGATGCCCACGGTCACCAGGTCGGTGTCCGGCGTCAGCGCCTCGTACTGGGGTGGGACACCCACGCCGCGGAACGTCGCCTGGGATTCCGTCAGATGGCCGCTGACCGCACCTCCGCACGAGACGTCGACGAAACGAGAGACATTGAGTACCTCTGCGACCAGGGTCGGATAGTTGCTGGCCGACCGTCCGCACTCCTCCGACACCGTGGGCGGAATACCGGGACCGGAGGTGAACGAATCCCCGAGCGCAACATACGAATCGTAGAGCGGGGTGGCCGACGCGGGCTGGGATGCGGGTATCCAGGTGACCAAAACGGCTGTGGTGGCGATGGATCCGAGGATTCCAGCGAGAGCGATGCCTGTGCGCACGGGACGACTCCGGTGTTGTCGGCTGTCGCTGGTATCGGCGACGTGTCTCGATGATGATCCGGCGGGGTCGCGGCGCTGTCAAGAGATTCCCGTCCGGCAGCCGAGCACAACCCGGCATCACGGCACGAACACCGTCGTGCTTGTCTGTCGGATGTGACGACGACGTGGGTGCGCGCGGCAATCGGAGTGGGTGCATGGGTCGCAACCTCGATCGGTGCGACCGGGATCGCGTTGCATGTCAGCCCGTCGTCGGCGCGAGTTCTCGTCCTCGCCGCGTCGGGCGCGCCCTATCTGATGGTGTGCGCGCTGTTCGGTGTCCTGGCGTTCTCGGCTCTCGGGAACCGGGCCGGAGTGGCGGTCGCGGGCCTGGTCGTCGTGGGTGCGGCGGCGACCCAAGCGCCGCTCTACATCGGTGACGCGGACCCCGCTGAAGGCCCTGTGGTGCACGTGATGCAGACGAACATCCTCTTCGGAGGGGTGGACGCCGCTGCCGTGGTGACCGAGGTACGCGACCGGAACATCGGACTGCTCACGGTCGACGAACTCTCGCCGGAGGCACTGGAGGCACTGGAGGCAGCGGGTCTCGGCACAGTGCTGCCTCACCGGCATCTCTCGCCCGGGCCGGCCGCGAACGGAACGGGGATCTGGAGCGCCTACCCGCTGTCCGACACCGTCGAGTACGACGGGTTCGTGATGAGCCAGGTCTCCGCGACGGCGGAGATTCCGGGCGCCGGGCCGGTCGGCGTCTACGCCTTCCATCCCGTGCCGCCCGTCGTCGGCACGGACGTGTGGGCCGACGAACTGTCCCGACTGCACGACATTCTCGAGCAGGAACCCGGGACACGCCCGGCTGTCGTGGGCGCCGATTTCAATGCGACATACGATCATTCGCAATTCCGGGTATTACTGTCGGGCCGCTTCGGCGATGCCGCCGATCAGGTGGGTGCGGGGCATCTGCGCACCTACCCCACCGACAAAGGGATCCCGCCCGTGGTCGGCATCGACCACATTCTCGTCGCAGGTGGATCGGCGACCGAGGTGGAGACGGTGAGCGTGCCGGGATCGGACCATCGTGCGGTGGTCGCGCAACTGCGCCTCGACGGCGTGCCCGAATAAGCCGCGCGGGCTTCGAGGGAACGAAAAAAGAGGCGGCGCCGCTGTGGCGGCGTCGCCTCCTTTCCGGCTGCGAACAGCAGTTACGTAGCGCGCACGATCAGAGGGACAGGATCGACGCGGCGGCCGTTCCGGGGGCACCGTAGACCTGGGCCAGTCCGACCTTGGGCTCTCCGGGCACCTGGCGATCGCCCGCCTGGCCGCGGAGCTGCACGACGAGCTCATGCACCTGGCGAATGCCGGACGCGCCGATCGGCTCGCCGTTTGCGATGAGACCACCGTCGGTGTTCACGGGCAGCGAACCGCCGATCTCGGTGGCGCCCTCCGCGATCAGCTTTTCCTGGTCACCGTCGGCGCACAGCCCGGTTTCGGCCATGTGGATGACCTCCGCACCGGCGTCGGTGTCCTGCAACTGCGCGATGTCGACGTCCTCGGGTCCGATGCCGGCCGCCTCGTAGGCTGCCTTCGCGGCGTACACGGTCGGAGAGACGTCCTCGTCCACTGCTGCCCACGTTGCGTGCACCTCGTAGGCGCCGTACGTGCGGGTACGAATCGCGGTGGAACGCAGGTACACCGGCTTGTTCTCCGTGTACTTCGATGCCAGATCGCCGCGGCACATGATGACTGCCGCAGCGCCTTCGTCGGGAGCACAGAACATCTTGGCGGTGAGCGGGTAGTTCAGCATGGGTGATTCGAGGATCTCCTCGACGCTGAATTCGGTGCGCCGGAATGCCTTCGGGTTCAGTCCGCCGTTGCGGTAGTTCTTGGCGGCGACCCGGGCGAGCGTCTCGTGGGAGATGTTGTGCTCGAGGGTGTAGCGGTTGGCCTTCATGCCGAAGAACTTCGTGGTGACGAACTGGCCGTTCTCGGCGTACCACGCCGGCAGACCGAGCATGGCGGGGTCGGCGGTGAACGCACCGCGCGGGTGCTTGTCGGTGCCGACGGCGATGCCGATGTCGTACTTTCCGGACCGGATGCCGTCCGCGGTCTGTTCGATCGCACTCGCGGAGGTGGCGCACGCGTTGAACACGTTGGTGAAGGGGATGCCGGTCAGGCCCACCAGCCGGGTCACGGCGTCGGTGTTGTCGACCTCGTAGCTACCGCCGATACCGAACTGGATGTCTCGCCACGCCACACCCGAATCTTCGAGTGCGAGCTGGATTGCGTCGGCCGCCATCTCGATGGCCGACTTGGTGCCGAATCTGCCGAACGGGTGAAGGCCCACACCGATGATGGCAACGTCGTTCATAGTTTCAAGGACTCCTCGATCGGGTGTGTGCTGGTCAGATCGGCTCGAACGCCCACGTGACGATTTCGGTCCCGTCCTCGTCGACGTAGAACGGCACGAACGTGAGTTCGAGCTCCATGCCGGGCCGCAGCTCGGCGGGATCCGACTCGGTCAGCCGCGCCTCGACCCGCACGACATCACCGAGCTGGACGAGGCCGAACGTGAACGGTGTGAAGGTGGCGGCGGTTTCGTTGCCGGCGTACGGCTGCTTCGGGACGAATCCCTGTGTCGTCCAGGCGACCAGGGTTCCGCGCCGGGGGAGCAGCAGTTCCGACACGTTTGCTCCGCTGCACCGCGGGCACCGCGGTTGCTGCGGCCAGGTGGTGGCGGCGCAGTCGGCGCAGTGGCTGCCGACGAGTTGGGGGTCCTCCGCCGGCCAGGTCGAAACGTCGGGCGCGAGCGCCTTCGTCGTCATAGGTCATCCTCCGTTGTTCGGTGCCGCCGCCCGGTGTCCCGAGGACTGCGGCCATGACAATCACGCTAGACGGAAATTGCATTCTCCACAATGAGAGCACCATATCCGACGCCCGTCTGCGGGCGGAGCGCGCCATGCGCGCGGAAAGCTTTATAGAACCTGTTCCAATTACGGAGGAATGTGGTTATCGTCACGTGCACAACTTGCAATGCGATGGAGGGCGTCAGATGAAGACCAAGGGTGCAGTGCTGTGGGGGCTCGACGAAGCGTGGTCGGTCGAGGACATCGAGCTCGGCGATCCCGTGGCGGGTGAAGTCCAGATCCGCATGGAAGCCGCCGGCATGTGCCACTCCGACCACCACATCGTCACCGGCGCGACGCCCATGCCGTCCTTCCCGGTCATGGGCGGGCATGAGGGATCCGGCGTCATCACGAAGGTCGGCGACGGTGTCGTCGGTTTCGAGGTCGGCGACCACGTCGTGCTGTCCTTCATTCCCGCGTGTGGACGATGCCCGTCGTGTGCGAGCGGACACTCGAACCTGTGCGATCTGGGCGCCGGACTCCTCAGCGGTCAGGCGATCTCCGACGGCAGCTACCGGATCCAGGCGCGCGGCCAGAACGTCATCCCGATGTGCCTGCTCGGGACGTTCTCCCCGTACATGACCGTGAATCAGAGCCAGGTCGTCAAGATCGACAAGGATGTGCCGTTCGAGCTCGCCGCCCTGGTGGGTTGCGGCGTTCCGACGGGCTGGGGTTCGGCTACGCACATCGCCGACGTCAAGCCGGGCGATTCGGTCGCGATCATCGGTGTCGGCGGCGTAGGTATGAGCGCGCTGCAGGGCGCGGTCGCGTCCGGTGCCCGCTACGTCTTCGCGATCGATCCGGTGCCGTGGAAGCGTGAGCAGGCCATGAAGTTCGGTGCCACCCACACCTACGCGTCGATCGAGGAAGCGATCGTGCCGATCATGGAGGTCACCTGGGGACGTATGTGCCAGGAGACGATCATCACCGTCGGTGAGATGAAGGGTGACCTGGTCGACCCGGCGCTGACGCTCACCGCGAAGGGCGGCAAGTGTGTCGTCACGGCCATGGGCTTCATGTCGGACATGGACGTCAAGCTGAACTCGTTCCTGTTCTCCATGCTGCAGAAGGATCTCAAGGGCAACATCTTCGGTGGCTGCAACGCCCGCGTCGACATCCCCCAGTTGCTGGACCTCTACAAGTCCGGTCAGCTCAACCTCGCGGACATGGTGACCCGCACGTACACGCTCGAACAGATCAACGACGGATACCGGGACATGCTCGACGGCAAGAACATCCGCGGCGTGATCCGCTACACAGAAGCCGACTGGTGACCTTGCTGCGCCCACCATCTCGTACCCTGGGTCGGTGCGCAGTCTCGAAGTGATATCCGAATGGCCCGTCGACCACGCCGCCGCCGCTGTCGTCACTCGCGACCGCGGCGTGGTTGCGTCCACCGGAGATCAGCGGGCGGTGTACTCGCTGGCCTCGGTGACCAAACCCCTCGTCGCATACGCGGCGCTCGTGGCGATCGAGGAAGGGGCCATCGAACTCGATCAGCCCGCAGGCCCGCCCGGATCGACGGTGCGGCACCTGCTCGCCCATGCGTCGGGGCTGGCGTTCGGAGAGCGCACCGTCGCAGCCGAACCCGGGCGCAAGCGCATCTACTCGAGTGCGGGCTTCGAGGTTCTCGGTGAGTTGATCGCCACCGAGAGCGATATCGCGTTCCCGGACTACGTGACCCAGGCGGTGTTCGAGCCTCTCGGGATGGGCGACTCGAGCCTGCCCGGTCCGGCGGGCCACGGAGGCCGTTCGTCGGCCGCGGACCTTGCCGTGTTCGCGGGGGAGTTGCTGGCCCCGACACTCGTCTCCGACGTGCTGTTCGGTGAGGCGACCGACGTGCAGTTTCCGGGGCTGAACGGATTGGTGCCCGGATACGGAATGTTCAAGCCCAACGATTGGGGGTTGGGTTTCGAAATCCGCGGCGAGAAGAATCCGCACTGGACCGGCACAAAGAATTCTTCCCGTACATTCGGGCATTTCGGCCAATCGGGGACATTTCTCTGGGTAGATCCCGAATTCGGCGCGGCATCTGTGGTACTTACCGATAGGGACTTCGGAGACTGGGCAAAACCGCTCTGGCCTGCGCTGAGTGACTCGGTAATCGCTGAACTCACATAAACCTCTTTCGTTTCCTGGCGAAACACTGGCAACAGGAGCACACTTGTTCCCAGTCGCATGGAGAAACCTTCGCGCAGAGGCCGTTGGGGAAGACGTCCTCGTCGAACCGGAGGTGTATCTATGCGCGTATCCAATCAGTTCGCGGATGTGACGACCGGGGTGATCTATATCCACTCTTCGCCCGCCGCGGTCTGTCCACATATCGAATGGGCGCTGGCTGCCACGCTGAGCAGTCGCCCGGAACTGACCTGGATCGGTCAGCCCGCCGACGTGGGCGTGCTGCGGACCTCCATCGACTGGGTCGGTCCGGTCGGCACCGCCGGCCGCCTCGCGGAGGCTCTGAGTGTGTGGCCGATGCTGCGCTTCGAGATCACCGAGAATCCCAGCGAGGGTGTCGACGGCGAGCGCTACAGCTACGTTCCCCGGCTGGGACTGTGGCGGGGGTGCGCCAGCGCGAACGGCGACGTCGTCGTCGGAGAGATGCGTCTGCGCGCCATCCTGGCCTCGTCCGACGCCGCCGCCGAAATCCACCGGGCGCTGGGGACGGCATGGGACGACGAACTCGAGCCCTATCGCAGCGGTGCCGAGGGCGCCGAGGTGACGTGGCTCCGGCGCGACGTCGGCTGAGCGGTACCGTGCCTTCGACCTGACACCTCCTGCACCTCTCCGCGACGACGCCGGCGCCGCCACCTCGGTTCGAAGGTGGCGGCGCCGGCGTCGGCGTTCGGTGCTTACAGTCGGTTCGGTGCTTACAGCGGAATGTTCTTGTGCCGCCCGCGGGTTGCAGGCGCTGCTGCCAGCGCCGCAGCCAGGGTGCTCCGCGTCTTTGCCGGGTCGATCATCTCGTCGACCACGCCGATCGAGATGGCGCGACCGACGCCTCCCGCGATGGCTTCGTGCTCGGATGCGAGACGGTCGTGCAGGGCCTCGCGTTCCTCTTCGGGAGCGGCAGCGAGGGCCCGCTTGTGGAGGATCCCCACCGCGGCCTTCGCGCCCATCACGGCGACCTCGGACTCCGGCCACGCGAACACTGCTGTCGCACCGAGGGCGCGCGAGTTCATCGCGATGTACGCGCCGCCGTAGATCTTGCGGGTCACCAGGGTCACGCGGGGCACACGGGCTTCGGCGAACGCGTGCAGCAACTTCGCTCCACGGCGCACGACGCCCTCCCATTCCTGGCTGACGCCGGGAAGGTAGCCCGGCACGTCGACCAGCACCACCAGGGGAACGCCGAAGGCGTTGCACATGCGTACGAAACGCGCCGATTTCTCGGCACTCTCGGAGTTCAGGCACCCGCCGAGGCGGAGCGGATTGTTGGCGATGACGCCCACGGTGCGGCCGCCGAGCCGACCGAAGCCGGTGACGATACTGCGAGCCCAGCCACCCTGCAGTTCTTCGAAACTCGATTCGCCTTCGACGTTGTCGAGGAGTTCGTGGACGATCGGGCGCACGTCGTAGGCGCGGCGCGGTGACTCGGGCATGAGCGCGCGCAGATCGGTGTCTCCGAGGGCTGCGGCAGCGACGTCGAATTCGCCCTGTTCGGCGAGCATCGACACGAGACGCCGTGCCCGGTGCAGTGCGTCGGACTCGTCGTGGGCCGCGATATGGGCGACACCCGACTTCTTGGTGTGGGTGTCGGGGCCGCCGAGGGACTCCATGTCGACCTGCTCGCCGGTGACACTGCGCACGACGTCGGGTCCGGTGACGAACACACGTCCTTCGGGCGCCATGATCACGATGTCGGTGAGCGCCGGGCCGTATGCCGCGCCACCTGCGGCGAAACCGAGGACGACGGAAATCTGGGGGATGGAACCGGATGCGCGCACCATCGCCTCGAAGACGAGGCCGACGGCGTGCAGCGCTTCGACGCCCTCCGCGAGGCGCGCCCCGCCGGAGTGGAAGAGCCCGATGACAGGCGCTTCGAGTTCGAGGGCGGTGTCGATCGCCGCGACGATGTGCTTACACCCCTCGACGCCCATCGCTCCGCCCATGACGGTCGCGTCGGAGCAGTACGCCACTGTCCGGACGCCGTCGATGCATCCGATCGCGGCGAGGACGCCGGACTTGTCCCGGGCGTGGAGCAGCTCCGTGCTGCCCGAGTCGAAGAGTGCCTCGAGCCGGCGCAGAGGATCGCGTGGATCCGTCGAATGGGCGCGTTGTTTAGCCGGATCCAGGATGGTCATCGAGGGCTCCTCGGTCGAGCGCGGTGGTGGTGGGCCGCGGGGGGGGGGGGGGGGGGGGCCCCCCCCCCCCCCGGGGCCGCAGGGGGGGGGGGGGGGTGGGTTTAAAAA
>NZ_JBNCLW010000008.1:167347-217696 GCF_049844875.1 Rhodococcus sp. DT1
GCGGGTTTTTTCCCCGGAACCTGGTTGTCCATCGAGGGCTCCTGGGCCGCGCGGGGTGGTGGTGGCCCGCGGTGGAGGCTCCGGGGAGCCTCCACCGCAACGGTGGGACGAGCGTGTCGGGTCAGGCCCGACCGAACGCGAGTGCCACGTTGTGCCCACCGAAACCGAACGAGTTGTTCAGCGCGAAGTCGATCTGTCCGTAGCGGGCTTCACCCTTGACCACGTCCAGGTCGATTTCTGGATCCTGGTTTTCGAGATTCAGCGTGGGCGGAATGACTCCGTCACGCAGACTCAGGACCGTAAGTACTGCTTCGAGCGCACCGACCGCGCCGATCGAATGTCCGAGTGCGGACTTCGGGGCATAGATCGCTGCATGATTGCCCACTGCGGCGTTGATGGCCTTCGCCTCGGCGATGTCGCCGATCGGAGTGGCCGTCGCGTGTGCGTTGACGTGCCCGATGTCGGCCTTGGTGAGGCCGGCGCTTTCGATGGCCCGCGTCATCGCACGGGCCGCTCCGGTGCCCTCGGGATGCGGTGCCACGATGTGGTACCCGTCCGAGGTGATACCCGCGCCGAGGATCCGGGCATGGATCGTCGCCCCGCGCGCTTTCGCGTGTTCTTCGGATTCGAGCACCATCAAGGCGCCCGCCTCACCGAAGACGAAGCCGTCGCGGTCCTTGTCGAAGGGCCGCGAGGCGCCCTGCGGGTTGTCGTTGCGAGTGCTCAACGCCCGCATCATGGCGAAGCTGGCGAGACCCACCGCATCGAGCTGACTTTCGACACCACCGGCGACGGCGATGTCGGCATCACCGTTCGAGATCATGCGGAACGCGTTCGCGATTGCTTCGGAACCCGAGGAGCACGCCGAGACCGGTGTGATGACACCGGCGCGGGCACCGAATTCGAGACCGACCGTGGCGGCCGGTCCGTTGGGCATGATCATCTGCACCGCGAACGGCGACACCTTGCGGTAGCCGCCGTCCCGCAGCTTGTCGACAGCGTCGATCAGCGACTCACCGCCACCGAGACCGGTGCCGATCACGACCGCGAGCCGGTCCTTGTCGACGTCCGGGCTTCCGGCGTTCTCCCAGACCGTCCGGCCGAGAGTGAGGGCCAGCCGTTCGACGAAGCTCATCCGCCGGACCTCGACCCGGCTGAGCGACTCGTCGGGGCTCACCTTCAGCCGACCGCCGATGCGGACCGGGAGGTTGTACTCGTCGACGAAGCCGTCGAGCACACCGATCCCGCTCTCACCGGCCAGGAGTGCCTTCCAGCTGGCATCCACATCGCCGGCGATCGACGTCGAAGCCGCGAGGCTCGTGACGACGACGTTGCGCAATGTCCGAGGAGAAGGGGAAGTCACGGTTGGGCTCACTCGTTGTCGTTCGTGGCCTGAACGCCCTCGGCCTCGAGCTTCTGGATGTAGTTCACGGCGTCACCGACGGTGCGGAGGCTGGCGAGGTCCTCGTCGGGGATCTTGACGCCGTACTTGTCTTCGGTCTGCACGGCGATCTCGACCATGGACAGCGAGTCGATGTCGAGGTCGTCGACGAAGGACTTGTCGACGGTCACCTCGGAGGGCTCGATGCCGGTAACTTCTTCGATGATCTCCGCGAGGCCGGCGATGATTTCTTCCTGAGTGGCCACGTCGTGGCTCCCTTCGTGATGTACCGACTATGTCGTGTGAAACCGGCCGAATGTTTCCGGCCGGACCCGGAAATTTCCCGGGTGTGCCCGTGCTGCGCGACGGTGCGCAGCAACCTAACCGAGTTCGAGTGTTTCGGCCAGAGCGGAGATGTCCGCGGGTGTTTTGAGGGCAGCAGTGGGTGTGCCGCGCATTTCGCGCTTGGCGATGCCCACGAGCGTGCCGGCGGGGGGAAGCTCCACCACCGTGGAAACCTGGGCGGAACGCAGATGTGCTGTGCACAGGTCCCAGCGCACGGGGCGGGTGACCTGCGCCGCGAGTCGTTCGAGCGCTTCGGCGCCCGAGGTGACCGGTGCGCCGTCGAAGTTGGACAACAGGGTGCGGGTCGGATCGCTCGGGGCGATCTTCGCCGCGGCAGCGGCAACCGCATCCTGCGCGGGTGCCATGAACCGGGTGTGGAAAGCGCCCGCGACCGGCAGGGCACGAACGCGCGCTTTCGCGGGAGCGTCCGCGGCGAGTGCCGCGAGTGCCTCGAGGCGTCCGGCCGCGACGATCTGACCGGCGGCGTTCATGTTGGCGGGCGTGAGGTCGAGTTCTTCCAGGCGTGCGAGCACCTCGTCCTCTGCGCCGCCGAGCACGGCGGACATTCCGGTGGGCTCGAGCGCGCACGCCTTCGCCATCTCACGGCCGCGGATCGCGGCGAGGCCGACGGCCTCGTCGGTGCTGATGACACCGGCCATCGCCGCAGCGGCCAACTCGCCCACGGAGTGGCCGGCAACGATCACATCGCCGGGTACGAGACCCAGGCGTTCGAGTTCCTCGAAGGCGAGCAGTGCGGTCGCCACGACGAGTGGCTGAGTCACGGAAGTGTCGGTGATCTCGTCTGCTGTCGCTACGGTGCCGAGGCGCTCGAGGTCGAGACCGGATGCCTTCGACCACAGCGCAATGCGGTCACGGGCACCGGCCTGCTCCAGCCACGGAGCAAGCATGCCGGGTGTTTGGGACCCCTGGCCGGGGGCAAGCAGCGCAATCACGAGCACCAGCGAACACCCTCGGCGCACTGTTGCGAGATGTCGGTGGGAATGAAAGCTTGTGCCCGGATTTGTGGGGATCTTACAAATTCCCACGTCGGCGTCGCCTATCGGACGACTCTCCCGCCGTGTTACATGTCCGATTCGCGGATTGTGAACCGTGTGACTGGTGGTGCTGGAGATTTCAGTTCGTTATGACTTCGAGCCAGGCGACCCACCGTTGCCGCGATTCGCAACACGTACGCATCGCGAGGATTTGTGGGATCCCGCCCAGTGACTTCTGTGATCCGCTTGAGTCGATACCGGACGGTATTTGGATGAACAAACAGCTTTCTGGCGCACGACTCGACAGCGCCCCCGCTGTCGAGGTAGGCGTCCAAGGTGTCGGAGAGCGAGGACCCCGCCGCGGCCAGCGGAGCCACGATGTGGTCGTCGAGCGCGACGATCGCCGCCGGATCGCCCAGCAGCGCCCGCTCGGGCAGAAGTTCGGCCGCGTGGACCGGCCGGGGCGCACCGGGCCAGCCTCCGACCGCTTCCATCCCCGCGAGCGCCTCGAGGGCGGAGACGTGGGCGGCGCCCAGGGTTGCGGTCGTCGGCCCGATCACCACTGGATCGTCGGAGAATGCCTGCATCAGTTCGCCGAGGAAGCTCGCTGCCTCTGTCGTTCCGTGCAGATCGCCGCTGACGACCATCACCAACCGCTCGCCCTGGACCACCGCGAGAGCGGCACGACCGTGCCGCTGGGCGATCGCGTGCACCGTGGTCACCACCGACACGCCCTCCTCGGGCGGGGGTGTGCCGACCACGACCGTCGCGGGCGCCGTCGCGTCCCAGTTGAGCGTTGCCGCACGCGACTGCATGTCGGCACCGGTGTCACCGCGGACCACGGCATCGACCACCAGCGCCTCGAGGCGGGTGTCCCACGCGCCGCGCGACTCGGCGGCGGTCGCGTACACCGCCGCGGCCGCGAAGCCCAGTTCGCGGCCGTATCGCAGGATCGCCTCGGTCAGCGCGACGAGTTGCTCCTCGTTGCGGGCCAGCGCCGGCAGCCACTGCTCGAAGAACTCCATCGCCGCCCGCACCATGTCCACGGTCTGCAGGAGGGTCAGGCGGTTCGCCAGATCCTGAGGGATCATCTGGAACGCGTCGAGGCTGAACCGTGGATCGTTCTCCGGGTTGCGCACCCACTCCAGGAAGTCCACCACCGACGTCTGGATCACCAACTGCACCGTCGCGCGCTGCGAGGCATCCAGATCGGAGAAGAACGGCAGTTGCTCCTGCAGCACGTGCACGGCCTCGGTGGACATGCGCCCCGAGAACTGCTTGACCCGACGCAGCAGCGCGTCGGGCAGGGGAGCGCGGTCGGGTCGCGCAGGCGGTACCGGACGCCCGGTTGGGACGCCCGGTACCCGCGCTCTGCGACCTGATGCGGGCTCGTCGACCATGCAACGAACCTACCCGGGTGTCACCCGGTCACCGTGGCCGAACCGCACGTGACGGCGTGATTCAGGCGACGCCCGGGTCCGAGGTCTGCTCGGGGGCTGCCGTCACGTCGTCGATCCGGTACTTCTTCGCCGCCTCGACTGCCCGCGCACGATCGATCGTGCCCTCACGGCCGAGAGCCTCGAGCACCGCGACCACCGTGGATTCGGCGTCGATGTTGAACACGCGCCGTGCGGCCGGGCGGGTGTCGGAGAAGCCGAACCCGTCCGCGCCGAGCACGGTGTAGTCACCCGGCACCCACTTGCGGATCTGATCGGGCACCGCACGCATCCAGTCGGACACCGCGACGAACGGTCCGGCGGCGTCGTTGAGCACGGACGCCACGTACGGAACCTGCGGTTCCCGGCCCGGATCGAGCAGCGCCTGGCGGTCGCGCTCGACACCGTCGCGGCGAAGCTCGCCCCACGAGGTGACCGACCAGACGTCGGCGGACACGCCCCACTCCTCTTCGAGCATCTGCTGAGCGCGCAACGCCTCGGGCATGATCACGCCGGAGACGAGGATCTGCGCCTTCGGGCCCGACTCGGCACCCCGCTTGTACAGATACACGCCCTTGAGAAGACCCTCGACGTCGAGGTCTTCGGGTTCGGCAGGCTGTGCGTACGGCTCGTTGTACACGGTGATGTAGTAGAAGATGTTCTCACCGCCGAACCCGTCGACACCGTCGGTCCCGCCGTACATCCGGCGCAGACCGTCGCGGAAGATGTGCGCGATCTCGTACGAGAACGCCGGGTCGTACGTCACCGCGGCCGGGTTGCTCGAGGCGAGCAACAGCGAATGCCCGTCGGCGTGCTGGAGGCCCTCACCGGTGAGGGTGGTGCGTCCGGCGGTCGCGCCGAGCAGGAATCCGCGTGCCATCTGGTCGGCCGCGGCCCACAGGCCGTCACCGGTGCGCTGGAACCCGAACATCGAATAGAAGATGTAAACGGGGATCATCGGCTCGCCCTGCGTGGCATAGGACGTACCCACAGCCGTGAACGAGGCGACCGATCCGGCCTCGTTGATGCCCTCGTGCAGGATCTGGCCGGCGGCGCTCTCCTTGTAGGCGAGCATCAGTTCGGCGTCGACGGAGGTGTAGAGCTGGCCGTTGCGGTTGTAGATCTTCAGCGACGGGAACCACGAATCCATGCCGAACGTGCGGGCCTCGTCCGGGATGATCGGCACGATGCGCTTACCGATCTCCTTGTCGCGCAACAGTTCCTTCAGGACACGGACCGTGGCCATGGTGGTCGCGACTTCCTGCTTGCCCGAGCCCTTACGCACGACGTCGTACGTCTTCTCCGGCGGCAGCGCGAGAGGCTTGGCGGCGGTGCGACGTTCCGGAACGAAGCCGCCCAGAGCGCGCCGGCGCTCGAGCATGTACTCGATTTCGGGAGCGTCGAAACCGGGGTGGTAGTACGGCGGCATCTTCGGGTTCTTCTCGAGCTCGGCGTCCGAGATCGGGATGCGCTGGAGGTCGCGGAAGTACTTGAGATCCTCGAGCGTGAGCTTCTTCATCTGGTGGGTCGCGTTGCGGCCCTCGAAGTGCTTACCCAGGGTGTAGCCCTTGATGGTGTGGGCGAGGATCACGGTGGGCTGGCCCTTGTGGTCCAACGCGGCGCGGTAGGCGGCGTGGATCTTGCGGTAGTCGTGGCCACCGCGCTTGAGGTTCCAGATCTCCTGGTCGCTGAGGTTCTTGACCAGTTCCTTGGTGCGAGGGTCGCGGCCGAAGAAATGCTCGCGGACGAACGCGCCGTCGTTCGCCTTGTACGTCTGGTAGTCGCCGTCCGGCGTGACGTTCATGAGGTTGACGAGCGCGCCGTCCTTGTCGGCGTGCAGCAGGGCATCCCACTCGCGGCCCCACACGACTTTGATCACGTTCCAGCCCGCTCCGCGGAAGAACGACTCGAGTTCCTGAATGATCTTGCCGTTGCCGCGGACCGGCCCGTCGAGACGCTGCAGGTTGCAGTTGATGACGAACGTCAGGTTGTCGAGACCTTCGGTGGCCGCCACGTGTGTGAGACCCCGCGACTCCGGCTCGTCCATCTCGCCGTCACCGAGGAACGCCCACACGTGCTGGTCGGAGGTGTCCTTGATTCCGCGGTCGTGCAGGTAGTGGTTGAACCGGGCCTGGTAGATGGCGTTCATGGGCCCGAGACCCATCGACACCGTCGGAAATTCCCAGAAGTTCGGGAGCAGACGCGGGTGCGGGTACGACGGCAGGCCGCCGCCCTGCGAGGCGTGGCTGTGTTCCTGGCGGAACCCGTCGAGCTGTTCCGCGGGAATCCGGCCTTCGAGATACGCGCGGGCGTAGATGCCGGGGGAGGCGTGGCCCTGGATGAAGACCTGATCGCCGCCGCCCGGGTGATCCTTGCCACGGAAGAAGTGGTTGAAACCGACCTCGTAGAGGGCCGCGGAGGACGCATACGTCGAGATGTGCCCGCCGACGCCGACACCGGGACGCTGCGCGCGGGTGACCATGATCGCCGCGTTCCAGCGGATGTAGGCGCGGAAGCGGCGCTCGACCTCTTCGTCACCGGGGAACCACGGCTCGTTCTCCGTGGGAATGGTGTTGACGTAGTCGGTGGACGTCAACGCCGGAAGCGACACCTTGCGCTCGTTCGCGCGCTCGAGCATGCGGAGCAGCAGGTAACGGGCGCGGGTCGGGCCCGCAGCCTCGAGCATGCCGTCGAACGATTCGAGCCATTCGTCGGTTTCTGCCGGATCGATGTCGGGCAGGTAGGAAGCCACGCCCTCGCGGATGACCCGGACACGGTTGTCCTTGGTCGAAGCCGTCTCGTTCGAGGGGCCCGTTCCCGCGGAGCCTGGTGTGGCGTCCTTCTGCGAGTCGGGTCCGTGGATCAGGTCTGTCAACGTCTGCTCCTCATCGTGGTAGGACGCGCAGGTGGGGCGCCCATTCAGAAGGCCGGCTCTTGTGGGGGCCGACCCAATCGACATCTGAACATGATGCTGATCTCATTCTCCCCCATCCCGCGGCGGAAGATGCGAGATGCCCTCTGATCGGGACACGAGAGTGCTCGGGCGGTCCCGCAGCCGAGCTTCTCGACGGTGACGGCGTAGCGTCCGGGGAAAGATTCTTGGTCTTTCCCAGCGATTCGGGTTGCGTTGAGCCTCCCGACCATGTTCGCTTTGACCATTGATCGTCACACACCGGTACGCCGAAGCGATTCGCGCACCACTACTTTTAGGAGGAGCCACCGTGGTCGCCGCGGCGGATGCCAAGAACTACGTTTCCAAGCTCGGTATCACTCACGACCATGTGGTGCAGGAACTCGGGTGGGACGAGGACACCGACGACGAGCTGAGGTCGGCGATCGAAGAGGTCACCGGAACCGAGCTCCTCGACGAGGAGTCCGACGAAGTCGTCGATGTCGTGCTGCTGTGGTGGCGCGAGAGCGACGGCGACCTGGTGGACACCTTGATGGATGCCGTCAGCCCACTCGCCGACGACGGTGTCGTCTGGGTTCTCACCCCGAAGAACGGTCGCGTCGACCACGTGGAGCCCAGTGAGATCGCCGAATCCGCCACCACCGCCGGTTTGACCCAGACCTCGGCGGCCAACCTCGGGGACTGGATCGGCAGCCGTCTCGTGCAGCCGAAGACCGGCCGTCCGCGTCGCTGAACCGGCCTTTCCCCCGAACGAAGGACCAGCACCACATGGCGATCGCAGTGGGCACCGAGGCGCCCGACTTCACCCTCAAGGATCAGAACAACCAGGAAGTCTCCCTCGCGGATTACCGAGGGAAGAAGAACGTCCTGCTGATCTTCTACCCCCTCGCGTTCACCGGGGTGTGCCAGGGCGAGTTGTGCGCCGTGCGCGACGACCTGCCGACCTTCGACAACGACGACACCGCGATCCTCGCGGTGTCGGTCGGGCCGTCGCCCACGCACAAGATCTGGGCGGCCGAGCAGGGGTACCTCTTCCCGTTGCTGTCCGACTTCTGGCCGCACGGTGAAGTCGCTCAGGCGTACGGGGTGTTCAACGAGAAGTTCGGTTTCGCGAATCGTGGGACGTTCGTCATCGACAAGGGCGGCATCGTGCAATTCGCGGAAGAGAACCAGCCCGGAGAGCCCCGTGACCAGGGAGCTTGGGTCAGAGCGCTGGCCGCGCTAGAGTCCTGATGCGACGTCGGCGGCTTCGGCCGCCGACGATGCGGGCGTGTAGCTCAGTGGTAGAGCTCTGGTTTTACACACCAGCGGTCGGGGGTTCGAAACCCTCCGCGCCCACCATGTAATAGGCGGTGAACGGCCTCTTGCCGACCTTCGCTGCTCCGTTCGATCCTGCCCCTGCGCGCCGTCACCTCGAGATAGCGTCCGCTCATGCCTGAGGACGCCCGCAATCGCTTCGCTGAAGACGTCTTCGGCCACGTCATCACCAAGGACGGCAAGGTGCTGATTTCGTGGCAGGGCAGGACCGTCACGACGGTCGCAGGAAAAGCGGCCGAGAAGCTCATCGCCCGGCTCGCGACCGCTGACCGTCGCGAGGTGCAGCACCTGCTCGCCCGCGCGACCGGGCACTTCAAGCACTAGAGGCGTACACGCCGATCTCGCGCGGCTCGGGCGCTTACCTTGTCGGTAGAAACCAGATCCGCTCCGGCGAGCGGCCCATACGACAGGGAAGCCCCGGAACTCGTCGCGAGGATCCCGACGTCGTCGCTTCCGGCGCCCGCTCCGGGATCGAGAATCTTGTCCTTGCCCAACCATCCCGCGGAGGCATCGAGTGTTCCGTCGGCGCCGTGGGCATCCCTCTTCCCACCGGTGGAGAACCTTCGCGCGTCCTCGGCGACGGTCGCGGTGGCCGTCGCGGGGCAAGCCGTGCAGGGCGACAACCTGGTACAGGCCGTGCAGGACGCGATGTGGCAGCCGGTGCCGCCCGAGCGCTGAACGGTGCCCGGCTGGGGGCGACCACGATGGGATGACCCGCACGAATTCCGGCGCGGTTGTTAATGTAGGCTTGCCTTACTAACGACCTCTCGCCGAGCGCCCTGCGCTCTCCGACCCGGAAGAGTCCTGTGCCAGAAGCCGATTGCTCACCCGCCACCCTGCCTCCCGATGGGCACGCGCCCGCCACCGCACCCGTCCTGCACGTCACCATGGGTGCCGAGGGCCCCAGCGACGACCCGCGCATGGCCCGTGTGGATATCTATCGCCTACCCGAGATCGACCTGTCCGCGGTGCGCGGTCTCATCCTCGGCGGAGGTGTCGACCAGATCTTCCTCGCGCGCAACAAGGATCTGCTCACGGACTTCGTCACCTCCGGCGGCCGCATCGCGGTGATGGGCCACGCGCTCACGGACTTCCTTCCGGGACTTGGGGTATGGCGCAAGCTCGACTACACCGGGCCGAAGGATCTGGCGATCACGCTCGGCGAGCCGCATCCCGTATGGGAGGGTGTCGAACCCGTCGATCTGAGCACCCGCAAGGGCGTGACCGGATTCTACGGCCGTGGATACATCGACAAGATCCCGGACGACGCGCTCGTCACGACCCGCATCGGACGACACGCTCTTCCGTTCGACTACGTCTACCCGCTCGGGAAAGGCCAGGTTCTCGCCCACGGCGGCAACGACCTCCTCGGATGGAAGAACGACCCGAACAGTTCGGCACGGCTGGCCGTCCAGCTCGTAGATTGGCTGGTGCAGCGATGACGATCGTCGAACCCTTCACTCGTACCGACCGCGCACCCAAGCGCGTCCGCAGGCTCGCCATCGTCCACGGGGGCACGTACTTTCACCTCCAGACGATGAAGGATCCCGCAGTGCTCGCTCACCAGCCGGACTTCCTCTACCTTCCCGAACTGCTGCCCGGCGATCTGGACTGCTACGACACCGTCGTCGTGGGCGACCGGCTGCACCCGGACCTGGTCGCCAAGAACGCGGCACAGTTCTATTCCGTGGCCGAACGTGGTGGCACCGTGGTCGCGCTCGGTGAAAGCGGCGCCCACACGTGGCTTCCCGGTGTGACGTGGGAACCGCGACCCACGAACTTCTGGTGGTGGCTGACCAAAGAGGATCCGATGATCCGGACCCGCAGTCACGACCATGAGTCCTGGCAGTACCTCACGACCAAAGCCGTCATCTGGCATCACCACGGCATCTACAACACCGACGCCGACGTGGTGCCCCTGCTGGTGTCGGAAGAGCCTGACTCCGAAGGTATTCCGCGTGACGCGGGCATGATGCTGTACGAGGACACCGTCACCACTCCCGGCCGGATCATCGCGACCACGCTGGACCCGATGTACCACCACGGCAGCAATTTCATGCCGGGCGCGACCCGCTTCCTGTACGCGTTGCTGCGCTGGGTCGACAACACCTGAGCGCTGTCACCGGCGAGTTCGGCTCGCGGCGTCCTCTTTCCGGGTGTGCGCCACAAGAGCGTTGGCGTGGCCGTGACCGAGACCGTGTTCGGCCTTCAGCCAATTCACCAGCTCGGAATGTTTGCTCAGATCCGACGCGCGGATGAGTTCTTTCCACTCCGCGATCGGCCGGCCGTACTTCTTCTCGATCGACGGAAAGTACGACTCCGGACCCTGCACCTTCTCACCCATGTCCGAAAGCTAGCAGTCCGGTCGGACACCCACGGGGAGTTCACTCGGATGCGGTGCGAGACCGGTTGCGGAGCAGGCATCTCCGGACCAGCAGAGTGAGGAACGCGACCACGGACAAACCCGCGGTCGTTCCGAGCACCAGCAGGGCCAGGCCCACGACCCACAGTCCGCTGGTGTCGTCGGACGACGCGTCGAGCGCCCACATCACCGCGAAGGCGCCCGTCGCAGTGAGAACCACTGCGGCAGCGCCGCCGCGCGAGCCACGGAGAGCCAGGCATCCCGCGACGACGACGGCCGCGACCGTCACCGCGCATGCGACCACCTGCGCGGCCGAATACGGTCCCTCCACGCTGCCGTCGGGCAGTTCGCGGTAACCGGTCTCCCAGCCGAGCCACGCGAACCAGGACAACGCGGAGGCCACGGCCACCGCGATCAGGACCGGAGCGGTGCGTGAGAAACGGGACATGGGTGCACCGTACGGGTCGCTCGCGAGACGAGCGTGCCCGCCACCGACGAACGGTGGCGGGCACGTCATGCTCGATCACACGAGTGGTTACCCGACGATGTCGTAGACCTCGTCCGCCGCCGCGGAGAGCAGTCGGTCTGCCATCTCCTGCTTGAGCACCGTCAGCCGTTCGTCCTCGGCACGGGTGCGGTCGGCTTTGCGGCCGAGGGCGATGAATTCGTCGGTGACGAACCCTTCGCGGATCTCGAGCCTGACGGTCTTTCCCCGATAGGTGAGTTCGAATACGTACCGCTCGAGCGTCTCTCCTCGCTCGGGGCGTTCCAGGGCCGAGTCGACGGTGAAGCGACCTTCCGTGACGCCACGGGTGACGGCCTCGAACGTGTCGCGGACCCCCGGCCCGCGGTGGGCGGTGACCGCCGAGATATCCCGGCGCTCGGCCGGTGCATCGGGGCTCAGGACCGGCAGGGCACGTTCGAGTACCTTGACGGCGTGCGCGACGCCACCGGGAAACCCGGGGCCGTGGTACTTCATGATGTCGTCGATGTCGAAACCGATGACGGTTCCGTTGTCGACGACCTCGAGCAGTGCAGACATGATCGATCCTCCTGTATTACAACTGTTTCCGTGTTCGGTCATTGGGCGCCGGACGCCGCCGCGACAAGCGCTGCGGTGTAGGCGTGGCGGGGACGTGCGAGAACCTCTTTCGCACAACCTGTTTCCACGATGCGTCCGGCCTGCATCACGGCGATGTTCTCGCAACTCCGCTCTGCGAGAGCCAGATCGTGCGTGATGTGCACGACCGCGAGATGTGCGGTGCCGGCGAGTTCGGTCATCAGGTCGACGATCCCGATGCGGAGCGACGCGTCGAGGCCGCTGGTCGGTTCGTCGGCGAGCAAGAGGCGCGGACGCGTCACCAGCGCCCGCGCGAAGGCCACTCGCTGGCGCTGGCCACCGGACAACTCGTGAGGAAATCGGTCCAGGTACCGGTCCGTGGGAGTCAGGTGCACGGCGTCGAGAGCAGCGACTGCCGCATCTCGTCGCTCGGCACGGTCACCGAGTCCGTGGATCACCATGGGTTCGGCGACGATGTCCCGCACCCGCAGTCCGGGTGGCAGCGACGCGTACGGGTCCTGGAAGACCATGTGCATGTCGCGGCGCACCTGTCGTCGTTGCCGTCCGCGGGCAGTCGTCACGTCGGTACCGTCGAAGACGATGCTGCCGGCGGTCGGAGTGACCAGTCCGGCGATCGCCCGCGCCACCGTGGACTTCCCGGCGCCGGAACCGCCCACCAGGGCGACCGATTCGCCCGCCGCGACCCGCAGGGAGACATCGGATACGGCGGGGACACCGTCGAACACCACGGACAGCGATCGGATGTCGAGCAGCGGGCTCACCGTGCGGCCTCGAGCAGCGCGGGGCGGAGCCGGGGAGCGGATTCGACGAGGTGCCGGGTGTAGGGATGTTCGGGTGCTCCCGTGATCTGCGAGACCGGGCCGATCTCCACCAGGTCTCCGTCCTTCATCACGGCGATGCGGTCGGCGATCCGCTCGATGACCGGGAGGTTGTGGGTGACCACCAGCAGCGCCAGCGAGTGCCGGGTTCTCAGGTCGTCGAGCAGTGCGAGCACTTCGGCTTCGCGGAGCACGTCGAGGCCGCTGGTGGGCTCGTCGGCGATCAGAACGTCCGGATCGTTCGCCAATGCCATCGCGATGACGACACGCTGCCGCATGCCCCCGGACAGTTGATGCGGGTAGGCGTCGGCCCGATCGGCACCGAGACCCACCTGGGCCAGCAGGTCGAGCGAGCGTGCCCGCGCGTCGGCGCGGCTGCAGGAACGGTGTGCCCTGACGGCTTCATCCAGTTGAGAGCCGATGGTCGTCACCGGGTTCAGGGCGCTCAGGGCCTCCTGCGGAACGAGAGCGATTCGGTTGCCGCGCACGGCGCGCAATTCCGCGGGCGTCATGGCCGCGACGTCCCGGCCGGACACCAGCACGCGCCCGGACACAATGCGTGCCGCGGGCGGCAGCAAACCCACCGTGGCGGCGGCGACGGTGGACTTCCCGCTGCCGGATTCGCCGACCAGGCCGAGCAGTTCGCCGGGTGCGATCGAGAACGACACGCCGGTGGCGCCGCGTCCGTCCGCGCCGTAGCGGACGGTGAGGTTGTCGACGACCAGGGGGTGCTGCACGTCGTCGGCGACGGTCTCGGGGGTCGCCGCCCGGAGACGAGACCGGCGAGAGGCTTTGCGCGGTAGAAGGATCGGCCGTGTCCGCTCTTCGATGGCGTTGCCGAGCAACGCGAACCCCAGCACCGTGACCGCGATCGCGATGCCGGGCGGCAGGACCCACCACAGCCACGCATCGGTCAGGAACGCGTTGCGGGAGTGGGCCATCGACAGCATCGACCCCCAGCTGGCCGCCGAGATGTCGCCGAGCCCGAGGAACGACAGCGAGGCCTCGAGCAGGATCGCCGTCTTCACGGCGAGGACGAACTGCGGAACGACGAGTGGGACCACCGCGGGTGCGATGTGGCGGCGGAGCACATAGCCCGCGCTCGCGCCCATCGCTCGCTGGGCCTGGATGTGATCGCGCTCGCGCAGGGTAAGGACCTGCGCGCGCAGTTCACGGGCCATGCCGGCCCAGAGGACGGCGGAGATGACCATGATCTGGGTGCGCAGGCCCGGACCGGCGAACACGCCGATCACGATGGTCAGTGGCAATACCGGGAGGGACAGCACGACGTCGACGGCGCGCATGAGAACGGTGTCGAGGACACCGCGCGCATAGCCTGCGACGACACCGACGAGTGTGCCGATCGCGGTGGCGACGGTTGCGGCGACCACACCGACGAACAGGGAGACACGGGCGCCGTGAAGCAGCATCGACAGCAGGTCGTGCCCGACGTCGTCGGCGCCGAGCCAGTGCTGCCAGGACGGAGACGCGAACGGCCGTGTCGCGCGCTCGGCCGGGTCGAAGGGGGAGAGCCACGGCGCGGTCAGCGCGCACAGCACCAGGATTCCGAGGATTACCGCGCCGGCCGTTGCGAGTCGCTGCGACCGTGTCTTCGTACCGAGAATGCTCACACGGTCACCTCTTCGTGAGTCGTGGCGGAGGTCCGGTCGCGACGGACCCGGGGATCGAGCAGGGGATAGGTCAGGTCGGCGACGATGTTCGCGGCGACGATGCCGACCGTGGCGAGCAGGAATGCGCCCTGGAGCAGGGGATAATCCCGCGCGGTGACCGCGTCGAAGGTGAGTTTGCCGAGACCGGGATATGCGAAGACGGATTCGACGACGACCGCACCGGACAGCAGGACGCCCACGGTGAGCGTGAGGGTGGTGTAGACGGGCAGCAGCGCGTTGCGCAGGGCGTGTCCGACCGCGACGCGGAACTCGCTCAGGCCCTTCGCCCGCGCGAGCCGGATGAACGGCTCGTCGAGGACCCCGACCATCGACGCCCGGGTCATGAGGAAGAACCCGCCGACACCGGCAATCGTGAGCGTGGCGACGGGAAGCGCCATGCGCGAGGCGACTTCGAGCAGCCATTCCCCGCCGGTGGAGGTGATGGCCGCTGCCCCGTAGGACGGGAACCAGCCGAGGGTCACGGAGAACACCGCGATGAGGATCATTCCGATGAAGAAACCGGGCATCGAATCGAGAACGAGAATGCCGACGACGGTTCCGGTTTCCTTGCCGGTGCCGCGGCGCCAGGCCGCCCAGGCACCGAGCAGGGTGCCGATGAGGAACGCCAGGAGGGTGCCGATACCTACCAGCGCAACCGTCCAGGGCAGCTTGTCCCACAGGACGTCGACCACGGGCCGGTTGTGCTGCACGGAGATTCCGAGATCTCCGTGCAGCAGACCCGACCAGAACGAGAGGTATTGCTCGAGGATCGGCCGGTCGAGTCCGTACTCGGCGCGCATCTGCGCGATGTACTTGGGATCGAGGGCCTGCTGGTCGCCGCCGTAGAGGTATTCGACGGGATCGCCGGGCGCCAAGTAGGGCAACGCGAAGTTCAGCGTCACCGCCGCCCACAACACGAGCGCGTATTGCCCTGCTCGACGCACGACGGTCATGGGTCAGTCCTGCGGTGCTTGTGCGTTGGCTGCCTCGACGACGTCCGCCGGCAGAAACGACCACTTGTGGACGATGCCGTAACCCGGGGTTTCGATCCATCCACCGAACGTGTCGGCGCGGAAGGCCCAGTACTCGTCCGGGTAGTACAGGGCGATGGCGGTCGGCTGGCGGTTGAACAGCTTCTGCATGTCCTGCATGGCGGCGATGCGCGCGTCGTTGGTCTCGGTGGCTTTCCACGCGTCGTACAGGGCGTCGAACTCGGGGTAGGCGAGGTCCGGGTGCTTCCACAGGTTGCCGGAGCGGTGCGACATGATGAACTGCGTCGAATCGGCCACTGCGTGAGGGCTGTTCGTGGTGACCATCATGTCGTAGGTCTTCTTGGACGACGCATCGGAGAACGATCCGGAGTCGAGCGGGGTCACGGTGACGGCGATGCCGATCTCGGCGAAGTCCTCGACGAGCAGTTCGGCGGCGCGGACCTGCGGTGCGTTGCCACCGTTGACGGCCAAGGTGAAGGTCGCCGGTTCGCCGGCGGGATTCTCCCGGGTGCCGTCGCCGTCACGGTCGGTCCAGCCGAGGCGGTCGAGCAGTGCTGTGGACTGCTCGGCGTCGTAGGGGGTCGAGGCGTCGGGGTCGGCGAACGGCGCGTCGGGATGGACGTAGCCCTGTGTGCCGGGACGGCCCTGGCCGAGTCCGACGACGTCGAGCAACTGGTCGCGATCGACCGCGAGGTTCAGCGCCGCGCGGAAGTCGGCCTGTGCGAACGGTTCCCGGGTGAAGTTCAGTTTGAGTTCCGGGTAGCTGAGCGGCGCGACGGTGATCACGCCGATGTCGTTCGAGGCGGTGAAGCGGTCCACGAGTTCGGGTGTGAGCGCGCGGTCGGCGGCGTCGATCTGGCCGGAGCTGAGCGCGGTGAACGCGGCGGCGTTGTCTTCGATGACCGGCATGACGAGTTCGTCGACGGTCGGGGTACCCGCGAAGTAGTCCTCGTTCGCCTCGAAGCGGTACCCGCTGGTCGGGCTGTAGTCGACGAGCACGAACGGTCCGGTGCCGACCGGAAGGTCGGTGACGGCTTTGGCCTCGGCAGGGTCGACCTTCGACCACACGTGCTCGGGGATGATCGGCAGGTCCGCGAGTGTGACGGGGCCCAGTTCGGGGCACGAGTAGTCGCACACGAAGCGGACCGAGTCCTCGTCCACGGCGTCGACCGCGGAGATGGACGGCGTGTCGTTGACGTGGTGGGTGTAGCGACCGGTGGGGGCGGCGTGCATGTAGTGGAAGCTGAAGACGACATCGTCTGCCGTGAACGCTTCACCGTCGTGCCAGGTGACGTCGTCGCGGAGGTCGACCTCCCAGGTGGTCGCGTCGACCTGGCGGACGTCGGTGGCCAGCCACGGCTGGGGGTCGGCGACGTAGGGGGACGGCGACAGAAGCTTGTCGTAGATCAGCTCGGTCATCTGGTCCGTCTGGCCGGCGAAGATGTTGAGGGGCCCGGAGTCCTTGGAGGCGGCGATGGTGAGCGATCGGGCCGAGGACGGTCCCGGAGCCGACTCTGCCGCCGTGCTCGACCCGCCGCATGCTGCAACGAGAAGTGCCGGCGCAAGAACGAGGGGCAGGGCGTGAGAACGCCGGAGTGTGCGCGTCAACTGAGTTCACATTCTGCTGAAGGGAAGTACACGGCCCGCACCACCCGAGGTAAGGCAATCCTTAGTGCGGTAAGGCTACCTTAATCCAGATCCGGGCATAAAAGGCAACCGCCCCCTCGTGTGAGGGGGCGGTTGTGTTGTCTCCGGAGAACGGACGGTTCGGCTACGGGCCGGGCTCCGCAGCCGTGTCGTAGGCCTCGCGCAGGAGTTCGGCCAGATGGTCGTCGAACCCGGCGGCGTCCGCGAGACTCAAACGGTGGGTGGTGATCGGGCCGGTCGGGAACGCCTCACGGAGAGCCGCGTGGTGCACCCGCCGCGGAAGATCGAGGGCGACTTCGAGCTTGGAGGCGTACACGAATGCGGCAGCGAATGTGCGGCCGCGGGACCACGAGATCTCCGACGCGTGCACGCGCTCCTCGATGTCGTCACCGAGGTCGAGAACCATCGTGCGGAATCGCAGGAACGCCTCGATTGCGGCCGGGTCCTTGTCCGCCAGGTAGTCCTCGACCGTGGCGTACATCAGGGCTCCTCGGAAAGTCGGTCGGCGGAAATGCGGTCGGCAGACGTGCGGTCGGCCCAGCCTGTCACCGGGACCGTCCGTAACGGTCGGCGAGCTTGTCTTCACGGGACGGCGGCGCTGCAGGAGCCGGCGCGTCGGCCGGTGCGGTGCCGGCGGGCACGGTGTCGTCAGCATCGTCGGTGAGCGCAGTGCTCTCCGACTTACGGAGGTCCGAACCGCGGCTGTCCGACTTCGCGGTGTCCGAGGCGTCGGCATCCGGCCCGGCGATCGTCGCGGCCTTCGCCTTCCGGCGTTCGCGGAGTTCTGCCCACACGAAGTAGCCGAGACCGAGCGGCGCCATGATGCCGAACGCGAGCCACTGGAGACCGTAGGAGAGGTAGGGGCCGGCGTCGAGCTGTGGCAAGGGGATGGTGCCGAGTCCGCCGGGCTGACCGTCGTCGAGCTGGAGGTAGACGTCCTCGAGCGGAAGCCCGGTGACCTGCGCGACCTGCGGGGCGTCGATGAAGTAGACCTGCTGATATCCCGCGTCGGTGAACGGGTCCTTGCCGGCCACGGTGCCCTCCGACATCCGGATCCGAGCGTCGAGGGAGACGTCTCCGGCCGGTGCGGGCGGGACCTCGGGTACCGCGGTGCCCTGCACCGGGCGGACGAAACCGCGGTTGACGAGGATCATCCGCCCGTCGTCGAACTCGAACGGAGTGAGGACTTCGTAGGCGGGACGGCCGTCGATGTTGCGCAGCCGCACGAGTACGTCGGAGTCGGGGAGATACGAACCCTGGGCCACGACCCGTCGCCACTCGTCGTCCACCGTGGGGCCGGGGCCGGCGAGAAGGTCACCGACCGGCACCGGATCCTCGGACATGGACGCGGCGAGACGATCGTTACGTTCCTCGGTGCTGGTGTTCTTACCCAGCTGCCACGGGGCGAGGACGGTGAAGCACGCGTAGGCGAAGCCGCCGACCACCAGGGCCAGGACCAGCCAGCTGGGACGGAGGAGAAACGTCAATCGGCGCACGTGTCCACGGTAGACGGTGAGGTAGGTCTCACTGCTGCCGCACCCAGTCGAGCAGCGCGGGAATCGCACCCTCGATCTGGTCGCGGACCTGCTCGAACTCGGGGAGCCCGCCGTAGTACGGATCGGGCACCGAATCGCCGTCGGCATCCGGGTCCAGCGATCGCAGCAGGACGCGCCGCTCCGCCGGGACACCCAGGTGCGCCACCGCCCGATCGTGGTGGGTGGTCATCGACACCACCAGGTCTGCGGAAAGATGCGACGGTCCGAGTTCGGCCGCGACATGCCCGGTCGGGTACCCGTGCCGCTGCAGCACCGCGTTCGTCCGCGGGTCGGCCTCGGCGCCGACATGCCAGCCGTGCGTGCCGGCGCTGCTCACCCGCACCCGGTCGCCGAGTCCTTCGCGGCGCACGTGCTCGGCGAAGATCTTCTCGGCCATCGGAGACCGGCAGATGTTGCCGGTGCACACGAACGTCACGTGGAGCACGTCGTCGTCAGCGGCCACCCGTGAGCACCTCGCGAAGTTCGTCGACACTGGTCGCGATGCGGGCGGCGGCCTGCCCCTCGGTGGCGTCGCCGTAACCCCATTCGACGAAGACCGTCGGTATGCCCCAGCGTCCCGCGCCGTGGATGTCGTGCTCGCGGTCACCGACCATCACGACGCCGGTGGTCCCTGCTTCGACCGGCCGGATACCGAGGGCTTCGAGGCTGTGCGCGACGACATCGGATTTCGCGCGCCGCGTTCCGTCGTCACTCGCCCCGCCGATGAACTCGAAGTACGGCGCGAGCCCGAAGTGGTCCAGGATGCGTTCGGCGAAGGACTCCGACTTCGATGTCGCGACCGCGAGGCGGCTCCCTGCGGCGCGCACGGCGTCGAGCAGGGGTTCGACGCCGTCGAACACCGCGTTCTCGGCCCAGCCTGTCGCCGAGTAGTACTCCCGGTACGCCTCGATCCCTGCGGCGATCCGGTCCTCGTCGAGCCCGAGTGCGAGCAGGCTGTCGCGCATGGGCGGACCCAGCAGTCGGTGGAGGTTGCCCGTGGGTGGAGCGAATCCGACGGTGTCGGCCGCGTGGAGAAATCCGTTGATCACGCCGGTCGCCGAGTCCGTGAGCGTTCCGTCGAGGTCGAACAGGACAACCGGGGCGGGCAGGAGCAGTGGCTGTGGTTCGACGAGAAGGGTCACGCATCCATTGTCCTCGGTTCGGGCACACCGCGCCGCGTAGGGTCGTCGGGACAGCCGAGACAACCCAGGAGGACACGTGACTGCGCCGTCGCTGCGTGAGGTGATCGACGTACTCGATACCGCGTATCCACCGTCGCTGGCCGAAGGATGGGACTCCGTCGGACTGGTAGCGGGCGACCCCGCCGACCCGGTCCACAAGGTGCTCCTCGCAGTCGACGCGACCGCCGAGGTCGTCGACGAGGCACTCGAGTGGGGTGCGCAGTTGCTCTTCGTCCACCACCCGCTGCTCCTGCGCGGCGTCGACACGGTGGGCGCGCACACCCCGAAAGGCGCGTTGATCCACCGGCTCATCCGCGGGGGCTGCGCGTTGTTCACCGCGCACACCAATGCCGATCGTGCGAATCCCGGCGTGTCCGACGCCCTCGCGGAGGCACTCGGGCTGACCGGACTGCGGCCGCTCGAGGCCAAGCCCGAACCGGCCACCGACAAATGGGTGGTGATGGTGCCGTCCGGTGCGGCCGACAGCGTCCGGCAGGCGTTGTTCGATGCCGGTGCCGGAGCCCTCGGCAACTACACGGAGTGCTGCTGGACCACCTCCGGCACCGGCCAGTTCCGTCCCGTCGGCGCAGCCGACCCCGCCCTCGGCGTCCTCGGGGAACTCGAGCACGTCGAGGAAGCCCGTATCGAGGTGATCGCGCCGCGGCGTTCCCGCTCCCGGGTTCTCGCCGCCCTGCGCGCCGCCCATCCCTACGAGGAACCGGCGTTCGACGTGCTCGAACTCGCCGAACTCCCGAGTGCGCGCGGGCTGGGGCGGGTCGGGGAGCTACCCGAGACGATGACGCTCGCCGAGTTCACCGACTCGGTGGCCGCGGCCCTGCCCGCCACCGTGTGGGGAGTACGCGCCGCGGGCGACCCGGATCGGCCGATCCGGACCGTCGCGGTGTGCGGGGGATCGGGCGACTCGTTCCTCGGCGCGGTCGCGGCGCTCGGCGTGGATGCCTACCTGACAGCGGACCTCCGGCACCACCCCGCCGACGAGCACCTGCGCGCCGGGGGTCCCGCACTCGTCGACGTCGCACACTGGGCGAGCGAGTATCCCTGGTGCGCTCAGGCACGTGACGTTCTCGACGCGGCATTCGCCGGCCGGGACGGCTGGCAGGCGCGGGTGAGCCGGTTGCGAACCGATCCGTGGACGACCGCCGCGGTGCGCGCGGTACCGTAATCAGCTACGACCCGTCTCCGGGGCTGTCCGTCATCCCCGCCCATCGAGGCCCCACCGAAAGCAGGAACCACCCGAGTGAACGTCGAATCCGCAGTGCAGTCCAAGCTTCTGTCTCTCGCCGCCGTGGACGCGGAGCTGAATCGCCTTGCGCACCGCCGTCGCACCCTGCCGGAACAGCAGACGGTGGACCGGCTCCAGTCCGACCGCAACGCGCGCAAGGATGCGGCCGTGGCCGTCGAGATCATCCTCGACGATCTCGATCGCGACATCCGCAAGCTCGAAGGGGAGATCGAAGCGGTGCGCATGCGTGCACAGCGCGATCGGACGATGCTCGAGAGCGGGTCGGTCGGCTCGAAGCAGCTCACGGAACTGCAGCACGAACTCGGAAGCCTCGAACGCCGTCAGGGGGCGCTCGAGGACGACCTCCTCGAGGTGATGGAACGTCGCGAGGCGTCGAAGGGCGACCACGATCACGCCGGGGCGCAGGTCTCGCAGATCGACGATCAGCTCGCCGACGCGACCCGCGCTCGTGACGAAGCCCTCGCCGACATCGACGTCGCCGAGCAGCGGTGCCGCAGCGACCGCGCGGCCCTGATCGGTGCGCTGCCCGAGGACCTGGTGGCGTTGTACGAAAAGCAGCGCGAACAGACCGGCATCGGCGCGGCACTGCTGCAGGGACGCCGCTGCGGTGCCTGCCGCCTCGAGCTCGACCGGGGCGAGATCGCCCGGATCGCGGCCGCACCTGCCGACGCGCTCGTGCGATGCCCGGAGTGCAACTCGATCTTGGTGCGCACCAAGGAATCCGGACTGTGACCCGGGTCGTCGTCGAAGCGGACGGCGGCTCGAGAGGAAATCCGGGACCGGCGGGCTACGGTGCCGTGGTGTTCGACGCCGACCATCGGACCGTCCTCGCCGAGCGGCACGCGAGCATCGGGCGGGCCACCAACAACGTCGCCGAATACCGGGGACTGCTCGCGGGGCTGACCGCCGCCGCGGAACTCGGCGCCGACGAGGTGGACGTCCGTATGGATTCCAAACTCGTCGTGGAACAGATGTCGGGCCGCTGGAAGATCAAGCATCCCGACATGGTTCCGCTCGCCGCGGCGGCGCGGGAGACGGCGGCGAAGTTCCGCCGCGTCGACTACACGTGGATTCCGCGCGCCGAGAACGCGTACGCCGACCGTCTTGCGAATGTGGCCATGGACGCCGCTGCCGAGGCACTCGTCTCCGGCGAGGAGACGCCCGTCCTCGCAGAGCCGTCCTCGTCGCCTTCGGTGGCCGCGACGACTCCGGCACCCACCGCGCCGGGCTGGACGGGGGCGACCGGTTCGCCGACACGGCTCCTGCTGTTGCGGCACGGCCAGACACCGCTGTCGGTGGAACGCCGCTACTCGGGGCGGGGCAACCCGCCGCTCACCGAACTCGGTCGTGAACAGGCCGTTGCCGCCGCGCGCCGGATCGCGGCACGAGGAGGCGTCGCCGCCGTGGTGTCGTCACCGCTCGGCCGCGCCCGCGAAACCGCCACCGTGGCCGCGGACGCCCTGGATCTGCCCGTGACGGTGCACAACGGCCTGATCGAGACGGATTTCGGCGAGTGGGAGGGCCTCACGTTCGGTGAGGCCGCCCAGCGCGACCCGGACATTCACCGCGCGTGGCTCGGCGACACCTCGGTGCGTCCGCCCGGTGGCGAGAGTTTCGACGAGGTCCACACGCGGATCGCCGCGGCGCGAGACGATCTGGTGTCGGAGTTCGGGGGAGTGACCGTACTCGTCGTCTCCCACGTCACTCCGATCAAGACCTTCCTGCGGCTCGCGCTGGATTCGGGTCCGTCCCTGCTGTACCGGCTGCACCTGGACCTGGCGTCGCTCAGCACCGCGGAGTTCTATCCGGACGGCGGATCCTCGGTGCGTCTGGTCAACGACACTTCGCATCTGTAACACGCGATATCCCGGTTCACGGGAGCAGCGATGAAAAGAGTGGCCGCGCAGGCATGTCGGGGGGTGCCTGCGTGGCCACTCACATCATGTATCGCTGCGATCGGTGAGGCGTTACCGGCCGCCGAGCTTTTTTCGAACTTTCCTTACGCGCCGCAGGTCGTTGTCGCGGGGACGCCGGCGAATCGCTGGTCCAGCCAGTCCATGCCCTCCACCAGAGCGGGGAAAAGTCCGACGACGTGCCCGAATCCTGTCTTGGTGAACGCCGGGGGAACGTCGTATCGCTGATAGGTGACGGTCGCTCCGGTGAGGCACCACTTGCCGACCATCGTGTCGACGCCCGACACGAGCACGAAATCGTCCCCGGTGGCCTGCGCCACGAACACCGGAGCGGACGGGGTCCGGTTGCCGAGTTCCTGTTCGGCCACGAGCGAGGCCCACGGCTCCTCCGAGAGATGCTCGACGATCGGCCGGCCGTCAACGGTGTACCGGGTGGTCGAGGAGAACGGGTCGAGCAGCGGTGCGTCGAACACGCACGCATTTTCGGCGCGGCCGAGAATATCGAGGCCCGCGGGATTGAACACCGCCAGCATGTCGTCGGCGTGCTGCGGGTACGCGGAGACGAACCCGTTGACGACCCAGCCGATGCCACCCGACAAGAACGAACCGTCGCCTGCGACCGCCAGATCCCTCAGCGACGCGGGCGGTGATCCCGCGACCGCACCGGCGACCGGCAGTTCCGGGGCGTAGGTCGAGGCGAGTTCGGCGGCGGAGGCGGCAGCCATACCGCCCTGCGAATAACCCCAGAAGGCGATCGGGCCGTCCTCATCCACACCGAGAGTCCCCAGCGACCGGGTAGCGCGGGCGAGGTCGAGCATCGCGTGCCCCTGAGAGGCGCGGTTGAGATAGGGGTGGACTCCGGCGGTGCCGAGCCCTTCGTAGTCGGTGACCGCGACCGCGTAGCCGCGCGCGAGGAGCGGACCGATCTGGAGGTGCTCGTACTCCTGGCCGAAGGTCATGAGCTTGGACGGGGCACACTGATCGCCCATGCCCTGAGTGCCGGGCCCGACCACGACGGTGGGCCGTGGGCCGTCGCCGGCCCACGGCAGTGCCGGGACCATCACGGTGCCGACGACGGCGACAGGCTTGTCGGTGGCGCTGGTGCTGCGATACATCACGCGGGTAACCGAGGCGTCGAGCACGGCGGGGGTGCCGGGGATGATTGCGGCGACCGACGGGGCAGTGCGCAGTACGTCTCCCGGCGAACCGGAACTCAGGTCGGGCGTGGCGTAGAAGTCGTCCGCCTGTGCGGCGGGGCCGGGCACCGCCGGCTGGGCGGCTGCGGTGGTCGTCGCGCCGAGGGAGAGTCCTGCGAGAGCGGCTGCGGCAAGCAGTCGTGCGGCAATCCGCATGTGTGTCCTTCGAGTCCGGATTCATGTGCCGCGACTGCGGCCCCCGGGGAGGGTAACTGCACTTACGAGGACGTCCGAGGATTTGCTTACTTGTGGTGACAAGTCACAGCAACTTGCGGAGTGTTTTCAGATTTCGAGAGGTGGTGACCGCCTTGTACCGACCGGACCCGGGCTTCTTCCCCAGCGCGCTGTCCAGTGTGCTGCCCTTCTCGACCTGCCAGTACAGGACCCCCGCACCCGGTGCGGCGCACTCGATGTCACTGTCGAGACTGTCCGCATCCGCGGCCAGGGCGTCGAGAACATCGGGGTCGGACACGAACACCACATAGGAATGCCGGTCCTCGCGGTCTCCGAAGGGGTAGGCCGCCACGATGTCCGCCACCCGCGACTGCTCGACGACAAAGGTGTAGGCGTCGTACCCGAAGCGCTCGGTCAGCGCGCTTTCGAGGGCGGGTTTCAGCGACGCGGCATCGTCGTCGGAGTCGAACAGCACATTGCCCGACGCGAGCACGGTGCGGACGTCGCGATGTCCCGCCGCGGAGAACAACTCCGCCAGATCGGCCATCTTGATCCGGATACCGCCGACGTTGATCCCGCGCAGGAAAGCCACGTACCGAGTCATGCGGTTCACGGTAGTTCTCCCGCGGCGGGCCGGGAGTCCGATAGGCGGTGGTCGCACGGCGGCAGACGGCACGGGGTCCGTGCGTCGTATCCCCGCGGGCGCGCGCTACGCTGTCCGGGCGGACGAGTTGGCCGGGCGACCGCGGAACAGGGAACCGGCACCGGACGGTGTCAGGCCCTGCGTCGAGGAAAGTCCGGACTCCACAGAGCAGGGCGGTTGTTAACGGCAACCCGAGGTGACTCGCGGGACAGTGCCACAGAAAACAGACCGCCTGCCCCTCGCGGGCAGGTAAGGGTGAAACGGTGCGGTAAGAGCGCACCAGCACCCCGGGTGACCGGGGTGGCTAGGTAAACCCCGCCCGGAGCAAGGTTGAAGGTCGCATCGCTGCGCGGTGCGTCTGCGCAGGTGCTCGAGGGCTGCTCGCCCGAGCCTGCGGGTGAACCGCTCGAGGTACCCGGCAACGGTGTGCCCAGATGGATGGTCGCCACCCCGCTTCGGCGGGGGACAGGATCCGGCTTACAGGCCGACTCGTCCGCCCTGCATCCCTGTCCCACCCCGCCGACGCGCGTGCCCGCCCCGGTCGGTCGACGGCATCGCCGCCGCCGGGAGTCGCTCAGAGCGGTCCGACGACCAGCAGGTGGGCCCAGTACGAGGCGGACTCGGGGCCTACATAGGGCAGCAGTGCATCGAAAAGGATGTACGACACGTGTGATCTCCTTCGGTCGGTGACGATCTTGTGGTCCGGCCGACGCTACCAGCTGCGCCGGTAGCCGAGTTTCGCCGAAACCGCGCCCGATATACCGGGTATCGCGCCGCTGTTCGGGCACACTGGGGCCATGAGTGACGACGGTTGGTATTTCGATGTGAAGACCGGCAAGGTGACCCAGGGCAAAGATCCCAGCGCCCTCAACCGCATGGGTCCGTACCCCGACCGGGAGACCGCCATGCGGGCCCTCGACATCGCTGCCGCCCGCAACAAGGCAGCCGACGACGCGGACGACGAATGGAACAAGTGATCGCGCGACGAGGAGCCCCGCCGCTTTGGTGACCACACCCATCGTCGTCGCACCGGAGATCGATTTCACCGGTGTCCGCGCCGAGTTCGGCCTCGTCGACGAATTCCCCGACGAGGCGCTCGCAGAGGCCCGGACGGCGACCGACAGATTCGCTTCGGAGCGCGACGATCGCACAGATCTGCCCGTGGTGACGATCGATCCACCCGGTTCGATGGACCTCGACCAGGCACTCCACCTCGAGCGCACCGACACCGGATTCGTGCTCCACTACGCGATCGCCGACGTGTACGCGGTCGTCGAACCCGGCGGTGCGCTGGATCTCGAGACGCACCGCCGCGCGCAGACCTTCTACCTTCCCGACGGGTCGGTGCCGCTGCACCCGCGGGTGTTGTCGGAGAACGCGGCCAGTCTGCTCCCGGGCGCGGTGCGACCGGCCGTGTTGTGGCGCATCGAGATGGACGAGTACGCAGAGCCCGTCGCAATCTCCGTGTCGCGGGCCCGCGTCCGCTCGGTGGCGCGACTCGACTATGCCGGTGTGCAGCGCGATGCCGATGCGGGCACCCTCCATCCGTCGATCGCGGCGCTACCCGAGTTCGGGCGGTTGCGCGAAGTCGCGGCGCGGGCACGGGGCGCGATCGAACTGAGACTCCCCGAGCAGGACGTGGTCGAAGACGGTGACGGCTGGCGACTCGACATCGAACCGCGCACCGAGGCCGACGACTGGAATTCGCATGTGTCGTTGCTGACCGGAATGTGCGCGGCGCGCATCATGATCGACGCGAAGACCGGGCTGCTGCGCACGTTGCCGCCCGCCGATCCCGACGCTGTCGCCTCTCTCCGCCGAACCGCCTGTTCGCTGGGCGTCGAGTGGCCGGGCGACATGTCGGTGGGCGCCTTCCTCGCCGGTCTCGACGCGAATCTGCCCACCACGCTCGTTCTCATGAGCGAGGCGCCGACGCTGCTGCGCGGCGCGTCCTACGTCGCATTCGACGGGGAACTGCCGGAACTGACGGTGCACGGCGCGATCGGCGCCGCCTACGCGCATGTCACCGCGCCGCTGCGCCGGCTGTCCGACCGCTACGCCACCGAGGTGTGCCTTGCGGTGTCCTCGGGTACCGAGTTGCCCGGCGATGTGCGCGACACCCTGGGTCTGCTGCCGAAGATCATGTCCTCGTCCGATTCGCTCGCCGGCAAGGTCGGGCGCGCGTGCATCGACCTCGCCGAAGCGGTCGTGCTGTCGTCGCGGGTGGGGGAGACCTTCGACGCCACGGTCCTGAAGGACGCCACCGAGCGACGCGACGCCGAGATCTTCATCCCGTCGGAGACGGTGATCGCGCAATGCACCGGCACACCCGCGGAGGGACAGCGCGTCACGGTCCGCCTGGTACTCGCCGACCCGGCGTCCCGGAGAGTGCAGTTCGCCTGTGAACCCTGATCGGACCGTCGGGCGCCGACCGCTCGCGGCGATCACGGCGGTCGTGGTGGTCGCCGTGGCTCTTGTTGCCGCGACCGTGTGGTGGAGTGCCCCCAACAGGTTGTTCCCCTGGGACAGTGCATCGTTCCCGGACGTGGACACGTCGGCGCTGTCACCGACGCAGGTGCAGATCGTCGAGTTGCTCGAGGATCAGCACGACGCGCAACGGCCCGGGACGTTCTACTCCGAGGGCGTCCGGGAGCCGTGGTGTGCGGACTTCGTCAGCTGGATCATGCGGGAAGCTGGTGTGCCCCTGGCTAATCCGCATTCCGGTCACTGGCGTATCCCGGGGGTGTACACGCTCGGGGAGTACTACGAGCAGACCGGCCGCTTCGAACCCTCCGGATCGGGCTACCGCCCCGCCGTCGGCGACGTGGTGCTCTACCACAGCTCACTCGGATTCGGGCAGCGTGAACACACCAACATCGTGATCGCGGTGGAGGGCAGCACCGCAACCACCGTGGGCGGCAACGAGTTCGGTAAGATTCGCGTCCACACCCTCGATTGGGAGGGCGACGGCGCCGTGGTCGGTTTCGGGCGGTTGCCCGCCTGAACCGGCGGCGGACTACCGGAACCGGTCCGTGGCCTCCAGGAGTTCATGGGTGATACCGGGTTCGGTTGCCGCGTGACCGGCATCGTCGACGATGCGCAGATCGGACTGCGGCCAGGCCCGATGCAGATCCCATGCGCTGCGCGCCGGACACACGACGTCGTAGCGGCCCTGCACGATCACCCCGGGAATGCGGTGCAGCAGATGCGCGTCGCGCAGAATCTGACCGTCCTCGAGAAAACCACGGTGGTAGAAGTAATGGTTCTCGATCCGCGCGAACGCGAGGGCGAACCGGGGTTCGGAGGTCTCCGCGACGCGGTCGGGATGGGGTAGCAGCGTGCTCGTGGCGCCTTCCCACGTCGACCATGCGATCGCGGCGTCCAGTGCCACGTCCGGGTCGGGGGAGTGCAGCAGACGGTGATAGGTGTCGACGGGATGCTCCCCGGGTTCCGCCGCGGCGAGTGGTGCGGTGAATCCCTCCCACAGATCGGGGAACACCTCTCCCGCACCGCCGTTGTAGTACCAGTCGATCTCGCTGCGCCGCAGCAGGAAGATTCCGCGCAACACCAGTTCGGTGACGCGGTCGGGGTGTCGCTGGCTGTAGGTGAGCGCCAGGGTCGATCCCCACGAGCCACCGAAGACGAGCCACTGCTCCACACCCAGGTGAGTGCGCAGCCGTTCGATATCGGCGACCAGATGGTCGGTCGTGTTGACCGACAGGTCTGCCCCGTCTGCGACGTGCGGGAGCGATCGGCCGCACCCGCGCTGATCGAACAACACGATGCGGTAGGCATCGGGATCGAAGAACCGGCGCTGCATCGGCGACACGCCGCCGCCGGGCCCGCCGTGCAGGAACACCGCCGGCTTGCCCGCGGGGTTACCGCTGACCTCCCAATACAGGTGCTGACCGTCACCGACGTCGAGCATGCCCTGCTCGTACGGTTCCAGCGGCGGATACAGCTCGCGGCGCTCGTTCATCAGAAGCCGACGAGACCGGATGCGAGATCGGGGATTTCGAGTGCGGTGACCGCTTCCTGCCGCACCTCGGGGCACTGCTCGGACGTGATCGTGTCGATCCGTCCCCGATCACCGGCAAGTGCGAGAAGGTCGACGCCGTTGGCCCCGGCCCATTCGCCGATGAGGATGTTGAGCCCACCGCGGCCGACCGACGGGGTGTACGTGCGCCACGGCGACAGTTGCGCCTCCAGCCGGGTGCACAGGTCTTCCGCCTGAGCGTCGGTGACGCCTGCCCCACCGGACTGCGGAGATCGCGTCGCCGAGGAGGTCGCCTGGGTGGACGACGACAGTTCTGTGCTGGAACCGGTCTGCCCGGACTCGGGCGCCGGAGCGCATGCCCCGAGAACGCCGATCATGGCGGCTGCGACGGCGGCCGCAGCCGGCACCTGTCGGAATCGGTTCATGGATGTACACCTCGTCTGTCGGGGCTCGCGTCGTGGTCGCCGTCGAGTGTGCCACCGAATCCTGATGGGGTGGTGAGGCCGCCCCGCCGGAACCGGGGGACGAACGTCACACAACGGCAAGCCCTTCCGCGGCGCACCGCAGGAAGGGCTTGTCGTTTGTGCCTAGGGCGTCTGCTCAGAACGAATGCTCGGGACCGGGGAACGTGCCTTCGGCGACCTCGTGCGCGTACTGGGACGCTGCGCGACGCAGTTCGTCCCCGACAGCACCGAACTTCTTGACGAACTTCGCGGTCTTGCCGCTGGTGTAGCCCGCCATGTCCTGCCACACGAGAACCTGCGCGTCGCATTCGCTTCCGGCGCCGATGCCGACCGTCGGGATGGTGAGCTTGCCCGTGACCTGACCGGCCAGTTCGGCAGGCACCATCTCCATCACGACGGAGAATGCGCCGGCTTCCTGAACCGCCATCGCGTCGGCGACGAGCTGCTCGGCACCGTCACCGCGGCCCTGGACGCGGAACCCGCCGAGCGTATTGACCGACTGTGGGGTGAAACCGATGTGCGCCTGCACGGGGATGCCGGCCGCGGTGATCGCCGCGATCTGCGGGGCGACCCGTTCGCCGCCTTCGAGCTTGACGGCGTGGGCGCCGCCTTCCTTCATGAACCGGATGGACGTCGCGAGAGCCTGTTCGGGAGACGCTTCGTAGCTACCGAACGGCAGGTCCGCGATGACGAGGGCGTGCGGCGCGCCCCGCACGACGCCACGGACCAGCGGGAGCAGTTCGTCGACGGTGACCGGAACGGTGGTGTCGTAGCCGTAGACGACGTTCGCTGCGGAGTCGCCCACGAGGAGGACCGGGATCCCGGCTTCTTCGAAGATTCGGGCCGAGGAGTAGTCGTAGGCGGTCAGTTCCGCCCAGCGGCGGCCTTCGGCCTTCATCGCCTGCAGGTGATGGACTCGAGTCTTGCGCTTGGGGGTATCGGCGGGAGCAGCGCCGCCGTATACGGACGTCATGTTGTCGGACATCGCTGTCCCTTTCTGCCTCGAGGCCCTAGGGGTCCCCGGGTTGGGTGATGACCGTCTCAGTCTGCCACCGCCGGTCGCTGCACAAGGACCACGTGGCGGTGCGATTGGTCACAGCGTCGGCACTCTGTCGGCGCATGGGACGATCGACGGGTGTCGATGTCCCCCCGTATGCACGTTCTCCGTCTCGTGTCGCTCGCTGTTGTCGCAGGTCTCGCCGTCCTGGGCTGCTCGGCGCCGGGCACCGGCACGCAGCCGCCGTCGGATGTCGCGGTACCGGGCGAACTCGAGAAGTTCTACCGCCAGGCCGTGCGGTGGGAGTCGTGCGCGGGATACGGAACCGACGGTCGCTACCTTGCCCTCAACGGTGTGGAGTGCGCCCGGATCACGGTGCCGCTCGATTACGACGATCCCGACGGACAGACCGTCTCGCTCGCGTTGTCGCGGTCCCGGGCCGGTGGGGACCGGATCGGTTCACTGCTGACGAACCCCGGCGGGCCGGGCGCGTCGGGGTTGTCGCTCGCGCTGGCCGGGGACGGCACCCCGCTCGCCGAGCGCTTCGACGTCATCGGGATGGATCCGCGGGGGATCGGGGCCTCCGATCCGCAGGTCGTGTGCCGCACGGACGCCGAGACCGATGCCGATCGCGCCCTCGACCCCGGCGACACCAGCAGCGAGGGCATCGCGCGAGCCGAGAAACTCAACCGGGAGTACGCGGATCTGTGCGCCGAGCGCACCGGGGCGGAGGTGCTCGCGCATGTCGGGACCCGCGAGGTGGTGCGCGACATGGATGTCGTGCGCGGGGTACTCGGCGACGATCAGCTCACCTACCTCGGCTACTCGTACGGCACCAGGCTCGGCGCGGAGTACGCCGCAGCGTTTCCCGATCGCGTGCGGGCGATGGTGCTCGACGGTGCCATCGACCCGGATCAGGATCCCGTCGAGGAGATCGTGTTGCAGGCGGAGGGCTTCCAGCGCGCGTTCGAGGAGTTCGCGCGCTACTGCGCCGACTACGACGGATGCCCGCTCGGCGACGATCCTGCGGCGGCAGTGGACCGGTTCCGCGCCCTCGTCGGCCCGCTGCTCGACACACCCGCGCCCACCACCGACCCCCGCGGCCTGAGCTACGGCGACGCGATCACCGGGGTCCAGCAGGGGCTGTACTCACCGACCTTGTGGGGCTCGTTGCGCGGCGGACTGGACTCCCTTGCGAGCAGCGGTACCGGCGACACGCTCCTGCGGCTCGCCGACCTGTACGAGGGTCGCGGCGACGACGGCACCTACAGCAACATCACCGCCGCGTTCGACGCGGTGCGATGCGTCGACGACATCCCCGTCACCGATCGGGCCCTCGCCGGAGAACTCGACACCCGGTTCCGTGCGGCGGCGCCGTTCCTCGACGACGGGCGCGGCAACGGTTCCGCCGCGCTCGACACGTGCGCTTTCTGGCGCGTCCCGCCCACCGTGGACGACGAGGACGCGGAGCTGTCGGGTCTGGCTCCCGTGCTCGTGGTGTCCACTACCGCCGACCCCGCGACCCCGTATCTCGCGGGAGTCGAGCTCGCGGGTCATCTCGGCGGCGCGCTGCTGAGTTTCGACGGGACCCAGCACACGGTGGTACTCGACGGCGAGAAATGCGTCGACGACGCTGTGACCAGGTATTTGATCGATCTCGAAGTCCCTGAAACCGATCCTCACTGCTGAGTCCGGCACAATGTGAGCGACACGCCACTGTCCCAACGCGCGTATGTAACACGGAATTAACGGATGGTGCCTACTCTCGCGGATATGGATCGCCAGAAGGAGTTCGTGCTCCGCACCCTCGAAGAGCGCGACATTCGGTTCGTTCGTCTCTGGTTCACCGATGTCGTCGGCACCCTGAAATCCGTGGCGATCGCCCCGGCCGAACTCGAGGGAGCCTTCGAAGAGGGCATCGGGTTCGACGGTTCGGCCATCGAGGGATTCTCCCGGATCTCGGAAGCCGACATGGTCGCCCGCCCCGACGCGACAACCTTTCAGGTGCTGCCGTGGACCGACGACCGGGGCCACCAGTACTCCGCGCGCATGTTCTGCGACATCACCATGCCGGGTGGTACGCCCAGCTGGGCCGATCCGCGGCACGTGCTGCGGCGTCAGCTCAACAAGGCGTCCGACCTCGGCTTCAGTTGCTACGTGCATCCCGAGATCGAGTTCTTCCTCGTGGAGAACGGCGAAGAGGGTGCCCCGCCGGTGCCCGCCGATACGGGCGGCTACTTCGACCAGTCCGTCCACCGGTCCGCCCCGCACTTCCGGCGCCACGCCATCGACGCGCTCGAGTCGATGGGCATCTCGGTGGAGTTCAGCCACCACGAGACGGCTCCCGGCCAGCAGGAGATCGACCTGCGATACGCCGACGCGCTGTCCATGGCGGACAACGTCATGACCTTCCGCTACGTGGTCAAGGAGATCGCGATGCAGGAGGGCGTGCGCGCGACGTTCATGCCGAAGCCCTTCCGCGAGCACGCGGGCTCGGCCATGCACACCCACATGTCGCTGTTCGAGGGCGAGACCAACGCGTTCCACGACCCCGACGACCCGCTGCAGCTCTCGGCGACCGGCAAGGCGTTCATCGCCGGCATCCTCGAGCATTCCGGCGAGATCAGCGCCGTCACCAACCAGTGGGTCAACTCCTACAAGCGTCTCGTGCACGGCGGCGAAGCACCGACCGCGGCGTGCTGGGGACCGTCGAACCGCTCGGCTCTCGTCCGTGTCCCGATGTACACGCCCAACAAGGCGTCGTCGCGCCGGGTGGAGATCCGCACCCCGGACTCCGCGTGCAACCCGTACCTGTCGTTCGCGTTGCTGCTCGCGGCAGGCATGCGCGGCATCGAGAAGGGATACGAACTCCCTCCCGAGGCCGAAGACGACGTGTGGTCGCTGACGTCGGCGGAGCGTCGCGCGATGGGGTACCGCGAGCTGCCCACCGATCTCGACATCGCGCTTCGCGAGATGGAAAAGTCCGAGCTGGTCGCCGAAACGCTCGGCGAGCACGTGTTCAACTATTTCCTGCGGAACAAGTGGCGTGAGTGGGAGAACTACCGTAGCCAGGTCACGCCGTTCGAGCTCGAGCAGTACCTGGGGCTCTAATCGGCCGGCGATGGCGGATGATGTGGTGGTGAAACCGCCGACTTCTCGTTCCACTGTCCCGGCTCCCGGTCGGCTCGGCCTCGTCGAGCCGACCGCGCCAGAAGAGCTGCAACGGCTCGGCTGGAACGACGCCGACAGCGTCGAACTGCTGTGGGCGCTGTCCCGCGCCGCCAATGCGGATCTGGCGCTGCGGACCCTGGCGCGCCTCGCAGACAGTCTCGGTGACGAAGGCTGGGCCGAACTCGATGCCGCGCTGCGTGCCGACAAGGGCCTGCGCGGCCGGCTGTTCGGCCTGTTCGGGGCGTCGTCCGCGTTCGGTGACCACGTGGTCGCGAATCCTGCCTGCTGGCGGCTGCTCGAAGGTTCCCTGGATCTGCCGGACAAGCACACCTTCACCGCGAGGATGCTCGACAGCGTCGGCGGGTATCCCGAGCCGGGCGGTCGCGTCGGCCGCCTGCTCTACCGCGCAGAGATCACCGGTCCCGCGGCAGTTGCGGCCTTGCGGACCGCCTATCGCGACCAGCTCATGATCATCGCGGCGGCCGACCTCGCCGCGACCGTCGAGAACGAGCCGGTCGTTCCGTACCTCGAGGTCGGGGCGCTGCTCGCCGACCTCGCCGACGCCGCCCTCACCGCGGCTCTCGCGGTCGCCGTGACGACGGTGGTTCCCGACGAGCCGTGCCCGATCCACCTGGCGGTCATCGCCATGGGTAAATGCGGAGCGCGGGAACTGAACTACGTGAGCGATGTCGACGTGGTCTTCGTCGCCGAACCCGCGGATGCGCGCGCAAGCCGGATCGCGGGCGAAATGATGCGTATCGGCACCTCCGCCTTCTTCGAGGTCGATGCCGCGCTGCGCCCGGAAGGCAAGAGCGGTGAGCTGGTGCGCACCCTCGAGTCGCACATCGCGTATTACAACCGGTGGGCCAAGACGTGGGAGTTCCAGGCGCTCCTCAAGGCCCGGCCGATGGCCGGCGACTTCGATCTCGGCCGCCGGTACGTCGAAGCGCTGAGCCCGATGGTGTGGACAGCCTCCGAGCGCGAGGACTTCGTCCCGGAAGTCCAGGCGATGCGCCGGCGCGTCGAGGACCTGGTGCCCGCAGAACTGCAGGAACGCGAACTCAAGCTCGGCCGCGGCAGCATCCGCGACGTCGAATTCGCCGTCCAGTTGCTCCAACTCGTACACGGCCGCGTCGACGAGTCGCTGCGGGTCCCGAACACGGTGGAGGCGCTCGGTGCGCTCGCCGACGGTGGCTACATCGGCCGCGACGACGCCGCGAACCTCCGCGCGTCGTACGAGTTCCTCCGGTTGCTCGAGCACCGCCTCCAGCTCCAGCGACTCAAGCGCACCCACACGCTGCCGCCCGTGGACGACCGGGAGGCGCTGCGCTGGCTCGCCCGTGCGTCGCACATGCGTGCGGACGGGCGGAAGGATGCGCTCGGCGTGCTCGAATCCGAGATCAAGCGCAACTCGTCGCGGGTGCGGAAACTGCACGCGAAACTGTTCTACCGGCCGTTGCTCGAGTCGGTGAGCAAGCTCGACAAGGAGGCCGTACGGCTCTCGCCCGACGCGGCCGTCCGTCAGCTCGCCGCCCTCGGGTACAGCGCGCCCTCGCACGCGCTCGACCATCTGACAGCCTTGTCCGGCGGCGCGTCCCGTAAGGCGCGGATCCAGGCGATGCTGCTTCCGCAACTGCTCGAATACCTCGCCGACACAGTCGATCCCGACGCCGGACTGCTGGCCTACCGCCGTTTGTCCGACGCGCTGTACGACACCGTGTGGTTCCTGCGGGTGCTCCGCGACGAGCCGGCGGTGGCGGAACGCCTCATGACGGTGCTCGGATCGTCGGCGTACGTGTCGGACCTGCTCGTGAAGTCGCCCGAGGTGCTGCGCTTGTACGCCGACGGCCCGAACGGTCCGAGGTTGCTCGAACCGAAGCCTCCGGAAGTCGCCCGCGCGCTGGTCGCGTCGTCGTCCCGCTACGGCGACCCGGCGCGTGCGATCCTCGCCGCCCGCTCGTTGCGCCGCGCCGAACTGGCCCGGATCGCGAGTGCGGACATCCTCGGGATGCTCGACGTCCCCCAGGTGTGCGAAGCACTGTCGACGGTGTGGTCCGGGGTGCTCGAGGCCGCACTCACCGCCGTCATTCGCGCGTCGGAAAGCTCACGGGGACCGGCCCCCGCGCGCATCGCCGTGATCGGGATGGGTCGTCTCGGAGGTGCCGAACTGGGCTACGGCTCCGACGCCGATGTGCTGTTCGTCTGTGAACCGCACGCGGACGCCGACGACACCGACGCCGTGAAATGGGCGACGACCGTTGCCGAACAGGTCCGCAAGTTCCTCGGCGCGCCGAGCACCGATCCGCCGCTCGAGGTCGACCTGAACCTGCGGCCGGAAGGCCGCAGCGGACCGCTGGTGCGCACGCTCACCTCCTATGAGGCGTACTACACCCAGTGGGCCGAGGTGTGGGAGGTGCAGGCGCTCCTGCGGGCGCACGCTGTCGCCGGCGACCCAGACCTGGGCACGCGCTTTCTGCGCATGATCGACAAGGTCCGCTACCCGGAGGGCGGCCTGTCCCAGGAGGCGGTCCGCGAGATCCGCCGGATCAAGGCACGCGTCGATTCGGAGCGTCTGCCCCGCGGAGCCGACCCCGCCACCCACACGAAGCTGGGCCGCGGTGGACTTGCCGACATCGAATGGACGGTGCAGTTGCTGCAGTTGCAGCACGCGCACCACATCGAGGCGCTGCACAACACGTCGACGCTCGAGACCTTGGACGCGATCGGTGCGGCCGAGTTGATCAGCGCCGGGGATGTGGAGTTGCTGCGCGACGCGTGGATCACCGCCACCAGTGCACGCAACGCATTGGTGCTCGTCCGGGGCAAGCGCGCCGACCAATTGCCCGGCCCGGGAAGGCTTCTCACGGCAGTCGCGAGAGTGACGGGGTGGCAGGGCGAAGACGCCTCGGAGTATCTCGACCACTACCTGCGCGTCACCCGTCGTGCGCGGGCAGTGGTCGAGCGGGTGTTCGGTGCCTGACGGCAGCCGGGGTCAGTCGCAGAAAACGACCAGAGCGACCCCGCGCCAGACCTCCGTCTCGGTCTTGTCCCACTCTTCGTCGTCGGCGTCCCACGAGTATTCGACCTCGGTGTCGTAGCCGCGGTCGCGCTGCTCGGTCACGTTGCAGTTCCGCAGGGTGCTGCCCGAGCGGCTGAGAATGATGTACTCGACGCCGGCCTCGGACAATGTGGCTTCGGCCTGTTCCTGGGACATTCCGACGGTCGAGATATCGGTCTGGGCACCGGCCACACCGGCGCCGATACTGCTTACGAGCAGGGCGGCAGAGCATGCCGCAGCACTGAGGATGTTTCTGCGCATCACGGTCTCCTTCGGGAGACATGTCGTTCGGAGTACTCGGCCGGGCACGGGCCCGGGTTCGGCAGGGCCGAACGCGCAGGACGGTCTCGCACGACGACCGGATACGCAACGACAGGCGTCGCGTCGGCAACGGACGCGGCGACCGGAGAATCGGGTGCCGTGACGCAGGCGGCGTATCCCTGTCTTTGCCCCGACGCAAAGAAAACGTTCTCCATCACCCGAGGCGTGATCGAAGTCACCCTCACGGCACTACAAGGGTACGCCGGTGCGGCGGGTCCCCGCGGTGCTTCGCCTCAGCACCGGCCGCACGACTCCCACACGACGAAGCCACCCGCCGAAGTACGACGGGTGGCTTCGGTGTCGCGGTGCCGTCCGGCGGCACCGTTCCCGGACGGCTCAGGCCAGATCGAACCGATCGAGATTCATCACTTTGGTCCACGCCCTCACGAAGTCCTGCACGAACTGCGGCTGCGCGTCGTCGGTGCCGTATGCCTCCGACAGCGCCCGCAGCTGCGCGTTCGCGCCGAAGACCAGATCGACCGCGGTCGCGGTCCATTTGACCTCACCGTTGCCGCGGGCCCGGCCTTCGTACACGCCCTCCGACGACTCCGAAACCTGCCACTCCGTGCCCATGTCGAGCAGGTTGCGGAAGAAGTCGTTGGTGAGCACTTGCGGTCGGTCGGTGAACACACCGTGTGTGCTGCCACCGTGGTTCGTGCCCAGTGCGCGCAGGCCACCGACGAGTACGGTCATCTCCGGCGCGGTCAACGTCAACAGGTTCGCGCGGTCGAGCAGCAGCTTCTCCGGCGGAAGCTTCTCACCGACCTGAAGGAAATTGCGGAACCCGTCGCTTTTCGGTTCGAGCACCGAGAACGACTCGACGTCCGTCATCTCCTGGGACGCGTCCGTCCGGCCGGGCGAGAACGGCACCGTGATGTCGTGTCCGGCCTCCTTGGCTGCCTTCTCGACGGCGGCACTACCGGCGAGCACGATCAGGTCCGCGAGCGAGACCTTCGTGTTTCCCGTTGCCGAGGCGTTGAAGTCGTCCCGGATGCGTTCGAGCACCGGCAACACCGCGTTCAGCTGGGCAGGTTCGTTGGCCTCCCAGTTCTTCTGCGGCTCGAGGCGGACGCGTGCGCCGTTCGCGCCGCCGCGCATGTCGGTGCCGCGGAAGCTCGCCGCCGACGCCCATGCGGTGGCCACCAACTGCGGGATGGTCAACCCGGAGTCGAGGACCGTGCGCTTGAGCGACGCGATGTCGTCGTCGCCGATCAGCTCGTGATCGACGTCGGGCACCGGGTCCTGCCACAGTTGCGGCTCCGGGATCCACGGCCCGAGGTACCGCGAGAGCGGTCCCATGTCGCGGTGCAGCAGCTTGTACCAGGCCTTGGCGAACTCCGCTTCGAGTTCTTCGGGGTGGTCGAGCCAGCGCCGGGTGATCTCGCCGTAGATGGGGTCGTATCGCAGCGCGAGGTCGCTCGTGAGCATCCCGGGTGCATGTTTCTTCGACGAGTCGAACGCATCGGGCACGACATCAGAGCCGGCGTTGTCCTTCGGGGTCCACTGCCAGGCGTCCGCAGGACTCTTGGTCTTCTCCCATTCGAACCCGTACAGCATTTCGAGGAACGTGTTGTCCCACTTCGTGGGGGTGGGTGTCCAGGTCACCTCGATGCCACTGGTGATCGTGTCGGGCCCCGTGCCCGTGCCGTACGAGTTCTTCCAGCCGAGGCCCTGTTGTTCCAGCGGCGCAGCCTCGGGTTCGGGACCGAGATTGTCGGCGGGCGCAGCACCGTGCGTCTTTCCGACGGTGTGGCCCCCGACGATCAACGCGGCGGTCTCGACGTCGTTCATCGCCATGCGGGCGAACGTCTCACGAATGTCGCGGCCCGACGCAAGGATCTCCGGATTACCGTTCGGGCCTTCCGGATTGACGTAGATCAGGCCCATCTGGACGGCGCCCAGCGGGCCCTGCAGTTCGCGCTCGTCGGCATAGCGCTCGTCGCCGAGCCAGGTGTCTTCCGGACCCCAGAACACCTCGTCGGCTTCCCAGATGTCCTCGCGGCCGAACGCGAACCCGAAGGTCTTGAAGCCCATCGACTCGTATGCACAGTTGCCGGCGAAGACGATCAGATCCGCCCACGACAGGCTGCGACCGTACTTCTGCTTGATCGGCCACAGCAGGCGACGCGCCTTGTCGAGACTGACGTTGTCGGGCCAGCTGTTGAGCGGTGCGAAACGCTGGGCGCCTTTTCCGCCGCCGCCTCGGCCGTCGGCGATGCGGTAGGTGCCGGCGGAGTGCCAGCTCATGCGGATGAAGAGGCCGCCGTAGTGCCCGAAGTCCGCGGGCCACCAGTCCTGGGAGTCGGTCATCAGCGCGATGAGGTCCTGGCGGAGCGCGTCGACGTCGAGCTTCTCGAATTCTTTGCGGTAGTCGAAGTCCGGGGCCATCGGGTTGGCCATGGGTGAATGCTGGTGCAGTACTTGGAGGTCCAGTTGATCCGGCCACCAGTCCAGGGTGGTCCTGGGACGGTGGGGTTGTGGCTTGGGGGTGGGGACTGCCGGGTTTTCGCTTTCGGACACTGCGGGTTCCTTCCGGATCTGGGTGGATCGGACAGATTCAGGGCTGTGGTCGCGAAGCTGTCGATGAGGAGCAACCGGGGCACAGACCCCAGAAGACGACCTCGGTTTCGTCTACGGTGAAACCGCCGTCGTCGTACCCGGTGAGACAGGGTGTGTCACCGGTCGCGCTGTTCACGTCTGCAATGACTCCGCATGCCCGGCAGACGAGGTGGTGATGGTTGTCGCCGACGCGGGCCTCGTACCGCGCATAGGATCCCGACGGCTCGATCCGCCGGAGCATCCCCCGTGACGTCATCGCGTGGAGTACGTCGTAGACGGTCTGGCGAGAAATGCCGGGAAGCGCGGTGCGCACCGTGTCGAAGATCGTCTCGGCGTCGGCGTGCGGGTGAGTACCGGCGGCGTCGAGGACAGCAACTCGCTGGCGCGTCACGCGGAGACCTGCTGCGCGCAACTGCTGTGCTGCTTCCCTCGAGGTGGGCACCAGACCACTATGACCCACGTTTCTGGAATGAGTCGCGATTTCGGCCGATCCGTCGCACAAGCAGCCGGCGTGGTCGCGCTCAGCCCTGGCTGTGGGTCCGGACTGCCGCAGCGGCCAGTCGGCGTCCGGTCTCGATCGGCGCCGCCGGCCGGCCGCGGAGGAACGCTACGAGGGTGCCGTTGTAGGCCATGAGCACCTCGTCGGCCAGATCCTGGGCACGTGCCCCGGCCAGAGGGCGGGAGAAGTGCAGAAGCCGGGTGGTGAGGAGTTCGGTGTCTGCGGAAAGGATCCGGCGGATGTCGTCCGTCGCGTCGGGAAGTTCGGTGGCGGTGGCCAGGAAGGCGCACCAGCGCCCGGGAGCGCCGCGTGTGTCGCGGTAGTCGGCAAGGGCGTCGAACAGCGCCAACAACCGCGACGTGTCGTCGTCGGCCGCGATGATGTGCTGGTCCCATGCGGCCTGCCAGTCCGCCAGCCGTAGCCGCAATACCTCGGCGATGAGCGCGTCCTTGCTGCCGAACTGCGCATACAACGTCGCTGCCGAGACTTCGGCCCGTCGCAGCAACTCGTCCACGGACGTGGCGCGGATGCCGCGGTCGAACAGCATGCTCTCGGCCGCGTCGAGCAGTCGGGTGCGCGCGGGGGATCGCTCGGTTACGGACACCATCCCACTGTAACGCTCGTTCTGACAGAAGCACCGTTCCGGAGTAGTGTAACGGGCGTTCTGATTCAGGCTCGGTCGGAGGTGTGATGCGAACCCTCGTGGTCAGCGGCATGGCTCTGATCGCGGCGACCTACGGGTTGGCGCGCTTCGGCTACGGACTCTTCCTCCCACGCTTCACCGAGACTTTTCAGATGGGGTCCACCCTCGCCGGGGCCGTTCAGGCGGGAAGCTTCCTCTCCTATTGCTGTGCGGCTCTCGCTGCCACACGTCTCGGTGATCGCCCCCGCCTGGTCGTGGTCTGCGCCGGAGCGACGGCAACCCTGGGAGCCGCAGGCGTTGCGCTGGCACCGCACGTCGGCCTCTTTGCGCTGGGCGTAATCGTCGCCGGGGCCGGTGCCGGGTTCGCGACTCCGGGGCTCGTCACTCTCATCGAACGCAACGTCGCCGCCGCGCGACAGGAGAACGCGCAGACCATCGTCAACGCCGGCACCGGCGCCGGAATCGTCGTCGCGGGCATCCTTCTGATCCTGACCGCCGGGCACTGGCGTGTCGGATGGCTGGTCATCGCGCTCGCCGCCGGGCTCGCAACGGTCGCAACCCTGCGCGCGGACCGGTCGACGCCGCGTCGCCGCCGGTCCGCTCGTCCGTCCCGGGTGAAAGCCGACGACGTGGCGGCCCTCGCCCGTCCGCTCGTGGGCGCGACGCTGGCCGGTGCGTCGAGCGCCGCGATCTGGACCTTCGGGCGCTCGGTGATGGCCGATTCCGGAGCAGGCGACGAGACCTTGTCCATCGCGGCCTGGATGGTCCTCGGGGCATTCGGGATACTCGGCGCCGCCGCGGGGAAGATCGTGCAGACCTGGAGTCTGCGAATTGCCTGGGTCGCCACGGCCGCGGTCATGGCGACGGCGACCGTCCTGCTCGGGTCGGCTCCCGGCACACCACCCGCGGCGTACGTCTCCGTGGCAGCGTTCGGGGCAAGTTACACCGCGATGAGCGGGGTGCTCATCGTCTGGGCAGTGCGCGTGGTACCAGATCTCGCCGCTGAGGGGACTGTCGTACTGTTCATCGCCCTGGCGGTCGGGCAGGCGGCCGGTTCGGTAGCGCTCGGAGTGCTGGTGGGAGCGTCACCGGTCCTCGCCTTCGCCGTTGCCGGCGTGCTCGGGATCCTCGCGGTGCTGCCGGCCGTTCGCTACCCCGCCGCAGCAGGCTCGAGGCGCACGCCGCGATGAGCGTGGGGATCACCGGTCGGTGTCGCCCTGGAAAGCGGGGATCACCTCGTTCGCGAACAATTCCGCGTATTCCATGAACCTTTCGGCGGGCAGTCCGGCGGGCATCATCATCATGAAGTGCTCGAACGGCATGCGGTCCTGCATCTTCCTGAACTTGTCCACCGCCCGGTCGGGTGTGACGATCTGCGGAATGCCGCTGTGCTTGAACTGTTCGAGACTCATGGGTTCGAGCACGGGGTCGCTCATGCCGATGGCCTTGTCCTCGTCGAGCCAGGCACCGTAGCTGTTGTTGATGTAGTGGTAGTGCGGCGCGAGTTCCTCCATCGCCTTGTCCGGGTCGTTCGCCACCGCGAAGAACAATCCCTGGATGCGGATTCCACCGCCCGCGGGGTCCTTTCCCTGTTGCCGCAGTTTCTCGGCGTAGAGGTCGCTGAACTCTTCGTTGCCGAAATAACCGTCGGCGTACTTCGCCACCCGTTCGAGTGCCTTGTCTGCGAAACCCCCGATGTAGAGCGGGATCCGTCCACCCACCGGTGGCGGCATGATCTTCGCGTCCTTCGCAGTGAAATGTCTCCCTTCGACATTCACGGTCTCACCCGCCCACAAAGCGAGAACGATCTGCAGGAGCTCGTCGAATCGCCGTCCACGCGTGGAGAAGTCGAGTCCGAGCGCGTCGTACTCACGACGTCGGTAGCCGAGCCCGAGGGCGATCTCCACGCGACCACCAGAAATGATGTCGAGAATCGCGGTGTCCTCCGCGAAACGGACCGGGTGGTAGAGCGGCGCAAGTGCGACGGCCGACCCGAGCCGAAGAGTCGTGGTGCGCGCAGCGATGGCCGCGAGCGTCAGCAGCGGTGAAGGTTGGTAACCGTCGTCGGCACCGTGATGCTCCGGCACCCATGCGCCGGTGAAGCCGACGCTCTCCGTCCAGGCGATCACGTCGAGCGTCTCGGCGTAGAGGTCACTCCACGGACGCTCCCACGCGGGAGGGTTACGGAAGTCGTAGAGATAGCCGAAAGTCAGCTTGCGAGTCATCGGGAGTCCCCTCACACCTGGTGGAGTGAGCACCATAGGGCAATCCTCTAAATGATTACAAGACTTGCCTATGCGGGGGTTCGTCCGGTACGTACAGCGAGCAGATACACCGACCATCACCGATGATGGCGGTATGGAGCATGCGAGCACACCCGTCGTCGACACCGTCCGCGAGTCGTACTCGGCCAGATCCCAGGAGTATGCGGATCTCTTCGGCTCCGTGGCGTCGGCGCATCCGTTGGACCGGGCGCTGATCGGTAGCTGGGCCGACACCGTCTCCGGTCCCGTACTCGACGCCGGATGCGGCCCGGGTCAGTGGACGGATTTCATGGCCGCGCGCGGACTGGCCGTGAGCGGCGTCGATCTCGTTCCCGAGTTCGTCGAGCGCGCTCGTAAGCACTATCCGGATCTCTCGTTCGAGGTCGGCACCTTGGACGCAGTGGACGTTGCGGCGAAGTCGCTGGGAGGTGTGCTGTCCTGGTACTCGCTGATTCACCACAGTCCGAAGGACATCCGGACTCCGCTCGCCGAATTTGCACGCGTAATCCGGCCGGGCGGTGGGCTTTTGGTGGGCTTCTTCACGGGACCCACCCTCGAGGCCTTCGAACATGCTGTGACAACCGCCTATCGGTGGCCTGCCGCCGAACTCGGCCAGGAGTTGGACAGGGCCGGCTTCCGGACCGTGGAGACCCATACACGCACCGGGAGCGGCCACAGGCCCCTCGCCGCGATCATCGCGATCAGAAAGGCTGCAGGATAACGAAACTGGTCCGCTCGCCCGACGTGGGGCAAGCGGACCAGTTCTCGAAACTACCGCGGAAGTCTTGCTGACGACACGCTCCCAGGGGAGTGTTCGGCCGTCAGCGCATCACGAGACTCAGCAGTCGAAGTACAGCTGGAACTCGTACGGGTGCGGGCGCAGGTTGACCGGAGCGATTTCCTGCTCGCGCTTGAGCGAGATCCAGGTCTCGATCAGGTCGGTGGTGAACACGCCACCCTCGGTGAGGTACTCGTGGTCGGCCTCGAGGCGGTCGATGACCGCGTTGAGCGACGTCGGAGCCTGCGGGATGTTCTTGGCCTCCTCCGGCGGAAGCTCGTAGAGATCCTTGTCGACCGGAGCCATCGGCTCGATCTTCTTCTTGATGCCGTCCAGGCCGGCCATCATCTGCGCGGCGAAGTTCAGGTACGGGTTACCCGAGGAGTCGGGCGCGCGGAACTCGAGGCGCTTGGCCTTCGGGTTGTTGCCCGTGATCGGGATACGGACCGCGGCCGAACGGTTGCGCTGGCTGTAGACGAGGTTGATCGGCGCCTCGTAGCCCGGCACCAGACGGTGGTACGAGTTGATCGTCGGGTTGGTGAACGCGAGCAGCGACGGCGCGTGGTGCAGGATGCCGCCGATGTACCAGCGGGCGAGGTCGGACAGACCCGCGTAGCCGGACTCGTCGTGGAACAGCGGCTTGCCGTCCTTCCACAGCGACTGGTGCACGTGCATGCCCGAGCCGTTGTCGCCGAAGAGGGGCTTCGGCATGAAGGTGGCGGTCTTGCCGTTCTTCCACGCGGTGTTCTTGACGATGTACTTGAACAGCTGCAGGTCGTCGGCAGCCGAGAGCAGCGTGTTGAACTTGTAGTTGATCTCCGCCTGTCCGCCGGTGCCGACCTCGTGGTGGGCGCGCTCGAGCTCGAAGCCCGCGAGCTGCAGGTTGGTGGAGATCTCGTCGCGCAGGTCCACGTAGTGGTCGTACGGCGCAACGGGGAAGTAGCCGCCCTTCGGGCGAACCTTGTAGCCGCGGTTCGGGGTGCCGTCGGCGTTGTAGTCCACACCGGTGTTCCAGGCGCCGGAGATGGAATCGACCTCGTAGAACGAGCCGTTCATCTTGGAGTCGTAGGAGACGGAGTCGAAGATGTAGAACTCGGCCTCGGCGCCGAAGTACGCGGTGTCGGCGATGCCGGTGCTGACCAAGTACTCCTCGGCCTTGCGCGCGACGTTGCGGGGGTCGCGGGAGTACGACTCGCGAGTGAAGGGGTCGTGGACGAAGAAGCTCACGTTGAGCGTCTTGGCGGCACGGAAGGGATCGATACGCGCGGTGGTCACGTCCGGAAGCAGGAGCATGTCCGACTCGTGGATGGACTGGAAGCCACGCACGGACGAGCCGTCGAAGGCCAGGCCGTCCTCGAAGACGTCCTGATTGAACGCCTTCGCCGGGATCGAGAAGTGCTGCTCGATGCCGGGCAGGTCGGTGAAGCGGATATCCACGTACTCGACGTTTTCGTCCGCGATGTACTTGATGACCTCTTCGGCCGTGGTGAACGCCACGCTTGTGCTCCTTCAGTCGGTGCGCGCCATGGTGCTGGGGCGCCTGCGTCGGATCAGACGGTATGGACCTGGTGTTGCCCGCCCATCAAACCTATGTTTCGACGGTGTTACGGCTCGCATTGCCCCTGCTGTCAGGGCAGAAACGTGGTAGACGTCACCGCCGGTGCATGGGATCGTGGTGATCCGCAGCGACCAGCCTATCCTGGACGTATGGCACGTATGACGGGCAGTTGGCTTTCCGGACCTTCCGCGGCGCTCCCGAAGGGGCAGCAGGAAGAGCAGGCGTACTCCGGCGAACTGCTCGGTCTTCCCCAGCACGGACCCGGGTCTCTCGTGTCGACGGCGCGCCGTGTGCTGGCATTGTCGCTCGACTGGTTCCTGTCGATGGCGATCGCGGCGAGCCTGGTCGGCGAGAACCCGCTCGAAAGCTCCCGCCTCTCGGGATACACGTTGATCATCTGGTTCGTCGTCGGCGTCGTGACCGTCGCGCTGTTCTCGTTCACCCCCGGCCAGTTCCTCGCCGGGGTGCGCGTCGCTCGCGTGGACGCGCCCGTCCGGGTCGGTATCGTCCGGGCGCTCGCACGCCAGATGCTGATCGTGTTCGTCGTCCCCGCGACCGTCACCGACGTCGACGGCCGCGGCCTGCACGACCGCGCGACCGGTACCGCGATCGTCCGCGCCCGCTAGACGTCCCTGACCGCACCGAAAAGCCGCCCCGATCAGTGGATCGAGGCGGCCTTTGCGTGGAACGGAGGGAATGCGGGGTCAGCGGCGACGGATCGTGCGCTGCACGCTGCGCATCTTCGCGCCGGCGGGCAGCGGACCCTTCGGCATGGCCGGTCCGGTCTTCTTGGTGCTCAGCGCCGAGAGACGACCCTCGATGGTGTCCATACGCTTGGTGTCGATGTTGCGGGGAAGCTTCGACAGGTGCTTCTGGAGCTGCGAGAGCTTGACCTGTCCTTCGTCGTTTCCGACGATCACTTCGTAGATCGGCGTGTCGCCGACGAGGCGGGAGACGCGCTTCTTCTCCTGAGCCATGAGGCCCCGGACCCGGCCGGGGTTGCCTTCACCGACGAGAATCACGCCGGGGCGGCCGATGACGCGATGGACCGCGTCGAGCTGCGTCGTCCCCGCGACCGCCTGGGTGACGCGCCATGCGCCCTGAAGGTTGTCCAGTGCCCAGGCTGCTGCGCCGGCCTGTCCGTCGGCCTTCGTGTACACCGACTTCTGGACGCGGCGCCCGAAGATGATGAACGCGAGAAGCACGCCCACGAGAATTCCGATGGGCAACAGGAACCACTGGATCCCGAAGATCAAACCGATGAGGAAGAACACGACGATCGATGCGACGAGCGTCCCGATCATCCACGGAAGGAGAAGCTTGTCTTCCTTGCGCTGAATCTGGAACGCCTGCCACAACTGGCCGCGACGCTCCTTCGACGCCTGCTTCCGTGCGGCTTTCGCCGCAGCCTTCGCTTCCTTGTCGCTGCTACTGCCCTTGGCCATACCCACAAGGATACGGCCCCGGTGGTGGCGCATTCGCCACCACCGGGGCCGACCGGACAGCGTCGCCGATCCGGAGCGTCAGCTACCGAATCGGGCGAGGACTGCGCCCGCCTCTTGCGATGCGGTGCCTTCCTCGGCGAGGTGCGCCTGTGCTGCGGGCAGTTCGCGGCCGTGATGGGCCATGGCCTGCGCGTAGAGACGGCCGGCGCGGTACGACGAGCGCACCAGCGGACCGGCCATCACGCCGGCGAACCCGATGGAGCGGGCGGTGTCGGAGTGCGCTACGAACTCTTCGGGCTTGACCCACCGCTCGACGGGATGGTGCCGCGGCGACGGCCGCAGGTACTGCGTGATGGTGATGATGTCGCACCCGGCGTCGTGCAGGTCGTGCAGCGCCTGGGTGACCTCCTCGGGCGTCTCGCCCATTCCGAGGATGAGGTTCGACTTGGTGACGAGACCGAATTCGCGGGCCGCGGTGATCACGTCGAGCGACCGCTGGTAGCGGAAAGCCGGGCGGATGCGCTTGAAGATCCGCGGCACCGTCTCGACGTTGTGAGCGAGCACCTCGGGACGGGACTCGAACACCTCGCGCAGGAGGTCGGGCTTGCCGTTGAAGTCGGGGATGAGGTTCTCGACACCGGTGCCGGGGTTGAGTTCGTGGATCTGCCGCACGGTCTCGGCGTACAGCCACGCGCCGCCGTCGGGGAGGTCGTCGCGGGCAACGCCGGTGATCGTCGAGTATCGAAGGCCCATCGCCTGAACGGATTCGGCGACACGGCGCGGTTCGTCACGGTCGAGTGCCGCGGGCTTGCCGGTGTCGATCTGGCAGAAGTCGCAGCGCCGCGTGCACTGTTCACCACCGATCAGGAACGTCGCCTCACGGTCTTCCCAGCATTCGTAGATGTTGGGGCACCCGGCCTCTTCGCAGACCGTGTGCAGGCCCTCGCGTCGTACAAGGCCTTTGAGCTCGGTGTATTCCGGGCCCATCTTCGCCCGGGTCTTGATCCAGTTCGGTTTACGTTCGATCGGCGTCTGAGCGTTTCGGGTCTCGATCCGCAGCAGTTTGCGTCCTTCTGGGGCCACAGTCACGTCCTCGATCGTACGCTCGCGCTCACACCGTGACCCGGTCGGGGAGCGCCGCCGGTCAGAACTGCACAGTGGTGAATTCCGGGGCGCGTGAGGAGCCTTCGGCCGCGGCGGCGGCCTCCTCGAACGTGACCCGGTCGATGTCCGATGTGGTGACGGGAATCCGTCCGTCGAGCGCGTCGAGCACGGCCTCGGTCACCGCCGGGGTGACGTCGTCGATCGTGATCTCCCTGCCGAGTTCCCCGGTCAGTGACGCGACACCGGCGTCGCGGATTCCGCACGGCACGATCGAGTCGAACGCATCGAGCCTGGAATTGCAGTTGAGCGAGAAGCCGTGCATCGTGACGCCGCGCTGCACGCGGATCCCGATCGCAGCGATCTTCCGCTCGGGCACCCACTGCCCGTCGCGCAGTTCCCCGGGCAGCCATACCCCGGAGCGTCCCTCGATGCGACCACACGTCAGTCCCAGGTCGGTGCACACCGTGATGAGTGCCTGCTCGATCCGGCGTACGTACCCGACGACGTCGATGGGCTCGGCGAGCTTGATGATCGGGTATCCGACAAGCTGGCCGGGACCGTGCCAGGTGATCTTTCCGCCCCGGTCGACGTCGATCACGGGGGTGCCGTCGGTGGGACGGTCGCCGTCCTCGGTGCGCCGGCCCGCGGTGTAGACCGCGGGGTGTTCGAGCAGCAGCAGGGTGTCGGACCCGGTGCCGTCGGCGCGGGCGTTGAGGATCTCCCGCTGCCGCTCCCACGCCTCGAGGTACCCGATCGACCCGAGATGCACCACGGTGACCGGCGCGGTATCGGAACGGGCGGACGCGGTGGGGTTGCTCATGTATCCGGACTTTACGCCGGTCGGGTCGAAGCGGAACGGCCCGTACCGCGACCGCACGACGAAAAACGGGGGCGCCGTCGCAATGACGGCGTCCCCGCTATCCGTGGAGCACGAATGTGATCTTCAGTCGATCACAGACCGAGGATCACAGACCGAGGTCGGCCTCGAACGCGGCTTCCTCGAGACGATGCTTGATCGTCGTCAGGAACCGGCCGGCATCGGCGCCGTCGATGAGACGGTGATCGTAGGTGAGCGGCAGGTAGCACATCGACCGGACGCCGATCGACTCGTTGCCGGTCTCGTCGGTCACCACCACGGGGCGCTTGACGATCGCGCCCGTACCGAGCATCGCGGCCTGCGGCGGCACGAGGATCGGGGTGTCGAACAACGCGCCCTGGCTTCCGATGTTGGTGATCGTGAACGTGCCGCCGGCCAGCTCGTCGGGCTTGAGACCGCCGCTGCGCGTGCGCTTGGCGAGATCGGCGATGGCCCGTGCGAGCCCTGCCAGCGACAGGTCGCCGGCGTTGTGGATCACGGGGGAGAGCAGACCCTGCTCGGTGTCCACAGCGATGCCGAGGTGCTCCGCAGCGTGGTACGTGATCTCCTTCTTGCCCTCGTCGAACGACGCGTTGACGTTCGGGTGCGCACGCAGCGCCTCGACGACAGCCTTCGCGAAGAACGGCAGGAAAGTGAGGTTCACGCCCTCACGCTCGGCGAACGACTTCTTCGCCTGGGCCCGCAGCTGGGCGATCTTGGTCATGTCGACCTCGAAGGTCTGCGTGAGCTGCGCCGTGGTCTGCAGCGACTCGACCGTCTTCTTCGCCGTGATCTGACGGATCCGGTTGACCTTCTGCGTGGTACCGCGCAGATCGGCCAGTTCGGGACGCACACCCGGTGCGGCACCGGACGGTGCGGCCGGAGCGGACTTCGCGGGAGCCTTCTCCTCGGCGGCCGGAGCCTTCTTCGCCTCCGCGGCAGCAAGCACGTCCTGCTTGCGGATTCGGCCACCGACACCGGTGCCCTTGACCGTGGCCAGGTCCACATCGTTCTCCGCGGCGAGCTTGCGCACGAGGGGAGTGACGTACGGGCTGGACCCGTTCGACGAGTCGCCGGACGAGGACGCCACAGCCTGCGGAGCCGGAGCCGACGCAGCCTGCTCGGCCTTCGGAGCGGCCGGCGCGGAAGCCGCGGGCTTGCTCTCGGCAGGCTTCTCGGCGGCCTTGGGCGCCTCCTGCTTGGGAGCTTCTTGCTTGGGAGCTTCCTGCTTGGGTGCAGGCTTCGCCTCGGGTTCGGCGGGCTTCTCGGCGGGGGCCTCGGTGCCGATGACGGCGAGCTGTCCGCCGACCTCGACAGTGTCGTCCTCCTGCGCGGTGATCTCGGTGAGGATACCGGCGACGGGGGACGGGATCTCGGTGTCGACCTTGTCGGTGGAGACCTCGAGGAGGGGTTCGTCGGCGGCCACTTCGTCGCCGACAGCCTTGAGCCACCGGGTGACGGTGCCTTCGGTGACGGACTCGCCCAGTGCGGGCATGGTGACCGGGGTGCCTTCGCCGCTGCCACCGGAAGCAGCCGGAGCGGACTGCTCGGGCTCGGACGGCTCCGACTCGGACGGCTCCGACTCGGACGGCTCGGGTGCCGCTTCCTCCGAGGGAGGCGTGGACGCAGGCGCGGCGGCGGGCTTCTCGGCGGGGGCTTCGGTGCCGATGACGGCGAGCTGTCCGCCGACCTCGACGGTGTCGTCCTCCTGCGCGGTGATCTCGGTGAGGATACCGGCGACGGGGGACGGGATCTCGGTGTCGACCTTGTCGGT
>NZ_JBNCLW010000008.1:217795-227039 GCF_049844875.1 Rhodococcus sp. DT1
CCGGGTGACGGTGCCTTCGGTGACGGACTCGCCCAGTGCGGGCATGGTGACCGGGGTGCCTTCGCCGCTGCCACCGGACGAAGCGGGAGCGGATGCCGCGGGAGCTTCCTCGGCGGCCGGTTCCTCGGCTGCGGGTTCCTCTGCGGGCTCTTCGGCGGCGGGCTCTTCGGCAGGAGCGGCGTCGTCGGCCGACTCGCCGGCGTCACCGATTACAGCGAGTTCGCCGCCGATCTCGACCGTGTCGTCTTCCTGAGCGACGATCTTGACCAGGACGCCTGCAGCGGGCGAGGGGATCTCGGTGTCCACCTTGTCAGTGGAGACTTCGAGCAAGGGCTCGTCGACATCGACCGTGTCTCCTTCCTGCTTGAGCCATCGCGTGACAGTTCCCTCGGTGACGCTTTCACCAAGCGCTGGCATCTGGACGGAGAAGGCCATGTCTGTTGACTCCTCGACGGTTGTGTTCGTGTGTGTTGAGTTGTACCGACTCGTGGTCGACAACCATTGTGTGGTCGTCACCATTGTGCTCGAGGCCGGAGACTCGTGCGGGTGCTTCAGGGGTAGACGGACCGCTGCCCAAGCGAGGCATGGCCGTAACCATCCTTGCACTCATCGTCTCGGCGCGGTTGCAGAGGGGCAGCACCGTCTCACACCGCGGACAGTGCGCGCCCTGCTCGCAGCGCATGGTGGCGCTGGGAGCAGGGCGCGCCCGCAGTGCGGTCAGCCGCGCTCGGCGGTGCGGTCAGCCGCGCTCGGCGATGTCCTCGATGACGGTGATCATCGTGCGTACCGGCACTCCGGTCCCGCCCTTGCCGACGTACCCGAAGGGGCCACCGGTGTTGAACGCCGGACCCGCCACGTCGATGTGCGCCCACTGGACACCGTCGGCGACGAATTCCTTCAGGAACAGGCCTGCGGCGAGCATGCCGCCCCACCGGTGCGGAGTGACGTTCGCGAGATCCGCGACCCGCGAGTCGAGGTCACGGCGAAGTTCCTCCGGCAACGGCATCGGCCAGCCGTTCTCGCCGACCTCCTGCGACAGCGCGGCAACCCGATCGCGGAACTCCTCGGTGCCCATCACACCGGGAGTGCGATTGCCGAGGGCGACCATCTGCGCGCCGGTCAGCGTTGCGGTATCGATCAGGTAGTCGGGCCCGTCCTCGCACGCACGCACGATCGCGTCGGCGAGCACGAGACGGCCCTCCGCGTCGGTGTTGATGACTTCCACCGTCGTTCCGCCGTACTGGGTCAGCACATCGCCCGGACGCTGTGCCGTCGAGGACGGCATGTTCTCGGCCATCGGAACGGTGGCGACGACGTCGGCAGCGACACCGAGCTTGGCGGCGAGCACCACGGTGGCGACGACGGCGGCGGCACCGGCCATGTCGGACGTCATCGCTTCCATGCCGGCAGCGGGCTTGATGGAGATGCCGCCGGTGTCGAACGTGATGCCCTTGCCCACGAGGGCGATCTTCGGCGCCTTCCGCTTCTTCGCCGAGTACGACAACCGCACCAGACGCGGCGGCCGCGACGAGCCCTTGCCGACGCCGACGATCCCGCCGTAGCCCTGCTTCTCGAGGGCCTTCTCGTCGAGCACCTCCACCTTCAGCCCGGCAGCCTCACCCAGTGCCTTCGCGCGCTCGGCGAACTCGGCGGGGTAGAGGTGGCTCGGCGGGGTGTTCACGAATTCGCGGGCAGTCGCCACCGCCTCGGCGATTGCGGTCGCCCGGGCGAGAACGGCCTTGGCCGCCCGGTCGCGCACGGACGGAACGAGCAGTTCGATGCGGGTCGCGGGGCGCGCGTCGTCCTTCGGCGCCGACTTCGCGGAACGGAACTCGGTGAACGTGTAGGAACCCAGCGCGAAACCTTCGGCGGCGGCACCGAGATCGACCGACGACAGGGTGGTCGCGACGGTGGTGACACCGGTCAGCGCACGCGCTGCTGCACCGGCGGAACGACGGACCTGTTCGGCGTCGATACGGTCCGCGGCTCCGAGGCCGACGGCGAGCACGCTCGCGACGGGAAGTTCGGCCGGTGCGGGGACCCGGGTGAGTTCTTCGCTTCGGCCCGTGGCGCCCACCGCCTGCAGGGTGTCGAGCAGTTCTCCGAGCACCGCTTCGTCGACAGGACCGTCGCCGAAGAGGATTTCGGGACCGTTGTCGGACGAGGTGAGTCCGATGACGAGAACGTCGGCTCGCTTGGATACCGAACCGGCGAGTGCGAGTTCGGGAAGTGCGGGGGTCGGTGTGCTCACAGGCAACTCCTAGGAAGCGGGGGTGATGGCTTCGATGCTAGTGACCACCGTCCGAACGGTCGCAGCGGTGGGATAGCGTCGTGCGACATGAGTGACGAGGAACTCCAGCAGGGGCCCATCCACGCCGTCCATGTCGAACTCGGCGCCACCTTCGCACCGTTCGGTGGCTGGGAGATGCCCGTCTCCTATGCCGGGACGGTCGCCGAGCACACCGCGGTCCGTGAGGCCGTGGGCCTGTTCGATGTCAGCCACCTGGGTAAAGCCCTGGTCCACGGCCCGGGCGCTGCCGCATTCGTGAACGCCGCGCTCACCAACGACCTCGCCAAGATCGGCCCCGGCAAGGCGCAGTACACCCTGTGCTGCACCGAGACCGGCGGTGTCACCGACGACCTCATCGTCTACTACGTCTCCGACGACGAACTGTTCCTCGTTCCCAATGCGGCGAACACCGCCGCAGTCGTCGAGGCGCTGTCCGCCGCGGCACCGGACGGGGTGACCGTCTCGAACCAGCATCGCGACTTCGCGGTGTTCGCCGTGCAGGGACCGCGGGCCGAGGACGTGCTTGCCGGCCTCGGGCTGCCCACCGACATCGCCTACATGGGTTTCGTCGACGCCGACTACCAGGGCATGCCGGTGCGGGTGTGCCGCAGCGGCTACACCGGTGAGCGCGGGTTCGAGGTGCTGCCCCGCTGGGACGACGCCGAGACGGTGTTTCGCGCGCTCGCGGCGTCGGTCCGTGACGCCGGTGGGCAGGTGGCAGGCCTCGGCGCTCGCGACACGCTGCGGACCGAGATGGGTTACGCACTGCACGGGCACGAGTTGTCCGTCGACATCTCGCCCGTCCAGGCACGGGTGGGCTGGGCCGTCGGCTGGAAGAAGCCGCACTTCTGGGGTCGCGAGGCGCTCCTCGCCGAGAAGGAATCCGGACCGGCACGGCGCCTGTGGGGTCTGCGGGCCGTCGACCGCGGGGTGTTGCGCCAGGGGCTGACCGTCTCCCGTGACGGCGTGCCCGTCGGGCAGACCACGTCCGGAACGTTCTCACCCACGCTCAAGATCGGTATCGCGCTCGCACTTCTCGACACCGCCCCGGGAATCGCCGCCGGTGACGAGGTCACGGTGGACGTGCGGGGCCGGTCGTTGCGGGCCGAGGTCGTGAACCCGCCGTTCGTCGAGGACCACACGAAGTAGATTCGTTTCCGCTGATTGTTAGGATTGTCGTTCATGACAGGTGTCCTCGAATTCGTCCGCGTCCCGCATTCCTCACCCAGCTCTGCGGAGCGGCGACAGGAGATTCTGTCCGAGCCCGGATTCGGGCAGTACTTCACCGATCACATGGTGTCGATCACCTATACCGAAGGTGTCGGCTGGCACGACGCGAAGGTCGAGCCGTACGCCCCGATCCAGATCGATCCCGCTGCCATGGTGCTGCACTACGGCCAGGCGATCTTCGAAGGACTCAAGGCGTACCGGCAGGCGGACGGCAGCATCTCGTCGTTCCGGTTGAGTGAGAATGCGGCGCGGATGAACCGGTCCGCCGAGCGCCTGGCCATGCCGTACCTGCCGCCGGAGTTGTTCGAGAAGTCGGTCCGCGAACTGCTCGACGTCGACCACGAGTGGGTTCCCGCGGCGGGCGGGGAGGAGTCGCTGTATCTGCGGCCCTTCATGTTCGCGACCGAGCCTGCACTCGGCGTGCGGCCCGCCCACGAGTACCGATACCTCCTCATCGCCTCTCCCGCCGGCGCCTACTTCCCGCGCGGCGTGCGCCCGGTGAGCGTGTGGCTCTCGCGTGAATACGTGCGCGCCTCGCCCGGCGGCACGGGTGCCGCGAAGTTCGCCGGCAACTATGCGGCGTCGCTCGTCGCGCAGGCCCACGCCGCCGAGCAGGGTTGTGACCAGGTGGTGTGGCTCGACGCGATCGAACGCAAGTACGTCGAGGAGATGGGCGGGATGAACCTGTACTTCGTGTACGGGTCCGGCGCGGATGCGCGTCTCGTCACCCCGGAACTGTCGGGGTCGTTGCTGCCCGGCATCACCCGCGACTCGCTGCTGACTCTCGCCACGGATTCCGGTCTGGTCGTGGACGAACAGCGGATCAGCACCGACGAGTGGCGTGAGAAGGCCGCAAGCGGGGAGATCACCGAGGTGTTCGCGTGTGGAACCGCAGCCGTGATCACCCCGGTCGGCAGAATCAAGGACAAGGACGGCGAGTTCATCATCGGAGACGGCGAACCGGGACCGGTGACGATGGCGCTGCGCGACACGCTGACCGGTATCCAGCGCGGCACGTTCGCCGACACGCACGGCTGGATGACGACGCTGCGCGCGTAGATCAGCCCGCAGAGATCTGCACCCGGAGAGGGTCGCGACCGTACCGACGGTCGCGGCCTTCTCTGTTTCGGCCGGTCGGCTCTGTCAGAGCGCGGTCGCAGCCACCAGTGCGACCGCCGCGACCGTGCCTTCCAGCGCCGCGCCGAGCACGTCGCCGTTGAGTCCGCCGAACCGGCGGGCGCAGTGCCGCACGAACAGAGCCGACAACACCAGCGCCACGAGTACGGCAAGCGGGCCGAGCCACGGCGTTGCGGGCGTGGTCAGGACGGCAGCGGCTGTCGCCGCGACCAGCCACAGCGCGATCGGAAGCGGACCCTGCGTTCCGGCCACCAGGGTGCCGAAGCCGCTTCCCGGCGCCGCGGGCACTCCTCGGCGGCACGCGAGCACCACGGCGACCCGGCCCACGGCTACCGCAACGAGGATCGCCGCCCATCCACCGGCGTCCGCGAGCGCGCCGAACGACGCCGCCTGAATGCCGAGTACGACGATCGACGCGACGACACCGAACGGCCCCGCTCCGCCGCTGTGCATCACTTCCCGGGCACGTTCGGGCGGTCCGTAACAACCGAGACCGTCGGCCGTGTCGCTCAGCCCGTCGACGTGCATCCCACGGGTCCCGACGGCGAGCACACCGACACAGAGCAGTCCCGTGGCGAAGACCGGCGCACCGGCGGTGCTCGCTACCCAGGACACCGCGGCCGCTGCTGCACCCAGTACCAGGCCGGCGACGGGAGCGGCGGTGATCGCCCGGCCCGCGACCGTTCTGTCGATGTCGTGCGGGCCCCGCGCGGGAAGGACGGTCAGCCACGAGAGCGACAGCGACACGCCGTCGATCCACCGGCGCAGCATCACCCGGCGGTCTTGGTGGGAGCCTCGTCGCGGGTACTGACTCCGGCCTCCGAGAACGTCGCCATGCTCGCCAGGATCTCCACCGCACCCTGCACGACGGGGAGTGCGGCCACCGCGCCCGATCCTTCGCCCAGCCGCATGTCGAGATCCAGAATCGGTTCGAGTCGCAGGTGGCGCAGCGCGATCGTGTGGGCCGGTTCGGCGGACCGATGCCCGGCGACCCACCATCGTGCTGCGCCCGGGGTCAGTTCTTCGGCCACCATCGCCGCAGCGGTGACCACGACGCCGTCGAGGATCACGGGCGTGCGGCGTACCGCAGCCTGCGACAGATATCCCGCCATGGCGGCGAAATCGGCACCGCCCGCTGTGCGCAGCAGGGCGATGGGATCGCGGGTGTGCGGACGTGCACGCCGCATCGCGTCGCGGATGGCGGTGACCTTGCGCATCCAGCCGGCGTCGTCGACTCCGGTGCCGCGGCCGACGGCGGCGACAGGTTCGGTGCTCGTCAGCGTCGCGATGAGGACGGTGGCGGGGGTGGTGTTACCGATCCCCATGTCACCGGCGATCAGGAGATCCGCCCCTTCGTCGACCTCTCGGTCGGCGAGTGAGCGACCGGCCTCGACCGCCCGTACCGTCTCGTCGTGGGTCAGCGCGTCTTCGCGGTCGATGCTCCCGCTCGAGCGCCGGATCTTGAAGGTGGACACCTCGGCGGGGGTGTCGCCGTCCACCGCCATATCGACGACGCGGACGCCTGCTCCGGCAACGCCGGCAAGGACGTTCACTGCTGCTCCGCCTGCTACGAGGTTGGCGACCATCTGGGCCGTCACCTCCGGCGGGTATGCGGAGACACCGTTGCGTGCGACTCCGTGGTCACCGGCGAAGACCACGACGCGGGGCCGCCGGAACGGGTGCGGGGGAACTTCGCCCTGGCATGCGGCGACCCAGCAACCGAGGACCTCGAGACGGCCCAGTGAGCCGGCAGGCTTGGTCAGGTCCCGCTGTCGTTCCTCGGCGACGAGTCGCACCTCCCTGTCCGGTGCGGTCAGCTGGGGGAACTCGATACCGGCGGGTGAGCCGGGGGTGCTGGTCACATGTCACCTCTCGCGTGGGGAATCACCGACTGACGCTATCAATTCACCCTGTGGCACAAATCCGACGATGGATGTCTTTTCTGCCACTTTCGCTCGGAGATCATCGCCCGCAGGCTGGCACTATGGCGGACATCATAGTGATCATGGGCTTTCTCCTGGCACTCGCGGCCGCGCCGGAGATCGGCCGGTTCCTCCCGGCTGCGCGGCCCCGGTGGGTGGCGCGGGCCTGGTGGCGGACCAACACCTTCCGGCCCGGAGAGACGAATCGGCCGCGGCCCGAACCGTCCGAGGACGAGCGGGCCGCGGCCGAAAACCACGATGTGTGCCGAGCGGGCGAAGATTCCTAGACTGCGGCGCCGGGCTTGACCCGGGGGAGCGGTGCGCGGAGCTTGCGGATCTGCGACGCGCGGACGAACGCGTACCAGCCCAGCCCGAATCCGCCCTGGGCGGAGTCGGGATAACGCTCGCGGACCTTCCTGTTCACGAGACGGCCGAGGTAGATCCCCTCGATCACCATCAGCAGCATCATGAGGAACATCGCCAGCGTGACGTACTGCTGCACGACGGGTCCGAGGAACATCGACATGATGAGCACCAGCGCGAGCGGCATGAAGAGGCCGACGAGGTTGCGGCGACTGTCGACGAGATCGCGCACGTACGCGCGCTCCGGGCCCCGGTCGCGGGGAAGCAGGAACTTCTCTTCGCCGGCGAGCATCCGGTTACGGCGCTCGGATGCGGCCGCGCGACGCTCGGCTGCAGCGGCTTTGCGCTGGTCTTTCGACTGCGACTTGCGTGCGGCTTTGCGCCGCTCGCGCGCTTCCTTCGCCGTCATCGGGGCCGGGGCGACCGGGCCGCGACGGCGGCTTTCGGCGTCTCGGCGCTTGGGCGTCGGGCGGCCCTTGCCGGTGGTGACCTTCGGGGCGGCGGCGACAGCCTCCCCGTCGGGCAGGGCCTCGGGCACGGGAACCTCGTGGTCGGCGGACTCGTCGGAACCGCCGCGGCGTAGCAACTTCACCCTTCCAGGCTATGGGATATTCGCGAGAACGGGTAAACCAGGCTGCAATACCACTGTGTTGCGCGACTCGTTCACGGGGAATACATCCGGGCGCGGTACCGTTGAGGCATCCGGGTCCGACACGAACCACAGGTCCGACACGAAATACAGGGAGCGCCCATGACTGTGCAGCAAGAAACCGACACTCACGGCGTCGTCCTGACCGAGGCCGCCGCCTCCAAGGCGAAGGCACTTCTCGATCAGGAGGGCCGTGACGACCTCGCACTGCGTATCGCCGTGCAGCCCGGCGGCTGCGCCGGTCTTCGATACCAGTTGTTCTTCGACGATCGCAGTCTCGACGGCGACCTGATCAAGGACTTCGCCGGCGTCAAGCTCGCTGTGGACCGTATGAGCGCTCCGTACGTCGAAGGTGCGGCGATCGATTTCGTCGACACCATCGAGAAGCAGGGCTTCACGATCGACAACCCGAACGCCACGGGTTCGTGCGCGTGCGGTGATTCGTTCAACTGAGTCGGTCTCGGGAGGGCCTCGGTGCGAGAGCACCGGGGCCCTCCCGTGTCTCCGGGTACCGTGAGGGCGCTACGGCCTCGTCCCGAGTGCCTCATCGTCCCGATTCCTGCGGAAAGGTACAGCCACGTGACCATCGCTGTGACCGGCTCCATTGCCACCGATCACCTCATGCGCTTCCCCGGCCGGTTCGCCGAACAGTTGCTCGCCGACCAGCTCGCACACATCTCGCTGAGCTTCCTGGTGGACGACCTCGTCGTCCGGCGAGGTGGTGTCGGCGGCAACATCGCGTTCGCGATGGGTGTGCTCGGCGGTTCTCCGGTGCTCGTCGGCGCGGTCGGCGCGGACTTCGCCGAGTACCGCGGCTGGCTGGAGAACCACGGCGTGAACTGCACGTCCGTGCATGTCTCCGAGACCGCGCACACGGCTCGGTTCGTGTGCACGACCGATGAGGACATGGCGCAGATCGCGTCGTTCTATCCGGGTGCGATGTCGGAGGCCCGCGAGATCTCGATCGCGGATGTCGTGGCACAACACGGAGTCGACCTCGTGCTGATCGGCGCCAACGACCCCGACGCCATGATCCGCCACACCGAGGAGTGCCGCCGGCTCGGCGTCCCGTTCGTCGCGGACCCCTCCCAGCAGCTCGCGCGCCTCGACGGCAAGCAGGCCGCCGAGCTCATCGAGGGCGCGGAGTACCTGTTCACCAACGAATACGAGTGGGGACTGCTCCAGCAGAAGACAGGTCTGACCGAGGACGAGATCGGCGCCAAGGTCGGCATGCGGATCACCACGCTCGGCGGCAACGGCGCGAACATCGTCGACCGTGACGGCAACTGGGTGCACGTCGGCGTGGTCCCTGACCGCGCGAAGGTGGACCCGACCGGCGTCGGCGACGCCTTCCGTGCGGGCTTCCTCGTCGCCCACCGCGCAGGACTGGGTGTCGAACGTGCCGCGCAACTCGGCTCGCTGGTCGCGGTGCACGTCCTCGAGACCACCGGGACGCAGGAGTGGACCTTCGACCGGGCCGATGCGCTCAAGCGTCTCGCCGACGCCTACGGTGCGGCTGCCGCGGACGACATCGCCGCCATCCTCTAGTTCACCGGGCTTCGGCTCTCGGAACGACAACAGACGGTCGTGGGGGGGGGGGGGGGGGGGGGGGGGGCCCGCCCCAGGGTGGGGTGGGGTGGGGGGGGTGGGGTT
>NZ_JBNCLW010000009.1:0-149506 GCF_049844875.1 Rhodococcus sp. DT1
GCACTCGACAGGGTGTGGGAGAGTAGGACACCGCCGAACACCCGTTTGCTGGAGGCCCCCAACTGTGTTGGGGGCCTTCAGTGTTTGGTATGCAGTTTTTTCTGTATGCAGTGTTTTGCAAGCCGGCTCAGCCGGAAGGTGTTGTAGAGGGGGCCACGAAATGTGGCCCCCTCGACTGCTTTCAGGCGGGATTAGGCCTTGGGCTTCGGCCGCGCGACCGGGCGGGGCAACGCGCGCGTGAGGCGCGGCGCCCATCCGTGCGACGGCCATCGCTTGAGCCCCAAGCGATCCGGACTGAGGCGTGTATCGACGAACTTGGGCTCGAGGTCCGGATCGGATTCACCGAAGAAGCGGTAGAGAACGGTGCCGCCGTTCTCCTCACTGCGCCCCGCGGCTTCCCACCGCGTCGCCCGGTACACCGCGCGAACGATGTTGTCGGCCACCACGATGATCGGCAAGCCGTCGATGCCGCGCGCTGCCGTACCGGCCGGCCACGGCTTCGATGCCAGGGCGCGAACCTGCGCCGGGTCGGCGTTCTTTGCCTCGTTGATGCGGAGGACGACGCACGGTGTCGGTAATTCCGGTGCGGGAGTCGCCGAATACTGGCGTACAAGTTCGGAGATCGGGATCGCGGTGCGGTCCGCCTCCGAAACATCCGTCGTACCCGCGAGATTGGTGAGAATGCACTCACCCCTGTGCGGCTCGATCAATCCGAGCGCAGCGATCACTGCCTGCGCGGTGACGTCCGCCGTGTGGTCGGCGTCGGACTTCGGGTCGAGCCGGTCGGCCACTACGTAGTGGTCCACGGAGTAACCCGAGTCGTAGATGGCTTTGATACGGCGGAGTGCCGCCTCGGTTTCCGGGGTCGCCGGTGGTGCTTTCTCCCCGGCTTCGGCGAGTTTGTGGGTTTCTCCGAGGGCTGACCAGACCAGAGTGAAGATCCGATTTCCACGTCCGGTTCCGATGTAGACGATGCTGCGATCGCGCGGATCGAGCAGGGCGTAGACATACGCACCGAGCTGGTCGATCACAGGCTGCGGCATCGGCTGGGGAGTCGGGGTGCGGTCGTCTACCTGAGCGACGATCGCGCGCAACACGGTGAGGCGGAGCGACACGGGCACCCTGCCGGCGGAACCGCCGAACAGTTCGCGGTTGGCCGCATCAACGGTGCCGAAGGTGCGTCCGGCGTGCTTGCTGAGCGCGCCGAGAGCCAGAGTGAACTCTTCGAGCCTCTGGCGGGGATCGTCTGCGGTGTCGGGCAGCTCATTGCTGGTCAGAAACATCTGGATCTCGGGAGATTCCAGCAAAGTTTGGGCAATGTTCAGAGGAACTGTCCACACGGTACGCATGGTGCGACTCTAGGCCAATACCGATGGCCGAGTGCCCCTCCGCGCACAGTCCACAACAGTCGATGCTGCCGGTCCACGCGCCACCGACGACGCCGAGGCCACGTTCGATTCCCCAGGACCCCTAGCGGCGTCCGGATTGCCCGAACTTGTCGTACGCGGGAAAAGGGGCGCGCCGTCGGCGCGAGGATTTGCGCCGGTCGAGGAGATTCGCACGGGCGCGGGAACCCTCTGCGGTGCCCAATAACGGCACCGCTGCCTCCCCGCCGACGGTCGTCGCTTAACGTATAGCTCGTGAGCATCCCAGCCTCTGATGCCGCGGGTTCTGCGGCGAGTACAGCGTCGGCATGGCCCGCGCTTCTCACCTGGCGAGCGCTGGACGCGCCCCGTATGGAATCTGTGCGCGTGCAGCTCAACGGCCGCCGGATCAAAGCGTCCGGTCGCATCGTGGGTGGCGCGTGCGACGACCATCCCGCATTCAGCGCGTCCTACGACCTGGTGACCGACGAAAACGGCGTCACGCGCCGGCTGTCCGTGCGGACCACCGTCGCGGCGGGTGAGCGACACATGTCGATCAGCCGTTCCGAAGAGGGCATCTGGATGGTCGACAACGGCACCCAGCACCAACGTTCCACGTTCGGTGGGGCGCTGGACGTCGATGTCATCCTGAGCCCGTTCTTCAATGCGCTGCCGATCCGGCGATACGGACTGCAGTCGGGCTCCGCCGACCTCGAGGTCCCGGTGGTGTACGTGAACCTCGTCGATCTGGGCGTGCAGGAAGCAGCCGTGATGTACAGCAGCGCGTCCGACGGCATCCATGTGCTGTCGCCCGTGTCGACCTCGTCGGTGACCGTCGACGCGGACGGATTCGTCGTGGAGTACCGCGGGCTGGCCGAGCGGATCTAGCCGTCGGCTGTTTCCACCGCGAGGGCGACCGCAAGCGCGGTGGACTCGGCGGGGTGGCTCCCGTGTCCGCCGGTTCCCGCGGTGAGTCCGACCACCTGCAAGCCGATCGGTCTCGTGCCGCCGCCCGGTGCGGGTACCGACAACGCGGGTACGCCGAGGACGCTGAAGGGAATGCAGTGCTCGAGCAGCGGCCTCCGCAGAGCCAGCGGATCGCTGTTCTGGGGTGCCGAACGGATGCCGGTCGTCGCGGTGACCAGCGCGTCGAGTCCTTCCGCTTTCCGCAGGCGATCCAGGACGTCGCGGCGCAGGCGTGAGACCGTCCGTACCGCGCGCACGTACTCGTAGGCGGGCCGGTCCCGCTGGGCTGCCAGTAGCGACGCCGTGGCGGGCTGGTAGCGCTCAGGGGTCGACTCGAACCACTCGCGGTGGGTGTCGTAGGCCTCCGAGCCGGTGACGACGGGATACACCTCGAGAAGCTCCTCGGTTTCCGGGAGCGTCACCTCGACTACCTCCGCACCGAGGTCGGTTAGTGTGCGGCACGCGGCGTCGACTGCTGCCTCGAAGTCCGGGTCGGGGAAGTCCCAGATGCTGCCGCGGAGACGACCGATGCGGAGCCCGGACACCGGGGTCCGCAGGTGCGCGATGCCCGGGATCGCACCCCACGCGAGCGCGACGTCCAGCGTGTCCGCGGCGAGCAGACCCACGTGATCGAACGTCGTCGACAACGGGAATGCCCCGTCGACGGGTAGTGCTCCGTGACCCGGCTTGAAACCGGCGATTCCGCACAAGGCGGCCGGGGTGCGCACACTGCATCCGGTGTCGGTGCCGAGGGCAACGGGGACGATCCCGCGCGCCACCAGAACCGCCGACCCCGACGACGAGCCGCCACTGATGAGCCCGGGTTCGTGCGGATGCGCAGCGGGCCCGGAAGCATTGACGAGACCCGTCGGACCGTAGGCGAATTCGTGAAGGTGGGTCTTCGCGACGATGATCGCGCCCGCCTCCCGCAACTTACGAATGATGCGGGCATCGGTCGTCGCGGGCGGCGCATCGTCGAGCACGGCGCTGCCGCAGCGGGTGGGCATGCCGGCGACGTCGATGTTGTCCTTGACCGCAACTGCGACGCCGTGCAACGGGCCTATCCAGTTCCCGGCCGCAATCTCCGAGTCGGCGCGTGCCGCAGACTCGAGGGCGGCCGCGTCGTCGCGGGCCGCGACGATGTTGTGCCACGGCGTGCCGTCGAGCGCGTCGAGGTCGGCCAGTACCTGTCGTACGTGTTCGGTCGGCGTCAGCTTGCCGGTCGTGAGCGCGGAGGCGACGTCGCGCAAGGTCATCGGGTCCATACCTCTCCGCGACGCCCGGCCTCGCGGAGCACGGTCAGCCAGTCACCCTCCCCGGGGACGACGCCGGTGACAGAGACGCGCTTCTGCTGGTCGTACCGGGCGCGGGCGTCGAATCCGGCCCGGGTGAGGTCGGTGGTGCTGCCGTCGGCAAGCTGTTCCCGCGCGGCCGACAGCACCTCGAGGGTCTCGTCGAGTGCCACGAGCAACGCTGAGGCGTTGGCCTCGCACATCGCGTCGACGAGTGCCGGAGCGGTCGCTGCCACGCGGGTCCCGTCGCGGAACGAGCCCGCAGCCAATCCGAGGGCCAGATCGCCACCGGCGGCCCCCGCCAGCGCGAGGGCTTCGGCCAGCACATGCGGCAGGTGCGAGATCCGGGCGACCGCCGCATCGTGTTCGGCGGACTCGGCCGGCACGACGACCGAGCCACAGTCGAGCGCCAGGTCCGCGACGGCCTGCCACACCTCGGGGTCGGTGCCGTCGTCGACCGTCACCACCCACACGGAGTCACGGAACAGCTCGACGGTGCTCGCGGCCCAGCCCGACTCGGCGGTGCCGGCCATCGGGTGACCGCCGACGAAACGCCGGGACAAGCCGTGTGCGGCGACGGCGGCCGCCACTTCCGACTTGACGCTGACGACATCGGTGAGCGCGACATCCGGTGCGTGTTCGGCGATCGCATCGAGGATGCTCCCGACCGCCGGCATCGGGACCGCGATCACCACGATCGCATTCGCATCGGCAGCGCGCTCGAGCGTCGCGGCCAAGTCCGTGCTCGCGTCGAAACCCAGATCGCGGGCCGCGTGCACGACTTCCGGTGAGCGGTTGTACCCCCACGCGTGGCGGCCGGTCGCTGCCGCTGCGCGGAGAAGCGATCCACCGATCAGGCCGAGGCCGAGGACACATACGGGCGGGGCGAACGTCGCGGTAGGCACCGCTCCAGGTTGGCATATTCGGGCGTGGGCTTCATTCGCGGGACGAGGCAGACTACCGTTGCGCGCATGGCTGCACAACGCGTAGGGAACAAGAGCCCTTCGGTGAGTTCGATCGAGGACCTCGACGGTTTTGCCGTCGCCGTGACGCGTGAAGACGGACTCTGGAAGTGCCGCGCACTCTCGGATGCTGCACTGACGAGCCTCGAGACGGCCGTGACGGAGTTGCGGGAGCTCCGCAGCTCCGGCGCCGTGTTCGGCTTGCTGAACGTCGATGACGAGTTCTTCGTCATCATCCGGCCCGCACCGTCCGGAACCCGGATCCTGCTGTCCGACGCCACGATGGCGATCGACTACGACATTGCGGCCGATATTCTCGACGCACTCAATGTCGACATCCCGGACATCGATCCGGACGAGCTGGACGACGTGGAGCCGTGGGAAGAAGGTGACCTGGGGATTCTCAAGGACATGGGTCTACCGGAACCCGTGCTGTCCGTGATCCTCTCCGAGACGGATCTCTATCCCGACGAACAACTCGAGGAGGTCGCACAGCGCCTCGGGTTCGACGATGTGTGGGCCGCTGCGCTGGACAAACTGCGTTAGATGGGGCTGCGCGACGACGAGAAACTGATTCGGGTCGCGCTGGACGCTGCGACCGCTGCGCCTGCCGGGGACGTTCCGGTGGGCGCGGTCGTGTTCGCGGCCGACGGCACCGAGCTGGCCCGGGCCGCGAACTCGCGTGAGGCCACAGGGGACCCCACCGCGCACGCGGAGATCCTTGCGCTGCGGGCGGCGGCGCGCGTGCACGGAGACGGCTGGCGTCTCGAGGGCGCAACCCTCGCGGTCACCCTCGAGCCCTGCACGATGTGCGCCGGTGCGGCTGTCCTGGCGCGCGTCGAGCGGATCGTCTTCGGCGCATGGGAGCCCAAGACGGGCGCCGTCGGGTCGCTATGGGACGTCGTGCGGGATCGTCGCCTCACCCATCGCCCGCAGGCGCGCGGCGGGGTGCTCGAGGACGAGTGTGCGGCGGTTCTGGAGGAGTTCTTCCACGGCCGGCGCGACCCTCGTCCGGGACTCTGACCTGCCGATTTCAGTCCAGGCGCACCATCCGGTAGAGTCTTTTAGCGGTGGCGTGTCCGAGCGGCCTAAGGAGCACGCCTCGAAAGCGTGTGACGGGTAACCCCCGTCCGAGGGTTCAAATCCCTCCGCCACCGCCATAAAGTCCCTCACCTGTTCACACAGGTGAGGGACTTTTTTGTCTGGGTGGATCCGGAGTGGGTTCAGTCTCCTTCGAACCGGGCCCGAACCTCCCGCATCTTTGCCTGGAGTTCGTCGGGATCGATCACCCCGCGGTCGAGCAGTGTATGTGCGGTCGCGATCGCGGACCTGGTATGGACCGGAAACTCGCGGTAGATATCTTCGCCGAGAGCGTCCTCCGTCTGGCGACGCTCGAGGTTGTCCCAGACGTTGCGCCAGGAGAGACACTCGACGGTCGCCTGCATGCTCGACTCCCAGGGCGCCGGCTTACGGTCCAGTTCCGGCAGCGACGTCTCCCGGACCGCATCATCCCCGAGCAACCCCAGAATGATCTCGTGGGCCTCGACCGAATCGCGCCGGTCGAACCTTTGCTTGTCAACTGTCACTGTGGACCTCCGACCTGCGAGGGTGCCTTCTCCGCGGTCCAATCTGCCTGTGGCAGAGCGACACCGATCATGGTGTCGCGGGTGACGATCGCCGCGAGCTGGTCCTCTGTCCAGCCCTCCGTGCCTTCCGGACGCATCGGCATCACCATGAACCGTGACTTCTGGTTGGAGTCATGGACGCGCACTTCGACATCCGAGGGGAAATGGAGACCGAACTCGGCGAGCACCTCGCGGGGACGGCGCACGAGCCGGCGGCGATAGTTGGGGGTCCGGTACCAGTCGGGTGACATGCCCAGGACGGGCCTCGGGTAACACGAACACAGGGTGCAGACGATCATGTTGTGCACCTGGGGTGTGTTCTCCAGGACGTAGAAGAACGTGTAATCGCTGGGGGTACCTGTCCCGGTCGGGTCCAGCCAGTCGACGCCCACCGCTTTGGAGGCTTCGGTGGCATCTTCGAGTAGTTGACGCTTGAAGTCGGGGTCGAGCCATGCCTTGGCGACGAGCTGGGACCCCTTGGAAGGACCGATCGACTCCGCCCACTCCGAGAATCGGCGGTGGTCTTCGGATGAGAACAGACCTTTTTCGATCGACAGTTCCCGGATGGCGGCCTCGAGTACTTCGAATTCGCCTACCTCAGGGCCTTCCTGGATCGGATCGTGGCTGTGATTTTCGCTCATTATGCTTCGTCCTTTGCGGGTGCAAGCCAGCGCTCGGAGCACTCTGTTTCGAGGGTGTCGACATCGAATCCGGTGTATGGGTCCCACAGGTCGGTCTGGAGGAACCGCACGACATAGAACGGTTCGGTGCGCCCGTTCTCGAGGCGGTCCCATGCCTCGTCCTCCGGGATAACCCATTCGGGACGGTACTCGACGACGACGCCTGTATGGCCGCGCACGAAAGCCTGTGTGCGAGTGTGGAACAGGGACGTCGCGTCCTTTACCGTAACGCGGTCGCCGATCTGGTATTTCGTCATGATCGCTCCTCGCTCAAACGTGTGCGGACAGCGTCGATCTTGGCTGACAATTCATCTGGTGTGATCAGGCCCTTGTCGATAAGAGTCTTGGTGGCGACGGTGATCCAGCGCGCGTAGTACGGAAGGCCGAAGTAAAGCGTCGCGCCCAGATCATTTTCGGCACGGCGCCGCATCTCGGAATTCCAGGCGCCCCGCCAGCCCAGGCATTCACAGGTGACGTACGTGTTCATCTCCCACGCCTCTTCGACCTTTTCCTTGTACTCGACAGGCAGGTCGGGCTGGCCACCAACGTCGTGGAGCACGTGCCGCAGTGCGGCATATCGGGCGTTGGACAACGTGTACGGGGAGTCCTGTACCTCGTGGATGGCTGGGGCGATGTCCGCGAGCAGACTCGTCAGGGTGTTGAACGACGTGCTGGGGCTGGGTGTGTTCTTCGACGCCCCGGATTGCTTAGCCGGTGAACTCATTGTGTTTCCGATCCGATCGGTCGGTGGTTCCCCTCGAGGAGTCCTTCGCGGGGCGGACTGGGAATGGGAATCACATGGCCGACATAGGCGCCGCCTCACGGACCGGCGGGCGGGCCGACCGGTCGGATAGGTATGCAAAGACGAGACCCAGGCTCGCCCAGAGGGTCGTCTGGGTAGCTAGTGTGGACAGCCGGAATTCCCACAGCAACGTGGCGGGGAACCCGTCGGTCACCTCGTTGACGGACGGCAGCAGAACACAACCGACGACCGCGACGACGAGGAAAGCGAGAGCCGTAGCCGCGATGCGGGCGACAGGTTCGAGTCGTTTCGCCGATGCAGTGGCCACGTACGCGGCGACTACCACTGCCAGTAGTCCTATGGCCACGGCGGCGAGCCAGAGCCAGGTGCGCTGGCCGAAGGTCTCGGGGTCGCCTACGGCCGGAGGATTCGGCGGATATTTGACGTAGGGCACCATCACGACGGCGAGCCATGCGGCTCCGGCCAGGCCGAGACTCAGCGTTACGGCGGAGACCGGAACAGCTCGCCGAATCCCGTACGCCACCGTAGCGAAGATCGCGCCCAGCGCGACGCCTGCCAACGTAGTCGCGAGGAACAATCCCGCGCGCTGACCTGTCCGAGAGACGAGAGGCTCGTCGTCATGGTGATCTGCCGTAGCGACTCCGCCGGAGTCCGATTCGCCATGCGAATGCGGTTCTGCAACAGAGTTTTCCAGTGCTACGGCAGCCTCTACCTGAGGCTCTCCGACAACGAAGGCCACGCCGCCGGCCAACAGCCCGGCGAGAAGTCCCGCCAGGAGCCCGCGGACCAGTAACCGCGTGTACGTTCCGGTCAGTGACATGGCAGCCCGAGGAGGTGTCGGCCGTCGTGCATCAGTTCGTGCAGGTACATGCCGCTGCGCGAGAGCACACCGTTGTCGAAGCCGACCAGATAGAGCGTGAGGAATGCGAGCAGGACGACGCCCAATGCGATGAGAGCCGCGTTGACCGCTTCGGTTGTCTGTTCGGGCACTGCGGTGAATGTCATGGTTTACCCCTGGAGGTTGAGTCCCGTCGGCCTGTTCGATGTCGTGAACGACTATCGAACTATTGGGCGCGGTGCGTGCGGGCAAGACTGTTCAACCGTACATCCGCATCGGCCGGAAGGGCAGTCTTCTTGATCCGTGAGACGTGAAATTCACTGTCTCGAGAGGTATTCGGTTGGTATGACCGTTGTGGCGGTTTTGCGACGATCAACTTCGCTGTCGCGTGGGCGAGGGTTGCACTCGGTGCAATTTCTTGTGAATTCGATAATTTCCGCGTTGCGGATCATGATCGTCCGCGGAAGGAGGGGCAGATTCTTCGACACTTTTCTCATCGAATCTTTCCGACCCGCCGACGCCGGCATCCTCTCCGCGTCGAATCCGACCGCCCTGGACGAGGCGGGCCCGACGTTCATCGTCGGCTCCCCGGTCGCGAAGGCTCCCGGGACCGGCGTCCCAGTTCCGTTGGTGTGGAAGATCATTCACGGATCGTGAGGTCATCGATACCGCCATGCCCCGCCACGCTCACTGCGTGGTCAACGCATTCGGGAGGCGGACGGATCGGTCCGGAACCCGACTCGGGACGTCACCTCGTCGCGGGCAATCCGGCGGTACACCCGCGAACGTGCTGTTTGCGGCAAACGCGCAGATCGGTGTGGCGATCGCGTGGCTGGTCGAGTAACCGAGGCCGCTGCTCTTGATTCGTTCGACCTGAATTCACCGTTGTGAGCGATATTCGGTCTATGACCGTTGCGGCGGTTTTGTGACTTGTCGTCTTTGTCGTCTCGTGGGGAAGTGTCGCATTGTCGATGCAATTCTTGGTGTATTCGATTAATTCCACGTGCAGGTCATGATTGTCCGCAGAAAAGATCATCGGCCCGGCGCCGAGTGGCGGTCGGCGCCGCGTAACCACCGTCCGCAACCCTTGTCATAGCGGGCCAACCCGCGTTCGGCGAACGCGTCGAGCCATCCGCGCATCGGCCACCACCCCCATCGATCATGAAAGATGTTGGCGTTGGCGAGGATATCGTCCAGTCGTTCCACCGGCGGATCCGACACCGGGTGATGCTGATGAAAAGCGTGGGCTCCGCCGACCCAGCGAAGCCCGACGCCGCGCTGCGCCGCGACCTGCCCGAAGTCGGTGTCCTCCCCGCCGTAGCCCGAATAGTCGGTACAGAATCCGCCCACACGGTGCCAGGTCGCCGCGGTGACAGCGAACGAGAGCGACCAGAAGAGCGTGTAGTCCTCACCGGTGACGACCTCACCGGCGCGCGGGTGGGGACGGGCAGGATGCGGACTGATCAGCGCGTCCAGTGCATCCAGGTCGTACCCGTCGACCGGAGGCGGTGGCAGGTAGGTCACCGGACCGCACAGCAACGCCACTTGGTGACGCGGGTCGTTGCCGACCTCCTCGTAGCGGCTCACCAGATTCGTGGCCGGGATGCAGTCGACGTCCAGGAACACCAGCAATTCGGCGCCGAGTTCGAGCGCCCGCCGAGCGCCGAGGTTACGGGCTTCGGCCAGAGGCAGACGGCCTTCCGTCGGCTCCATCCACCGCGCGTCCGCACCGGCGGCCCGGGCCAGCGAGAAGACCTCGTGATCGCCCATGGACACGACAACGTGCTGGTCGGGACGCCGGGAACTGCGTGCGAGCGCCGTCATCTGCGTGCGCAGGTGAGCGGTCCGGTGCGCTGCGATGGTCACCACACCGACTTTCACGTCGGTGCCTCCTCCTCGGCGATCCGGTCGACGATGGCAGCGGCGCGCGCCGCGGCTCCGGAGGTCTGCCAGCGTGCCCACTGCGCGGGGTCGGCCCCGCGGGCCCGCTCGATCAACTCCGGCCACCGGTCGAGGTCCGGCCACTCCGGCAACCCCACCGACATTCCGGCGCGGTGGAGGGCGGCCGTCGTGGCGTGCTGCTCGTCGTAGGGACGCCGCTCGGCGACGAGCACAGCGGGGCGCCGAGCCGCTGCGATGTCGGCGACGGTGTTCTGCCCGGCGTGGCCGACCACCACGTCGGCCCGGCACAGCGAGGGCCACGGATCGTCGGCCCAGGCGCCCCCCGGAACTCCCATGCCTTCCCACCGGTACCGGGTGTGGCGACTCGTCCAGGACCGAAAATCACCGGACGACAAGGCCGAACCACCGCTCCCGCCCATCACCAGCACGGTGGGACGGTCATCGGAATCGTCCGTATCGGGGGGAGCGCGGCGCCCGTCGAATCGGCTGATGCCACCCACATACGACGTCTTGTGCGCGTATGGGTGCAGCCACTCGGGGTCGTACACCTCCTGCGGCCACGCGGCGATCAGGTGGTCTGCCGAGCGGTAACCGAGAGTGTGCGGTGCGTCGGTGCGGGTTCCGGGCATGGCCATGACCACGACCGGGATGCCGAACAATCGCGCCAGCAACGTCACCTCCACCGACACATCCACCACCATTACCCGGGGCCGGGCGCGCGCGATCCACTCCGCCAGCGCCGCCATCCGTCTGCGCAGTCCGTCGTCGTGGCGGGGAACCCAGTGGAGCAGTCCGTGAGCGGTGGGGTCGACGGCTGCGTCGACAGCCTCGTCGTCGCGGGGCAACTCGACCACTTCGTCGAACACGGCGGCGTTCCGGCCCGGCAGGGTCGCCGACGACAGCGCGGTCACCGGATTGCGAAGGTGCGCACAGATACTCGTCGCGCGGGCGAGATGGCCGTGGCCGTGGTGATGGATGTAGTACCCGATCATCGTGGCCGACCGGCGGACACGGGTTCGGCGGCAGGGGCGACGAGGCGCTGGTACAACGCCACGTACGACTCGACCATCGCCCGTTCGGAACAGTACTCCAGGGCACGTCGGCGAGCGTGACTGCGGGACAGTGCTGTTGCGGCGGGCACGGCAGCAGCCATCGCGTCGGTGTCGCCCGCGGGGACCAGCACTCCCGACCCGGAGTCGACGATCTCGGGAATCCCGCCGCGAGCGAACGCCACCACGGGGGTGCCGCAGGCAAGGGCTTCGGCGACGACCAGGCCGTACGGTTCGTCCCAGCACGGCGTGATCAGGACGGCAGCGCTGTGGCCCACCCGGGCAGCCAGTTCCGTGCGCGGCAGATGTCCGAGGTATTCGACTTCGCCGCCGAGTCGGGGGGCGATGCGGTCGTCGAAATACTTCCGGTCGGAGATCGGTCCGGCAAGGGTGAGCCTGCGGCCGCTTCGGCGCGCGACCTCGATCGCGAGATGTGCGCCTTTTTCCGGCACGAGGCGTCCGAACCACATCAGGTCGGTGCCGCCGGGGCCGACCGGCCAGCCCGAGAGGTCCACCCCGTTGGGGATGACGGTCGCGGGAGCCTCGAGCGCGTGCCGCCACGCGTGCGCCGTATGCCGGCTGACCGCGACGAAGGTCGCCGGGACCTGTGCCGTCGCGGCCAGGGCCGACTCGAGCCAGGGGGTCGGCGGAGTGTGCAGCGTGCAGACCATCGGGATGCGCAGTGCCGGTGCCATCGCCACCGGCAGGTAATGCAGGCTGTGGTTGTGGACGACGTCGAAGGAGTCGGCCAGCGGACCCGCCAGGTTCAGCATCAACGACAGGTACGCGTGGTGGTCCTCGAGGAAGCCCTTCGGTGCCATGGACGGGTCGTGGCGCGCGGTCGCGCTGGGGGAGAAGGACCGGACCTCCAGATGTGAGGCACCGAGGGACTCGTCGGAACCGGACGCCGCGAACAGTGTGACGTGGTGACCGGCTTCTCCGAGGGCACGCGCCAGATGCCAGACGTGGGACTCGAGGCCACCGGCGAACGGCTGGCGGATGGGATACCGGTTCGACGCGACGAGCGCGATGCGCAGCGGTCGGGCGGTCATGCCGAGGCCCGCTCGTAGATATCGCGGTGGGCCGCGGCGAGACGTCGGCGTTGCTCGAGTCGTCGCGGCCACTGTGCCCGCGGAATGTGGTGCCGCCGTTCGTACAGCGACCGGATGGAGCGGTCGAGGGAGGCCGGGTCGAACCGGTCCTCGTCCAGGGTGAACACGTCGCAGGACTGTTGCTGACGATAGAAACCGCAGCTCGGAGCAACCACCGCGGTTCCGAGATCGTGGCAGGCCTCCAGCCAGCCCGAATGGGTCCCGAATCGGTACGGGAGCACCGACACCGTCAACTCCGAGAGGTATTGCCACAGTTCGTCGTCGTCGAAATACGGGTGCACCCGGACGTCCACCGCAGGATTCTCCCCGAGCGCCAGCAGCGCGGCTCCCATGTCCGGGGCGTACCAATGGTTGGACGGAACGAAGATCTCGTCGTGCAGATCGATCTGCAGCCGGGCCCCGGGCAGGTCGGCGACCGTTCGAGCCAGCGCGGTCACGACCGGCAGCACATCCATATTGGCTCGCAGGCTCTTCGCATGGACACCGACGACGAACGGGTCCGGCGGGCGGTGCGGCGCGTCGAACCAGTCCCGCTCGAGCACGTGCGGGTGCGGCAGGACCGTCGAGGTCCGTCCCCAGCCGGCCCGGATTCTCGCGGCAGCGCCGGGGGTGAGGGTGATCAGTTCCCGGGCCGCCGGTATCAGCACGTCGAGGTTCTTCAGATGCGCGCCCGGGGTGGGGTGGTGAGGGTTTCTCAGGTCGTGCACGGTGTAGACGAGGGGGATCCGGTGGGTGTCGAGGGCGCCGACGACCTCCTCGAGCACTTCGGGTTCCACCGCGTCGAACCCGAAGTGGATGTGGAAGATGTCGAATTCATCGTGGTGATCGTCGATCCATCCGGGCTCGAGCATCATCGGTGGCCACCATCCACCGGGGACCTTTCGTCCGTCGGCGGGTACCGGGTCGGGCAGCCGGATCACTCCGTCGTCGCCGTCGGGTGACGACAGATGCCGCACGTAGACGTGTGATGCGGGGACCGACGCGACACGCAGTGGTCTCATACGCACCTTCCTCGGGCACGGAGTCGTCGGCCGAACCCGGCCGACCCTCGGTAATCGCCGGGGTATACCCGGTTTCGAGCGGATAACACCGATGTCCGAGCCGAGCGCGTCATCGTTCCGGAATCGTCCATGGCGGCCGCTCGTACCGAGTAGGTTCCTGCTCGGAAGGGGCGACGATGACTCGAGCCGGCAGCAAGCGTGACCGCGGTCTGTTCCGCGTGAAGTCGGTGGAGCAATCCATCCGCGACACCGACGACCCGGATTCGAAGTTGCGTAAAGACCTCACCGCGTGGGACCTGATCGTGTTCGGTGTCGCGGTCGTCATCGGCGCCGGCATCTTCACCCTCACCGCTCGCACGGCCGGGAATGTCGCGGGACCGTCGGTGTCGCTGGCGTTCGTTCTCGCGGCCATCGCCTGTGCTCTCGCCGCGTTGTGTTACGCGGAGTTCGCGTCCACCGTGCCTGTCGCGGGTAGCGCGTACACCTATTCGTTCGCGACATTCGGCGAGTTCGTCGCCTGGATCATCGGCTGGGATCTCATCCTGGAGTTCGCGCTTGCCGCGGCGGTGGTCGGCAAGGGCTGGTCGCTGTATCTCGGCGAGGTGATGGGAGGGCTGTCGTCGAGCGTGATGGTCGGACCGGGCAAGGTGGACTGGGGAGCGGTTCTGATCGTCGTGGTGATCGGCGTCGTCATCGCGTCCGGAACCAAGCTGTCCTCCCGGGTGTCGCTGGTGATCACCTCGATCAAGGTCGGGGTGGTCATCTTCGTCGTCGCGCTCGGGGCGTTCTACATCAAGGCGGAGAACTACACGCCCTACATCCCGCCGGCCGAGGCCGCGGAGACCGACAACGGACTGCACCAGTCGCTGTTCTCTTTCGTCACCGGAGCGGGAGGCAGCACGTTCGGCTGGTACGGCCTGCTCGCCGCGGCGAGTCTCGTCTTCTTCGCATTCATCGGCTTCGATGTCGTCGCGACGACTGCCGAGGAGACGCGGAATCCGCAGAAAGCCGTGCCGATCGGGATCCTCGGTTCTCTCGCGATCGTCACCGTCCTCTATGTCGCGGTCAGTCTCGTCCTGACGGGCATGGTGAACTACCAGGAACTCGAGGGCGACGAGTCGACCCTGGCCACCGCGTTCGCGATCAACGGCATGGATTGGGCGAAGAACCTGATTTCCATCGGTGCCCTCGCAGGCCTCACCACCGTGGTGATGGTGCTGATGCTGGGTCAGACGCGTGTGCTGTTCGCGATGGCACGCGACGGCCTCATGCCTCGCCGGCTCGCCCACACGGGCACGCGGGGAACACCGGTGCGGACGACGGTTGTCGTCACCGTGGTGGTGGCTGTGCTCGCGGGCCTGGTTCCGCTGGGCACCCTCGAAGAGATGGTGAACATCGGCACGCTCTTCGCGTTCGTCCTGGTATCGATCGGAGTGCTCGTGCTGCGCCGTACCCGGGGCGATCTCGAACGCGGGTTCCGGGTGCCGTTGGTGCCGTACGTGCCGATACTCGCGGTGCTGGCCTGCCTGTGGCTCATGGTGAACCTCTCGGTGGAGACGTGGATCCGCTTCGTCGTGTGGATGGCGATCGGGGTCGTCATCTATTTCGTGTACAGCCGACGTCATTCGGTGCTGGCAGGCACTGCTGACCCCGATCCGCCGGTGTAGATCCGCGGAGTACAGCGTTCGACCTCTTCTCGCGTTCGACCCCGCACGGCGTTGAAGCCTCAACTACTGTCGGGGGCATGCGCAAGCTCGGATGGTCCCTCGCTGCCATTGTCGTGATCGCGATCGTCGGGTTCTTCGTCGCGCCGTGGGTCTACGGCAACTTCATCGCCGAGGACGACGCGCCGGCAGCGTCGGTTTCCGAATCCGGTGCCGAAGCCGCCTCCGGTGAGCTGAACGGTTCCTGGACGGTGACTGCGGGGACCGACCCGAACCGCACCGCCGCGGGCTACACCGTCGAGGAGATCCTGCGCGGAGCCGATGTCACCGTGGTGGGCAGTACCGACCAGGTGACCGGCACCGCCACCATCGAGAACGACACGCTCACTGCCGCCGAGGTGACGGTCCGGGTGGACTCGGTCACCACCGACAGTTCCCAGCGCGACGGGCAGTTTCGCGATCGGGTGATGAACACCGGGACCTATCCGACGGCGACGTTCGTCCTGACCGAACCGGTGGACCTGACGGCGCTCCCGACGGATGGAACGGTGACGACCTTGCCTGCGACCGGGACGCTGACGTTGCGGGGGCAGGAGCGACCGGCCACGCTGGAGGTGCAGGTGCTCCGCACCGGTGACGTGATCGTGGCGTCCGGAAGCATCCCGACGGTCTGGGCGGATTACGGTGTGGAACCGCCGAATCTCGGGTTCGTGACCGTCGACAGCACCGGAAGCATCGACTTCCTGATCACGCTCGAGCGGAGCTGACGGTCTCCGAATCCTCCCGGCCGTGTGCGGGAGTCCACCCGGGCGGCCCGAACACGTAACCCATCTTGTCCCGCAGGGCCGTTGCCGAACGCCAGTCGCGGGCGATCGCTTTGTATTCGTGGGTCTGCAATTCCCAGATCTTGTAGGTGCCCACGGGTTTCGTCAGGCCGTACGTCGGCCGGTGTGTCTCCGGCTGGAACGTGCCGAACATCCGGTCCCAGATGATGAACATGCCGGCGTAGTTGCGGTCGAGGTACTCGGGGTCGCAGCCGTGGTGGACCCGGTGATGCGAGGGGGTGTTGAAGACGAACTCGACGGGCCGGGGCAGGGTGCCGACTCGCTCGGTGTGCACGAAGAACTGGTAGACCAGGTTCACGGAGAAGCCGACGAACACCATCCACGGCGGGATTCCCAGCAGCGGAAGCGGCAGCCACATGATGATTTCGCCGCTGTTGTTCCACTTCTGGCGCAGAGCGGTCGCGAAGTTGAAGTACTCGCTCGAATGATGAGCTTGATGGGTCGCCCACACGACGCGGACCCGGTGCGCTGTGCGGTGGTACCAGTAGAACAGCAGGTCCACCCCGACCAGCAGGATCACCCAGGTGTACCAGGCGTCGGCGGGCAGGTGCCACGGCGCGAGGTAGACCCAGATCGCGGAGTATCCGACGAGCGCGAGCACCTTCCAGAGTGCGCTGGTGACGATCGACACCAGTCCCATCGAGAGGCTTGCGCGTGCGTCGCGTACTTCGTAGCCGCCTTTCGGCGGGTGCGTCCGGCCGTCGGGCCCGGGTTCGACGTGTTCGAGCGTGCGAGCCGCAACCCATTCCAGGACCAGGAACAACACGAAAGCCGGGATCGCGAGCGCGACCGGATCGTGCAGGGGCTCGAGCAACGACCCCCAGGAGTCGAAGAGGGTCTCCCGCATGGCATCACTTTCGGTAGGTGTGAACAACGGTTCAATCTACTCGTGATGTGGTGTGTGTCACCAGTAGCCTGGGAATCGCGAACGGCCGTTTCCGCAGTTTGCTGGTAGGAATTGGGGGTTCCGTCGGCAGCGTAGTGAGAGGCGTGGAATGCACATCACCGCGAGGGTCGACTATGCCGTCCGTACCCTCCTCGAACTCGCGGCCAAGGGCGACGGCCGCCCGGTGAAGGCCGAAACCCTCGCGACCGCGCAGTCGATCCCGCACAAGTTCCTGGAGGCGGTGCTCGCCGATCTGCGGAGGGGCGGTCTGGTGTGCAGCAGGCGCGGCCCCGAAGGGGGTTATTGGCTCGCTCGTCCTCCGGGGGCGATCTCGATAGCCGATGTCATCCGGACGGTCGAGGGTCCCCTCGCGTCGGTCCGGGGTGAGCGGCCCGAGGATGTCGTCTACACCGGCGCGGCCGAGAAGTTGCGCGACGTCTGGATCGCGGTGCGGGTGAATCTGCGCGCGGTCCTCGAAGAGGTGTCGCTCGAGGATGTCGTCGCCGATGACCTGCCCGCGTTCGTCGAGGAACTCACTCGCGATCAGGGCGCCTGGGAGCGCCGCCGAGTGTGACCTGCGTTACTGCGAGCGCCCCGATGTGGGTAATCGCATAATCTTGCACTCTTCTGCAAACTTACCGAGCTCTGCAATTTCTGTACGGTCGATGGAGTGAGTCTTCCCTCCTCAGGTCTGCGCGACCGCAAGAAAGCGGCGACGCGGGCGGCGCTCGCCGAAGCGGCCGCCGAACTCGCCCGCGAGCACGGTGTGCACGCGGTCACCGCTGATGCGATCGCCGCACGCGCAGGCGTCTCGACACGCACGTTCCACAACTACTTCGCCAGCAAGGAAGAAGCGGTCTTCGTTCATCTCGAGCGTGTGATCGAGGAATGGATCGAGATGTTGCGGCAGCGCCCGGCCGACGAACACATCCTCGATTCCCTCCGGGAATGCGCCGTCGGTCTCGTCACCGACCCGAAGTGGTCGTTCGACGAGATCGGTGCGTGTGTTTCGGTCGTGGAGGAATCTTCGGCACTGCTCGTCCGGGGCATCGAGGTCGAGCGACGGTCGACGCGGATGCTCATCGACGTCATCGCAGAACGCACGGGCACCGATCCGGGCGTGGAACTGTTCCCCAACCTGATCCACCACGTGGCTCTCGGCGCGATCAAGGCAGCGATCGAGATGCATCTCGCGGGAGTCGGCCGGTCGCCCGAAGACCTCATCCGCGACGCCTTCGGCCGGTTGCGTCTCGGTTTCCCGTAACGCGCGAGTACGCCCTACAGCGGTCGACTCGACCCCTCCCTCCGCAAGAAATGTCCGAACGAAAGGGTGCCTCGTGGCGACCTACCTATATCGGATCGGCAAGTTCGCCTACCGGCGAAAAGGCACGGTTCTCTCCTTCTGGCTGGCGATCCTCGTCCTGTTCGGTGTCGGTGCCGCGACGCTGTCGGGTCCGACCACCGATTCCTTCTCTCTGCCCGGTACCCCCGCGCAGAAGACACAGGACCTGATGGCCGAACGCTTCCCGTCGGCCGAAGATCCGATGAATCAGCTCAGTGCCCGGTATGTGTTCGCCGCCCCCGACGGGCAAACGCTCGACGAGCCCGCCAACATGCAGGCCATCGACGACGTGCTCGCCGCAGTGCGCGACATCGACCGTGTGGCGCCGCCGGCCAAGGTGGATCCGGCGACCGCGACGCCCGAGGAGCAGGCCGGTGTACTGGCCAACCCGGTACTCGCCGACGCCGGCCTCGTCGAACAGATGAAGGCTGCCGGTGCGGAACAGGGACTGCCCGAGGACGCCGCTCTCGCGAACGCCGCCGCACTGTCGCCGTTGAGCTCCGACCGCACGGTCGGCTTCGTCACCGTCCCCTTCACGGGCGAGATGAGCGACGTCGACGACACCATGCGTGACCAGATCGCGGCCGCAGCGGACATCGGCCGCGACGCCGGCTTGACCGTGGAGGTCAGCGGGACCGCTGCCAGCGCGGTCGAACTCCCGGGAGGTACCGCGGAACTCGTCGGCATCGGCATTGCCGCGATCGTGCTCGCCTTGACGTTCGGTTCCCTGGTCGCGGCCGGTCTGCCGCTCATCACCGCCCTGGTCGGCATCGGCATCGGCAGCATGGGCATCACCATCGCGACCGGCTTCACCGACCTCAGCTCGATGACGCCGACCCTCGCGATCATGATCGGTCTCGCGGTCGCGATCGACTACTCGTTGTTCATCGTCTCGCGCTTCCGGCACGAACTCACCGTCACCAGCGACCGTGCCGAAGCGGCAGGTCGCGCTGTGGGCACCGCCGGTTCGGCGGTCGTGTTCGCGGGTCTGACAGTCATCATCGCGCTCGCAGCCCTGCAAGTCGTGGGTATCCCGTTCCTCTCCGCGATGGGATACGCGGCTGCCTTCACCGTCTTCATGGCCGTGCTCATCGCCATCACCCTGCTCCCCGCCGTCCTCTCGCTCTTCGGTGAGAAGGCCTTCGCGGGACGCATCCCCGGCCTCAAGGCCGGTGCGGGTGACGACGACAAGCCCGGTGCCGCTCCGAAGTTTGCCGCCGCGCTCGTGCGCCGCCCGCTCGTTCCGCTCGTCGCGGGTGTGGTGCTGCTCGGCGTGCTCGCCCTTCCCGCGACCGGCCTGCGACTCGCGCTGCCGAGCGAAGCGACCGGGGACCCCGCAACGAGCGCACGCCAGGCCTACGACCTGATCGACGAAGGCTTCGGCCCGGGACGCAACGGCCCGCTCGTCGTCGTCGCGGACGCCCGTGAAGCCGACGTGGACGCAACCGCAGCGTTCGGTGCGGTCGTCGCGTCGCTGTCCGAACACGACGAGGTCGTCAACGCGCAGATCGTGTCGGTGAACGAGGCCGGTGACACCGCGCAGATCCTCGTCACGCCGCGCAGCGGTCCGAGCGACGAAGCGACCATGGATCTCGTCTCGTCCATCCGTGACGACGAGTCCCGGCTGCAGGACGAGTACGGAGTCTCGTACGGCATCACCGGGCAGACGGCGCTGGAAGGCGACGTGTCCGAGAGCCTCCAGAACGCTCTGGTTCCGTACCTCGCCGTGGTGGTCGGACTCGCATTCATCCTGCTCATGCTGGTGTTCCGTTCCATCCTCGTGCCGCTCACCGCGACGCTCGGCTTCCTGCTCAGTGTGCTCGCGACGTTCGGTGCCACCGTGGCGGTGTTCCAGGAAGGCTGGGGCGGGCTCATCTCCAACCCGCAACCCATCGTGAGCTTCATGCCGATCTTCCTGATCGGTGTCGTCTTCGGCTTGGCGATGGACTACCAGGTGTTCCTGGTGACCCGCATGCGCGAGGAGTTCGTGCACGGCGCGTCGGCGAAGGATGCTGTGGTGTCCGGCTTCGGCCACGGCGCCCGCGTCGTCAGTGCGGCGGCGGTCATCATGATCTCGGTGTTCGCGGCCTTCATCGCGGAACCGAACTCGCTGATCAAATCGATGGGCTTCGCGCTCGCCGTCGCCGTGTTCTTCGACGCCTTCATCGTGCGCATGGTCATCATCCCGGCGGTGATGGCGCTGCTCGGCGACAAGGCGTGGTGGCTGCCGAAGTGGCTCGACAAGATCCTCCCGAACGTCGACGTGGAGGGCGAGAAGCTCACTCGCGAACTCGCCGCCGGCGAGCCGGAGACGGAGACAGAAACGGCCCGGGTGTGACGACCCGGTCGGCGGTCACCGGTATTCGTGCCGGTGGCCGCTCGGCCGGTTCCGCGGTGACCGGTCCCGGGCAGGGCTCCGCAATCCGGGATCGTCGCGCCACGCAGGTAGCGTGTTGCCCATGCTGATACAGCTGTTGCGGCGGTTTCTCGCGCCATACAAGGGCGCGCTTGCCGCAGTGGTGCTGCTCCAGCTTGTCGCGACGGGCGGGATGCTGCTCCTGCCGAGCCTCAACGCCGACATCATCGACGAGGGCGTGGCGGCCGGGGACGTCGATTTCATCATGCGTACCGGCCTGGTGATGCTGGCCATCAGCGCCGTCGAGATCAGCGCCGCGATCGGCGCGGTGTACTTCGCCGCGCGGGCCGCCATGTCGTTCGGCCGGGACGTCCGGCTGGCGATCGTGCGGCGTGTCGGCGAGTTCTCGGCGCGGGAGTTCGGCACCTTCGGCGCGGCGTCGCTGATCACCCGCAACACCAACGACGTGCAGCAGGTCCAAATGCTCGTCCTCATGACCTGCACCATCGTCGTGACTTCTCCGATCATGGCCGTCGGCGGCATCATCATGGCGTTGCGCGAAGACCCCGGAACATCGCTGGTTCTCGTCGTAGCGGTACCGGCACTCGTCTTCACCATGGTGGCGCTGATCCTGCTCATGCTCCCCGGTTTCCGGGTGATGCAGAAACGCATCGACGGGGTGAACAGGGTCCTTCGCGAACAGATCACCGGCATCAGGGTGGTGCGGGCCTTCGTTCGCGACGACACCGAACGCGCCCGCTTCGAGCGGGCGAACGACGACCTCACCGCGACTGCGCTGCGCGTCGGACGGGTCAACTCCCTGCTGTATCCGGCGGTCCTGCTGATCGCGAACGCCAGCACCGTCGCCGTGCTGTGGGTCGGTGGCCGGCGCATCGACGCCGGTCAGATGCAGATCGGTTCGATCACCGCGATGATCACCTATGTCGCACAGATCCTCATGGCGGTGCTCATGGCCTCGTTCATCGCCATCATGGCGCCGCGCGCCACGGTGTGCGCGGAACGCCTGCTCGAGGTGCTCGACACCGAACCCACGGTCGCATCGCCGCCCGAACCGGTCCGGCAACTCCCTGCCCGCGTCTCCGTGGAGTTCCGCGCGGCGGGATTCTCCTATCCCGGCGCCGACGCACCGGTGCTCCGCGACATCTCGTTCCGCGCCGAGCCCGGCACCACCACCGCCGTCATCGGCGGTACCGGGTCCGGAAAGAGCACGTTGATGCGCCTGCTGCCGCGGTTGATCGATGCAACGGAAGGTCAGGTGCTCGTCGCCGGCACCGACATCCGCACGCTCGATACCGAGGTGCTGCGCTCCCGGATCGCCGTGGTGCCGCAGAAGGCGTATCTGTTCTCGGGCACCATCGCGGACAACCTGCGCTACGGACGGTCCGACGCCACCGACGACGAATTGTGGCGCGCCCTGGAGATAGCGCAAGCCGCGGACTTCGTCCGGGCCACGTCGGACGGGCTGAACACCGAGATCTCGCAGGGCGGCACGACCGTCTCGGGTGGGCAGCGACAGCGCCTCGCGATCGCCCGCGCGCTGGTTCGCCGTCCGTCCATCTACCTGTTCGACGACGCGTTCTCGGCGCTGGACCCGGCCACGGACAGCCGGTTGCGTGCGGCCCTCGAGCCGGAAACCCGCGATGCGTGTGTGCTGATCGTCGCCCAGCGCGTGTCGACGGTGCAGGACGCCGACCGCATCGTGGTGCTCGACAACGGCACGATGGTCGACGTGGGTACGCACCTCGGTCTCCTCGGTCGCTGCCCCACGTACGTCGAGATCGTCGAGTCCCAGAGGATGGCGTCGGTATGACCACCCCGGAGGAGAGCGCGCCGTCGCGCATTCGCACCGTCGCCCGTGTCCTCGGGATGCTGCACCCGCACCGATACGCCGTCTACTCGGTGTTCCTCGCCGCAGTGCTCGGTGTCGTGAGCGTGTCGATCGCCCCGTTCGTTCTCGGTCGCGGCACCGACGTGATCTTCAACGGTGTGATCGGAAAGCAACTCCCCGCCGGCGTGTCCAAGGAAGAGGCGGTCGCGGGGCTGCGGGCGGAGGGACGAGACCAGTTCGCCGACATGGTGTCCGGCATGAATGTCGTGCCGGGTGTCGGGATCGATTTCGGGAATCTCGGCCGGATCCTCGTGATCGTGCTCGCGCTGTACCTGTTGTCGTCGGGCCTGATCTGGATGGCTGCGTACGGTCTCAACGAGATCGTGCAGCGCGTCGTGCGCGACATGCGGTCGCGGGTGGAACGCAAGATTCACCGGCTGCCCCTGAGATACTTCGACACCCATTCGCGCGGCGACATGCTCAGTCGCGTCACCAACGACATCGACAACGTGTCGGCGGGTATGCAGGAATCCATTTCGCAGCTGGTGCTGGCGGTGCTCACGCTCATCGGGCTCGTCGTGATGATGCTGTTCATCTCGCCGGTGCTCGCGGTCGTGGCGATCCTCACCGTTCCGGCGTCGGTGCTCGCGACGGTGATCGTCGCGCGCCGCTCCCGCAAGCATTTCGCGTCGCAGTGGGAGGCGACGGGCACACTGAACGGGCAGATCGAGGAAGCGTTCACCGGCCACGAGCTCATCACCGCGTACGGCCGCACCGCGGAGGTCCAGAAGCGTTTCACCGAGACCAACGAATCGCTCTATCAGGCGTCGTACCGAGCGCAATTCGTCTCGGGCCTGGTGATGCCGCTCGTGACGTTCCTCGGGAACGTGGGCTATGTCGTGATCGCCGTTCTCGGCGGGTTGCGTGTCGCCTCGGGTACCGCCACCCTCGGCGAGATCCAGGCCTTGATCCAGTACTCACGACAACTGGTGCAGCCTCTCGCCCAGATCGGCGCGATGGTCAATCTGCTGCAGTCGGCGTCGGCGTCGGCCGAGCGGGTATTCGCGGTGCTCGACGAACCGGAGGAGGAGCCGGAACCCCCGGCACCCACGATGCCGTGGAGCCGTCACGGTCTCGTCGAGTTCGAGCACGTCTCCTTCTCGTACGTGCCGGATCGCCCGCTGATCGAGGACCTGTCGCTGCGCGTCGAGCCCGGTCAGATGATCGCGATCGTCGGGCCCACGGGCGCCGGCAAGACCACCCTCATCAATCTCATTCTCCGTTTCTACGAAGTGAACTCGGGCCGCATCCTCGTCGACGGGGTGGACATCACCCGGATGTCGCGGGAGGAACTGCGCTCGCGCATCGGAATCGTCCTCCAGGACACCTGGCTCTTCGGCGGCACGATCCGCGAGAACATCGCGTACGGCAACCCACACGCCACCGAGAACCAGATCATGTCGGCCGCGCGGATGAGCTACGTCGATCGCTTCGTGCGCGCGCTGCCCGACGGCTACGACACGGTGCTCGACGAGGAGAACGGCAGCCTCAGCGCCGGTGAACGCCAGCTCGTCACGATCGCTCGCGCGTTCGTCGCGAAGCCGTCGATCCTCATTCTCGACGAGGCGACCAGTTCCGTGGACACCCGCACCGAACTGCTCGTCCAGCAGGCGACCGCCCGGTTGCGCGACGAACGGACGAGTTTCGTCATCGCACACCGGCTTTCGACGATCCGGGATGCCGACCGGATCGTGGTGATGGAGGACGGACGTATCGTCGAGCAGGGCACGCACCACGGGTTGCTCGAGGCGGGCGGTGCGTACGCGCGCCTCTACGACGCCCAGTTCAAGGTGCTGGTCGACTGAGATCTCGCCCGAATCCCGCTACCGCAGGACTTCCCGGGCGGTGCGTCGTACAGCCTCGGTGAGCGAGTCGAGAACCGGCGATTCCAGTTTCCATCGCTGCCAGTACAGCGGCACATCGAACGGCCGGCCGGGGTCGAGGCGGACCATGCCCGTCGTGTCGGTGAGCATGGGTTCGGGCAGCATGCCCCAGCCCAGGCCGAGGCGGACCGCGTCGACGAACTCGAGGGCGCCCGGGACATAGTTGCGGGGCGGTTCGAGTCGCGCGCGTGTCACCCTGCGCAATGCGCGGTCCTGCATGTCGTCCTTGCGGTCGAAGCTGAGCATCGGTGCAACGCGCAGGGCGGCAGGGGTGGTCCCGTCGGGAAACCAGTGTTCGGCGAAGTCGATGCTCGCCATGGCGTAATACCGCATGGCACCGAGCTTTTCGGAGGTGCAGCCCTGGACCGGTTCGGGTACCGAGGTCACCGCAGCCATCGCGGTGCCGTCCCGCAGCAGTTCGGTGGAATGGAACTCGTCCTCGCGGTGCAACTCGAACAGCGCGCGGTGCCGTTCCGGCATGCGGGCGAGTGCGCGCAACATCCACGTCGACATGGAGTCGGCGTTGACGACGAGGGACATCGTGACGTGATTGTCGTCACCGGGTGCGAGCCCGAGTGCATCCTCGGTGTCTTCCTCGAGGCGTGAGACCTGCCGGGCCAGTCGCATGATCGCCTCGCCGGCGGTGGTGGCCGTCACGGGGCGGGTGCGCCGCAACAACACCTGGCCCACATGGTGTTCGAGCGCTTTGATCCGCTGGCTCACCGCCGACGGCGTGATGCGCAGGACTGCGGCCGCACCGTCGAACGTGCCTTCGTCGAGTACGGCGGCGAATGTGCGCAGTTGTGCGAAGTCGACGTCCATATGAAGCAACTCTAATGGTACTGAAGAAAAATCACCTGTTCTTCATAGTCTTGGATTCCTACGGTGGACGGCATGCATCTCGTCGTCGCCGGATTCGGCATGGGCATGTCCCTCATCGTTGCGATCGGCGCGCAGAACGCCTTCGTGTTGCGAATGGCCATCGCGCGCCGGCACGTGCTGCCCGTCATCGCCGTCTGTGCGATCTCCGACGCGATACTCATCACCGCCGGCATCGCCGGTATCTCCACCCTGCTGGACCATGCGCCCGGAGCAGTGGACGTGATCCGCTGGGCCGGAGCGGCGTTCCTGATCGTCTACGGACTGCTTGCCGCGCGGCGTGCCCTGCGTCCGGCGGCGCTTGCGGCCGCGCCCGGTGGCGCCGTCACCATCGGGGCGGCCCTGGCCACGTGTCTCGCCCTGACCTGGCTCAATCCCCACACCTATCTCGACACGGTCCTCATGCTCGGATCGGTGGCGAACCACTACGGCAACCCGGGCAGGTGGTGGTTCGGTGTCGGCGCGATCGTCGCGAGCGCGGTCTGGTTCGGCGCGCTCGGTTACGGCGCCCGGCACCTCCAGCGATGGTTCGCGAAACCGAACTCGTGGCGTTTTCTCGACGGTGGCGTCGCGGTGCTCATGCTCGGACTCGGCGCAGGGCTCGTGACGGCAGGAACGTAGCGACCGGCCACCGGACTCAGGGTTCGGGAATGTCGAGTCCGAAGTTTTCGCGGGTGATGGCTTCGGGTTCGGGTCCGCCCCGCACTCCGGTGTCGAGGTCGTCGATCGCCGCGAGTTCGTCCGCGGTGAGATCGAAGTCGAAGACATGGAAGTTCTCGGCGATCCGCGACGGGGTCACCGATTTCGGGATGACCTGGCGCCCCTGCTGCAGATGCCACCGCAACATCACCTGAGCCGGGGTCTTGTCGTGTGCCCGAGCGATACCGCCGATGACGGGGTCGTCCAGGGTGGATCCGTGAGATCCGTTCCGATAGAAGGTGATTCCTCCGATCGGTGACCACGCCTGCGAGACTGTGCCGTTCTCGGCATCGGCTTCGAGCACAGCGGACTGGCGGAAGTAGGGATGCACTTCGATCTGGTTGATCGCCGGGACGATCGAGGTCGCCTCCATGAGCCGGTCGAGATGGTCCGGCATGAAGTTGCTGACTCCGATGGCACGCACCTTGCCGTCCGCGAGCAGTGTCTCGAGCGCCTTGTAGGCGGCGAGGGTGAGGTCGAACTCCCCGGGCAGCGCTTGGTGCAGGATGAGCAGATCGATCTGCTCGACACCCAGTTTCGCGGCGCTCTTGTCGAACGAATGCAAGGTCGCGTCGTATCCGTAATCGGTGATCCAGACCTTGGTCTCGAGGAAGACATCGGACCGGTCGACCGAGGACCGGGCGACGGCCTGACCCACTTCGCGCTCGTTCAGATACGCGGCGGCGGTATCGATGTGCCGGTAGCCGATGTCCAATGCGGTGGCCACCGCCGCGACGGTCTGCTCGGGTGGGGTCTGGAAGACACCGAAGCCCAGCGCGGGGATGGTGACTCCGTTGTTCAAGGTGATCAGCGGTGTGCCCATCACTCCACGCTAGGCGCCCGTCACCGTCTCCGGGGTTCGTCTGCCGAAACCGCCACAGCCGGCCGGATCGGTTCGAGATGCGTGAAGACCGTTGTTCCGGGCAGAGCATCACGGAGATCGGCTTCGAGCCGGTCGAGCAGATCGTGGCCCGCCCGGACCGTCCAGTCACCCGGCACACGCACGGTCAGGTACACGAAGCGCTGCCGTCCGGACTGCCGGGTGCGCGGCGGAAGGATCACGATGGAACCGCCTTGCCGGTACCGCTCGAGGACCGCATCGACCGCGGCGACATCCTCCGGGGGGAGCACGACGTCGAGCATGCCGATGACGGACTGCTTCACCAGCCCGTACCCGATGCGCAGGATGTTGACTGCCACGAGGATTGCCACGACGGGATCGAGCACGTCCCATCCGGTGAGTACGACGAGTCCGACACCGGCGAGCACACCTACCGAGGTCCACACATCGGTCAGCAGGTGATTGCCGTCGGCGACGAGCGTGATCGAGCGGTGCCGCCGGCCCGCCCGGATGAGAGCGAGACCCACGGCAAGGTTGACCACGGACGCGGCGGTGGACAACGCGAGACCGATACCGGGCTGCTCCACCGGTTGCGGATGCACCAGGCGGTCCACCGAGGACCACAGGATCGCGGTGGCCGCGACGAAGATCATGGTTCCTTCGACGGCCGCCGACAGGTACTCGGCTTTGCCGTGGCCGAACTGGTGGTTGTAGTCGGCAGGCTTGGCAGCGACCCGCAGTGCGATCAGGCCGACCACCGCCGCGACGAGGTTGACCCCCGACTCGAGCGCGTCGGACAGCAGGCCCACCGACCCCGTGAGCCAGGCCGCGGCCACTTTCATCGCGATGGTGACCAGCGCGGCCGCCACCGACAGCAGCATGAACCGCATCAGGAGGCGGTTCTCGTCCGGGTGTGTCATGAGGGCGTTGTTCGACCAGAAGTCCGTGTTCGACCAGTGATCAGTGCTCGACCAGGGAGAACCTTCGGCCGGCGGTTTCGGAGGCGATCAATTCGACGTAGTTGAACTTCGAATCCGGAACCCAGGGGGTCAGGCCCAGTGCGTCGACGGCCTGCACGTCGCTGAAGTGCTGAAGGATATGGGCGCGAGCGTGGATCACGACGCTCCATGCGTCGTTCGCCTCGATGTGGTCGACCTGGAACGCCACCTGGGGATACACGGTCAGTTCCGCGAGTTTGCTGCCTTCTGCGCTGCGGAAGTACACCTTCCGGTCGCGCACCGCGTAGTTGACCGGATAGATCTCCGGATAGCCGTCCACCACGACGACGAGACGGCCGACCTTCTCGGTCGCGAGCAGTTCCCAGCTTTCCTCGTCGCTCAGAACGGTGGTGGGTTCGCCGGTATTCGGGCTGTCGCTCACGGCACACTCCTCGAACTCGATGAGTCTTTCCCCTAGCTCACCACGAACGCCGGACGGGTGCACTCGAACCCCGTGACTGTCTGCTCACAGTACGGTGAGAACCGACCGATTTCCGACACCGAGGAGCCGTCATGCAGGTGGCAACCGCGCAGCCCTGGCACACCGCTACGGCTCCCGAGGTGGCCGGCGCGCTGGGCGTCGACACACAACGAGGGCTCTCCACCGCCGACGTGGAGCAACGACTGGCGGAGCACGGGCCCAACCTGATCGCCGAGACGGCGGGCACTCCCGCCTGGCGCAAAGTGCTCTCGCTGCTCGCCGACAAGATGACCCTGGTGCTGGTCGTCGCCGCGGTCGTGAGCGCGGTGGTGTCCCGGGAATGGGAAACCCCCGTCGTCATCTTCGCGGTGATCGCGCTCAACACCGTGCTGAACTTCGTGCAGGAATCGCGGGCGGAGAACAGCCTGCAGGCGCTGAAGAAGATGTCCGTGTCCACAACGCGGGTGCGTCGCGACGGCCGCGAACAGTCGCTGCCCCGGGAGCAACTCGTCCCCGGCGACATCGTCCTGCTCGAATCCGGCGACTCGGTGCCCGCCGACGGCCGTCTCGTCCATGCCGTGCGACTGCAGGTGGCCGAGGCCGCGCTCACCGGCGAATCGCACCCCGTGGACAAGTCGATCGACCCGGTGGATGCCCCGGACGCCCCGCTCGGCGACCGCACCGACATGTTGTTCATGAACACCGAGGTCACGCGCGGCCGCGCGGAAATGGTCGTGACCGCGACGGGCATGGCCACCGAAATGGGCGCCATCGCCACCCTTCTCGGTAGCGCAGGCGTGGAACAGACTCCGCTGCAGCGCCGGATCGGCCAGCTCGCCCAGACGCTGACCATCGTCGCGATCGTCACCGTCGCGCTCGTCTTCGTTCTCGGTCTGCTGCGGGGGCAGACGTGGTCGGACCTGCTCGTCACCGCGGTTTCGCTGGCTGTCGCGACCATCCCCGAGGGGCTCACGGCGGTGGTCGCGTTCACCCTCGCCATGGGAGCTTCCCGCCTCGCGGCCCGCGGAGCGATCGTGAAGCAACTCGCGGCAGTCGAGACGCTGGGCAGCACGTCGCACATCGCCACCGACAAAACCGGAACGCTCACTCTCAACGAGATGACGGTGCAACGTCTGCTGATACGCGGCCGCACGTTCCGTGTCACCGGTTCCGGCTACGGGACGGACGGGAAGATCCTCGTCGGCGACGGTCAGCCGGCCCCTGATCTCACCGACGCGTTGCTCGGTATGGGGCTGTGCAACGACGCCACGGTCAACGACGGTGTGCTCGTCGGAGATCCGACCGAGGGTGCGCTCGTCGTGCTGGCCGAGAAGGGCGGGATCGACGTCGACGGTGCGCGCGCCGCACTCACCCGGATAGCCGAGGTCCCGTTCGACTCGGCCTACAAGTACATGGCGACTTTTCACGCTCTGCCCGACGGCGGGTTCCGTTGTTTCGCCAAGGGGGCGCCGGGTGCGCTGCTCGAGCGCGCATCCACCGCGCAGGGCGCGGACGGGACGATACCGCTCGACGACGCGGCGCGCCGGAAGATCCGCGACGCCGTCGACGGACTCGCCGGCGAGGGGTTGCGAACGCTGGTGATCGCCGGACGCGACCTCGACGCGGTGCCGCGTGGGGATTCGGATGCGCTCCAGGCACTCGTATCCGACCTCACGATCTATGCGGTGGTGGGCATCGTGGATCCGCCGCGGACGGAGGCGAAAGCGGCGATCGAGGTGGCACACGAGGCGGGTATCGCGGTGCACATGATCACCGGCGACCACTTGGTCACGGCATCCGCAATCGCGGCACAACTCGGAATCGGCGGGAACGCCGCGTCGGGCGCAGACCTCGATGCCCTCGACGACGAGGAGTTGCGTGCCCGGGCCGAAGGGTTCGGTGTGCTCGCGCGGGTGGCACCCGAACACAAGATCCGGTACGTCAAGGCCCTGCAGGCAGACGGGCAGATCGTCGCGATGACGGGTGACGGCGTGAACGACGCGCCCGCGCTCGAACAGGCCGACATCGGCGTCGCGATGGGCATCACCGGCACCGACGTGTCCAAGGGCGCCGCGAACATGATCCTCACCGACGACAACTTCGCCACGATCGTCGCTGCCGTCGCCGAAGGACGCGGCATCTACGACAACATCGTCAAATTCGTGAAGTTCCAGTTGACCACCGCGTGGGGATTCGTCTTGATCTTCCTCGCGGCCGGTGCGCTCGGGCTCGCGGGCGGCGCCCCGTTCACCGCGCTGCAGATCCTGTGGGTCAACATCATCATGGACGGCCCGCCCGCCCTCGCCCTCGGCGTGGACCGGACGGAACCGGACGCGATGAAGCGGCCCCCGCGGCCGGCCAAGGAAGCGTTGCTCACCCGGTCGCGGATTCAGCGGATCCTGGGCCTGGGCATCGTGATGGCCGTCGGCACCCTCGCAGTGCTGCGCTTCGGACCGGACTTGTTCCCCGACAGTGCGGGCGATCCGCTGTTCGCCACGACGCTCGCGTTCACCACGTTCGTGTTCTTCCAGGTCTTCAACCTCTTCAACGTGCGCTCGAACGTCGGATCGGTGTTCTCGCTGCAGACGCTGACCAACCACACCATCTGGATCGCGATCGTCGTCGTGATCGTGCTGCAGGTCTGCGTGGTGCAGACGAGCTTCCTGCAGGGTCTGTTCGATACCACCGCCCTGACCGCACCCCAGTGGATGCTCGCGATCGCGGTCGGTTCGGTGGTGTTGTGGGTGGACGAAATCGGGAAGGCGATCGCGCGTGCCCGTCGTCGGGACTGAACGCCGCCTCGGCCGGCCGAGTGCCGGGCGGTCGTCGAGGAGGTAGCGGTGACCTGCCACAATCGTCGGGTGAGTGTCCTTCGCAGTACCGATTCCGCGCTACCGGTTCCGCCCGACCCCTTCTTCACCGTCGGGGCCCGACTCGACAACGGACTGGGCCGCACCGGCACCATCCACACCCCGCACGGCGACATCCGTACGCCTGCGTTCATCGGTGTGGGGACCAAGGCGACGGTCAAGGCGGTTCTGCCCGAGGCGATGAAGGACCTGGGTGCGCAGGCGCTGCTGGCGAACGCCTACCACCTCTACCTGCAGCCGGGATCGGACATCGTCGACGAGGCCGGGGGGCTCGGCAAGTTCATGAACTGGGACGGCCCGACGTTCACCGACAGCGGCGGCTTCCAGGTCATGTCGCTCGGCGTGGGATTCAAGAAGGTCATCGCCATGGAGGCGGTCGGCGTCCAGAACGACGATGTCATCGCGCATGGCAAGGAACGGCTGGCCCGGGTCGACGACGACGGCGTCACCTTCAAATCCCACCTGGACGGATCGCGGCACCGGTTCACTCCCGAGGTGTCGATGCAGATCCAGCACCAACTCGGCGCCGACATCATGTTCGCGTTCGACGAGTTGACGACATTGATGAACACGCGCGGCTATCAGGAACGCTCGATCGAACGTACCCAGGCGTGGGCGGTGCGCTGCGTCGCCGAGCACGAGAAGCTCACCGCTGAGCGCTCGCACCGTCCCTACCAGGCCCTTTTCGGTGTCGTGCAGGGAGCGCAGTACGAGGACCTTCGCCGGCAGGCGTGCCGTGGCCTCGAATCGATCGTGGGGGAGTCGGGCCGGGGCTTCGACGGATACGGAATCGGCGGCGCGCTCGAGAAGCACAACCTCGGCACGATCGTGCGCTGGTGCTGTGAGGAACTTCCCGACGCCAAGCCGCGGCACATGCTCGGTATCAGCGAGCCCGACGACGTCTTCGTCGCGATCGAGCACGGTGCCGACACCTTCGACTGTGTCAATCCGTCGCGGGTGGCGCGCAATGCGGCGATCTACCACCCGGACGGCCGGTTCAACATCAACACCAGCCGGTTCCGCCGCGACTTCACCCCGATCGACGAGAACTGCGATTGCTACACGTGCACCCACTACACCCGGGCGTACATCCACCACCTGTTCAAGGCGAAGGAGATGCTCGCGTCCACGTTGTGCACCATCCACAACGAACGGTTCACGGTGCGCCTCGTCGACGAGATCCGGTTGAGCATCGAAGGCGGCTACTTCGAGGAGCACAAGGCCGAAACCCTCGGCCGGTTCTACGCGAAGAAGCGTCAGGCGGAGTCCGACGCCGGCGCGTAGGTCGGCTCGCGCTTCTTCACGTACGCGATCACGCGGTAGGTGACCGGCAGGAGCACGACCTCGATCAGGGTCTTCCAGAGGAAGCCGACGATCACGAAGTTGGCGAAGTCACTCCACGTGGTGATGCCGATCGCGCCGGCCGCGATGGAGCAGAACACGAGGGTGTCGGCGAATTCGCCGACCACCGTCGACCCGATCAGGCGCGCCCACAGATGCTTCTCCTGCGTGCGCTCCTTGATCCGCACCAGGATGTACGAGTTGAGCAACTGGCCGACGACGTAGCCCGCCAGGCCCGCGAGCAGCATCCTCGGCACCACCCCGAGAACGGCCTCGAACGACTCCTGGTTGGCGTAGAACTCCGCGGCAGGAAGCGACTGGGCAACCCAGAAGCAGAGTGCGGACAGCGCCACGGCACCGAACCCGTACAGCACGGCCCGGCGGGTCGCCGCGAACCCGTACACCTCACTGAGCACGTCGCCGAGGATGTAGGCGAGCGGGAACAGGAAGAACCCGCCGTCGGTGATGATCGGCAGGACCTGCAGCGGACCGAGCGAGACCTCGGCGTCACCGAAGAACGCGATGCCCTTCGTCGCGCAGATGTTGGAGATCATCAACACCGCGGTGAACAGGACGACGATCCCCGGGTAGGAACTGCGCCCCACGCTGGCGAATGCCGCGTGATGCGTGGTGGATGACGGGGAACTCGTTTCGTGCTGTGTCACCCGGCCATCCAAGCATCACGCGACGATGATCGCGAAGTTGTTCAACGGCAGCGGGCCCCGTCCTGGAGGACGGGGCCCGCTTCGCAGAGTGCGGCGTCAGGACTTGACGACCCGCGTGCCACCGGCGAACTTGTCGTGGAAGCCCTGCTTGCCACTGTCCTGCTCGATGGTCACGGCGATACCGATCCATGCGACGAAGGACGCCAGGCTGACGAGCCAGCCGAGGAACGGGATACCGCTGAGAATCTGTAGCGCGACAAAGGCGTTGCGCTTCGCGGCCTCTTCGCGGGTCGGGAGTCCGCCGCCGGGGCCGACGACCGACAGACCGAGCAGCTTCTTGCCGATCGTGGCGCCCTTGGTCGACTCGAAGTAGGTCCAGTACGCGAACGCCGCGACGCCCGAGAGCACCGACATGACGAACGCCATGAACCCGCTGTCGCTCCCGAACACGACGATGCTCGTGAGAATCGCCATAGGGATGCCGACGATCAGGGCGTCGATGATGCGGGCACCGAGACGGGGCAGGAGTTCCCCCGGCCGAGTGGGGCCGAATCCGGCTCCGGGCGCGGGCGGGAAACCGGGCGCGCCGTACTGCGTGGCGCCGTACGGCTCGTTGTGGGGAGCCCCGTACTGGGGGCCGCCCTGCTGCGGTGCTCCGTACTGGGGTGCTCCGTACTGGGGAGCCCCGTACTGCGTGGCACCGGCGCCGTGCTGCTGAGCGCCGGGCTGCTGCCCGTACTGAGGCGCGCCGTACTGGGGCGCCCCGTACTGCCCGCCCTGCGACGGGTCGTTCGGGTTGTACCCGGACTGGATCGGGTTCTGGAACTGCTGGGTGTAATCGGCGGGCTGGCTGCCGTACGGCTGGTCACCGTGCGAGGGAGCACCCGGGTAGCCGCTGTGCTTGCGCGGGTCCTGCGAAGGGGGTGGGTATCCACCGGTGGTCATATGACTCCTTGTCGTTCGGCATGGCAACGCGCCACGGTACAACGTAACCGTGGCGCATCGACAGCGGTGTAGCGATGTGTAACGGACGGGCAGAAGACGAGCGCGTTCAGGCGACGACCGGACCTCCCGTGGTGATCCGGTAGGCATACGTCGACGCGATGATCGAGACCGGAATGCTGACGAGAAGTCCGAGACCACAGAGCAACGCACCGAGGATGTTGATACCGATCAGCGCCAGCGCCAGCAGGATCAGCGTGCCCGCATTGGATTTGATCGCAGTGAAACTGGATTTGATGGCCGTGATCGCGTCTTGGTTCCGGTCGACGACGAAGGGCATCGCCCACCACGTCAGGAACGCGAAGACCAGTCCGGGCAGGATGCACAGTACGAGACCCACCGAGGTGCCGATCCCGACGAGCAAGCCGGTCAGAATGACCGCGCCGATCGGGCCGACCTGCAGGAACGTCCCGAACGCGGGCTTCCGGCCGTCGACCTCGCTGAGTGCTCCGCGCACGAATGCGGCCTCGATGAGATAGCCGACCACTGCGGTGACCAACGTGCCGATCAGGTTCGTGGCGGAGAAGGCGGTGGTGAACGAGATGTTGTCGGAGTCCTGCGTGTAGTCGAAACCGTTGAAGATTCCGTTGATCAGGGCCTGGATGACGAAGGCGATGACGACCAGCACGATCCAGACACCTGGATTCGCGCTGAATTTGCGCCAGCCGAAGGAGATCGCGTCGCCCACGCTCAGCCGGGTGGGTCCAGGCGCTCCGAAGCCTTCCGAACCGAACCCGCCGGGAGGGGGCGGGTAATTCCCACCGGGTGGGGGCGGGTAGTTACCGCCGGGAGGGGGCGGGTATCCGCCCGGGGGTGGATAGTTTCCGCCGGGTGGGGGTGGGTAGTTACCGCCGGGAGGGGGATAGCTGCCGGGCGGGGGATAGTCGCCTCCCGACGGAGGTGGAGGATATCCGCCCGGGGGCGGGTAGTTCCCACCCTGCGGCGGATAGGGATCGCCACCCGGATTCTGGGGGTCTTTGCTCGGGTCGTAGCCGCCGGTAGTCATCGGTGCCCTCTCCGCAGGAGTGGATGAACGCCTGCTCCACCGCAGAGTACGTGTCCTTCAGCCGAAAAGCACCACTTCGGTCCTCCGTTCACCCCGCCTCACACGCCACGATCGGGATGGAAAACCCACGGCTCGCGGGGCATTCGCGCTGGGTCCCAGCGGTCCAGCAGCAACGGCAGTGTCACGGGTTCGCCTGGGTCCGCCAGACGCAGCGACACGGCGATCGTGCCCAGCACGTCTGCCGCGGAACGGCCCGCTGCCTCCTGGTCGGAGAGCGTCACCGCACCGTCCCGCTTCGCGAGCCGCTTGCCTTCCTCGTTCAGTGCGAGCGGCACGTGCGCGTACTGCGCCACCGGGAGGCCGAGCAGCGTGGCCAGATACGCCTGACGCGGAGCCGAGGTGAGCAGATCGTCTCCGCGTACCACCTGGTCCACGCCTTGGGCGGCGTCGTCGACGACGACGGCGAGGTTGTAGGCGGGAGTCCCGTCGTTGCGGCGCAGTACGAAGTCGTCGACGATCCCGGTGAAGTCGCCGTGCAGGACGTCGTGGACGGTGAACCACTGCTCGGTGGAACGGAGTCGGATCGCCGGTGGGCGATCGGCGGTACGTTTTGCGTTCCGCTGGTCCTCGGTGAGGTCACGGCAGGTGCCGGGGTATGCGCCGGCCGGGGCGTGCGGAGCCGATGTGGCCTGCTGGATCTCCCGTCGCGTGCAGTAACACTCGTAGGTGAGACCGGCACGGGTGAGGCGGTCGATTGCGTCCTCGTACAGACGGATTCGACGGGACTGGTGCACAACCTGACCGTCCCAGTCGAGACCCAGTGCCGCGAGATCCGCGAGTTGCCGTTGTTCGGCGCCGGGGCGGACCCGGTCGAGATCCTCCACGCGCAGCAGGAACCGCCGATCCGTCGAGCGTGCGAACAACCATGCCAGCACGGCGGTCCGGAGATTGCCGAGATGCAGGTCGCCCGACGGGCTGGGCGCGAACCGGCCCGCCCCTGCGGTGGCGGGCTCCGGTCGTTCTGTGGGATGTGACATCGGTGTACTCCGCCGAGCCGGGCTCAGTGCGCGTCCGCGCCGTGCAGGGCGAGCTGGATCTGCGTGTGCAGGGCGTGCGTCAGGTATTCGCGCGGGTAGAGATCCGGGCTCGATGCGGCATCGAGCGCGAGACCGTGCACCGCGGCGAGGAGGAGCGTTGCGCGCGTCTCCGGGTCTGGGGCGCCCAGCCTGATCAATACGGTTGCGATGCCGGTGCGAACGGTGAACAGCGTCGAACTGCGGATCCCGCTCAGCGACGGGGACGTGACTGCGCGGACGGCGAACGCAGCCATCACGTGGACCTCGCTGCCGCGTTGCTCGTCGAGCGGCAGCAACTGGCTGAGCGCGGCGAACAGCGTCCGCGCCGGGTCGATGTCGGGATCGACGTTCGCGAGGCGGGTGAGTACCCGGTCGGATAGGGCGCGGAACGAATAGGCGAGCATCTCGTCTTTCGTCGGAAAGTGATGCTGCACCGCGCCGATCGATACGCCGGCCTCGTTGGCGACTTCGCGCACGCTGGCCGCTTCGAGTCCACTGCGTGCGGCAACTTCGAGCAGTGCCGCAGCGAGCCTGGTGGGGCTGGTGGTGGCGTAGGGGCGGGCGCGCATGGATGCACCGTAGCGGAGCGGGCGACCGTACGAACGTACGGGGATAACGCTCCGCGCCGATCCGGATCTCGCTGTCACGCCGTCTTCTTCACTTCCGGCGAGCGAAGGAACCGCACCGCCACGGCGAGCGCGGCGGCGACCGCGGTCGCGATCCAGAGGGCGTGCAGGCCGAACAGATGATGCGCGAGGGCTCCGAGCAACCCTCCCGCCACCAAGCCTCCCCATCGGCCGAGGTAGGGCAGCCAGCCCCAGCGTGGGCCGCCGAAGAATGCGGACGCTATCTCGTGCCCGATCTTCACGAGCGCACCGGTCATGTAGGTGAGGGCAACGGTTGCCTCGCCTTTGCGCCGGAACACGGAATTCTCGACGCCCATCGCCAGCGTCATCGCCGTCACTGCCACCGGTATCCACCCGGGTATCGCGCTCAGCGAACCGATGGCGAGCAGCACCGCGACGGTGACGAGCACCGCAGTTTTCCGCGTTCTGCGGTCGCGGTCGGTGAGTTCCGCGATGACGCCACCCAGAATCACCCCGATCACGAAGAGGACAACGATGCCCCCGATCAGAGCAGCCGTGCGCCATGAGGCGTCGGCCGTTTCGACGGCGAACCGTGTGGAGTTGCCGCTCATGAAGGAGACGAACACACCACCGAGGGTGATGAACCCGAGAGCATCGACGAACCCCGCAAGTGCCGACAGGGCCACCGTGAGTGCCTGCAGCTCTCTGTTGTTTTCGGGCACGGGGCAATAGTAGGACCGAACCCGTCGCCGGGACCCCGTTGTAACGGCACAGCGTCCGGTCGGCGATGAGCAGGGGGCACCCGGCCTCACCTTTCTCAGGAGCTTCTGCATGGCATCACCCCGCACGTCGTCCGGCTTTCGCGCGCTTGTCGCGGCGACGGTCGCAGGGTTCGTTCTGGTGGGCTGCGGTGGGGTGGAGGAGGACACCGCGTCGGCCGTCCCCGCCGTCGCGGCCACAGACCGGTCGACGACGGAACGGGTCGCGCCGGCCCCGACCACCCCTCCAGCGCCGACCGCGCCGAGCACCGCGCCGCCGGCCGTGTCCGAGGACACCTCGTCGATGTCGGCGGCCCTGTCCCGGTTGACAGAGATACCGATCAAGGGACGCGCCCCGAAGACGGGCTACGACCGCGACCTGTTCGGTCAGGCGTGGAGTGACGACGTGTCGGTCGAGTTCGGGCACAACGGCTGCGACACCCGCAACGACATCCTGCGCCGTGACCTGGTCGACATCGCCTACAAGCCCGGCACCCGCGACTGCGTCGTCGCGTCCGGCACGCTGCACGATGTCTACACCGGCACCACGATCGCGTTCACTCGTGGTCAGGACACGTCCACCGCAGTGCAGATCGACCACGTCGTTGCGCTATCGGATGCCTGGCAGAAGGGTGCGCAGCAACTGGATCCCGAGACGCGCGCGAACTTCGCGAACGATCCACGGAATCTTCAGGCGGTCGACGGTCCCACCAACTCGCGCAAGGGCGACGGCGACGCCGCGACCTGGCTGCCGCCGCATCGCCCGTACCGCTGTACGTATGTCGCACGTCAGGTCCAGGTCAAGGCCGAGTACGGGTTGTGGGTGACTCAGGCCGAGCACGATGCGATGGTCAGAATCCTCACCGAATGTGGCGGCACGGCAACAGGAGTCGCAGCCGGTTCCGCCGGGACCGACACCGCGACGCCGGTGCCGACGACGGTCGCTCCCCAGCCCCAGCCCCAGCCCCAGCCCCAGCCCCTCGCGCCGGCTCCCGCTCCCGCGCCGGAACCTGCACCCGCGAGCGCGTACTACAAGAACTGCTCGGCTGCCCGCGCTGCAGGAGCAGCGCCGCTCTATGCCGGTGAGCCCGGCTACCGGGCCGAGATGGACCGTGACAAAGACGGGGTCGCGTGCGAGTGAACCCCGCGAAACGGGTTGCCGCCCCGGGAGTCACGGCGTGCGTGACTTCCGGGCCTTCTCGATCGTGAGTTCGATCGAATCGAGGAGTCGTTCGAGGCTCGGTTCGAACGGCCCGTCCGGTTCGTCGAAGGCCCCGGCTTCCCAGACACGGGTCATGGTCGGGTAGCGCTCGACGTCGAACCAGTCTTCCCAGAAACTGTTCATCGACATCCAGTACGCGTCGCGGTCGAGTCCGGTGTTCTCCCTGTCCCGGTTCTCCGCGATCGCGCCGCGTGCAAGCCCTTGGACGAAATTGTCCACGACACCGATGATTTCGACGACCTGACGCTCCGTGGTGCCCTCGTCCACGAGGATGCGGAGGCCGGCTTCCTGTGCGTCGAGAACGTATGGAGCGAGCGGTGCCCGCCACATGTTGGTCTGCAGGATCCAGGGGTGCCGGAGGTACAGGTTCCAGTGCTCGCGCGCGTACGTGGCGAGCGCGGGACGCCACGGGGTGCCCGGTGCCGGCAGGTCGAGTTCGGAGTAGGCGCGGTCGACCATGAGATCGATCAGTTCGGTCCGCCCGGGGACGTACGTGTAGAGCGACATGGCGCCGACGCGAAGTGCGGCCGCGACGCGCCGCATCGACAGTGCGTCCAGTCCGCCCTCGTCCGCGACAGCGATTGCGGCCCCGACCACGTCGTCGCGGGTGAGGCCGGCTTTTCTTCCCCGGGTCTTGGGTTCGGTCGGTGCCCACAACAGCGCGAGACGACGGGTCGCCTCGGCGGTGCGGTCCGATTCTCTGTCTTCTTCGTTCTGCCGGTCGGGCGGCAACGACGATCCTTTCTCCGGGTTTATTTCCGTACATCGTATGATAATCTGTTCCCGCCTATTCCGGTACGACGTACGAATAGAGAATCGGATGATCCGAGCACGCGGACTTACCAAGACGTTCCGTCGCAAGAAGGACACGATCCAGGCAGTGGACGACGTCGACGTCGACGTTGCGGAAGGTGAACTCGTTGCCTTCCTCGGCCCCAACGGGGCCGGAAAGTCCACCACCATGCGCATGCTGACCAGCCTCCTGACACCGACATCGGGCACGGCGACGGTCGCCGGGTTCGATGTCGTCCGCGACCCCGACCGGGTACGCGCCCACATCGGTTACATCGGACAGGGCAACGGCGGTGGCTACTCCTACAAAGTGCGCGACGAGCTGTACAACCAGGGCCGGTTCTACGGCCTGCCCGCACGCCGATACCGCAGCCGCGCTGCGGAACTCATCGAGGCGCTGGAACTCGGTGGGCTCGAGAAGCGCGGCATCCAATCACTGTCCGGCGGCCAGAAGCGCCGGTTGGATGTCGCTCTCGGTCTCATGCACGAACCGCCACTGCTGTTTCTCGACGAACCCACCACGGGTCTGGACCCACACAGTCGAGCCAATCTGTGGGAGCACATCCAGGAACTCCGCCGGCGCACCGGTATGACGATCGTGCTCACGACGCACTACCTCGACGAAGCGGACAAGATGGCAGAACGAGTGGTGGTGATCGACCACGGCCGGATCGTCGCCGACGCGTCGCCGGGCGATCTCGAACGCGAGTATGCCGACGACGTCATCACCGCACGCGTCGCCTCGCCGGCCGTACTCGACGCCACCGAGGCGGCCGGGCTCGTCCGCCGGGCTCTCCCGCCGGACATCGGAGCCGTGGACACCGAGGTCTCGGGCGATGTCGTCACCGTCGTCATTGCCACAACCCACGGCGCCGAGCGGCTTCCCGCCGCGCTCGAAGCGATGCGTCTTGCCGGCCTGGCGGTGCTGTCCGCCTCGCTCACGCAGGCGAGCCTCGACGACGTCTTTCTCAACCTGACCGGTCGCAGCCTGCGAGAGGAGATCGCGTCGTGAACGTGCAGACCGACGTCCCACCGGTTCGTTCCCGCCCCGCCGACGTAACGGCACCACGGGCTGGGGCCGCAAAATTCACCGCCGACACCGCAGCGGTGTTCATCCGCGAGATACTGCTGCTGCTCCGCGACCCGTTCAGCCTTACGTTCTCGCTGCTGCAACCCCTCGTGTTCCTCGCGCTCTTCGGCCCGCTCCTCACGGGTGCACTCGGCGTCGGGTCCACCGCCGAGACGTTGCAGTGGTTCGTGCCCGGCGTGATCGTCATGATTGCGCTGTTCGGCACCTCGATGACGGGTTCGAACCTGTTGTACGAATTGATGACGGGATCCTACGAACGCGTACTCGCGACCCCGCTGTGCAGGTCTTCACTTCTCGTGGGACGAGCGCTGAAAGAGTTCGCGCCGCTCATGATTCAGGGTCTGCTCATCGTGATCGTGTGTGTGCCGTTCGGTTTCGAGTTGTACCCGTTCCATGTACTTGCGGGACTGGCGCTGCTCGGTGTGTTCGGAATCGGGGTGGGCGCACTGTCCTGTGCGCTTGCCCTCGCCGCCCAGAACCGCGAGTGGATGTTCTGGACCGTGCAGCAGACTCTGTTGTTCCCGCTCCTGATCCTGTCGGGAATGATGCTGCCGCTCGATGCGGGCCCCGCATGGATGCGGACGGTCGCGCTGCTCAACCCGCTGACCTACATCGTCGACGCCGAACGGGCGTTGCTCGGAGGTGCGGTTGCCGATCCGGCTGTCGCACGCGGCGTCCTTGCGGCAGTGCTGACCTGCGTGGTGGGGCTCGTCGTCGGGATCCGCCGGACCCGCCGAACCGTATAGCTCCGAGGTTCCCGCTACTCCGGAGTCCACCGGATGCAGAAAACCCCCGCGGGCCGCTTTCGCGTCCCACGGGGGTTCCTGTGGCGGAGGATAGGGGATTTGAACCCCTGAGGGCGTTAACCCAACCCGCGTTCCAGGCGAGCGCCATAGGCCACTAGGCGAATCCTCCGTGGGGAAGCATAGCGAATGTCCGGCCATAGTTACCAAACGGGCAGGTCGAACTACGGATTTCCGCCCCTGGGAGGGGGGTGGTGCGCGGCGTGCCGTACGTCCTCTACACTTGCCGATGGATCCCGCGCGGCGCGCATCCTGTGAACTCCCCCAGGGCCGGAAGGCAGCAAGGGTCAACGGGCTCTGCCGGGTGCGCGGGGTCCTCTTAATCTCCGCCGATGCCCGTGTCACCGTGCACGGTGAAAGGTCCTTCCGCATGCCTAGGCAAACCCAGTTCGGGTTGATGAGCCATGAGGAACTCGTCGCAGAGCACGAGCGCCAGTCCTCGAATTACGAGCGCTTGAAGACCGAGAAGCTGACGCTGGACCTGACGCGCGGCAAGCCGTCGCCCGAACAGCTCGACCTCTCTGAGGAGTTGCTGTCGCTGCCCGGGCAGGACGACTACCGCGATGCGAACGGCACCGACACCCGTAACTACGGCGGTCTCACCGGTCTGCCCGAGCTGCGCGCGATCTTCGCCGAACTGCTGAACATCCCCGCCGAGAACCTGCTCGCGGGCAACAATGCGAGCCTCGAGATCATGCACGACCTCATTGTCTGGTCGATGCTGCACGGTACGGTCGATTCCCCGCGCCCCTGGTCGCAGGAACCGGTGGTCAAGTTCCTGTGCCCCGCACCGGGGTACGACAGGCACTTCGCGATCAGCGAGTCGCTCGGCATCGAGATGATCCCCGTTCCGGTGCGCGACGACGGACCCGACGTGCGGCTGATCGCCGATCTCGTCGCGAACGATCCGCAGATCAAGGGCATGTGGACGGTGCCCACCTATTCGAACCCGACCGGCGCTGTCTATAGCGAGGACGTCGCACGCGAACTCGTGTCGATGCCGACCGCGGCACCCGACTTCCGGATCTTCTGGGACAACGCGTACGCGGTGCACCCGCTGACCGAGAACCTGGCCCCGGCGATCGACATCCTGGGACTTGCCGCGCAGGCCGGCCACCCCAACCGGGTCTTCGCGCTGGCGTCGACGTCGAAGATCACGTTCGCCGGGTCCGGTGTGAGCTTTTTCGGTAGCTCCACCGAGAATCTGGCGTGGTACCAGAAGCACCTCGGCATCAAGACCATCGGACCCGACAAGGTCAACCAGCTCCGGCACCTGCGCTTCTTCGGCGATGCCGCGGGCGTGCGAGCCCATATGGCCAAGCATCGCGAGATCCTCGCGCCGAAGTTCGCGCTCGTCCGCCGCATCCTCGAGGATCGGCTGGGTGAGTCGAAGGTGGCGTCGTGGACCGACCCCAAGGGTGGCTACTTCATCAGCCTCGATGTCGTGGACGGCACCGCCAAGCGGGTTATCTCGCTCGCGAAGGACGCCGGCATCGCACTCACCGGTGCGGGCTCCGCGTTTCCGTACAAGAATGATCCCGACGACAGGAACATCCGGCTCGCGCCGAGTTTCCCGTCACTCGGTGAACTCGAAAAGGCCATGGACGGCGTCGCGACATGCGTCCTGCTCGCCGCCACGGAGAAAGCGCTCGAGGCGTAGCTCCACCGGCTCGACGACGGTCGGCGTCCGCCGCAGACCGCGTGCCGGTCTCCGCCGGTGCCGGGGTCCGAACGGAAAGGCCCGGTTCACGCTTGTTCCCAAGCTGTGGACAACCCTGTGGAATTCCGGTGGACCGAACGTGGACAACTGCGAGCGCAGCGCTCTGACCTGTGGTTCTCGGAGGGGCCTGCGAATTCCACACCCTGTGAGAAATGTCCGTTTCTGCGCGGCGTGGTTCGGTACGGTGCTCGGAGCCGGTCTAAGGCCGTCACGCCGGGCTGTGGCGTCGGCTGGGCCGACCGGGGCATGATCGACCCATGGACGCAACGCTGAATCTGGTGGGAGACCCCGACGCCGACGCTCTGCTCTCGCAGAATCCGGCGGCGCTGCTCATCGGGATGCTGCTCGATCAGCAGGTCCCCATGGAAACCGCGTTCGCGGGCCCGAAGAAGATCGCGGATCGGCTCGGCCGGCTCGATGTCCATGAGATCGCCGCGATGAAACCCGACGAGTTCATCGCGGTGTGTGCGCAGCCCCCCGCGGTGCACCGGTTCCCGAAGTCGATGGGGGAACGTATCCAGTCGCTGTGCACATACCTCGTGGAGCACTACGACGGCGACGCCACCGCGCTCTGGACCTCCGGTGAACCGGACGGCAAGGAAGTGCTGAAGCGGCTGAAAGCGTTGCCGGGATACGGCGACCAGAAGGCACGCATCTTCCTCGCGCTGCTCGGCAAGCAGGTCGGTGTGGAGCCGACGGGCTGGCGAGCAGCGGCGGGCGCCTACGGTGACGAGAATTCGCGCCGGTCGATCGCCGATGTCGTAGATCAGCAGTCGCTTCTCGAGGTGCGTGAGTTCAAGAAGGCGGCCAAGGCCGAGGCGAAGGCCGCGAAGAAGTAGCCCGGCTGGGCCACCGGGCTACTTCGTTGCGAGATCAGAGTTCGCGGAACCGCGGGATGAGATGCTCCGCGACGTGCTTCGCCTCGTCGATCAGCGGCCATCCCGCGAGGATGAGGGTGGTCAATCCGGTTTCGTCGCGCAGCGTGCGCACATGCCCGGTGATCTCGTCCGGTTCGCCGACGTAGTACACCGCCGACGATCCGGTGGCGAAGATATCCAGCGGCGACCAGGCGGTGATGCCCGCGTACAGACCGTCGCCGAGGTACAGGTCCTCGGGCTCGGGCAATTTGCCGGCGTTGATCGTGTCGACCCAGCCCTGTCGCTGCGCGTCGCGAGCGGTGAACGTCTCCAAGGTCTGCTGACCACCGGTCCGGCGGCGCACCGCATTGTCGAGCACCTCGCGGATCCGCTCGATCCCGGTCTTCTCGAACAGCGAGCGGAACCGGTCGAGCGCCTCGGCGCGATTCGGGCGCACGATCACGCCCGACAGGCCACCGAAGTCGCTGAACTCGCGCCCCTCGGCGGCAGCGGATTCGCGCGCTGCGGTGAACTTGTCTCGGACGAAAGCGTTTTCGCGCAGCATCACCAGGTAGGCGTCGAGCACCTTGCCGGAGTTCTGCAGGCCGGCGGGGGAATCGCCTGTGCCCCAGAGGGGCACCGTGTGCCCGGTTTCGGGCGGATCGATCCGCAGCGGGGTGTTGGGAAAGTTCGACTCCGTGCCTTCGGCGTAGATGCGGCGGAAGTCGGCCCAGTACTGCTCACCGAGTTCGTAACGCCGATCGTGCTCGACGTTCATGTCGTACTTGGTGAGGATGTTCTCCCGGCCGTTGACGGAATTGATCATCAACCGGCCACCGCTGAACGCGTCGAAGGTCAGCGCCTTTTCGGCGAGGAGCCGCGCGGGTGTCATGTTGGCGTAGACCGCGACGAGGAACTTCATCCGGCTGGTGTGCGCCGCGGCCCACGTGGCGGAGATGAACGGGTCGTTCGGCCAGGTCGCCACGAGCGCGCCGTCGAAGCCGCCGTCGTCGATGGTCTTGGCCAGCTCGATCTGTCGCTGCCCGTCGACCGGGTACAGCCCGTCCGGGCTCCAGGGATAGTCGCCGTCCGCCTGGGTGAGATACCAGAAGGTCTTGATGCCCATCAGTGTGCGTCCTTCGTCGGGAGATCGAGAGTGTCGATGCGTGCGCGGGCGCGAAGCGCCGCCGCATCGACGGTGAACAGTGCGTCGAGGTAGGCCACCGCGAACGAACCGGGACCGGTGGAGTTCTCCTCGGCGATCTCCGACGCGACCGCGACGTGGGTGTGGGCGGCCGCGAGGCCGATCAGCGGCGTCGGAGCAACCGCGAGGTACGCCGCGACCAGGCCGCCGAGCGAGCATCCGGTGGAGGTCACGCGGGGGAGCATCGCGCTGCCACCGCCGATGCGCAGTCCGGTGATCTCACCGTTGCGGTCGCGGCCGACCAGGTAGTCGATCGGCCCCGACGCGGACACGGCGTCCGCGTGCTCGAGCAGAGCCAGCGCGGCAGGCAGGGCGGCTGCGGCCTCGTCGGCACTGTCGACACCGCGGGTGTCGCCGCCGAGTCCGGCGAGCGCGATGATCTCGGATGCGTTGCCGCGGACCGCGGTCGGCCGGAACTTCAGCAGATCCGCGGCGAGACCGGTGCGCCAGGACAGGCCGCCGACCCCGACCGGATCCAGCACCCATGGGGTGCCGGCATCGTGTGCGGCTTCGGCGGCGCGGGTGAAGGCGACGGCGGTCCCGTCGTCGGGCGTCCCGAGGTTGACGAGCACACCGCCGGCGATGCGCGCGAACTCTCCGGCTTCGTGTGCGTTGTCGATGTGCGCGTTGCTGGCGCCGGCCGCGAGCAGCACGTTGGTGAGGAAGTTTGCGGAGACGATATTGGTGAGCGACTGCACCAGCGGCACTCGCGCGCGGAGCGCGTCGAGGGCAGAGACGAGATCGTCGACGGTGGGAGCATTCGTCGTGGTAGTCACAGAAATCCTGTCGGAGAAGGGCATTCGGGGCAGGGTCAGGACCGGGGACATCGCGTCATGCGTCGCCCTTCCCTTCCGTGACGGTCGATTCGGTCGCGGTCGTGCCGGTGACCATGGGCAGGGCGGGATCTGCGGCCCACTCCTCCAGCGACCCGTCGTAGACCGCGATGTCGTCGCGTCCCGCCCGGACCAGCGCGAGCGCGACCAGGCACGCGGACACGCCACCACCGCAGTAGAGGATCACCGGACGTGCAGCGCCGGCGAGTGCCGCATCGGCCAGTTCGGCCACGTGCGACGCGGACCGCAGGGTGCCGTCGTCGAGCAGGCTCTTGGCCGAGAGGTTGAGGCTTCCCGGGATGTGCCCGCGACGCGCGTAGCGGGTGGTCGCGGTGCCTGTGAACTGCTCGTGGTCGAGGGCGCAGACCAAGGTGCCGGGCTCGTCTCCTCGGACGACGCCGATGACGTCCTCCCGATCGCGCCACAGTCCGCGGTCGGTCAGGTCGGTTCGGATGCCGGTGGCGTGGTTCTCTGCGGCGTCGCCGGTCTCGACGGGAAGCCCCAGCGCAGTCCAGCGTGCGAGACCACCGTCGAGCACGCGGGCGGGGATGCCGACGTTGCGCAGCATCCACCACAGGCGGGAAGCCCACGTCATGCCGCCGTCGTCGTAGACGACGATGTCGGCGCCGGGAGCGACTCCGAGTTCGGCCAGGGCTCGGGCGAGTCCGTCCGGAGCCGGACGGGAGAAGTGCAGGGTGGGATGGTCGGCGCTGAGATCTCCGAGCAGATCGGCGTGCACCGAACCCGGCAGGTGGGCGCCGCGCCAGGCCGCGTATCCGGATTCGGGGCGGTAGTCGCCGTCGAATCGCGGTTTGGGGAAGGACACCGTGGCGTCCAGGATCGTGTAGGTGCCGACGTCACGTGCCAGTGTTTCGGCGCTGATCAGCACCTGCTCGGATGGTGAAGCCTGGTCGGGCACGCGGTCGTCCTTTCGTGGAACTCGTTTGCGACGCTAAACGACCACGAGCGTATACGCAAGTATTCGTGTGTCATCAATGGCATAATCGGCGGACACACCGGGATCAGCACACGGGGGCACACATGACCGAGCAGGACACTGCGGCAGAGTTGGGGAGTTCGCTCCTCGTAGTGCCGCCGACAGGGCGCGACGACCAGACGTCCAAGCAGTACCTGCGTCTGCGCTCGGACATCCTCGCCGGCAAGTTCCCGCGGGGTGCGGCTCTGCACGAGACTCAGCTCAGCGAGACGTACGGCGCGTCGCGCACGCCGATCCGGGAAGCGCTGAACTGGCTCGCCCACGACGGTCTGCTGGAACGCGCGAATCGCGGTTTCCGGGTGCGTTCGGGCACGCCCGAGGACGTGATCGAGATCTACGCCGCGCGAGTGGCGCTCGAATCGGAGGCTGCGGGTGCCGCTGCCATCCGGCATACCGACCTGGATCTGGCCCGCCTGGAGCGACTCCACGACTCGTGTTGCCATGCGACGGGCGAAGTCGCGGTGCGGACGGGAAACTTCCGGTTCCACGAGGCGCTGTGGCAGGCGGCGCACAACTCCACGATCACGGCGCTGCTGGTGAGGTTGACCACCCAACTCCGGATCTACGACTCCGGCCCGCCGTCGAACTACGGCGAGCCCGACCTGCTCAACGACGAGCACGCCCAGATCCTCGACGCACTCCGGGCGCGCGACGAGACCGCGGCCCGCGAACACATGCGCGCGCATCTCGAGCGCAGCCGGGAGCAGCGCATCCGGATGTTCGCGGGGAGCTGAGCGCAGGCCGCGTCGAACTCGGTCACCGTCGAACTCAGTCGCTCTCGGGCGACGCGGTTGTACCGTCGTCTTCCGCCAGAATCCTGTACAGCGCCTTCTTGGCATCGGTGAGCACCTTGTGTGCCGCGGTGACGTCCGCGTCGGTCCCGGTCACCGCGACAGACCGCGCTGCGTGCTGCAACCCGTGCAGGGCTGCCCGCAGGTCCGGTGTCTCCGCTTCGCGGGTGTGGCCCTCGAACGGATCTGCCGGGACGTTCTCCGGGTCTTCGACGAGAGCGCGGCCCTCGTCGGTCAGCGACACGAGCTTGCGTCCGCCGTTCTTGTCGACGACGACGAGTCCTTCGTCCTCGAGTTGGGCGATGGTCGGGTAGATGGCGCCCGGGCTGGGCCGCCATGCCCCGCCGGTGCGTTCGGCGATGGCCTGCATGAGCTGGTAGCCGTGCATCGGTTCGTCGGTGAGCAGCATCAGGACGGCGGCGCGCACGTCGCCGCGCTGAGCACGGCCCCGGCGTCCGCCGCGGGGTGGGTGTCCGCCGCGATGCGGCCGGGGATGAGGCCCTCCTCCGGGGTGTTGCGGCGTGCCCCGCTGCGGTCCGTCCGGGCGGAACGGCCCATCGGGGAGGAAGTCGTGATCGTGTCCGGCGCGACGCGCGCCGTGGGGGAATCCGTGGATGCGCATGAGGTGCACTCCCTTCCTGTAGATACGATCAAGATAGGACGCGATATATCGTTACGTCAAGGGTCGGATATGAACTGACCCACGCAACGCTCCTCTCGCGTGGCCGGGACCAGGGGATGTGCCGGCGACGCGGAGACCGACCTGCTCATGTGTCGGCCCGCGCCGGTACTCTCGGCGCGTGGCCCTGTACCGGAAATATCGACCCGCGACCTTTGCCGAGGTGGTGGGGCAGGAGCACGTCACCGTTCCGCTCGGCACCGCCCTCGATACCGGCCGTATCAACCATGCCTACCTGTTCTCGGGTCCGCGTGGATGCGGCAAGACATCGTCCGCGCGCATCCTCGCCCGTTCGCTCAACTGCGAAGAGGGCCCGACGTCCACGCCGTGCGGGAAATGCCGGTCGTGCATCGCGCTCGGTCCGGGCGGGGGAGGCAACCTCGACGTCACCGAACTCGACGCCGCGAGTCACGGCGGCGTGGACGACACCCGCGAACTCCGCGACCGCGCGTTCTACGCTCCGGCCGAGTCGCGCTACCGCATCTTCATCATCGACGAGGCGCACATGGTCAGCACGCAGGGCTTCAACGCCCTGCTCAAGATCGTCGAAGAGCCGCCCGAGCATCTGATCTTCGTCTTCGCGACCACCGAGCCCGAAAAGGTGCTGCCGACCATCCGGTCGCGTACCCACCACTATCCGTTCCGGTTGCTCGCTCCCACCGCCATGCGCGGCTTGCTCGAAGAGATCTGCACGCGGGAGAACGTCCCGGTCGCCGACGCGGTCTATCCGCTGGTGATTCGTGCCGGAGGCGGTTCCCCACGCGATTCGCTGTCGGTGATGGATCAGTTGCTGGCCGGTGCCGGACCGGAGGGTGTGACCTACGAGCGGGCGCTGTCGCTTCTCGGCGTCACCGACGTCGCGCTCATCGACGAGGCGGTTGATGCCCTCGCGGCCGGAGATGGCGCGGCGCTGTTCGGCACCGTCGAGAAGATCATGGACGCCGGTCACGACCCGCGGCGATTCGCCGTCGACCTTCTCGAGCGGTTCCGCGACCTGATTCTCATGCGCACCGTCCCCGATGCTCCCGAGCGCGGCCTGATCGACGTTCCGGGTGACGTCCTCGAGCGGATGCGCGACGAGGCGTCGCGGATCGGGCCGGCCACGCTCACCCGCTACGCGGAGATCGTCCACGCCGGACTGGGGGAGATGCGAGGTGCCACCGCGCCGCGTCTGCTGCTCGAAGTGATGTGCGCACGCATGTTGCTCCCCGCGGCGTCCGATACGGATTCGGCTGTGCTGCAACGCCTCGAACGGCTCGAGCAAGGCATGGTCGCGGCGCGGCCCGTCGCGGCGCCCGCCCGCGGCACCGCTCCGGAACGAGATACGCCGGCAGATGCCGTCGTCCCGCCGCAACCTGCGGGAGCGCCAGGCGACGCCGCGACCCGATTCCGGCGGCCGTCCCAGCGCCAGGCGACGCCGCCTTCGCAGCCCGATACCACGGTCCCGGCAGCCCCGCCTGCTCCGTCCGAGCCTGATCCGGTGTCGCCCCCCGTGCCGGATCGACAGCCGGCGCAGGCGTCCCCGCCAGCTCCAGCGGAAGACGCGGTCCGGGCCGGAGACAGCCCGGCCACCACACCGGAACCCGACGCCGTTCCGGAGCCCCGGCGTACTCCCGAGCCGGAACCGGCTGCGGCACAGACGCTGCCGCAGGAGGTTTCCGAGGTCCCCGCAGCGGCAGGACCCGACGCCGCCGCAATCCGCGCGGTGTGGTCCGAGGTCCGGGCGAAGGTGCGGGACCGCAGCCGCACGGTCGAAGTCATGCTGTCCGGTGCGACGGTGCGCGAAGTCGACGGTAACCGCGTCGTCCTCGTCCACGACTCTGCGCCGCTGGTCAAGCGACTGGCCGAACCTCGCAACGCGACCGTGATCGCCGCCGCCCTCGGCGACGTCTTCGGGGGCACGTTCGAAGTCACGTGCCTGCACGGGTCTGCCCCGGCCGCCCCGGTCAAAACCACTCCCGCACAAGCACAGTCGAAGCAATCCGGACAGCCGCGTTTTTCCCGTCCGAGCCAAGCGAAGCAGACACCTGCCCCGTCCCCGGCGCCGTCCGGACCGTCGGGGCCTCCGCAGAATGCCTCCGCGACCCCGCCCGACGACGACATCCCGCCGCCGGAAGCGCCCGACCTGCCCGACGACCCCGGACTCGAGCCTGGCTACGTGCCGCTCCCGCCCCCGGACCCGTCTGTGGTGACCCCCGAGGACGTCGAGCAGATGTTCGCCGAGGCCGCCACCCCGGGCGATCCCTCGGCGCGGCGCGACCCCGAAGATGTCGCGATCGAACTGCTCGAGGACATGCTGGGAGCGAAGCGACTCGACGAGAAGTAGCGGCGGGTCAGATACCGTCCTTGGTCTCGAGTCCCACGGCCTGCTGCACTTCCTTGCGATCCTTGGTCAGCTTCGGCCGCTGATCGGCGAGTTGCTCCATCAGATCGCTGCGGGCGACTGCCCAGTGTCAGAGCGAACCCCGTTTCTTCGACCGTCTTCGCGGTGCGTGTTCTGACGGAAGGTCGCTCGGTTCGGTCACGGACCTCGATCGCTTCGGTCCTTACTGCTATGGGCCACACCTTCTACGGTGGTGTGAAGTTGGGCACGACGGCTCCGAGCGGGGCCGTCCGTGCTGTTACTCCGCAAGCACGGGAAGGAACCTGCGCACTGTGACCACCGAGGCATTCATCTATGAAGCCATCCGAACACCACGAGGCCGAGGCAAGAAGACGGGATCGTTGCACTCCGTCAAGCCGATCTCTCTGGTTACCGGCCTGATCGACGAACTGCGCGTCCGCTTCCCCGACCTGGACGAGAACCGCATCTCGGATCTCATCCTCGGTGTCGTGGGCCCGGTCGGCGATCAGGGTGCCGATATCGCTCGCACCGCCGTCACCGTCGCCAACATGCCGGCCACCACCGGTGGTGTCCAGATCAACCGTTTCTGCGCGTCCGGCCTCGAAGCCGTCAACATGGCTGCGCAGAAGGTCCGCTCCGGCTGGGACGAACTGGTCCTCGCCGGTGGTGTCGAGTCCATGTCGCGCGTGCCCATGGGTTCCGACGGCGGCGCGTGGATGCTCGACCCCGCCACGAACTACGACAGCTACCTCGTGCCCCAGGGCATCTCGGCCGACCTGATCGCGACCATCGAGGGCTTCTCCCGCGAGGACGTCGACGCCTACGCACTGCGTTCGCAGCAGCTCGCAGCCGCAGCGTGGTCCGGTGGCTACTTCTCGAAGTCGGTCGTGCCCGTCAAGGACCAGAACGGTCTGACGATCCTCGAGCAGGACGAGCACATGCGTCCCGACACGACCCTCGAGGGTCTGGCGAAGCTGCAGCCGTCGTTCGCGTCGGTCGGCGAGATGGGCGGCTTCGACGCTGTCGCGCTGCAGAAGTACCACTTCGTGGAGAAGATCAACCACGTCCACCACGGCGGTAACAGCTCGGGCATCGTCGACGGCGCGGCTCTCGTGCTCGTCGGCTCCGAGCAGGCCGGCCAGGATCTCGGTCTCACCCCGCGTGCCCGCGTAGTGGCGACGGCCACCTCGGGTGCCGATTCGACCATCATGCTCACCGGTCCGACTCCGGCCGCCGAGAAGGTGCTCGCCGCCGCCGGTCTCACCGCCGACGACATCGACCTCTTCGAGATCAACGAGGCGTTCGCGTCCGTCGTCCTGAAGTTCCAGAAGGATCTGAAGATCCCGGACGAGAAGCTCAACGTCAACGGCGGCGCCATCGCGATGGGTCACCCGCTCGGCGCTACCGGCGCCATGATCACCGGCACCATGATCGACGAGCTCGAGCGCCGCGGAGCCAAGCGCGCCCTCGTCACCTTGTGCATCGGTGGCGGTATGGGCGTGGCCACCATCATCGAGCGCGTCTGATACCCGGAAGGATTCGAAATACAGTGACCGACAACATGATTTCTTGGGATCAGGACGCCGACGGCATCGTTGTGCTCACCCTGGACGACCCCAACCAGGGCGCGAACACCATGAACGCGCTCTACAAGTCCTCCATGAAAGCCACCGTCGACCGCCTGGTCGAGGAGAAGGACTCGATCAGCGGTGTGGTGATCACGTCGGCGAAGAAGACCTTCTTCGCCGGAGGCGACCTCCGCAACATCATCGCGATCGGCCCGGACGACGCGCAGGCCGCGTTCGACGAGGTACAGGACATCAAGGCAGACCTCCGTCGCCTCGAAACCCTCGGCAAGCCCGTCGTCGCCGCCATCAACGGTGCGGCCCTGGGCGGTGGCCTCGAGATCGCTCTCGCGACCCATCACCGGATCGCTGCGGACGTCAAGGGCGTTCAGATCGGGCTGCCCGAGGCCAGCCTCGGCCTGCTGCCCGGTGGCGGCGGTATCACCCGCACCGTGCGTCTGCTCGGCATCCAGACCGCGCTCCTCTCGGTCCTGCTGCAGGGCAACAAGTACAACGCCGTGAAGGCCAAGGAGATCGGCCTGGTTCACGAGGTCGTCGGCAGCGTCGACGAACTCGTTCCCGCTGCGAAGGCGTGGATCAAGGCCAATCCCGAGGGTGGCGTGCAACCGTGGGACGTCAAGGGATACAAGATCCCTGGCGGCACCCCGTCGACCCCCTCGCTTGCCGCGAACCTCCCCGCGTTCCCGGCGAATTTGCGCAAGCAGATCAAGGGCGCGCCGATGCCGGCTCCGCGCGCGATCATGTCCGCCGCAGTCGAGGGCTCGCAGGTCGACTTCGACAACGCGTCGACCATCGAGTCCCGCTACTTCACGGAACTGGCCACCGGCCAGGTCGCGAAGAACATGATCCAGGCGTTCTTCTTCGACATGCAGGCCATCAACTCCGGCGCGTCGCGTCCGAAGGACGTGCCCAAGCGTGAGATCAAGAAGATCGGCGTGCTCGGCGCCGGCATGATGGGCGCGGGCATCGCGTACGTCTCCGCGCGTGCCGGCTACGAGGTCGTCCTCAAGGACATCAGCATCGAGGCCGCCGAGCGCGGCAAGAACTACTCGGAGAAGATCGAGGCCAAGGCACTCTCGCGTGGGAAGACCACCGAAGAGAAGTCCAAGGAACTGCTCGGCCGCATCCACCCGACCGCCGACGCGGCCGATTTCAAGGGCGTCGACTTCGTCATCGAGGCCGTCTTCGAGAGCACCGAGCTCAAGCACAAGGTGTTCCAGGAGATCGAGGACATCGTCGAACCCGACGCGCTGCTCGGCTCCAACACCTCGACGCTGCCGATCACCGGTCTCGCCACGGGTGTGAAGCGTCCCGAGGACTTCATCGGGATCCACTTCTTCTCGCCGGTCGACAAGATGCCGCTGGTGGAGATCATCAAGGGTGAGAAGACCTCGGACGAGGCGCTGGCCCGCGTGTTCGACTACACGCTCGCGATCCGCAAGACCCCGATCGTCGTCAACGACAGCCGTGGATTCTTCACCTCGCGCGTCATCGGCACGTTCGTCAACGAGGCCATCGCGATGCTCGGCGAGGGCATCGAGCCCGCGACCATCGAGCAGGCCGGTTCGCAGGCGGGCTACCCGGCTCCGCCGCTGCAGCTGACCGACGAGCTGAACATGAAGCTCATGCAGAAGATCGCCAAGGAGACCGCGGAGGCCGCCAAGCAGGGCGACACCAAGATGGGCGCCACCCGTCACCCCGCGCTCGACGTCATCGACTGGATGGTCGAGCAGGGTCGTCCGGGCCGTCTCGAGAAGGCCGGCTTCTACGAGTACGACGAGAACGGCAAGCGTCAGGGCATCTGGCAGGGCGTGCGCGATCACTTCAAGACCGTCGCGACCCTCGACGTTCCGCTGCAGGACCTGATCGACCGGATGCTCTTCGCCGAGGCCATCGAGACGCAGAAGTGCTTCGACGAGGGTGTTCTCGAGACCACCGCCGACGCCAACATCGGTTCGATCCTCGGTATCGGCTTCCCGGCGTGGACCGGTGGTGTCTCGCAGTTCGTCACGGGATACCCGGGCGGCAAGGCAGGCTTCGTGAAGCGGGCCGAGGAGCTCGCCGCGAAGTACGGTGAGCGTTTCACCCCGCCGGCGTCGCTCCGCGACTGACCTGCGCATGCACGTCCGATAGACAGACAGGAAGGGCCCTGAATCGCTTCGGGGCCCTTCCTCGTTTCCGGCTACGGTGTCATCGGCGTGAGGCCGGCGGCGCCGGGCCTATGCGACCCACCATGGGCGCAGGGGCACCTGCGGACGCTGGTCCGCGCCGAGCTTGACGCCGAGCACGTGGTGCAACTGGACGATGTTGCGTTCGAATCCGAGCCGGGACCCGGCCATGTACAGGCCCCACAACCGCGCGGTGCCCTCGCCCACCTCGGCGACGCACGCATCCCAGTTCTTTTCGAGGTTTTCGCACCAACCGGCGAGGGTGTACGCGTAGTGCTGCCGGAGGTTCTCCTCGTGCACCACTTCGAATCCGACGTTCTGCGCTTCGGTGATGATGCGGCCGGAGCCGGTGAGCTCCCCGTCGGGGAACACGTACCGGTCGATGAATCCGCCCGCCTTCACCCGCCCACGGTTGTGCGGGCGCGTGATGCAGTGGTTGAGGAGCAGCCCGCCCACCCGCAGCTTGTCGTGCAGGAACTGGAAGTACGCCGGGTAGTTCCCGACGCCGATGTGCTCGGTGAGGCCGATCGACGAAATCGCGTCGAATCCGGTTTTGGTCACGTCGCGGTAGTCGGAGTGCCGAACCTCGGCCAGATCGCCGAGCCCTTCGTCCGCGATCGCCTGCTGTGCCCACTCCGCCTGCTCGCGCGACAGGGTCACCCCGAGTGCCTTCACCCCGCGGCGCGCGGCGAAGCGCACCATTCCGCCCCAGCCGCAACCGATGTCGAGGAGACGGTCACCGGGTTGCAGGCGGAGCTTTTCGAAGATGAGGCGGTACTTGTTCTCCTGGGCATCGTCGAGTTTCTGGCTCTCGGAATCGAAGAGAGCGCAGGTGTACGTCATCGTCGGGCCGAGTACGTACTCGTAGAACGTGTTGGACACGTCGTAGTGGTGATGGATGACCTCGGCATCGCGATTCTTGGAATGCCGGAGACCTGCCGCGATGCGGCGCCATCGGGGCAGATGTTCTTGCGGCGGCGGTGCGATCGGCCTGAGCAGTTCCGGGCCGAGCGACCGGGCGATCTGCGCGAGGACGCGGGCTGGAGGCCGCTCGAAGTGCATGTCTCCGAGGGCGGCAAGCACGGCGTAGGGGTTACCGGGATGAGCGCCGCGAATCTCGAGTTCACCGGAGATGTATGCGCGCGCCATCCCGAGGTCGCCGGGTGCGGTCGCGATGTAGGTCGCGCCCTTGGGTGACGCGAGATGAAGGGCGTAGGGGGAGTTTTCCGGACCCGCGGCCGAATTGTCGTACGCCGTGAAACGCAGCGGCATGTCGCCGCCCGTGACGGTTTCGACGATCTTCGCGAGGGGGATCTTGTCATCGGCCGGGCGCACGCCGACTGAAGGCTCGGACTTGAACGTGGTCATCTTCTTTGCACCGCCTTCGAGAAAAGGTCCAGTAAGCGGGACCGTGGGTCGTACTTCTTCTTGAGTGCGGTGTAATCCCCACCGCTGTAATACAGTTTCTCGAACTCGTCGCGTGTGTAGTACGAGTCGGAGTACAGGGATTTGTGACCGTCGAGTTCCGCCACCTTGTTTTCGATGAGCCGGTTCGCGGCACCGTCGACTCCGCCGGGATCGGCGGGAACCGAGGACCAGAAGCCGACGTTGACATACGTGCGTTTGGGTTCGAGGGGATACAGCGGCCACGGACGTTGCGCATCGAACGATGCACCGCCCTGCCCGTGACGATCGCGCAATCGCAACGGGCACAGCCATATCGGCTCGATGGGGATTTCCTCGAGGAACCACCGCACGAACTCCTCGGTGCGTTCGATCGGTACCTCGATGTCCTGCACGACACGCTCACGAGGGGGATTGCCCTTGCGTGCCTCGATTCGATCGGCGACCGCGTATTTGTGGTCCAGCGCGATGAGCTTCCAGTAGAAACTGCTGCGCAGCAGTCGCTTCGGCCAGAACCGGCGGATTCGGGGGTCTTGTGCCCCGAACGCCCTCGAACACCAGAACCAGTCGGTGTCCCAGCGCCACAGGTAGTCGCGGATCGTGAGCCGATCGGTTTTGGGATGGTTGACCGACGCGTGCTGGATGGACCGGTAGTAGATGTCGCGTCCGGTGTAGTCGGATACCGGACCCGGCTCGTCCGTCCCGGCGCCGAGCGTGAGGTAGCTTTGGTCGGCCGAGAAGACGACGCCGTCGATGTAGTCCACGGCGACACCGGCATACACGCGGTCGGCGGTGATCCGGTCGAGCGCGGCCTGCATCTCGGCGAGTGAATCGAACCGCAGATGGCGCAGGGCCACGAACCGTTTCACCGGTTCGAGTTCGATCCTCAGGCGGGTCGCGTATCCGAGGGACCCGTACGAATTGGGGAATCCGCGGAACAGGTCCGAGTGTTCGCCGTCGGGCCGCGCCGTGACGATCTCACCTGCGCCGGTGAGGATGTCCATCTCGAGCACCGATTCGTGGGGCAGACCGTTCCGGAACGAGGTCGACTCGATTCCGAGACCGGTGACGGCGCCGCCCAGGGTGATGGTCTTCAGCTGCGGAACCACGAGGGGAGCGAGCCCGTAGGGCAATGTCGCGTCGACGAGGTCTTCGTAGGTGCACATCCCGGCGACGTCCGCGGTGCGGGTACGCGGGTCGACCGACACGACACCGCCGAGGCCGGAGACGTCGAGCCCGGGCGCATCCACTTTCGCGCGGGCACGGAAGAGATTCGACGTCTTTTTCGCGAGCCGTACCGGCGCACGCTCGGGAATGTTGCGGTACGAGCGCAACAGTCGTTCCACACCTTCGCGGTGAACCTGCAGTCCGTACGGACTCGTGGCGCGTGACGATCCCAGCATGAGCATCGACTCCCCTGCGGCGCTGCTTGATGGCACACCCACAATAAACCCGTGGCTCGTGCCCGTCCCGGTACTGATGAGAAGGCAGGATGGACGGAGAACTCGTCCACAAGCAGTATCCGACCAACTACGGAGGAAATCGACATGGCGCAGGTCAGTGCGAGCAGTTCGATACAACTGGAGGCAGCGCCCGACAAGGTGCTTGCTGCCCTCGCCGATTACGAGACGGTGCGCCCCCGCATCCTGTCGGATCATTACCGCGACTACCGGGTGATCTCGGGTGGCCGGGGTGAGGGCACCGTCGTGCATTGGATTCTCCAGGCCACCGAGAAGCGGCAGCGCGATGTGCAGGCCACCGTCTCTGTTTCCGGCAGCACCATCACGGAGACGGACACGAACTCGTCGCTCGTGACCACCTGGAGCGTCGTGCCCCACGGCACGGGTTCGACGGTGGTCGTCCTCACCGGCTGGAACGGAGCGGGTGGTATCGGTGGATTCTTCGAGAAGACCTTCGCGCCGATCGGTCTGCGCAAGATCCAGCAGCAGGTCCTTCAGAACCTGAAGAACGAAGTGGACTGAACTCTCCGTCGTATCACCGCAGACGGTGGACGACTACCCTGGACAGACAAACGTGCAGAAAGGACGTGTCCGTGCAACCCGGTGGAATGCCCGACATGCAGCAACTCCTCGCTCAGGCCCAGCAGATGCAGCAGCAACTGATGGCCGCTCAGAACGAAATGTCACAGGAGGAGGTCACCGGTCAGGCCGGTGGAGGCCTGGTGACCGCGACGGTGAAGGGCACGGGTGAGGTCGTCGCCGTGCACATCGATCCGAAGGTCGTCGATCCCGACGATGTCGAAACCCTGCAGGACCTGGTGGTCGGTGCGATCGCCGACGCATCCGCGAAGGCGCAGGAGAGTGCCGCCGAGAAGCTCGGCCCGCTCGCCGGCGGTCTCGGCGGCGGCATTCCCGGCTTGCCCGGTCTCTAGAGGTTCGCGTTGTACGAAGGACCGGTACAGGACCTCATCGACGAACTGGGCAAGCTTCCCGGCGTCGGGCCGAAGAGTGCGCAGCGCATCGCGTTCCATCTGTTGTCGGTGGAACCTCCCGAGATCGACCGACTCCAGGCGGCGTTGCAGAAGGTGCGCGACGGGGTTCAGTTCTGTGAGGTGTGCGGCACCGTGTCGGATCGGGAGCGGTGCAGGATCTGTTCGGACCTCCGGCGCGACCGCACACAGATCTGTGTGGTCGAGGAACCCAAGGACGTGCAGGCGATCGAGCGCACCCGCGAGTTCCGCGGCCGCTACCACGTGCTCGGTGGTGCGCTCGATCCGCTCAACGGCATCGGGCCCGATCAGTTGCACATCCGGGAACTGCTCACCCGGATCGGCAACCAGGAGCACGGCGTCGACGTCTCCGAGGTGATCATCGCGACCGATCCCAACACGGAGGGCGAGGCCACCGCGACGTATCTGGTCCGGATGTTGCGCGACTTCCCCGGGCTGACCGTGACGCGCCTCGCGTCCGGCCTGCCGATGGGCGGTGACCTCGAGTTCGCGGACGAGCTCACCCTCGGACGTGCGCTGTCGGGCCGGCGAGCGATGTGACCGGCGGAGCCGCGGACGACATCGCTCCGGACGAACCCGAGAAGCGCCGACGGAGTTCGGACGAGACGCGCAAGCTGATCCTCGATGCGGCGGGCAAGGCGTTCGCGACCCGGCCGTACCGCGACATCACCCTCAAGGACATCGCGGTGGACGCGGGGGTGAGTGCTCCGCTGATCATCAAGTACTTCGGCTCGAAGGAGCAGTTGTACGAAGCGCTGGTGGACTTCCAAGCCGGCGCGCAGGTGCTGTTCGACGGCCCGCTGGAGACGCTGGGGGAGCGGATGGTTGCGATGTTCGCCCGTCCGCTCGAACCGTACAAGCCGTTGTCCATGAACATTCTGTTCATGAGCGGGGCGAGCGACGAGAGCAATCGGCTGCTGCGTGAGAACTATTCGACGCAGATGATCGATGCCCTTGCCGCGAGGCTGCCGGGCGTCGATGCGAGGTTGCGCGCCGAACTCGCGATGTCGGCGGTGATGGGTCTCGCGATCATGCGTCGTCGCATGATGCGGGAGCACGCCACGGGGACGCTGGACGAGGTCGTGGCCCTCTACGCACCGGTGGTGCAGGCGCTTCTCGACGGCATTCGGGAGTGAATCGTCTCACTCGTGTTGTGAGGTAAATGGGTGTTCACCTAATCTGGTGAACACCCATTCACCTATGCCGAGGAGGGTCCTTGACAGTTTCGGTCCCTCTGCGGCTGTCCGTGCCCCGCCGGTTCCGTCCCGCGGAACGAACCCGCATCGACGCTTCCGCTGCCCGTCGTCCGGACCTTCGCCGGTTCGTCTTCGCGGTGCTCGCCGTCGGAGCCGTCTTCCAGGCGATCATGCAGACGGTCATGGTGCCGCTACTGCCCAGCATGCCGGGCTTCACCGGTGCCGGACCGACCGCGGTGTCGTGGTTGGTGACGGCGACGCTGCTGGTCGGCGCGGTGATGACACCGATCTTCGGCCGCCTCGCCGACATGATCGGCAAGAAGAAGATGCTCCTGATCGCATTCACGGTGATGACCATCGGATCGCTGATCTGCGCCATGACCTCGAACATCGGGCTGCTCATCTTTGCGCGCGGCCTGCAGGGAGCGGGCGCCGCAGTGCTTCCGATCGGCATGGCGATCCTGCGCGAGGTGCTGCCGCGCGATCGCGTGGACCGCTCGGTTGCGATGCTCAGCTCGACCCTCGGCATCGGCACCGCGATCGGAATCCCCTTCGCCGCAGCCATCGTGCAATTCGCCGACTGGCACCTGCTGTTCTGGGTCACCGCGGCCATCGGTGCGGGCGTGACGCTTGCGGCGTGGTTCGTCGTGCCGGAATCGGACAGCCGCGCGGGCGGGCGCTTCGACGTGGTGGGTGCGGCCGGACTGTCGGCAGCACTGATCTGTTTGCTGGTGCCCATCACCCAGGGCAGTTCGTGGGGCTGGACGAGCCCGGCAGTGCTGTCCATGGCCGCATCCGCCGTGGTCGTCTTCGGCATCTGGGGCTTCCAGCAACTGCGCAACCGCAATCCGCTCGTCGACCTTCGCGTCGCCGCTCGGCGTTCCGTGCTCACCCCGCACCTGTCGGCGTTGCTCGTCGGGTTCGCGTTCTACGGAAATACACTCATCACCACCCAGTTGCTGCAGGCACCGCGGGGCGAGGGCGCGGGATACGGTCTGACGATCCTTCAGGCGGCGGCGTGCCAGCTCGCCGCGAGCGTCGCCATGATGATCTTTGCGATCGTGGCGTCGCGGATCACCGAGCGATTCGGTCCGAAGGTGACGATCATGATCGGTGCGCTGTTCCTGCTCGCCGGCTACGGCATCCACGCGGTGCCGGACAAACCGCTCTGGCTGGTCGTGGCCGCGATCTTCGTCGCGGCAGTCGGCACGTCGCTCGTATACTGCACGTTGCCGGTGCTGATTCTCGGAGCGGTCCCCCTGGAGCAGAACGCAGCAGCCAACGGCGTCAACGTTCTGCTGCGCACGGTGGGCAGCACGGTGTGCAGCGCAGTGGTCGCATCGGTGCTCGCCGCTCACGCCTTCGCGGGCGGTGTGAGCACCGCCGGGTTCGTCATCGCCTATCTGGTGTGTGCCGCATGCGCGATCGTGGTCTTCGCGTCGGCGTTCGCGCTGCCGTCACGACAGACGCGTCGGCCCCGCTCGACGACAGTCTGACGGCGGCGGGGGTCTGACGGCGACGGGCGGGGCCTGGGCGCTGCGACGTCAGTGCTGCTCTACGCCGAGGTCGCGCGGGCGGTATCCGAGCGGGTAACCCGGGTAGGTCCGGTTGCTCGGATTGCTTGCGGAGAGCGACGCCCGTCGTTTCGGGAAGCGGCGGACCAGTGCGGACCGTGCGCGCAGCGCACCCTCGGACACCGCCCGCATCCGAGCCGAGCCCTTCGGGAACCCGAACGCCGCGGCCATCCGGTCGTCGATCAGGGAGTACACGATCTTCTCGACTCCGCCGCGCAGCGGCTTCGGATACCAGGACTGGAACAGCCGCAGCGTGTAGGTCCCGATGGCGTGGTTGTCGTCGCTGTAGACGAACCTCGTCCGCTCGTACTCCTGCTTGAACCGGTAGTACTCCTGGAACGTCTCCGGAATGTCCTTGATACCCATGCGGATACCGACCTGCCGGTAGAAGTGGAACGACGCGAGACGTTCGTTCGGGTGGAGGCGACGCCACCCGTACCTGTCGATCCAGTCGAGCGGGTCGAACGCGAAGGTCGACAGCACGTACAGCATGTCGTCGTTGTCGATCGAGTACTTGCCGTGCATCCGGTTGATGTTCCGCAGCGATTCGCGGCCGCGTTCGGCGTCGTATCCGTGCTCGACGAGTTCGGCCATCAGCAGCGCTGTGTCGTCGTAACGCTTCTGCGGGCGCTTCTCGAATTCACCGGTGCGGGCGAGGAGCGCGGAAATGGTGGGAACGCAGTAGGTACGGAACAACGCGAACTCGAGGGAACGCTGGTAGTCCCAAGGAAATTCGTACCCGGCCGTGATCCGGTGGATGTCCTGGTGCTGCGTCACCGGGTCGAGTTCTTCGATGACCTTGACCCACCCCATGCGACCCCGCCGCGGGCGAGGCTCCCGGTCCGGGGGCGTGAACGTTCCTGCCTTCTCGATACGAGCCGCGGGACTCGCCACCACGGCCGCCTTGCGGCTGCGGGTGCGCGGGGGAGTGGTCGTCATCCGGTCACCTTCCGTGCATGTACTTGAGCATGAGTTCGGAAATCCTCAGGTCACGCGCCGGCCGCTCGAGGCTCATCAGTTTCAGTGGGGAACTGAACCTCTCGACCGTGACCGACTTGGGGCGGCTGAACTCGCGAAGACCGTCGGCGCCGTGGATGCGTCCGAAGCCCGACTCGCCGACGCCACCGAACGGCAGCGACGCGATGGCGGCGAAACCGAGCACCGAGTTGATCGACACCATGCCGTTGCGCAGGCGCTCGGCGAGCTCGCGTCCCTTGGACTTGTTGCCGATGAAGATCGACGCCCCGAGACCGTATTCGGTGCCGTTGGCGCGATCGACCGCCTCGTCCAGGTCGCGAACCTGGTTGACCACCACCGTGGGACCGAAGGTTTCTTCGCACACGGCCGTGGACGTCTCGGGGACGTCGGTGAGGATGACTGGTCCGATGACGAGACCCTGGATCGAGTCGAGGCCGCCGAGTACCGCTTTGCCCCCGCTCGCGAGCGCATCTTCGATATGGCCGCGCACGACGTCCACCTGGCGCGGCAGAGTCATCGGGCCGTAGGTCGAATCGGTGTCCCCGCCCGGATGTGCGCGGGAGACGGTCGCGGTGAGCTTGTCGAGGAACTCGCGGTAGACAGGCTCGACGACGTAGATCCGTTCGACGCCCGCGCATGTCTGGCCGGCGTTGCCGAACGCACCGAAGGCGGCGAATTCCACCGCCTTGTCGATGTCGGCGTCGGCCGCGACGATCATTGCGTCCTTACCGCCGCACTCGGCGACGAGCGGGGTCAGCGTATCGGCACACGCGGCCATGACTTTGCGTGCGGTGGGACCGGATCCGGTGAACGCGACCTTGTCGACACCCGATCGGACCAACGCCGAACCCGTTTCCCCGAGACCCGTGATCACCTGGAACACAGGCTGGGACGGGGAAATCGAGTTCCACTTGTCCTCGAGCCACTTTCCGACGCCCGGCGTGAGTTCGCTCGGCTTGAAGACGACTGCGTTTCCTGCCGCCAGCGAGTAGGCAATGGAACCCATGGGCGTGTAGACCGGGTAGTTCCACGGCCCGATCGCACCGACGACGCCGAGCGGCTTGTACTCGAGGGTGGCCGCCTGGTTGAAGCTTGCGATGCCCGACGGGACCCTGCGCGGGCGGAGCACCTTCTTCGCGTTGCGCGCGGCCCAGTCGAGGTGTTCGACCGCGAGCAGGACTTCGAGGAACGCGTCCCCGTACGGCTTTCCGGTCTCCCTCGACACGACGGTGGCGAGCGAGGTGGCGTCGGACGCGATGGCTTTCTTGAACTCGAGCAGCCACTCCCGGCGTCCGCGGAATCCCTGCGCCTCCCACCAGCGTGAGGCGATCCGTGCGCGGTCGACGGCGGCGGCAACCTCGGCAGCATCGGCGATCGGGTACTCGGCGATCACCTCGCCGGTGCGGGGGTCGAGGCTGGCGAACGTGTCGGAGTTTTCCGAGGCGGCAACCGCCTTCGCGGTACCCGCTTCCGAGGTCTCCGAGGGACTGAGATTCTGGGTCATGACCGACACTTCCTGTGGACCGCATCAAATATATTTGATGTGATAGCTGTAGTGGACATCACATTAGGCGCTGTCGCGGTGATTGGACAACCCCTGTGTGCAGTTGTCCGGACTACCTCAGGAGACGATATGTCGGCACCCACACCGAGCACCGACAAGGCCAGTGAGCGGGGCGGGATCCGGCCGCGGGCGGGGTTGCCGATGCGGCGGCGACCGCAGTTGTCCGACGAGGTCGCGGGGCACCTGCGCGGCTCGATCATGTCGGGCGCGCTCCGGCCCGGAGATTTCATCCGCCTCGACGAGACGGCCGCCGAACTCGGGGTCAGCGTCACGCCGGTGCGCGAAGCGCTCCTCACGCTGCGGGGCGAAGGAATGGTCGAGTCGGCGCCGAATCGTGGATACCGGGTCTCGCCCCTGAACAGGTCCGACATCGACGACATCTTCTGGTTGCAGGGGCAGATCGCGGTGGAACTGGCGCTGCGCGCCGTGGATCGGGTCACTGCCGAGGATCTCGTGCGGCTCGCGGAACTCAACGAGCGGTTGCGCTCGCTCGTCGCTCTTCCCGGCGGCGCGGTGCCGGATGTGGAGCGGATCGCCGACGCGGAGTTCGACTTCCATCGGGAGGTCAACCGCATCGCGGGCAGTCCCAAACTCGCCTGGTTCCTCAACAATGCGGCACGAGTCATCCCGTACCGCCTCTACGCACGCGACACCGGGTGGGGGACGAAGGCGGTCACGGCGCACGCCAGGCTCATCGAGGCGATGCGGGTCCGCGATCACAACGAGGTGATCACGCAGACCCTGGTGCAGTTCGACGACGCGGCGGAGAGGTTGGTCGAGCATCGCCGGCGGGTGGTGACGGACCGGCCGGGGGTGTAGGACCGGCGCTTGCCTATCTGAACACGGGTGTGCACAATTCGAATGACCGTGCTGCATCCGTATTCCCGTCAGGAGAGCCCATGGTGACCCGCACCGGAGAGGGCGCACCCCGCGTCGCCACCGAGTCCCGTCCGATTCCGCCCGGCTCCGTCGACCTCGCCGATTTCGTGGGTGAGTCCATGTTGCTCCTCGGAGCAGGGGCCACTGTTCTCCTGCAACTCGCGGAGCGAGGAGTCGGGCACGGCGTTGCCGAGCACAGCACCACGTTGCAACGGCCGCTCGACCGGCTGCGGACCACCATGACCTACGTCTACGCGGTCACGCTCGGTTCCCCCGAGGAGAAGCAGCAGATCGTGCGGATGGTCAACAAGGCCCATGTGCCGGTGCATTCGGAGACGTACAACGCGTTCGATCCTGAACTCCAACTGTGGGTGGCGGCGACGCTGTACCGCAACGGTGCGGAGATGTACTCGCGCATGTTCGGCGAACTCGGCGACAACGACCTCGAGCACCTGTATCGCCAATCGGCGGTGTACGGAACCGCGCTTCAGGTCAAGGAACACATGTGGCCGGCCACGCGAGCCGACTTCGAGGCGTACTGGGACGAGAAGATCGCGTCGTTCGAGGTGGACGCGAAGGTTCGTGCCTTCACGCGCCACCTGCTTTCCGGTGGCGAAGCCCCGCTCGCAGTCCGCGCGCTGATGCCCCTGCAGCGGTTCATGACGATCGGACTTCTGCCGCAACGGTTGCGCGAGGAGTTCGCTCTTCCGTGGAGTCGGCGCGACCAGCGCCGATTCGACCTCTTCTGGAAGGTCTTTCCCCCGCTCTATCGCCTCGTCCCGAGGCCGATCCGGCAGTTGTCGGCGACGTACTACCTGCGCGACATGCGCCGCCGCATGGCAGCGCAGCAGCATCTCATCTGACGGAGAACTCAGAGAGCCACGTCGCGCTCGAGTCCGAACCAGTAGTGCTCTCCGCCGTCGAAGACGAGTTTTCCCTTCCCGTTCATCACACCGATCAGTGTGTCGTCGTCGACCTTCTTGAAGTGGTCGAAGACGGGCATGCCGTCGTACACCATCGTCGCGGTCACCTCGCCCCGGAACACGATTTCCCACAGGCTCGCCTCTCCGCGACCGGTTTCCTTGTCGGAGAACAGTTCCCCGTCCTCACCGCGGCACACCAGGGGTTGCACCTCGGTCGGTGAGGCGAACGTCTTCCCGTACCACCGGGACGCGCCGAGAAGCCCGTGTGTGCGATGGCCGGTATCGAAGCTGAACCCTTTCCAGCGGAATCCGACGAGATCGTCTATCCGTGCCGGCGTGAGACGTGGCCACAACGCGTCGAGTTCGCGCGGATCGATTGTCTCGGTGCGGGCGCGAAGGTCCGCGACGTGCCGAACTACGTCCATGTCGTCTCCTCTAGTTGTCGAAGGTCAGAACTGCCTTGACGACCTCGCCCGAGCGCACGGCATCGAGGGCGTCGTCGAGTTTTGTGAAGTCGAACGTACGGACCAGTTTCTCGACGGGGAAACGGCCGTCACGCCACAGGTCCGCGAGTTCGGGCAGGAACCGATGAGGATCCGCGTCACCTTCGATCACTCCGGTCAGCGTGCGCCCGCCGAGCAGATGTGTCTGATCGACCGTGATGGGATTGCGGCCTGCCTGCAGGCCGAGTGTCGCGCACACGCCGGGACTGCCCAACGACGACAACGCCTGCCGAACAACCGATTCGGTTCCTACGGCTTCGACCGCGAAATCGGCTCCGCCGCCCGTGAGACGACGGACATGACGGCCGAGGTCGTCGTGCTCGTCGGGTGATACCACCTCGGTGGCCCCGAGTTCGCGCGCGAGGTCGTGCCGGCGACGGTTGGGGTCGATACCGACGATGGTGGTGCACTCCGCGATGCGGGCGGCCATGATCGCGGCCATCCCGACCGCACCGAGGCCGAACACCACGATCGACGAGTCGGGTTCCGGCCGAAGAACCCGGAGGACCGTGCCCGCGCCGGTGGCGAGCCCGCATCCGAGAGGTCCCGCGAGAGCGACCGGTACGTCGGAGGGCAGCCGCACCGCATTGCGCTCGGTGACCACCGCCAGCGACGAGAAGGACGATTGCCCGAACCAGTTACCGTGCAGGGCATCGCCGTTCGCGTCCTGAAGAACCGTCGTGCCGTCGCTCCGGGTACCGCCGTAGTTGAGCCCGGCGAAGCGGGCGCAATACGAGGGTCGGCCGCGTGTGCAATTGCGGCACTGCCGACACGAATCGAAACCCAGAACCACCGCGTCTCCGACCGCGAGTCGCGTCACCGCCGTGCCGACTTCGGTGACGATGCCGGCGCCCTCGTGTCCGAGGACCGCGGGCACCGGAATGGGGACGCCCCCTGCCGCCGCGGTGAGGTCGGTGTGGCAGATTCCGACGCCGCGAATGCGCACGAGGACTTCGTCGGGACGAAGATCGGGGACGCTGACGTGCTCGAGTTGTAACGGGGCCCCGTACGTCCGGAGAACTGCTGCTGTCGCCGTGCGGCTCATCCGTGCTGTGCTTCCGGCCGGGGTGTGCCGAGCAGTATCGCGAGCATCAACTGCTGCACTCGGCGCCGCGTGGATGCGGTGGACCGGAATCGCAGGAGGTTGCCGGTGTCGAGCACGACGTTGAGGGCCGCGTGCACGAGGAAGCGGCATTCCACCGGCGACAGGTCGCTGCGCAGTTCCCCGATGAGCCGCGCCCAGTCTTCGATGTTGAGTCGCTGGATGTTCCGCAGGTCGCTGCGGTGATGGGCCGGAAGGTTCCCGATCTCCGCGAAATACACCGACATCAGTGCGCTGTGCTCGAACGACAGCCGGATGAAGAAGTCGCTGAGGGTCTCGAGCGCCTGGGCCGGTGTCGTCGACTCGGTCAGGGCCGCGCCCACGGCCACCGCCACCCGATCGGCGGCGCGCCTGAAGGCGGCTGCGAGAAGTTCGGCTTTGCTGGGAAAGTGCCGGTAGACCCCGGAGGCGTTGATGCCCGCCGCCGTCCCGATCTCCTCGATGCTCACCTCGTGGTAACCACGGGCATCGAACAGCAACACGGCCTCGTGGAGCAGCACTTCGCGTTTGTTCGCCATGGTGAGGCCCTGGGGTGCGGGCGCCGGGTCGGCTTCCGGGAGATCCGGTACGAGGGGGACCGCGGCGAGTGCGCGGCAGGCATCGAGCAGCAACTGCTGGATGCGACGGGTGGACAACGGTGCGCGGTGGGTGGTGATCGAGCCGATGACACTGAGCACGGCCGTGCTGAGCAGCACGTGCTCGGAGTCGGAAAGATCGGGTCGCAGACGGGAGAGGGTATGCGCGAGCCGCCTGTTGATCGCCACCATCTTCGAGCGGATCACGCTGCGGTCGTCGCTGGTGAGGTACCGCCGCTCCCAGCGATACAGACCCCCGGTGCGCCGGTTGTCGACGGTGGTCCGGATGAGCGAGGTGAGCTGCCGGTCGAGCACGTCGGCCGGATCCTGGTCGTCCCCCGGATCGAGCTCGTTCAATGCGCCTTCGAGCGCGTCGGCGAGCGTGGCGACGGCGTGGTGGAAGAGCGCGTACTTGTTCGGGAAGTGCCGGTACAGCGCGGGACCGGAAATGCCGACTGCGGACGCGATCTCGTCGATGCTCACTCCGTGGTAGCCGCGTTCGCTGAAGGCCTCGGCGGCAACGGTGGCGATCTGCGCCTTCCGGTTCTTGGGCCGGCGGCGCGGTGCGGGAGTGGCGGAGCCGGCCTCCGCGCGGTTGCGCGCCTCGACCTGCGCGTGTTCGGGCACCGGGCCTCCTCGGATGGGGTGGAGCGCGGCCCACGACCGGGGCCGTAGGGGGATGGTCGGTTTCAAAGGTAACAGCCGCACCCCGCGGAAAGGAACGCGCATCTTCCTCGCGAGCGGCGGAAAACCGCAGTACAGAACGTATTGACAAACCCCGGAGGAGCCACCAAAGTTAACACCGATTCTCAATGCAATTCATGGAATTGAGGTAGGGAATCGTGCTGGACACAAGCACATCCAGGATCCGAGGGGGACCCGTGAGGACTCGATTCACCGAGATGTTCGGGGTGGAACATCCCATCGTTCAGGGCGGCATGATGTGGGTCGGCCGCGCCGAACTGGTCGCCGCTGTCGCCGATGCCGGCGCGCTCGGCTTCATCACGGCTCTGACGCAGCCGACCCCCGAGGATCTCGTGCGTGAGATCGAGCGGACCCGCGAACTCACCGACAAGCCGTTCGGTGTCAACCTCACCATTCTTCCCTCGATCAACCCGCCTCCGTACGCCGAATACCGGCAGGCCATCGTCGACTCGGGTATCGAGATCGTCGAAACAGCGGGATTCAACCCCGCGGACCACCTTCCCTTTTTCAAGGACGCCGGTATCAAGGTGATCCACAAATGCACCAGCGTTCGTCACGCGGTCAAAGCGGAACGGATCGGCGTGGACGCGGTGAGTATCGACGGCTTCGAATGTGCCGGGCACCCCGGTGAAGACGATGTGCCGGGCCTGATTCTCATCCCGGCCGCTACCCGCAAGCTCACGATCCCGGTGATCGCATCCGGTGGAATCGCCGACGCCCGCGGTCTCGTAGCCGCGCTCGCGCTCGGTGCCGAAGGGGTGAACATGGGCACCCGGTTCATGTGCACGGTCGAGTCGCCGGTAGCGCAGGAGGTCAAGGAGCAGATCGTCCGGAATACCGAACTCGACACCAAGCTCATTTTCCGGACGCTCCGGAACACGGCCCGCGTCGCCTCCAATGCCGTCAGTCGCGAGGTTGTCGACATCGAGTCGGGCGGAGCGGAGTTCGGAGATATCCAGCACCTCGTCTCGGGCGCCCGCGGCCGGAAGGTGTTCGAGTACGGAGACCTCGACGCAGGAATCTGGAGCGCGGGTCAGAGTCAGGGGCTGATCGACGACATACCGACGGTGTCGGACCTCGTCACACGCATGGTCGCCGAAGCCGAGGACATCATCACCAGCCGGCTCCAGGGTTTCGTGGCCGCCGGCTCGGAGGTGGGGGCATGACCGCAACGTCCACCGTCGAGGGACTCCGCTCCGAACTCGCCGACGGGATCCTCAGGCTCACCGTTTCCCGGCCCAAGCGAATGAACGCGATCGATCTGGCGACGTTGTCGGCGCTGCGCGACGCGGTGACGGCGGCCGATACCGACACCCGGGTGCGCACGATCGTTATCACCGGTGAGGGCAAGGCATTCTGTACCGGAGCGGATCTCGCTGCGGGAGCAGCGAATCCGCAGGACCCGACCGTGGCGATGGATGCCACTACCGGTTTGATCCGCGCGATAACCGACGTTTCCGTTCCCGTCATCGCGGCAGTGAACGGTCCTGCCGCCGGTGTCGGAGTGTCGATAGCCCTCGTCGCCGACCTTACCTACGCTGCCGAGAGCGCATACTTCCTGCTGTCCTTCGTGAACATCGGGTTGATGCCCGACGGTGGGGCGAGTCTGCTCGTTCCGGCCGCGATCGGCCGCGCTCGCGCGGCCGAGATGGCGCTGCTCGGCGAACGCATCGGTGGCGCGGACGCCGACCGTTTCGGACTGGTGGCGCGGACACTGCCGGACGACGAACTCGCGGCACACGTGGACGCGGTGGCCGCGCGCACCGCGCGGGGACCCCGACGCGCACAGGCCCTCACCAAGAAAGCACTCAACGCCGCGACCCTCCCACTGCTCGACAGCGCGCTTGCGCGGGAGAAAGAAGGTCAGGTGGAACTGCTCACTTCGGCGGATTTCGCCGAGGGCGCCATGGCGATGCTGGAGAAGCGCCCCGCCCGTTTCACGTAGCCGGAATACTCCAACAGGTCGTGCACTTTCCGACGGTGAGTCGCGGACCGCGACATCACCACGCTGCACGGTGCCATTCGGAAAAGCCGCTGCTGAAAGCGGATAACACACGCGTCGTTCGGGTCTGCTCCCTTTCGGGATATCGCGCTCTGTCAGTGTTCGACCGTGGAGAATCTACGTTAACAAAACTCTGGTCTTACCACCGTCGCCCCTGTAATGTGCCTCACACATCGAAGGCTCGGCTTCCCACCGGTTCGCCTTCCTGTCCCGTCACGAGAGGACCCATCGATGGCGCCCCCCGCAGGCACTCCCGGATCGACCGGCACCCGATCGACTGTCACCGAGTCGATGCGTTTTCGTAGCAACAACTGGAACAACCAGGTCTCCCGGCACGCGTTGATGATTCCCGACCGCACCGCACTCCGATTCCTGGGCGAATCCATCTCCTGGTCTCAGCTGGACGCACGGATCGACAAGCTGGCAGATGCGCTGTCGCGGCGGGGCATCGGCTTCGGCGACCGGGTGATCGTGCTGATGCTCAACCGCCCCGAATACCTCGAGACGGTACTGGCCGCCAATGCGCTCGGTGCCATAGCGGTCCCCGTGAACTTCCGCTTGACCGCGCCCGAGGTGGCATTCCTCGTCGCCGATTCCGGTGCGAAAGCCATTGTCGCCGAAGGGCCACTCGTCCCGCTCGCCGCCGCTGCGCGAGCACAGTCGGAAGGCATCGAACTCTTCGTCACCCTCGGTGCCGAACCCGAGGGCGACGCCGTGAGTTACGACGACCTCGTCGCCGAGGACGGCGATGCCCGCACGCCGGTGGAGATCCCGAACGACACGCCGGCGCTCATCATGTACACCTCCGGAACCACCGGCCGCCCGAAGGGCGCTGTGCTCACACATTCGAACATGGAAGCCCAGTCGCTCACGTGCATCCGGGCGTTCCGCCTCTTCGACGAATCCGGCATCGGGTTCTGTGCGTCGCCGATGTTCCACATCGCGGCGCTCGGTTCGATCGCACCGAGCCTGATGCTCGGCACGACGACGGTGATCCACCCCGTCGGCGCGTTCGACCCCGAGGTGCTCCTCGACGTACTCGAAGCGGAGCAGGTGACCAGTCTGTTCCTGGTTCCCGTGCAGTGGCAGGCCGTGTGCGCAGCCCAGCAGTCGAACCCGCGAAAGCTGAAGCTGCGCAACATCTCCTGGGGCGCAGCGCCGAGTTCGGATACCATCCTCCGCGCAATGGCCGAATCCTTCCCGGATGCTTTCAATGTCGCGGTGTTCGGGCAGACGGAGATGTCGCCGATCACGTGCGTCCTCGACGGAAACGACGCGATTCGCAAGCTCGGATCCGTCGGCCGGGTCATACCCACGATTCAGGCGCGTGTCGTCGACGACGAGATGAACGACGTCGAACCGGGTCAGGTCGGGGAGATCGTCTATCGCGGGCCGACCATGATGCGCGAATACTGGAACAACCCGTCCTCCACGGCGGACGCGTTCTACGGCGGATGGTTCCATTCCGGAGATCTCGTTCGCGTCGACGACGAAGGTTTCGTCTACGTCGTCGACCGCAAGAAGGACATGATCATCTCGGGCGGCGAGAACATCTACTGCGCCGAGGTAGAGAACGTCCTCTTCGGGCACCCGAAGGTTCTCGAAGCCGCTGTCGTCGGCCGTCCGGATTCGAAGTGGGGCGAGGTCCCCGTGGCGGTGCTCGCGCTCGGACCCGGCACCGACGACCTCACCATCGAGGAACTCCAGCCCTACCTCGACGACCACTTGGCGCGGTACAAGCACCCCAAGGAAGTCGTGCTCGTCGAGGCGTTGCCCCGCAACGCCAGCGGCAAGGTCGTCAAGGGCCAACTCCGCGGCGGATTGTCCGCCGTGATTCAAGGCTGACTCTCCCGCACCGGCCACCCGGTCGCGTTCGGGACCGGGCCGTGGATCAGTGAAAGGAGAGGGGGCACATGACGTTCGAACTGCCCAAACCGAAGGGACCGGCACACGATCTGGCGATCCAGGTCGGTGCGCTCGTCGGCTTCTCTCTCGAAACCCTGGTTGCCACGGCCCGCGTCCTGTTCCGCCGTCGTCTCTCGCTCGGCGAGACCGTTACCCAGGCGCTGTTCATCGCGAAGGTCTGCAGCGGTCCCGCACTACTGCTGATGCTCCCGGTCGGTGTACTGATCGCGGTGTCGGTCGGTTCGCTCGCGGGACAACTCGGCGCCGGCGCCTACTCCGGCGCAATCGTCTCGTTCGTCGTGGTCGGACAGGCCGCCGCGCTGGTGTGCGCTCTCATGCTCGCCGGTGTCGGCGGTTCCGCGATCTGTGCAGACCTGGGGTCGCGCACGATCCGGGAAGAGATCGAGGCGATGGAGGTGATGGGACTCAACGTGGTCGAACGACTGGTGGTGCCTCGACTGCTCGCCTCGGTACTCGTCTCGCTCATGCTCTGTTCCCTCGTCACGCTGGTCGGTGTCACCGCGTGCTACCTGTACGAGATCTATCTCAACGACGGGTCCGGCGGGGCGTTCTTGAGAACCCTCGGCGAATACGGTCGACTGTCGGATTTCGCGACGGCCATGTTCAAGTCCGCGTGCTTCGGCGTCACGTCCGCGCTGATCGCTTCCTTCAAGGGCCTCCACGCCAAGGGCGGACCGAGCGGTGTCGCCGACGCCGTCAACGAAGGTGTGGTGCTGGCGTTCGTCATGGTGTTCGTCGTCAATACCGTTCTGTCCCAGATGTACACCGTGCTCGTTCCCGCGGTGGGCACCTACTGATGATCTCGTACACCACCTTCACCCGTGCGCGCTCGATGACGCATCGCCCGGTCGCCGCGACCGTCGACGGGTTCGCATCGATGGGCCGGCAGGTTGTGTTCGCCGGGAAAGCGGTCGCCGGAATCCCCATTGCGCTGCGGCGGTACTTCCGTCACGTGCTCTACCACATCGGCGATGTCAGTTTCGGATACGCGTCGCTGCTCGCCGGGGGCGGCACGATCGGAATCGTGTTCGCGATGTCCGCGGTGGCCGCGATGATGGTGGGTGTCGAAACGCAGCGAGGACTCGAGCTGATCGGCATGACGTCCCTGTCGGGCATGCTGTCCGCGATCGCCAACACCCGGGAACTCGCCCCCGTCGTCGCCTCCATCGCGCTCGCTGCCAAAGTGGGAACGGGCTTCACCGCACAACTGGGCGCGATGCGTATCTCCGACGAGATCGACGCGCTCGACGCGATGGCCGTCCGGTCGATCCCGTTTCTCGCCAGCACCCGTCTCGTCGCCGCGGCGGTATGCGTCGTACCGATCTACATGGTGGGGTTGCTCGCCTCGTTCGTCGCCACCCGGCTGGTCGTCGTCAACTTCCAGGGCAATTCGGCCGGCACCTACGACTACTACTTCCACCTCGCGCTCTCCCCGGCCGACCTCTGGTATTCGCTGATCAAGGCAGTCGTGTTCGCGATGATCGTGGCAATCGTGCACTGTGCGTACGGCTTCTACGCCTCGGGTGGACCGGAGGGCGTGGGCCGTGCCGCAGGGCGGGCGTTGCGTACGAGCATCCTGGCCATCGGGATCACCGACGTCGTGCTCACCTTCGCCCTGTGGGGTCTCGTGCCCACCATCCCGGGGGTGGGAGTCTCGTGACGTCCGCACGCCTCGTCCCGCGGCCATTGCCCGCTGCCGCCGCCCCTCGCCGGATAAACAAGATGTCGGGTCCGACCCGCCCGGTCCTCGCTCTGATCGGTGTGGTCTCGACCGCGATCCTCGTCGTCACCGGGGTGTTGCTCGTCGCTTCCGGTGCCGGGTCCTTGTCACGGGATCCGCGCATCACCGCCACACTTCCCGCCGACGCCGGACTGATCTTCGGTTCCGCGGGGGTGCAGTACCAGGGTGTGCACGTGGGAAGCCTCACCGGAATCGACGCCGGCGTCACCAGTTCCCGTCTGACGATGCAGATCGACGCGGCGCAGATGTCCGAGATTCCGGCATCGGTACGGGTACGCGTCGTGCCGCGCACGCTCTTCGGCGACGTGTTCCTCGAGTTGGTGCCGCCGGAGGAACCCGAGCGCGGACCGCGACTCGAGCCGGGGGCGGAACTGAGCGTCGATACCTCCTCGGAGTCCGTGCAACTGGCGAACCTGTACTACCGGGCCGCCGAGTTGATGGAACAGCTTCGGCCCGAGCAGCTTTCGGTCGCGCTCGACGTCATGAGTCAGGCATTGCAGGGACGGGGAACAGCCCTGGGGGAGACGATCGACCGCATGGCCACGCTGACAACCGATCTCGGCCCGCTCGTCGATTCGGGTATCGCCGCGGCCCCCCAGCTCGCAACTGTGAACGAAGCGATCTCCGCAGCCACCGACGATGTCGTCGCCATCATGCAGAACGCGTCCGAACTGTCCCAGGTCGTGCTGGACCGGGAGGACGGTATCCGCCGACTGCTGTCCGGGGGCGCGTCACTCGGGCAGGAAGGCGCGGCTGTGCTGTCCGCCAACACCGGCAACATGATCGCGGTGGTCCGGAACGGGGCACCGGTGATGGGCGCGTTCGCAGGCAACACCACAGGCCTCGACGAGACCCTTCGCTACCTGTCCGTCTTCGGTGGTGCCGGCGCCCGGGTGTTCTCGACCGGCCGGTTCAACATCACCGCAGTTCCGGATTTCGCCGACCCGATGCCGTACACAGCAGCGGACTGCCCGAGGTACCCGGGCATGGACGGCGCGAACTGCGGTGATCCGGTCCGGACGCCTGCGCCGAACCCCTCCTCGATTCGGTCCGCATCGGCCGAGCGCGCACCGCTCCGTTACCTCGAGCAGATCGCCGCGGGTATCGCGCCCGACGCGGCGGAGTTCGGTGACGACCCGTCGGCAGCCGCGTCGATGCTGCTCGCGCCGTTCGTTCGTGGAGCGGAGGTGAGCATCCCGTGAGTGCCCTGACCGGACCGATGCTGCGCCTGGGCGCGTTCTGCGTCGTAGGAGTGCTCGCCGCTGTCGTCGTGGGGAACACCCTCGACCAGCCCGTCGTCGGATCCACCCGCGAGTACTCCGCCGAGTTCACCGATGTCGAGGGGCTCACTCCCGGCAGCGACGTGACACTCGCCGGAGTCCGTGTCGGCAAGGTCGCGCGTGTGGAGTTCGCACCGCAGGACGACGGAAGCTCGCGTGCGCGAGTGCACTTCGACATCGAATCCGGTCGGCAACTGACGACCGACGTCACCGCGAAAGTCAATTACGGCGACATGATCGGCGTACGTTACGTCGCGTTGCGCCTGCCTGCCGACACGACAGGCGTGGTGCTCGAGGAGAACGCGACCATCCCCCTCGAGCAGACCGCCCCGCCGGTCGATCTCACCGCGCTGGTCAACGGCTTCAAGCCACTGTTCGAGGCGATCGATCCCGCCCGCATCAATTCCCTCGCGGTTTCCGTGGTGGAGGCGTTCCAGGGGCAAGGCGGAACACTCGAATCCCTGCTTCTGCACATTGCCTCGGTCAGCGCGGACGTCGTCGAACAGGAGCAGGTCTTCAACGAGGTGATCGCCAATCTCGAGCAACTCGTCACCGTCGTCGACCGGCGCAACGAGGAGGTCTCGTCCCTGATCTCCGGGATGGCGGTCGTGAGCCAGGCACTCGCCGGCGACGAGGCGCAACTCGCGGCACTCGTCGATCGAGGTAGTTCGGCCGTACGGGCCACTGCTGCACTGATGTCCGGCGCCGTCACCCCACTCGATACCGCGGTGACGGATCTGCGGGTGATGACCGACGCGTGGATTCCGCAGACCGACAACTTCGACGAGGCGATGGCGGGGCTGCCCGCGCTCGCCGGCAGCCTCAATCGGATCGGCGACTACGGCGGCTGGCTCAACCTCTACATGTGCAACTTCACGGTCCTGTCGGGAGACTTCGAGACGAACCTTCTCGGCACCGCCTACTCGGAGGTGTGCCGATGAGCGCGACACGCGAGACGCGGGACGCGATCGCGGCGATCTTCTCCGGACGGCACGACCGGAATGCGAATCCGATCCTTCTCGGTGTGATCGGCATGGTCGTCGTCGCGGTCGTGATGGTCGGTGCACTGGCGCTTCCGCAGTTGACGTATCTGGTCAGGACACAGTCGTATACCGCCGAATTCGCCAACGCGGCGGGCCTCGCTCCCAACGACCCGGTCTACGTCTCCGGTGTCCCGGCGGGCCGCGTCGAGGGCCTGGAGATGGCAGGCGACCACGTACTGGTCGACTTCCGGATCGACCGGAAGCAGGACCTCGGCGACCGCACCACGGCGGAGATCAAACTCAAGACCATCCTGGGTAAGCGCTATCTCTCGGTGACACCCGCGGGTGCCGGCGAACTCACGGGCGGCCGTGTTCCGTTGTCCCGCACCGCGGTGCCCTACAGCCTCGACGAATTGACCACGGACGCACAGGCGGTGAGCGAAGGACTCGATATCGAGTCAGTCGAAACGATGATGCAGACGCTGACCGACGCCATGCCCTCCGACTCCCGGCACATCGCCGACGCACTGGCAGGCGTCGAAGCGACGTCGCAGATGATCGTGCGCAACGATGCGCGGATCACGTCGTTGCTGCGTTCCGCGAAGTCGCTCACCTCGGTGGTCGCCACGCAGAGCGAGGACGTCTCGGTTCTGGTCCGCAATGCCACCACGGTGGTGGACATCCTCGCCGCGCGCAAGGAGGCCCTGGTCCGTCTCGTCGAGGATCTGCGCGGCCTCGCCGCCACCACGGCAGCGTTCCTCACCGACAACTCGTCCGAGGTCGACGCGCTGCTCGTGAATCTGGAATCCGTTACCGCGACGCTCGCGGCCAACGCCGCGAACATCGACCGGATTCTCGCGACGCTGCCCGCGGGCCTCCGCGCCGCGACCGATGCGTCCGGCAACGGGAACTGGGTCGACGTGCACGCCCCTGCCGGACCGATTCCCGACAACGCGTTGTGCGCCGTCGGCGTGATGGAGGGGTGCAATTGAAAGGGACGGGAAGAAGGTGGCTGACACGCGTTATCGCGATCGTGGCTGTCCTGGGTCTGTGCGCGGCCGGTGCCTGGTACGTCGTAGGACCCGACCGCACCAGAACCGTGGTCGCACAGTTCGCGTCGGTGAACGGCATCTATCCGGGGAGCAAGGTGGCCGTTCTCGGCCTGCCCCTCGGCACGGTCGAAGAGGTGCGGCCGGCGGGCCGCGTCATCGAGGTCACGATGACGGTCCCGACCGACGTCGTTCTTCCTGCCGACGTGTCGGCTTTCGTCATGAACCCGGCGGTGATCAGCGACCGCTTCATCGAACTGGGGCCGGCGTATCAGGACGGCCCCACCCTGCAGGACGGCGACGTCATCCCAGTCGAACGCAGTCACGCCCCGATCAACTGGGACGAGTTGCTCGAAAGCGTCGACATGCTCGCCGGTGCGCTCGGCCCCGAGGGAGGCGAACTCGGCCGGACCCTCGAGGTCGCGGCGGACGCGACCGCCGGAACGGGCGAGGACATGAACCGCGCGATCGTCGCCTTGAGCCAGGCCACCTCGGTCGTCGGCGCCAAATCCGAAGACATCGGCGGGGTGATCGACGACCTCGCGGTCGCGCTCGGGGCAGTCCGTTCGAAGGAGGGAGATCTCGCCACCCTCGTCGAGGGGATGGGCGAACTGGGCGAGGAATTGCAGCGCGCAGATCTCGACGTCGCCGCCCCGGTCGATCAACTCACCGTCGTGCTCGACCGACTCGACGTCCTGCTCGCCGACCGCGGCGGCGACATCGAACAGATCATGTCGAATGCGCAGACGCTCACCGACACATTTGCGCTCCACGAGGTCGGGCTCGCCGAGATCTTCGACGTACTGCCTCTGACCATGCAGAACATCGACAACGCCATCGGACCCGACGGCCGGGCACGTATCCGGCTCAACATCTCCACGCAGATCGGCCAGTTCCCGCGCGCACAGGAACTCTGTGCGCAGGAACCGTTACCGCTGTGCACCGGCGCGGGATTCACCAACCCCATCACCGTGCCGTTCGATCTCTCCGACCCCTACGAAGATCTCGTACCCGAAGCACTCGACCGTGCCCTGAACGAAGGCGGCACCCGATGATCGGGCGTCTCCGCGTGGCCGGGGCACTGGCGTCGATCACGGTGCTGTCCGGGTGCGGTCTCAGCCTGCACGAACTCCCGCTCGGCCGGACCGCAGCCGGCGAGACGTACACGGTGACGGCGCTCTTCGAGAGCGCCGACCGGATCGACCCGGGAGCGGAGGTGCGTGCCGGGCAGGCCGTCGTGGGCCGTGTCCACACGCTGCGGACGGACGGCACACGCGCGTACCTGGATCTCAGCATGTCGGCGTCTGCCGAGCTCCCGTCGAATATCGGCGCGTCCGTGCGACTTCCGTCCGCGCTGGGCAGCCCTTTCGTGCAGATCGACATGCCGGAGGACCCGTCACCCGAGCCGCTGTCCGACGGCGACACGATCGAGCGGACGGAGGTGGGTCCGGACATCGAGGCAACCTTCGCGATGCTCGGTCAGGTGGTCAACGGCAGCGGGCTCGACCAGCTCCGCACCATCACCACGGAACTCGATGCCGCGTTCGGCAACCGCGGGGAGAAGATCCGCGACATGCTCATCCGCCTGGACTCCACGATGGCGCTGGCCGATGAGAACAGCGTGCACTTCGAGCGCACTCTCGTCGCGGTGGAGTCGGTGTCCGGGCGTCTTGCGCAGCAACAGGAATTGCTCGACCGCAGTATCGACGACAGCTCGCGCATGGTCACCTTGCTCGCCGAGCAGCAGCAGGATCTGACGACGCTCGTGTCGAGTACCGCGGCGGTGTCCGCGTCGGTCGATGCGGTGATGCAGGACTCCGGCACGATCGGGGGAGCGGTCTCCGACCTCGCCGACATCACTTCGGGTATCAAGGATTTCAACAACACTGTGGAGGCGGCGCTCGTCAACATGACGGGGTTCATGGACGGTTTCCGCCGCGCGACACCCGGCGACTACTTGATCTTCGACGGCGCCTTCGACATTCCCGCAGCCATCGACCTGCTCGTGACCGGAGGGGTACCGCTCGACGGCGGGCCGGCGGTGCCGTTGCCGCAGGCGGACATCGCGACGGGATTGCAGGACCTGCTCCGAGGCGGTGTCCGGTGAACCGCTCGGTGAAGGTGCAGGTCACCTTGTTCGTGATCGTCGGCCTCCTCGCGACGGTCTTCGGTGTCCGGTACGTGCTGGGACCGCAGAGTCTCGGCGGGGCGATCGACATCCGGGCACACCTGTCCGACGCGCGGGGGATCGGTCCGGGCACATCCGTGACGTACCGAGGTGTCGCGGTGGGGGAAATCGACTCCATCGAGGTTGCACCGGGCGGACGCGGGTCAGACGCGGTGCTCTCTCTGGACCCGGGGACGCAGATTCCGGTCGGCAGTACTGCGCGGGTGGTCACCGCAACAGCGATCGGCATTCTCACTCTCGACATCGAACCCGAGACGGACGAGGGCCCGTACCTCGTTGCCGGCGACGAAATCCTCGTACCGGTCGAGGAACAGAGTCTTCGGCTGGACCAGATGCTGATCCGGATGACGTCGCTGATCGAGAGTCTGGACGCAGACTCTCTGGTCACCCTCGGCGAGACCTGGGGAACCGCCCTCGAAGGGACGGGTCCCGAACTGCAGGCGTTGCTCGAGAACGCCGACGCGTTGTCGCGGATGGTGGAAGAACGGGCGCCGGCCCTCACGACGCTGCTCGACGAGGGACTCGGTCTCGTCGACGCACTGGCCGCCAACTCCGAGTCGTTCCCCGGCACGGTCGGGGCGGTGCGCGACGTATCCGACCAACTGGTGGGCAGCAAGGACTCGCTCGTGTATCTGCTCGATCGCTCGCCGGAGGCCCTGTCCCGCGTCGAAGCGCTGTTCGCGGCGACCGAGGACAATTTCGGTGTCCTGCTCACCAACCTGGTGACGGTCGGCGAGGTGCTGGGACCACGGACCCCGGCGTTGGAGGCCGGACTCGTGTCGATTCCGGCGGCTTTGAAGGATCTCGACCGGGTCGTCGTGGGTGACCGGGGCAACTTCTCGCTCGTGGCCACGCAGGGGCCGGTGTGTTACTACGACACCCCGCGCCGCACCATCCCGGACTACGGCCCCCGGCAGCCGAACCTTTCGCTCTACTGCCCTCCGGGCGAAGGCCATGCTCAGCGCGGAGCGCGGGTGGCCCCGAGACCGAACGACCTCGGCCTGCAGAACCAGACCACGCCGGGTGCGGTGACCGGCCCGGACATCGCCGACGACCCGCTCCTCATTCCGACCGGGGTGGAAGCACTCAACTACTGGCAGCAGCTGTTGGAAGGATTGGGCAACTGAGATGACGCAACCTGCCGAAACGTCGGAAGGCACGACCGCGACGGACGTCGACACGGGAAACGACACCCCGGCGCTGTCGCCGGACGCGCGGGGCGCATCCCGGAGGGGCGGGCCCGCACGATGGGCGGTAGTCGCGTTGATCGTTGCGCTTCTCGCCGCCGCGGCATTCCTCGGGTTCCGGTGGTGGCAGGCGGAGGAAGTTGCCGCGCTGCGCGCCGAAGCCGTGACGAAGGCGCGGGAGTACGCGGTCATGCTGGGCACGTACGACTACCGCACCTTCGACGAGTCGCTGGCTGCGGTCACCGCGAATTCCACCGCCGAGTTCGCGGCGAAGTACGAAGGTGTGGCGGGCGATCTGCGTGGACTGGTCGAGAACGGGCAGGGCACGTCCGTCGCCCGCGCCGACCACGCCGGACTCGAGAGCTTCGACGGTGAGACCGCCACGGTGCTCGTCTTCCTCGACCAGGACGTCACGAATGCGGTGGTGCCAGACGGCCGCACCGACGCGACCCGGTTCATCGTCACGGTCGAGCGCGTCGACGATCGGTGGCTGCTCGACGGCGCCGACGCCGCGTAACCGGATCCTTCCACCGCTCCGAAGCCTCGCCGTTGCATCCTGAGACAATCTGACTATCTTTTGAAGATAGGAAAGTTCTCACAAACCAGAATCCCGTTTACGCGCGGGTGGAGCAACGGCAGACGGCTCGCCGGAAAGGCGCACAGGTGACAATGCGGTTCATCTTCCACTACCCCGAGATCAACGGCCCCGAGGGCGATGTACTCGACCCCGGGCCCGTCCGCGAGGTCGCGGTGGCTGCCGAGCGTGCCGGATTCGACGCCTTCTCCTTCAGCGAGCATCCCGCTCCGGGCGCGCGCTGGCTCTCCGCCGGTGGGCATCAGACTCTCGACCCGTTCGTTGCTCTCGGTTATGTCGCCGGCGCGACCGAGCGTCTCCGTCTGCTCACCTACCTCGCGGTGGCGCCGTACCGGAACCCGTTCCTGCTCGCCAAGGCAGCGGCATCGCTCGACAAGATCTCCGGGGGACGCTTCATGCTCGGAATCGGCACGGGCTACCAGAAGAGCGAGTTCCATGCGCTCGGCGTCGACTTCGACGAACGCAACGCACTGTTCGACGAGGCGCTCGACGTCCTTCCGCTGCACTGGAGCGGTGAACCCTTCAGCTACGACGGCCGTCACTTCAGTGCGCACAACATCGTGGCGAGGCCACGCCCGGTGCAGAATCCGATCCCGATCTGGATCGGGGGCAACTCGGCACTGACCCGCCGTCGCGTCGCGCAGCGAGCGCAGGGGTGGATGCCGATGTCCGGTGGCGCCCAGCTCAGTGCGACCGCGCGCACGCAGGAACTCGGCCCGCTCGATCAGCTTGCGGGCCAGATCACCGACGTGCGCGAGGCGGCGGTCGCCGCGGGCCGCACCGACCACATCGACGTCGTCTATTCGTACAGCGGTGAGATCGGTTCGGCGGACGTCCACCCCGACCGGCACCGCGAGGTCTTCGCAGATCTCGAGAAGGCCGGTGTGGACTGGGTGACCGTCTCCTGCCCCATCGAGGGACTGTCGGCCACCGTCGACTTCCTCGAATCCTTCGGCACCACGTACCTGTCGTGAAAGGTCCCGCAGCCGTGCAGAACACCACCGCGAACGCCTCGCCCGGAGGATGGTTCGAGGAGCGGGCCCGACTTGCCGGCACCGTCGCCGTGATCACCGGAGGGGCAGGCGGTCTCGGTGAGGCGATCGTACGGGACCTCGCCGCCAACGGCGTGCGTCCCGCCGTCCTCGACATCGACCGTGCCGCGGTCGATGCACTGGATTCGTCGCTGCGGGAGGCGGGCGTCGACGCCGTCGTCCGGCACGGCGACGTCCGGGATCCGCAGACGCTCGAGGCCTTGTTCGAGGCGGCCGACGAGCGATGGGGGAGACTCGACACGCTCGTGAACATCGTCGGCGGCACGTTCCGGTCACCGTTCGTCGACACCAACCCCAAGGGCTGGGACGCGCTCGTCCGCACCAACCTCTCGCATGTGTTCCACGCGTGTTCCCTGGCGGTGCCCCTCATGCAGCGTGGTGGCCGCGGGGGGAGCATCGTCAACCTCACGACCATCGAAGCGCACCGCGCCGCACCCGGTTTCGCGGTGTACTCCGCGGCGAAGGCCGCCGTGGAGCAGTTCGCCCGCACCCTTGCCGTCGAAGTGGCGCCTGACGGCATCCGGGTGAACAACGTGGCCCCGGACTTCGTTCCGACGCCTAACCTCGACAAACTCGCCGTGGGCGAGCACGCGCTGACGGATCCACGCAGCGCGGCTGTCGCGATCCCGATGGGGCGGGTCGGTCACGTCCACGACGTGTCGAACTGCGTCGTGTTCCTCGCGTCGGGTCTGTCGTCGTTCGTCACCGGAACGACGCTCCACCCCGACGGCGGCACACTCGCGTCGTCGGGGTGGTTCAACTGGCCCGGAACGGGCTGGGCCAACTATGCGCCGGAGAGTGTCCTCGCGCGAGCGTCGTCGACGCTCGACGAGTAGCTGCGCGGGATCGTGAAGGTCGCTGCCACAACGAGTATCGCCGCCACGAAGCATGCCGCCGTGTACCAGAGGCTGCCGACGGGATCGCCGTTGGCGGTCACGCCGTCGGTGGCCGCGAAGTAGTCGGGCAGCGCACTCGCCCACAACACCGCCATCACCAGCAGGTACACGATGCTGAAATACCTGACGAAGTCGTTGGAATACGCCGGCGTCGCCGGTGAACCGGTCGTGCCCTGCACGGTGCGCAACCGGCGCCACTGGCGTGCGAGCACATAGATCGCCACGGCGGAGACGAGCACGAGTTCGGCGGCGTAGATGGTCGCGCGGACCGTCGTGCTGCCCATCCCGATGACGGTCGCGGGTGCCGGGAGGATCACCGTTCCCAGAGCGGCCAGAAGCCCGACGACCACTGTCCGCCAGACCAGTTCGAGACCTCCGAAGGTGCGGCCCGCGTCGGCGTGGCGGCCGACGAAGTACTGGACGCAGAACGCCAGGGACATCGGCCACAAGGCGGCGAAGACGACCACGCTCGGCAGCGGAACCGACTCGAAGAACGGCTGGTTGACCGGATTGTCGAGCGACCACTCCCACCACCGCAACTGGGGGCCGAGATGATCGAAGATCTCGTAGAAAGCGTGGTGGACGAAACCGACGCACGCGGCGCCGACGAGGGTGCCGTACTGCCGGAACACGCCGAGCATCCGGACGATCTCGAACGCGATCGTCGCCATCAGCGGGTAGATCGCGATGATGTACAGGGGCAGACGCCCCCACATGAACTCGACCGTGAACACGTTGTGCGCGAACATCGTGTCCACGTATTCCTCGACCCCGAAGGCGTCGGGGAAGTACAGCAGCGGTTCGATGATGAACAGGAACGCAAGCGTTCCGAGCCACACGACCAGATTGGTGGGATCACCGGTGCGGCGGAGCCGGACGATCGCGTAGATCAGCGCCAGGAGCGCACCGATCACGATCGTCGCTTCGAGCACCGGAAGGGTCCAGTTCTCCAGGGCGAACGGGCTACGCAGTTCGAAGAGTCCGCCGGCTTCGGCACACGAGAACCCCAGCCGGGTTGCGAGATCCTCGAACGTGGGGGAACAGAGATCCGACATCAGTCGGCCTCCCGCGCGGATACGGTCTCGGCGGTGTACCAGTGTGAGACGTCGTAGCCGGCGTCGAACCGTTCGAACCAGACGTCGGCGAGCGCGGGAAGCTTCTCGTGATCGGGATTGTGCTTGGGCAACTGGCTGCGCACGACACCCGCAAGTGCGACGAGTTGCTCACGCAACGGCAGAACGTCGAACGCCCGCGGCATCGGCCCGTGGTCCTCGGCGTCGAGGAACGGCAGGCGTTTGCGCAGGATCTGCTTACGCCGGTACGACGCGAACATCGACATGGCGTCGATCTTCCGGTCCTCGATCGGCACATGCTTGTTGAAGCCGTCGCACGCGATGGCGATGACGTCGAGCACGTGCTTGAACACGGAAGGTGCCATGCGCATCCGGTAGAGGTCGCTACCGACGACCGCATCGAAGATGATGAGCGCGGAACTGCGGTGCTCGACCTCTTCCACGAAATGCCAGATGAACAGCGATGCGACCCGGTCGTCGCCGGGCCGGAACAAGTGCGAGTCGTTGTCGAGCATCAGCTTGAACACCGGAGTGAAGGTCGCTTCCAGATCCGCCGTGTAGGCGAGGCGGTACTCGAGGGATTTCTCCGCCGTGAGCCGATCGAACGCAGCGACGACCTCGTCGAGCGTTTCCTGCAGACCCGGGTACCGCTTGATCAGCCCTTTGACGTGTTGCCGGTGGGCGGTGGAGTGCTGACCTTCCTGGTACATGAAGGCATTGGCTTCCTCGACCACCTTCGGGTCCTCGATCCGGTGCACGACCTCCTGGACCATGTTCACGATCATCTTCTCGAAACCGATCGCGAGGAACGACACCGCGTTGGCCATGCTCGAGAAGGCCGGGTTCTCCTCGTTCCACAGGAACGGCACGTCGTAGTCCGCGAATGCGAAGCGCATCTTCCGGACCTGCAGGTTCGTCATCGTGGCGCTACCTCGTCTCATGCCGGCCCCGGGAGGCCGGACGGGTGGGGCCCCGGGTGACGAGGCCTCGGTTCGGCGTGACCATACATCAGTGCGCTCATTTGTATGATAGGAATCCCGGCGCCGATGCGGAAGGCCCCGCGACGCGCAGACGGGCCCGGTGTGCAGACGTGCGCCGTGTTACCGTCGGGTTCTTGTTGCAGGTCGTGGTACCCGAGGAAGCGGATCGTGGCGCGGAGACGTGGATGGGGCGGGCGTCCTCCCGTCGACGACGAGGAGGCCACGCAGCGGATAGTCGCGGCAGCGGTCGAGCTGATCGCGCAGTCCGGAGCGGAAATCAGCATCGCCGACGTCGCTCAGTCGCTCGGCGTCATCCGTCAGACGGTGTACCGGTACTTCGCCAGCGCAGACGCGCTGATGCGTGCGGCGGCGATCGCGTCGGTCGAAGGATTCCTGGATCGGCTGGCCGACGAGGTGAGCGGTATCGGTGACCCCGCGGAGGCGATGGTCGCCGGGGTCGTGTTCACGCTCGCGGAAGTCCGTCGTACCCCACACCTGGGCATCCTGCTGTCGAGTACGTATTCGGACCCGCATCCGGAAGTAATCGCGTCGGGTGAGGCGCGCGCCTTCGGCATGACCATGATCCGGCGGTTCGACGTCGACTGGGAGAGCTACGGCTACGACGACGAGTCGCTCGGCGAACTGGTCGAATTCGTCCTGCGGACGATGCAGTCGTTCTTCGTCTCCCCGGGGGATCCTCCGCGCAGCGAGGACGAACTGCGCCGGTACCTGCGCCGGTGGATGGGTACCGCGATCCTCGCGCAAGAAGCCCCTGGGGTTGCACCCGCCGATGTGACCTAGGTAACATCGATCTTGCGAATCGAGCCGGAGACGTCCGCGGACGACAGAGAAGTGCTCGTGAAGCAGAGATCCGGCCCGGTACACGCGAGAGCGGAACCGGGCCGAACCCCTGTCGGGGGGCCTGCGACGAAAGGGATCAGGGTGGGGGAACGCATCACGACCGTCGTCCATAACGGATTGACGTTCGACATCCGGGACGACGGACCGATCGACGGCGAACGTGTCGTACTGCTTCACGGGTTCCCGCAGGATTCACGATCGTGGGACGGCGTGGCCGCGTGGCTGCACGAGGCCGGATACCGCACCTTCGCGCCGGACCAGCGCGGGTATTCACCGGGCGCGCGTCCGCCGCGTCGCCGCGACTACCGGATTCCCCTGCTCGTCGGGGACGCCATTGCGATCATCGAGCAGGTCGGCGACGGGTCGCCTGTCCACCTCGTCGGGCACGACTGGGGCGCGATAGTCGCGTGGGGAGTGGCTGCCCAGCACCCGGACCTCGTGCGGTCCCTCACCGCAGTGTCGGTGCCCCATCCCGCGGCGTTCCTTCGCGCGTTCGCCACGAGCACCCAGTTGTTCAAGTCCTGGTACATGCTCGCGTTCCAGATGCCGTGGGTCCCGGAACTGCTGCTGAGCAACGAGTCGGTCGGACGCTTCGTTCTGAGCCGGTCGGGCCAGCCCGACGCTGCGGTGACGCGCGACGCGGCGCGTCTTGCCGATCGATCCGCGGTGCGCGGTGGGGTGAACTGGTACCGGGCGATGCTGTGGAGCGACCCCAAGGCGACGCTCGAGTCCGTCACGGTGCCCACGCTCATGGTGTGGAGCGACGGTGACGTCGCCGTCGGGCCCGCCGGGGTCGAGGCCACGCCGCGCTATGTCTCCGGTCCGTACCGGTCGGAGACGCTCGCCGGCGTCAGCCATTGGATCCCGGACGAAGTCCCCGACGAACTCGCCCGCTTCGTCGTCGAGCACGCCTCCGCCCACAGCTGACGGAGGCGGGCTCTCGACGGAGGCGGGCTCTCGACGGAGGCGGGCTCTCGACGGAGGCGGGCTCTCGACGGAGTCCTAGGCGCGCAGGCGCTCGCGCCGCAGCAGGTCGACTTCCGGAAGATCGAGCGGCGGTAGTGAATCCACGCCCAGTGCCTGCGCGATCAGGTGGTCGGCGAGTTCGGGATTGCGCGCCAGCACCGGTCCGTGCAGATAGGTGCCGATCACCGAACCCTGTACTGCGCCTTCGAGTCCGTCGCCGACACCGTTGCCGACGCCGCGGGACACGCGTCCCAGGCCTGTCGCACTCGACCCGAGAGTTGTTCCGCCTCGGTGGTTCTCGAAGCCGGTCAGCGGCTGGGTGAGACCGTCGACGACGGGCTGTGTGACGATCTCCCCGATCGAACGGACCTCTTGCGGCGACGTCGTCACGTCGAGGAGGCCGACACCGTCGACGCGTTCTCCCGACGAGGTCTCGTACCAGTGGCCGAGCACCTGGATGGCGGCGCAGATCGCGAGCACGGGTGCACCGCGCCCGGCGGCCTGCTGCAGACCCGGATAACGCTGGAGATGCCGCGTGGCGAGTCGCTGCGCGGCATCTTCGGCTCCGCCGAGTGTGTACATGTCGAGCGACTCGGGCACCGGGTCGCTCAAACCGATCTCGATGACTTCGGCGTCATAGCCGCGCATGCGCAGGCGCTGCCGCAGCACGAGGGCGTTTCCGCCGTCGCCGTAGGTGCCCATGACGTCGGGCAGCACCAGCCCGATCCGAACGGTCGAGTCAGACATTGGCCGTCCTCCTGGAGATTTCGGTGTTGAGATCCCGGAACGCGGTGTAGTTGGCGAGCACCTCCACCCGCCCGGGCGGGCAGGAGGCGATGGCTTTCAGCGGGTCCGGAACGAGAGTGTGGTCGACGCCCGCGTAGGTGAGGCGCACCGCAAGGTCGGTGCCGCGCTCGCCCGCCGCGACCACCTGTACTCCCTCGAAGTGTTCGAAGCGCACATCCCACAGCCAGGACAGGTCTTCGCCGTCGGGCACCTGACCGTTGACGGCGATGACGAGTCCGTCGACGGTCGGATCGATCATCGACAGCGCTTCCTGCCAGCCCGCCGGGTTCTTGGCGAGCAGCATGTGGACGGAATGCGGGCCGACCTGGACGGTCTTGTACCGGCCCGCGACCTCGTCGACAACTGCTGCTGCGGCGACCGCGTCGGCAGGGTCGGCGCCCAACGCGACCGCGGCCGCGACCGCCTGGGCGGCGTTTCCGCGGTTGGCTTTGCCGGGCAGTGTCAGCTTCAACGGCAGCACAAGCCCGTCGGGCCCGTACAGGTTGTCGTCATCGACCCACCAATCAGGTTGGGGCCGAGCGAAATCGGATCCCGTGCTGTACCAGTGGACGCCCTCGCGGGCGATGGGTTCCCCGGTGCGGGGGCAGCTCACCGAATCGTTCGCCCATCCTGCGCCGGCGGCCACCCACACGACGTTGGGGTTGTCGTATGCGGCCGACGTGACGAGCACATCGTCGCAGTTGGCGATGATCACGGCCTCGGGGTGCCGCTGAAGACCCGCGCGTAGCTTGCGCTCGATCATGTTGATCTCGCCCACGCGGTCGAGCTGATCGCGGCTGAGATTGAGCAGGACTATCGCTTCGGGGGCGAGGGCGTCGGCCACGTGCGGGGTGTGCAGCTCGTCGACCTCGATCGCGGCGAGAGGCGCGCCGAGATCGGAGGCGAGGGCCGCCACGATGCCCGCGTCCATATTCGCGCCGTCCGCCTGCGTGACGGTCTTGTCGATCGTCTCCAGGGCGGCGGCGGTCATCCGCGTCGTGGTCGACTTGCCGTTGGTGCCGGTGACGAGCACCGTGCGGCGCCCGTGACCGACCTGCTTCATCAGCGTCGGCTCGATCTTCAGGGCGATGAGCCCGCCGATCATCGACCCCTTGCCGCGTCCGGCTTTCTGGGACGCCCAGGCGGCAGCTTTCGCGGCGCGCAGGGCGAACCGGCCGCGCGCGGTGATTTCAGTGCTAGTTCCCACGTCGGCGAGTGTTCCACAGCCACCCCGAAGCCGCCGACGGCGGCTTGCCAACTGTGTCAGGAACTACGGGTGGGCTCCGCCGTCGCGGCCAAGGCGTGCGACTTGAGCGCCTGGAACTCGTCCTCGGTGATGGTTCCGGCGTCCAGCAGCGCCTTCGCGTCGGCGATCTGGTCGGCCGGGGACTTGCCCGCGACCTCGCGGATGTAGTTGTCCTGCGCGGATTTGATCTGCGCGGCCTCTCGCGCCGACCGCTCGGCCATACCGCGACCGTGGACCACCAGGTACACCAGGCCGGTGAGCAGCGGGAAGATGAAAAGGAATACGATCCAGATCGCCTTCACCCATCCGGACTGGTCGCGGTTGGCGAACAGATCGCTGATGATCAGCCACAGCATGATCAGATACGCGATGAACGCGAAGCACACGATGATGTACCACATGATGTCCCAGAACTCCACGGCGATCCCCTTACTCGTAGGACGAGCTCAGTGGTCCGGGGATGCGTACCGAACCGTCGACGCGGCGGTACCCCGGGAACTTCCCGCAGAGTACCGCCGCGCAGGTAGGGACATGGGCCGAATCGGCCGAGCGATCAGCTCGCGCGGTTGACCGCCGAGACGACCGCCCGCAGCGACGCGACGGTGATGGACGAGGCGATTCCTACGCCCCACACCAGCGTCGTGGTGCCGTCGGGACGGGTCACGTCGGCCTCGACGTAGGCGGCGGCATTCGCGTCGTCGCCGGCGGACATGGCGTGCTCGGAGTATCCGCGTACGGCGACGCGGTAGCCCAGCGACTCGAGGCCGTCGACGAAGGCGGCCAGCGGGCCGTTGCCCGTACCGGTGATCTCCTTCTCGACACCGTTGACCTTGAGGATCGCGGTGATGGTGTCTTCGCCCTCGTCCGTCTCCGCAGCCGTGACCTTCTGGCGGATCCGCTCGAGCGGGGTGATGGGAGCCAGGTACTCCTCGTGGAAGATGTCCCACATCTCCTTGGGGCTGACTTCGCCGCCTTCCCCGTCGGTGACGGCCTGCACGGACTGCGAGAACTCGATCTGCAGGCGACGCGGCAGATTCAGGCCGTGGTCGTGCTTCATGATGTAGGCGATGCCGCCCTTGCCGGACTGCGAGTTGACGCGGATCACGGCCTCGTAGCTGCGGCCGACGTCCTTCGGGTCGATCGGCAGGTACGGCACGGCCCACGTGATGTCGTCGACATCGGAGCCGGCCGCATCGGCGTCGGCCTTCATGACGTCCATGCCCTTGTTGATCGCGTCCTGGTGGCTACCGGAGAACGCCGTGTAGACCAGGTCGCCGCCGTACGGGTGCCGCTCGGGGACGGGCAGCTGGTTGCAGTACTCGACGGTGCGGCGGATCTCGTCGATGTTCGAGAAGTCGATCTGCGGGTCGACCCCGCGGCTGAACATGTTCAGGCCCAGCGTCACCAGGCATACGTTGCCGGTGCGTTCGCCGTTCCCGAACAGGCAACCCTCGATGCGGTCGGCGCCGGCCTGGTAACCCAGCTCGGCGGCTGCGACGCCGGTCCCGCGGTCGTTGTGGGGGTGCAGCGACAGGATGATCGAGTCGCGTCGGGCCAGATTGCGGTGCATCCACTCGATCGAGTCGGCGTACACGTTCGGGGTGGCCATCTCGACGGTCGCCGGCAGGTTGATGATCACCGGGTGCTCGGGGGTGGCGCCCAGGGTCTCGACGACCGCGTCACACACTTCCTTGGCGTACGACAGTTCGGTGCCGGTGTAGGACTCGGGGGAGTACTCCCACCGCCAGTTGGTGTCGGGGTAGTCCTTCGCGGTCTCGATCACCAGTTCCGCGGCGTCGGTCGCGATCTTCTTGACCGCGTCCTTGTCGGCGCGGAACACGACGCGGCGCTGCAGGATCGACGTGGAGTTGTAGAAGTGCACGATCACGTTCTGTGCACCGACACATGCCTCGAAGGTGCGCCGGATCAGCTCGGGACGAGACTGCGTCAGCACCTGGATGGTGACGTCGTCGGGAATTGCATTGTCCTCGATGATTTCCCGGACGAAGTCGAAGTCGGTCTGGCTCGCGGACGGGAAGCCGACCTCGATCTCCTTGTAGCCCATCCGCACCAGCAGATCGAACATCCGCCGCTTGCGGGCCGGGCTCATCGGATCGATGAGCGCCTGGTTGCCGTCACGCAGGTCGACTGCGCACCAGCCGGGCGCGCGGTCGATGATCTTGTCGGGCCAGGTGCGGTCGGGCAGCGAGACCGGCTCGACTTCCTCGGCGAACGGCCGGTACCGGTACGTCGGCATCGACGAGTTCTTCTGGGTGTTCCACGCGGGCTGATCGGCGGGCGCGGGCTTGCTCGGCGGGGTGATGGTGCGCGAACCGGAGGTGAAAGCGTCGGCGGGTGACATGACGTATCTCCAAAGAGGTGGGACCGGTGGGTCCAGATCAGGATATCGACCGGCGCGTAGAAACCCCGCGACGGGAAGCCGGTCTGGTCAGATCCCGCCGCGGCGGCCGAGGAGAAGCGCGCGCTGCATGCCAAGCAGTGTAACGCCACGACACTTCATTGCACCGCCGGCCCCCGCTTTGTCCGAAAGGGCTCCGATTGTTCGTCGTCTTTGCAGAGGGGCTTCCCGCCTCTTTCCGAGCGGCCTTCGACGCGTACGCCGGTCCGGCGATCGTCGGCGGCGGTGCGCTGTATCCGGTGGCCGAAGCGGCGACCGTCAGGAACACCGGTGGCACCCCGCTGGTGACGGACGGTCCGTTCGCCGAGTCGAACGAGGTCGTCGGCGGGTTCTGCATCTTCGAGGCGGACGATGTCGACGCCGCTCTCGACCTCGTGCGCCGGATCCCCGACATGGACAACGGCTACATCGAGTTGTGGCCGATGGTGGAGTGGTTCTCCACGCCGCACAGCGCCGGATGCTGGCTTGCACTGCTGCGCGAACCCGCCGGCGGCGCGGACGATCCGGGTACCCCGGCGTGGGACGAGGGTGCGGCCGCGCACGCCCGATTCACGGAAGCGGCCGGCTCGGCGGTGCGCGCGGGAGGAGCACTCCGACCCCCGTCCTCGGCGACCACGGTTCGCACGAAGGGCGGCGAGGTGATGCTGACGGACGGGCCGTTCTCCGAAACCACCGAGATCGCCAACGGACTGTACGTGTTGTCCGCGCCGGATCGCGCCACCGCTGTGCGACTCGCGCTGCAGATTCCGATGGGTCCCGGGGGATGCGTCGAACTACGCCGCATGGTCGACGAGTAGCGGACTGGCCGTATGGACGTCGCCCGGGTGTTTCGCGCGGAGCACGGCCGCGCGGTAGCAGCGGTGACGCGATTCACCGGCGATCTCACCCTTGCGGAGGACGCGGTTCAGGACGCCTTCGTCGACGCATTGCGGGCCTGGCCGGACCAGGGCGAACCTGCGAATCCCGGCGCGTGGATCACCACCGTTGCGCGTCGGCGTGCCCTGGACAGGATCCGCCGGGAGGCGGCCCGCGACGGAAAGGAGGTCGCGGCCGTGCGGTGCGGCGATGTACTGGGGGCGTTCGAGGAGGAGGTGCCGTGGGTGCGTGACGACGAACTGCGGTTGCTGTTCACATGCTGTCATCCGGCGCTCGCGCGCGACGCCCAAGTCGCTCCCACGCTCCGTCTGGTGTGTGGGCTGACGGCCGTCGAAATCGCCCGGGCGTTCTTGCAGGCGGAGCCGGCCGTGACTAGGCGCCTCAGCCGCGCGAAGGCGAAGATACGCGATGCGGGGATACCGTTCCGGTCACCTCCGGAACACCTTCTGCCCGAACGTGTTCCGCAAGTCACCACCTGCATCTACCTGGTCTTCACCGAAGGTTATTCCGCGACCTCCGGTGACGCACCGGTCCGAGAGGATCTGTGCGCGGAGGCGATTCGGCTCGGGCGGCTGCTGTGTGACCTGATGCCCGAGCAGCGGGAGGCGTGGGCACTCCTCGCGTTGATGCTCCTGCACGACAGTCGGCGTCACGAGCGAGTCGGCGCCGACGGACCGGTGCGACCGCTCGAGGAGCAGGATCGCGGGCGGTGGGACCGGGACCGCATCCGGGACGGCCTCGACGCGCGCGGGTGGCTCCGCGGGGCCGTACCTGCCCCAGGCGGTGATCGCCGCCGTCCACGCCTGCGCTCCGACCTGGCACTCGACCGACTGGGCCACCATCGTCGGCGCGTACGACCACCTGCTGGAGTTGTCGGGATCTCCCGTGGTGGCGGTCAACCGCGCGGTGGCCCTCGGGTTCCGGGATGGGTGGCACGCGGGGCTCGCAGCCCTCGAGGCACTGCCCGAAGATCCGCGATTGCGCAGGCTGATCGAGCCTGCCCGCGCAGATCTGTTGCGGCGCGCCGGGCGTTGGGCCGACGCCGCCGACGCGTACCGCGCCGCGCTGAAGACCACGGGCAACGAGGCAACGGCCCGGTTTCTGCGACGACGGCTCGAGGAGGTAGACCGGTCGAACGTTCGGGCGGCCGGTTCGTGACGCCGACGGCGACCGCCCTTTGTTGCGCACGACACTTTCCCGATGGGCCCGACCGGCCCCCACACAGCCATCGGTAAGCTTGGCCCCTGGACTTGTTCCCAAGACCCGGAGGTTCGACAGCGTGGCACTCGTCGTCCAGAAGTACGGAGGATCCTCGGTCGCGACGGCCGAGCGGATCCGGCGCGTCGCTGAAAGGATCGTCGAGACCAAAAAGGCGGGCAACGACGTCGTGGTCGTGGTGTCCGCAATGGGTGACACCACAGACGAACTGCTCGACCTCGCTCATCAGGTGTGCCCCGTGCCCCCGGCGCGAGAGATGGACATGCTCCTCACGTCGGGCGAGCGAATCTCGAACTCCCTGGTCGCGATGGCTATCCATTCTCTCGGTGCCGAGGCCCGCTCGTTCACCGGCTCGCAGGCCGGCGTGATCACCACGGGCAGCCACGGCAACGCGAAGATCATCGACGTCACACCCGGTCGTGTCCGCACGGCCCTGGACGAGGGCAGCATCGTGCTGGTCGCCGGGTTCCAGGGTGTGAGCCAGGACAGCAAGGACATCACGACCCTCGGTCGTGGTGGCTCCGACACGACCGCCGTCGCTCTCGCCGCCGCACTGGAGGCGGACGTATGCGAGATCTACACCGACGTCGACGGTGTGTTCACCGCGGACCCGCGGATCGTCAAGGACGCGCAGCGGCTCGAGAAGGTGTCCTTCGAGGAGATGCTCGAGCTCGCCGCGAGTGGCGCCAAAGTCCTGATGCTGCGGTGCGTCGAATACGCCCGCCGCTACAACGTGCCTGTGCACGTTCGTTCGTCGTACACCACCAAGCCCGGCACCATCGTGTCCGGATCGATGGAGGACATCCCTGTGGAAGAGGCACTGATCACCGGCGTTGCGCACGATCGCGGCGAAGCGAAGATCACCGTGGTCGGTCTGCCGGACACCCCCGGCTACGCCGCCAAGGTGTTCCGTGCGGTCGCCGACGCCGACATCAACATCGACATGGTGCTGCAGAACATCTCGAAGGTCGAGACCGGCAAGACCGACATCACCTTCACCCTGCCCACCTCCGACGCTCCGCGCGCGGTCGAACTACTCACCAAGCGGCAGGAAGAGATCGGCTTCACGCAGGTCCTCTTCGACGACCACATCGGCAAGGTCTCCCTCGTCGGCGCAGGTATGAGGAGCCATCCCGGCGTCACCGCCAAGTTCTGTGAGGCACTCGCCGACGCCGGCATCAACATCGATCTCATCTCGACCTCCGAGATCCGCATCTCGGTCCTCGTCGACGACACCGAACTCGACGAGGCGGTGCGTGCCCTGCACGCAGCGTTCGATCTCGGTGGTGCCGAGGAAGCGGTCGTGCACGCAGGGACGGGGCGATAGACATGACCACCATTGCTGTTGTGGGTGCCACCGGACAGGTCGGCATCGTCATGCGCACGCTCCTCGAGGAGCGGAACTTCCCGGCCGACAAGGTCCGGTTCTTCGCCTCGGCTCGCTCGGCCGGCAAGAAGCTTCCCTTCCGGGGTGAGGAAATCGTCGTCGAGGACGCCGCCGCGACGTCCGACGAGGACCTTGCGGGCATCGATATCGCCCTGTTCTCCGCCGGTGCGACGTTGTCCCGGGCCCAGGCTCCGCGCTTCGCTGCCGCAGGCGCGACCGTTGTCGACAACTCGTCGGCATGGCGCAAGGATCCCGACGTTCCCCTGGTCGTGAGCGAGGTCAACCCCGAGCAGGCGAAGAATCCGCCGAAGGGCATCATCGCGAACCCCAACTGCACCACGATGGCCGCGATGCCGGTCCTCAAGGCGCTGCACGACGAGGCGGGCCTTCAGCGTCTGATCGTCTCGAGCTACCAGGCGGTCTCCGGCAGCGGTATCGCCGGTGTCGAGGAACTGCTCGGCCAGGCCCGCGCGGTCATCGACGACGCGGAGAAGCTGGTGCACGACGGCGGCGCGGTCGATTTCCCCGCACCCGACAAGTACGTCGCACCGATTGCGTTCAACGTGCTGCCGCTCGCCGGCTCGCTCGTCGACGACGGTTCCGGCGAGACCGACGAAGACCAGAAGCTGCGCAACGAGTCGCGCAAGATTCTGGGTCTTCCGGATCTGCTCGTGTCCGGAACGTGCGTGCGCGTGCCGGTCGTGACGGGCCATTCGCTGTCGATCAATGCGGAGTTCGAGCGGCCCCTGTCGGTCGAGCGTGCGCAGGAGATCCTCGCCTCGGCTCCGGGTGTCCGGCTCGTCGACGTGCCGACCCCACTCGCTGCAGCCGGTGACGACGTCTCGCTGGTGGGCCGCATCCGCCAGGACCCGGGTGCGCCCGAGGGTCGTGGACTCGCGTTGTTCGTCTCGGGCGACAACCTGCGCAAGGGCGCTGCGCTCAACACCATTCAGATCGCGGAGTTGCTCGTCTGATCTCCGGCACCTCGGTACTCGAGCGAGTGGATCATCCCGCAGGGGTGGTCCACTCGCTGCTTTTCGTCCAAGGGTTCGCTGCGAGCGCCCACCTAGGATGGCCGGTGTGACGTCCATTCGTTCCGCGACCCTCGACCGCATCGCACCGGCGACCCTCTACCGCATCGTGCGGTTGCGCACAGAAGTGTTCGTGTACGAACAGGGGATCGTGTCCGAGCCGGAACTCGACGGCCTCGATCTCGAGCCCGGCACGACGCACTACTGGATCGAGGAGGGCGACGATGTGGTGGCGACCCTCCGGGTCCTCGACGCCGACGGACCGGTCATCCACATCGGGCGGGTCGCGACCGCGAAGAAGGCCCGGGGCAGGGGTCTCGCTGCCCGCTTGATCGAGTCGGTGATCGACGACCATCCGCAACCCGTCGAGATCCTGGCACAGGCGTATCTCGAGGACTGGTACGGCCGCTTGGGTTTCGAGCGCACCGGCCCGAATTTCATCGAGGCGGGTATCGACCACCTACCCATGAGGCGGCCCGGTCGCTGAACCGTCCGTAAACAGGTTTACATACAGTCTGGATTGTTTGTTGGTTTACCGTTACGATCCGTAGCGTGATCCACGACACTGTGCCCGGCGCCACACGAACTCAGGCGCAACGAACAGCGGCCACTCGCGCGAAATTGCTCGACGCAACCGTGGAATCCCTCGTCGAGCAGGGATATGCGGGCATCAGTACACAGGGCATCGCCACCCGTGCCGGTGTCTCCCGTGGCGCACAGTTACACCACTTTCCCACCAAGGAATCGCTGGTCGTGGCGGCGATCGAGCATCTGGTGGAAAAGCGGCTGCAAGAGATCCTCGAATCCGACCCCGACCCGGAGTACGGATTCGAGGCATTGTTCGACGCGTTCTCCGGACCCTTGTTCGACGCGGCACTCGAACTGTGGGTCGCGGCCCGGACGGATCCGTCGCTCCACGCGGCGATGATCCCGCTGGAACGTAAGGTGTCCGACGCGCTGCGCACCGGTTGCCTCGAAATCATGGGCGACCGGGTGAGTCCCGACATCATCGACCTCGCCATAGAGCTGGCGCGAGGTGTTGCCGTCTCCGCCCTGATGCGTACCCCTGAATCCGATCGAGAGTTCCGGGAGCGTCTCCTCCCGGTCTGGAAGGCCCTGGTGTCGAAATGAGTCTCGCGATGCTCCCCGACCACGTGCACACCCTTGTCGTGGGCGCCGGCTTCGGCGGAATCGGAATGGCCGCAACCTTGCTGCGCCAGGATCCGACCGCAGATGTTCTCGTCCTCGAAAGGGGAGACGACGTAGGCGGTACGTGGCGGGTCAACACCTACCCCGGCGCCGCATGCGACGTCCCGAGCGCGCTGTACTCGTTCTCCTTCGCGCCCGAACCCGATTGGTCGCGTGCCCACGGCACCCAGGAAGAGATCTACGCCTACCTCCGGCGCGTTGCTCGTGACGAGGGTGTCACCCAGCGCACGATGTTCGGATGTGAACTGCGGGAGGCACAGTGGGACGCCGCCCGCGCAGTGTGGTCGGTGTCGACGTCCCGCGGTGACCTCACCGCAGACGTGCTCGTCGCCGCAACCGGCGCCCTCTCGACCCCCACCTACCCGAAGGTTCCCGGACTCGAGATGTTCCGGGGCAAGACCTTCCACTCCGCCGAATGGGACCACGACCACGATCTCACCGGTGAACGCGTCGCGGTGATCGGCACCGGGGCATCGGCCATCCAGTTCGTTCCCGCGATCGTCGACCGCGTCGCCCACCTCACCCTGTTCCAGCGCACCGCGTCGTGGGTCATGCCCAAGCACGACCACGCCATCGCGCGCTCGGTCCGGTCGTTGTACCGCCGCTTCCCCTTCACCCAGAAGCTCATGCGGGGCGCCGTATACGGGCAGAAGGAAATCTATGTCGTGGGCATGACGAAGCCGTTCGCCCGCAAATACCTCCTGCCGTTGTTCGAGCGCCGCGCCCGGCAGGTACTCCGCAAGCAGGTGCAGGACCCGACGCTGCGCGAGCGGCTCACGCCCGATTTCGCGATCACCTGCAAGCGGATCCTGCTGTCCAACGAGTGGTTCCCCACCATCACGCGGTCCGATGTGAGCGTGGTGTCGTCCGGGCTCACCGCGGTGACGGAGAACGGCGTCGTCGACAAGGACGGCAACGAGTACCCGGTGGACACCATCATCTTCGGTACCGGCTTCACGCCGACCGAACCTCCCGTCGCCCACCACATCCGCGGAACCGACGGTCGCACACTCGCCGAGACGTGGGACGGAAGCCCCGCGGCCCACCTGGGAATCTCGGTACACGGGTTCCCCAACCTGTTTCTCGTCTACGGACCCAACACCAACCTCGGACACAGCTCGATCGTGTACATGCTCGAATCGCAGGCCGCATATATCGCCGACGCATTGCGCACCATGCGATCCCGCGGGATCACCGCCCTCGAAGTGACCGGGGACGCGCAGCGCCGCTACACCGACGAACTCGATCCGATCCTCGAGGGGACGGTCTGGAACGCCGGAGGTTGCAGCAGCTGGTACATCGACGAGAAGGGCCGCAACTCCGTGATGTGGCCGACGTTCACCTGGCATTACCGTGCGCGCACCAAGCAGTTCGATCTCGAGAACTACACGCAGCGGACCGCCGCGGCAGGAGCAACAGCATGACCCACTTCGACGTTCTCGTGATCGGCTCCGGTTTCGGGGGCAGTGTCGCCGCGTTACGCCTGACCGAAAAAGGCTACAAGGTAGGCGTTCTCGAAGCGGGCCGTCGCTTCTCGGACGAGGATCTGCCGAAGACCAGCTGGCGGCTGCGCAAGTACCTGTGGGCCCCGGCGCTGGGGTGTTACGGAGTGCAGCGCATGCACCTGCTTCCCGACGTCCTGGTGATGGCCGGGGCAGGCGTCGGCGGCGGCTCGCTCAATTATGCGAACACGCTGTACAAGCCGCCCACACCCTTCTTCCGGGACCCTCAGTGGGGACACATCGACGACTGGGAGGCCGAGCTCTCCCCGTACTACGATCAGGCCGCCCGGATGCTGGGCGTGCGCCCGAACCCCACCACCTCTCCCGCCGACAAGGTGATGCGCGAGGTCGCCGAGGAGATGGGCGCCGGCGAGACCTTCGTGACCACGCCGGTGGGCGTGTTCTTCGACGAGCCCGGCAAGACCGTGGCGGATCCCTACTTCGGAGGTGCCGGACCCGAGCGCACCGGCTGCACCGAATGCGGAAGCTGCATGACCGGATGCCGGGTCGGAGCAAAGAACACCCTGGTGAAGAACTACCTGTACCTCGCGGAACGCGCGGGCGCAGTGATCCATGCACTGACCACGGTGACCCGGGTGGTTCCCCGCCCCGGTGGTGGCTACGAGGTCCACACCCGGAGCACCGACGGCATTCGTAAGCGCCGCACCGTGTTCACCGCCGACCACGTGGTCGTCGCCGCCGGCACCTACGGAACCGCACGCCTGCTGCTCGCGAGCCGCGAGACCGGGGATCTGCCCAACCTGTCGAGCACCCTCGGAACGGTCGTGCGTACCAACTCCGAGGCGGTACTCGCGGCGACCGCCCGGAATCGCGACGTGGACTACACCGGCGGTGTGGCGATCACGTCGTCGTTCCATCCCGACGATCACACCCACATCGAACCGGTGCGGTACGGCAAGGGAAGCAATCTCATCGGGATGATCCAGGCGATGCTCGTCGACGGTGGCGGCCGGGTGCCCCGCCTGGTGAAATTCTTCGGTGTCGCGGCCCGGAATCCGGGTGCGTTCCTGCGGAATCTGTCCGTGCGGAACTGGTCGGAACGTACCGTGATCGCGCTGGTGATGCAGACGGACGACAACTCCCTCGAACTGAAGACCAGGCGCACCCCGCTCGGTCGCGGGCTGACCAGCAAGCCGGGACCGGGGGAGCGGCCTCCGGAGTGGATTCCGGTCGGGCACGACGCGATCCGCCGCATCGCGCAGAAGATCGGAGGCGACCCGGGCGGTTCGATCGTCGACCTGGTCAACATCCCGATGACGGCGCACTTCCTCGGCGGCTGTGCGATCGGTGATTCTCCCGAACGCGGCGTCGTCGACCCGTACCTGCGTGTCTACGGGCACGACGGTCTGCACGTCGTCGACGGATCTGTCGTCAGTGCCAACCTCGGGGTCAACCCGTCGCTGACGATCACCGCGCAGGCCGAGCGGGCGATGGCGTTGTGGCCGAACAAGGGCGCGAACGACACCCGGCCTCCACTCGGCGCACCCTACGAACCGGTGACCGCGGTTCCTCCCGTGAAACCGACGGTCCCTGCCGGCGCTCCTGCTGCGCTCCGGCTCCCGATCCATCCGATTCGACGAAAGGACGCAGACCGTGCTGTGGAAAGTGCCTGAGAGCGCAGACGAGCGCACCGAATGGCCGACGTCGCCGCCACCGCCGTGGCCGGCAGCGGTGCGGGCGACGTTGTGGTGGCACCGCAGTACGCCTGTCGCCGCGGAATACGGGCCCGAGGGCCCGACTCTCCCGATCACGTTCGCGATGATGGTCGACTACCTGGATTCCCCGGTGGGGCCCTATCGCGAGATACTGGCCAGCCCGGTGTTACGACGGGGACTGATCCCGGCGATGGCGGTGCCGTTCATCGCGGTCGATTCCGAACCGTCGGTGCACGGCGGCCGGGCGCACTGGCGACTGCCGAAGGTGCTGGCGACGTTCTCGGGCGATGTGCTCGGCGACTTCTCCGCAGCCGGGGGCGGATGGAAGGTCGCGACCTCGGCTCGCCCGCGCGGCCCGGAACTGCCGATCATCGGTGGCCTCACCTTCGCACAGCCCGGTGACGACGGTTCGATCTCTCGCGCGACCGCACGACTGCGGGGCAAGTTCCGGTACGCACGTGTCGGGGTGGAGGCGGAAGGGCCGACGCTGAGCCGCTGGCTGCGTCCGGGAACCCACCACGGCATCGTCATCACCTCCGGACAGATGAGCACCGGACCTGCGAAGTAGACCAGTATGCCCCTTTTCTTGACTAATTCCAGAAAAGGGGCATACTGGGTCCCATGCAACGAATGGACGGGCACCACTTCGACCCCACGGAACAACTGCGTTCCGCGGGCCTGCGGGTGACGGCTCCGCGAGTTGCCGTGCTGGGAACGGTTGCCGAGCATCCTCATTCGGATGCCGACCACATCGCTGCCCGAGTGCGGGAGACTCTCGGATCCGTGTCCACCCAGGCTGTATACGACGTTCTCAAGGCGTGCGTGGGTGCCGGACTGCTCCGGCGAATCGAACCTGCCGGATCGGCGGCCCGGTACGAGACGCGCATCGGCGACAACCACCACCACCTCGTCTGCAGGAACTGCGGTTCGGTGGTCGACATCGACTGCGTCGTCGGCGCGGCGCCGTGCCTGACCCCATCCGACGACCACGGTTTCGTCGTCGACGAAGCAGAGGTCACCTTCTGGGGGCTGTGCGCGAACTGCCGCTAGCCGGCCCCTGAATCCCCGCTCATCTTTCATCGCTTCACCAGCACGGACTCGCTTCTCGCGGCCCGTGCCGATCACGCACACCCGAAATCCGGGCATGCAATTCGGAGGACACTGATATGTCGAACACCCGGTTCACCACCAACGACGTCGGTATTCCCGTCGCCAGCGACAACGAATCGCTCACTGCGGGAACCCAAGGGCCGATTCTGCTGCACGATCACTACCTGATCGAAAAGCTCGCACACTTCAACCGTGAGCGCGTGCCGGAGCGTGTCGTGCACGCCAAGGGCGGCGGAGCATTCGGCGAACTGGTGGTTACGGAAGACGTTTCCGCGTACACCAAGGCCGCACTCTTCCAGCCGGGTGCGAAAACCGAGTCGCTCGTGCGCTTTTCCACGGTTGCGGGCGAGCAGGGCAGTCCCGACACCTGGCGTGACCCCCGCGGTTTCGCCGTGAAGTTCTACACCGAAGACGGCAACTACGACATCGTCGGTAACAACACCCCGGTCTTCTTCATCAAGGATCCGATCAAGTTCCCGGACTTCATCCACTCCCAGAAGCGGTTGCGTGGCTCGGGTCTCCGCGACCACACGATGCAGTGGGACTTCTGGACCCTGCGCCCGGAGTCGGCACATCAGGTGACCTGGCTCATGGGCGACCGCGGCATCCCGCGCTCGTGGCGGAACATGGACGGTTTCGGTTCGCACACGTACCAGTGGATCAACGCCGCCGGTGAGCGGTTCTGGGTGAAGTACCACTTCAAGACCGATCAGGGCATCGAGTTCCTGACCCAGGCGGAAGCCGACACCCTTGCCGGCACCGATCCGGACTTCCACCGGGCCGACCTGTACAACGCGATCGAGCGGGGCGTCTTCCCCAGCTGGACGCTGCACGTGCAGATCATGCCGGTCGCCGAGGCGGAGACCTACCGTTTCAACCCGTTCGATGTCACCAAGGTCTGGTCGCAGAAGGACTACCCGCTCGTCAAGGTCGGCACCTGGACCTTGAACCGCAACCCGCGCAATTTCTTTGCCGAAATCGAGCAGGCGGCGTTCGCGCCCTCGAACGTCGTTCCCGGAATCGGGTTGTCGCCCGACAAGATGCTGCTCGGCCGCGTGTTCTCCTATGCCGATGCGCATCGCTACCGGATCGGCGCCAACCACGCCCAGCTTCCGGTGAATGCACCGAAGAACACCGTCGACTCCTACTCGCAGGACGGCACCATGACGTACCGGTTCAACGACCCGGACACGCCGGTGTACGCGCCGAACAGTTTCGGTGGGCCGCACGCCGATCCCGAGCGTGCCGGCGACGACGGGCTGTGGACGTTCGGTACCGAAGCGGTGCGCGCCGGATACATCGAACACCCGGAAGACGGTGACTTCGTTCAGGCCGGCATCCTCGTCCGCGAGGTTCTGGACGACGCGGCGCGCGACCGGCTGGCGAACAACATCATCGGCCACGTGCTGGGCGGGACCTCGGAGGCACTCTACGAGCGCATCTTCGAATACTGGCGCAACGTCGACGCGGAACTCGGCAAGAAGGTCGAGGAAGGCGTGCGCGCGGGAGCGTAAGCGCTCCTCGTCTGCCTTTCGGCGCATTCGAACATCCGTGTGACGGGTGGGTCGGGTGTGATTGCTAGGTTGATAGTCCGGCCCCGGTGGCTCGTCCACCGGGGCCGGACTCGATTCCGTGCGTCGAAAGGTGTTGTGCGAGATGGTGATGGGCCCAACCCATGCAGTGTCAGGGGCGCTCGTCGGCCTCATCGTCGCCGATGTGCTTCCCCGCGAATGGGGCGGGCCGACCTCGACGGCCGAGGCCTTCGCGTTCGCGGCCGTCTGTTCCGGCGCAGCACTGTTACCCGACCTCGACACGGCGCAATCGACCGTGTCGCGTTCGTTCGGCCCGATCAGTCAGGTCGCGGCGCGAGGGATCGACAAGGTGTCGCTGGGGTACTACTCGATCACCAAGGGCCGGCGCGACGGAAAGCGTCGTGGGGGCCACCGCACGATGACCCACACCGCGCTGTTCGCTGCTCTGCTCGGTACGGGGGTGTCCCTGCTCGTCGCGCGATTCGACCGGGCAGCAGTCATCGCGGTCCTCTTTGTGACCCTGGGCCTGGCATTGCGGGGGTTGTTCGGTAACTGGGCGAAGAAGAACGGGTGGTTCACCGTCACGGCTGTCGCGGCGGTGCTGTCGATCCTCACGTGGCGATGGTTCCCGGGGGAGGTGGGGTCGACCGGGCTCGGTGTCGCGGTGGCGCTGGGATGCGTGACGCACTGTATCGGCGACGCCATCACGAAGGAGGGGATTCCCTTCCTTGCACCGTTCGTCCCGTGGAGAGGTTCCCGATGGTGGGAGATCAAACTCCCGAAGATGATCGCGATCAGGGCCGGAGGGCCGTTCGAAATGGGGATCCTCGGTCCCGCACTGACCCTCGCGACCGTGGCTTTTGCCGTGTGGTCCATCGACGGTGCTCCCGAGTACATCATGGAGACCCTCGAGGCTTCCGGTCTCGCGTTCTAGCCTCGCGTCCTGACGAGGTAGCGCCGCCTCGTACCCGGGCGGGTCCGAACTCTGGGGACTGTCGGCCTGCCGGGCTATGGCCTAAAAAGAGAACTTGTTCTATTTTTAGGCCATAGCCCGGCTCGTCCCGACAGAACGGAGCTCGCCACCGTGAGCATTCGCGCCTCTGGCCCCATCCTCAGTCGCCGTGGTCTTCTCGGTGCCGCGGCCGGCGCCGCGCTCGTGATGGGTACAGGGTGGAGCCGCGCGGGTGCTGTGCCACTCGGCGATCCGGCCGCGACCATCGCGGCGCCCCCGAACTTCCCCGCGGACATTCCGCTCGCGCAGCAGCGATTCGTCAACTGGGCGAAGACGATCGAATTCGACGCAGTGTGGACCGCGACGGCCCGTGACGCCCAGGACATCGTGCGGCTGGCCGACTGGGCGCGGACCCACGGCTTCCGGATTCGGCCGCGCGGCTCCATGCACAGCTGGAGCCCCCTCACCCTCGAAGCCGGGCAGGACGTCGAGAAGGTCGTCCTGGTGGACACCATGTCACAACTGAATTCTGTATCGGTCGATCCCTCCGGCTATCCGGCGACGGTCACCGCCGACGCCGGCGCGAGCATCGAAGCCATCCTGAGCGCCCTCCAGCAGGAGGGGCTCGGCTGGGCGAATTCCCCGGCCATCGGGGACATCTCGATTGCCGGTGCCCTGTCGATCGGAGCACACGGCTCCACGTACCCGGCCGCCGGTGAGGCGGTCGTTCCCGGCCAGTCGTTCGGGTCGCTGTCGAACCTCGTGCTTGCCCTCACCGCTGTCGTATGGAACGACGCCGCAGGGTCCTACGAACTGCGCGAGTTCCGTCGCTCCGAAGCCGAAATCACGCCCCTGCTCGCGCACCTCGGACGAACCTTCGTCACCTCGGTCACGTTGCAGGCCGGCGCGAACTACCGGGTGCGCTGCCAGAGTTCCACCGACGTGCCGTGGCGCGAACTCTTCGCCCCGCCCGGTGCGCCGGGCCGCACGTTCGAAAGCTACGTCGAACAACACGGACGCGTCGAAGCGATCTGGTTTCCGTTCACGGAGACGCCCTGGCTCAAGACCTGGTCGGTCAGTCCGGAGAAACCGGCAGAGTCGCGTGAGGTCTTCGGCCCCTATCCCTACGTGTTCTCCGACTCCATCCCCGAACCGGTGACCGATGCGCTCGCTCAGGTGGCGAGCGGCAACCAGGCCATCACTCCCGCGTTCGGTGCCTCTCAGTTCGGCGCGGTCGCAGCCGGACTCGTGGCCACCGACACCCACGATCTGTGGGGATGGTCGAAAGACCTGATGTTCTACCTTCGGGCCACCACGTTGCGGGTCGTCGCGGGTGGAGGCGTGGTGGTGACCCGGCGCGAGAACATCGCGCAGGTCATCCACGAATTCACGACGTGGCTGCACGAGCGGATGACGTACTACGCGTCGCTGGGGCAGTATCCGGTCAACATGCCGTTCGAAGTCCGGTTGTGCCGTGTCGACGACCAATCCGAGGTCCTCACCGATTCGGCAGGGGCTCCGAATCTTTCACCGGTACGTCCCCGGCCCGACCGCCCGGACTGGGACACCGCGATCTGGATGAACGTCGTGTCGATTCCGGGCACCGCGGGACTGTCCGCCTTCTTCCGCGAGATGGAACAGTGGATGGCCGACCGCTACTCGGGCGACTACGCGACCTTCCGATCCGAATGGTCGAAGGGATGGGCCTTCGACAACGAGGGCGGGTACCGCGACGCCGGTTTCCTCGGCGGCACCATCCCCGCGATGTATCGCGAGGGCTTGTCGTCCGACGAGGGCTGGGACGCCGCCCTGGCAGCGTTCGATCGCCACGACCCCCATCGCGTGTTCAGCAACGACTTCCTCGACCGTCTGCTGCCCTGACCTCACCCGGGGTGCGAAATCCGGCAGTGCGAGCTCGAGAACATAGGGATAACGCTCGTAGGCGCCGCCGCCGGGCACGAAAACCGCGTCCGCGCGGCGCTCCGGGTGCAGGCCCATGATCTTGACCTGCGGCGAGACGTAGACGGGCACTCCTGCGGCGACCAACACGGCGAGGGTGCTGCTCGCTTTTCCCCGAACTGGGAACCGTATCCGCGCCAGACTCGGCGACTCCGTTCCTGCCCGTCTGCCAGCGGCGCCACGCCAACGTGCCACCACCCAGATTACAGGATTCTGGTCCTAAAACAGCCATTAAAAGAGACTTCTAGACTGTTATTCCCGGGTGGGGCGGCCGGAGGAAGCTTCGTTTGCTTCCCTGCGCTGTGCAGTCAGCGTGGGACGTTTGCAGCAGCTGGACGGGGGATCACTCCACGTCTGCTCCCTCGTCGGGGGTCACCAGTTCGGCTTGATGGGGTGCGGCCGGCACCCACACACGGAGCGGCTGCACCACGTCGCGATAGAACGCCTCGGCAGACGAGGTGACGCTGTTGATGAACCCTGCAGCTGTTCCCGACCGACGGCTACCCATCGGAAACGACTGCTCGAGTGTGAAGGAGACAATTTCGCCGGTGCGGCCCTCGATGAGAGTCTTCGCATTCGTCCGAATCGTATCCAGATGCTCGCATGCTTCGTTGCCTCGCTCAGCGAAAACCGCTTCGACCCGAACGTTCCCAGGCGCGTCTTTGATCTGTTTGACCAGCCATGACACGCGTCGTGTCGAAGTTCCTTCATCCGGAGCGGCGACACTTATCCGGCATTGAATCTTGTTGGTCCGAATATCCGCCAGTACCACGAGGTCACCCGCTGTCTCCGGTATCCGCAAGACCGCCTCGAAAGTTCCGTCAGTGGCGAGGCGGTCGGCAAGGTAGGAATTGCGCGCATCCGGATCGTTGCTGAAACGTCGCGGCAGAATGTGCTTGACCGTTACTCCGAGTTCGGCCGTGAATCGGAGCGCGAGATGGCGCGCGAGCGCCACCCAGGTGCCGGAGACTATTCGGGCTTTGGAGTCACCTGCCCGCAGGGTTCCAGCGGCGACGGCATCGCGTACGGCGACCCAGTGCCGTCCCATATCTACGAACTCGGCGGCGCCGCTGCGGGGGTGGTCGAGGTAACGGAGGAATTCACGCAAGATCCAGTCCTGCAGCGGGTTCTCGATACTCCCGTGGGAGAGAAGCATTCGAGCCTCGTGAGCAACCTCGGACCAAGACAGGTGTCGCAGCGCAACCTTGGCGAGTTTGCGTCGATCGACCTCGACGGGCAGCTCTCCTGCGCTGGCGGGAATGTCGTTCGACAGGCTGATCACCACGTCGTACTTCTTTCGCCGAGCGACATCGAGATAGTTCTCGAGTTGCTCTCGCTTGAGCTTGCCGCTCCCGGTCTTGACTTCCAGGAGCCCGGTCCACAGGCGAGAACCTCGGGACACCTTGAGTACAGCGTCGGGGATGACTCGGGATTCGCCGCGCTCGTAGGGAACTTCGAGGTACCCCTCGAACGCTCCGGCGGGCGCACCTACGCGAGAACAGATAGCGCGTGCAAACACAGGCACCGCCTGCATGGTGGCGACGAGCGCAGATGTTGCGCGACGTTCCTGTTCTTCCCCTGCCCCGATACCCGCCACGGAGAACAACCGTGCAGGTTGCCAACTCTCCTGCTCGGCGAGGGTGAATTCGATCGGTTTGGTCCGCTTGGCGACGCGTTTGGAGGTGCGCACCCCCGAGTCGGAAGTTTTGCGGGCACGGCCTTCTTCGAGTGTGGCGACCTCGACGACGACGACGGCTGCGGTCGAGTCGGCGGACGTCTCGGTGGGGTGGGATTCCTCGTTCGCGTCGGGTGTGGCTGCGTCAGCGGTGTCCGGCTCCTCGTCGACGTCGACACCGAAGTCCTGCGCGAGGCCGGTGAGTCCTGAGTCCCAGCCTTGGCCTACAGCCCGTACTTTCCATTCGTTGTTTCTGCGGTACACCTCTCCGAACAAAAAAGCCGATTCTGTATTCGCCTCCGCGGTGACATACTCCGCGAGCGCATGACCCGCACCGTCGACAACCCGAAGGGTCAGCTTGCCGAGGTCGCCGAACGTGCCAGTGTGGACGCTTCCGGCCAGCGCGATTCGTTGTACGTCGGTGGGTACAGTCGTCAAGTCGATCGCTATCCGGGCCTGTGCGCCGCTTTCGGTGGAACTTGTGCCCAGAAATCGGACGGATCCGTCCGAAGATTCCGTCTGGTTGTAGAAGACGAAATCCGCGTCCGACCGGACCTTTCCCTCCGCGGTAAGGAGGAGCGCTGATGCGTCCACCTCTATTTCCGATTCGGTCCACCCGATAACCACGTCGATTTGAGACAGGTCTCCGGGCAGGGGGATGTTTTGTCCTTTGGACAGAACAGGGAATGTCACTTTCGGTCCTTTTCCTCGCGCCGAGTGGGACCACCCGGATTTGCTCACTCGCGCTTAGATCGAAAACGAGCCCCGAAGTGTTTCACCCTCACGTGGGGGACACCACTGCGTCCGGAGAGGTGCGGCGGAATGCAATCAGGGCACCTTCTCCGTGAAGAGAAGATGCCCTGATGAGTCCTTCTACGAGTCGGGGTGGCGGGATTCGAACCCACGACCTCTTCGTCCCGAACGAAGCGCGCTACCAAGCTGCGCCACACCCCGTGATGAACCTCGGCTAGCTTACATCACGACTCGGGCGAAGGTTAAATCTGCTGGTCAGCGGTGAGATCGTGCGCTTTCGGCCGCGCTGTCGAGATCCCGGTGCCGGGTCTCGCGCGGAGCCGGGACGAGCGTCAGCAGCGTGGCCTCCGGACGGCAGAAGAACCGTGCGGGGACGAACGGCGACGTGCCGAGGCCGGCGGACACGTGCAGCTGCATGTGCGAGCCCCACCGGGACGGGCCCTTCACCCGCGACCGGTCGATACCGCAGTTGGTGACCAACGCGCCGACGAACGGGAGGCACAGCTGACCGCCGTGGGTGTGACCGGCGAGCACCAGGTCGTAGTTGTCGGCCGCGAAGCGATCCAGCACGCGCGGCTCGGGGGAATGCGTCAAACCGAGGCGAAGGTCGGCGGACGGATCTGCCGGGCCGGCGATCGTCTCGTACCGGTCGCGCTCGAGGTGCGGGTCGTCGACTCCGGCGACGGCGATACGAACGCCGCCCACCTCGATGTCGCGACGCACATGCGTCATGTCGTGCCAGCCGCGTTCGGTGAACGCGGCCCGCAGATCGCCCCACGGCAGCGGCGCGCCGTAGACGCGGTCGTGGTTCTTGTCGAAGTAGGCGAACGGGTTCTTCGGGACCGGCCCGAAGTAGTCGTTGCTCCCGAACACGAACAGGCCGGGACGTGCGAGGAGACCGCCGAGCGCCTGAACCACGGCCGGCACCGACCGCGGGTGGGACAGGTTGTCCCCGGTGTCGACCACCAGGTCGGGCTCGAGCGAGTCGAGTTCGCGCAACCAGTTCTGCTTGAGACGCTGGTTGGGCATCATGTGCAGGTCGCTGATCTGGAGAACGCGGAGGGTCGATGCGCCCGGTGCAAGCACCGGGACCGTCACCTCTCGCAAAGTGAAGGCGTTGCGTTCGATCAGAGTCGCGTAGCCGAGGCCGAGGGCAGAAGCTCCGGCGGCGCCGACTGCGACGCGGCGAAGAGCAGAAACATCAGGCACTCGTCCAGGGTACCGCCGCGATCGGTCCGCGCGCCGTGTTCGTGGTCTCGGGCGTAGCGTTTCCTCCATGACCGACACCACTCCCTCGCTCAAATCCACACTGCGCGCGGACCTCACCGCGGCAATGAAGGACAAGGACAAGCTGCGCACGGCGACGATCCGCATGATGCTGTCCGCGATCCAGACCGAAGAGGTGGCGGGTAAGGAAGCTCGCGAACTCTCCGACGAGGACATCCTCAAAGTTCTGGCGCGCGAATCCAAAAAGCGCGGCGAAGCAGCCGAGGTGTACACGGAGAACGGCCGCGGTGAACTCGCCGCCAAAGAGCATGCCGAGGGCCGGATCATCGACGAATACCTCCCGACGCCGTTGACCGACGCGGAACTCGTCGACGTCGTCGACACCGCGATCGGGCAGGTCGCCGAGGAGATCGGTGAGCGTCCCGGGCCCAAGAACATGGGGCAGGTCATGAAGGCTGCGACGGCGATCGCCGCGGGGAAGGCAGACGGCAAGCGGCTCTCGGCGGCGGTCCGTTCGCGGCTGTAGTTTTCGCCCACTCCACCGAAGAGAATCAGGGCGCGACCTCGTGGAGGTCGCGCCCTGATCTATCGGGACCGGTCAGTTGTCGGGTCTGCTCGGAGTGGTGGTCGCCGACGAATCTTCGTCCGGCGGCGGCGACGATTCGGATTGCTCCGGTTCCCGGCCCGGAATAGGCGCCGGAGTGGAACGGCTGGTGGTGTCGGGCACCTCCCGGCCGTCGGGCCGGGCAGGGGTGGCACTGGCCGACGGCACGGCGCGCACCGAGCCGTCACTGACGAAGATCGTCACCGTGCTGCCCGGGACGGCCGAACCCGAGGGGGAACTGCTCGTCACGGTGCCGGCGCGCTGCTCGGCTTTCACCGTCGCCTCCGTCACCGAGAATCCGGCGTCCTGAAGCTGCTGCGTGGCGCGCTCACGAGGGAGCCCCGCCACGTCGGGCACCTGGGCGTTGCCGGCACCGCGCACGTAACGCGGGTCTACCGGCGGAAGTTCGATCGAGCCGAATCGTGTCGCCACCGGCAGCATCGCGGAGAACCAGGTTCGCGCCGGCTCGGTGCCGCCGAAGAGGTTGCCGTCGTAGCAGGGCCGGACGGGACCGGAGCAGATCTGGCCGGGCGTGGGGGAGTCACCGTAGGTGTAGACGACGCCCGCGTACCGGTTGGTGAAGCCGAGGAATGCGGACGACATGTGGGACTCGGTGGTACCTGTCTTGGCCGAGACGGGCAGGTTCCAGCCCACGGAACCGGCAGCACCCGCTGCCGTGCCACCGCCCGAGGTGTCCTTGCTCAGTGCGTTGGCGAGGGTATCCGCCAGGCCGGGCTCGACGACCTGCTCGCAGGCCTCCTGGGTGATCGGAACAGGCTTGCCCTCGCGGTCGAAGACGCCCTCGATAGGCGACGGGGGGCACCACTTGCCGTGCGACGCGAGAGTTGCCGCCACGTTCGACAGCTCGAGTGGATTGACCCAGGTCGGCCCGAGTGTGTACGACCCGAGGTGCTGATCCTTCTGCATGTCCGACATCGACTGGTCGCCGAATCCGGACGTGCGGGGCTGCAGGTACGAGCGCAGGCCCAGTCGCACGGAGATGTCGACGACGGACTCGACACCGGTGGCCTCGATCAGCTTCACGAACGCGGTGTTCGGTGACTGGGCGAGCGCGTCGCTCACCGACAGGCTCGCCGGGTAGGGGGCGGCGTTCTCGACGCAGTAGTAGTTCGGCGGGCAACCGCGGGCACCACCGTCGCCGAGCCCGCGAGCGTTGTACCGGTTGGGGACGTCGAGTACTGCCGACGTGCCGAGGCCCCGCTCCATCGCCGCGGCGACGGTGAAGACCTTGAAAATCGACCCGGCACCGTGACCGGTGAGCGAGTACGGCTGCGGCTGGACGGTTTCCTTGTTGTCGCCGTTGAGGCCGTACGTGCGGCTCGAGCCCATCGCGAGGACCTTGTGCGTGTCCTGGCCGGGTTCGATCACATTCATCACGGAGGCGACGTCGTCGACGGTGGGGCTGGTGAACTTGTCGAGCGACGATTTCACCGACGACTGGACCTCGGGGTCGAGCGTGGTGCGGATGACGTATCCGCCCTTGTCGATCTGCTCGCGCGAGATCCCGGCGTTCTCGAGGTACTGCAGCGCGTATTCACAGAAGAAGCCACGATCACCTGCGGAGATGCAACCGCGAGGCAGCGTGTTGGGTTCGGGGAGGACACCGAGGGGGAGTTGCTTGGCTTCGCGGATCTCCGCGGCACGCTCGGGGATGTTCTCGATCATGGTGTCGAGAACGATGTTGCGACGCTCGAGGACGCCCTCGGAGTTGGTGTAGGGGTTCAGCGCGGAACTGGACTGCACCATGCCGGCGAGCATCGCGGACTGCGGGATGTTCAGGTCCTTGGCGTCGATGCCGAAGTACGTCTGCGCGGCGTCCTGGATTCCGAAGGAACCGTTTCCGAACGGCACCAGGTTGAGATACCGGGTGAGGATCTCGTCCTTGGTGAGCTTCTCGTCGAGCGTGAGCGCCATCCGGATCTCGCGGATCTTGCGAGCCGGAGTGGTTTCGATGGCGGCACGGCGCTCGGCGTCGGTCTTGGCGACGACGTGCAGCATGTAGTTCTTCACGTACTGCTGGTCGATCGTCGATGCACCCTGCTCGACCTGACCGCTCGTGGTGTTGGTGAGGAACGCGCGCATCGTGCCCTGCCAGTCGACACCCCGGTGCTCCGGGAAGCGCTTGTCCTCGATCGAGACGATCGCAAGTTTCATCTCGTTGGAGATCTGGTCGCTGGGCACCTCGAACCTGCGCTGCTCGTACAGCCAGGCGATGGGGTTGCCCGCGTTGTCCACCATCGTCGTCACCGCGGGGACGACACCCTCCACGAGTTCGGCAGAACTGTTGTCCACGGTGTCGGCGGCGCGGTTGGAGACGTACCCGAATCCCCCTGCGGCCGGGAACAGCATCCCTGCCACGAGAACGCCGCCGAGGGCGGTACAACCAACAAGCTTCGCCACCGTGCTTCGGATCGACACGAAGTACACAGTACGGGCAGCCGTCCTCCGCGGTCGTATTGAGGGCGGCGGCATGCCGCGCGACGTGCAGCTATGCACGTACGTACCAGAAAAGGTTTTCCTCGCCTTGCGCCCGGGCATCAGGTTACCTAGATTGAGACATCAGTGTGATGCAGGTAACACGTTGACAGGGGAGATTGCGTTATAGGGGAAGCGCCACGGCGCGACTCCTACGCAATATCGGACACCGCGTAGCGGTGTTCGGAGAGTAGAGGGGCAACTGAATGCACACATGACCACCCCGACGGCCCGGCTCGACGTCGACCAAGCGGAAGCACGCATTGCCTGGGTTTCCCGGGCACGGTGCCGCGAAGTCGATCCCGATGAACTGTTCGTGCGAGGCGCTGCACAGCGCAAAGCCGCGGTCATCTGCCGACATTGCCCTGTGATGCTCCAGTGCGGCGTTGACGCACTCGACAATCGAGTGGAGTTCGGTGTCTGGGGAGGCATGACCGAGCGCCAGCGCCGAGCCCTTCTCAAGCAGCACCCCGAGGTCGAATCCTGGGCAGACTTCTTCGCAGCGCAGCGTCACCACCAGAACGCGGTCTGACACCGCCCACCCGCAGAGGTTCAGGCCTCGCGGGTGAGCTGGTCGGCCACGGCCCTCAGCGCCTCGAGGTCCGACACCTCGAACGGCAACGAGGGCACGCCCACCACGGGCACGCGCGGGTTCGCGGCGGTGAAACTCCGCAGCAGACGTAGTTCCCGCTTGGCTGTGACTGCGCGGTGCGCGTGGATACGCAGGACGGCTTCGGCAGCCTCCGCGTCGTCACCGCCCTGCTCGGCAAGCGCGTCGGCCGCGGTCAGCGCATGGTCCGGGGGCATCTTCGACAGGGTCGGATGCGTTCGGTTGAGCACCAGGCCCGCGAGCGGCATCCGGTCCTCACCGAGCCGCTCGACGAAGTAGGAGGCCTCCCGGAGCGCGTCCGGTTCGGCGGACGCCACCACCATGAAGTGGGTGCCGGGCTGCTGGAGCAGCTGATAGGTCCGGTTGGCGCGCTCGCGGAACCCTCCGAACATGGAATCGAGCGACTGCACGAACGCGGACGCGTCCGACAGCATCTGGCTGCCCACGATCGTCGACACGGCCTTGAGAGCGATGCCCATCGCTCCGGTGACCAGACGCCCGATGCCCCGGCCGGGAGCGGTGAAGATCCGGATCATCCGGCCGTCGAGGAACGCGCCGAGCCGTTGCGGAGCGTCGAGGAAGTCGAGCGCATTCCGGGACGGCGGTGTGTCGACGACGATCAGATCCCACTCGTCGCTCTGCGCGAGCTGTCCGAGCTTCTCCATCGCCATGTACTCCTGCGTACCGGAGAACGACGACGCGACGGTCTGATAGAAGGGATTGTCCAGAATCTGCTGGGCTTTGTCGGGCGTCGAATGCTCGAGGACCATGTCGTCGAACGTGCGACGCATGTTGAGCATCATCGCGTGCAATTCGCCGGTGGATCCGGCCGGGAGTTCCACCTTCTGCGGCGAATTGTCGAGACTCTGCACCCCGAGGGCCTGCGCGAGCCGACGCGCCGGGTCGATCGTCAGGACCACCACGCTGCGGCCCTTCTCGGCAGCGCGCAACGCCAGCGCGGCAGCAGTGGTGGTTTTCCCGACGCCTCCGGATCCGCAGCACACGATCACCCGCGACGACGGATCGGCCAGGATTCCGCCGACATCGAGCGGAGTGGCGACGCGCGCCTTCCCGGTCATCGGACGCCCTGCTCGGTCAGTGCCTGGGCAAGCTCGTACAAGCCGCCGAGGTCGATGCCGTCGGCCATGGAGGGCAAGGACATGCGCGCCACCTTCACGTCGTCGAGTTGAGCGGCGCTGACCTGCTGTGCCTGCAAGGTTGCAGCGTGCTCGATGGCTTCGGTGAGCAGCCCGGCAAAATCGTCGTCGGAGAGCTTCACCCCGACCCGGCCGAACGCGGCGCGGATCGATTCTCCGGGTACCCGCCCGCCGGCAAATTCATCGACGAGATTTTCGGGCAGATGTTCGGGCGCGGTGCGGTTGACGATCACGGTGCCCAGGCGCAGATCTGCTGCCTGCAATTCCTCGACCGCGTCCGCGGTTTCCTGAACGGGTAGCGCCTCGAGCAGAGTGACAAGGTGCACGACCGTCTCGTCGGAGTGCAGCAGTCGCACCACGCCTTCGCTCTGCGACCGGATCGGGCCGGACTTCGCGAGGTCCGCCATGGCCTTGGTGACGTCCAGGAAACTGCTGATTCGTCCCGTGGGCGGCGCGTCGACCACCACCGCGTCGTACACGCGGCGTCCCGACGCGTCGGTGCGCACCACGGTTTCCTTGATCTTGCCGGTGAGAATCACGTCACGCAGACCCGGTGCGAGGGTGGTCGCGAACTCGACGGCACCGATCCGCCGCATCGCACGGCCCGCGAACCCCAGGTTGTAGAACATGTCGAGGTATTCGAGGAACGCCGCCTCGATGTCGATGGCGAGCGCGGAGACGACTCCGCCGCCCTCGGCGGAGGCGATCTTCGTCTCTACCGGCGGTAACGGCGGAACGTCGAACAACTGCGCGATTCCCTGCCGGCCTTCCGTCTCGACGAGCAGGACCTTGCGGCCGCCCGCGGCGAGCGCGAGCGCGAGCGCTCCCGCGACCGTCGATTTGCCGGTACCGCCCTTGCCGGACACGAAGTGCAGTCGCGCCTGTGCGGCGCCGGCCGGCCACTCGCCGGAATGAGATGTCGGTGTTGCCACGACCACGAGCCTATAAGTCGTGCGCTCGTTAAGGCGGCGGATAGGGTCATGACATGAGTGAAACGACTACGTGGGAGTACGCGACCGTGCCCCTGCTCACACACGCGACCAAGCAGATTCTCGATACCTGGGGTTCCGACGGGTGGGAACTCGTCACCGTCCTGCAGGGACCCACCGGCGAACAGCACGTTGCCTACCTCAAGCGTCCGAAGGGCTGACGCGGTGGCACAACAGTGGTCCGCACGCCTCGCCGAGTTGGGGCTCAGCTTGCCGCCGATCGCCAAGCCGGTGGCGGCGTATGTGCCCGCCGTCCGTTCCGGTGACATCGTCTACACCTCGGGCCAGCTGCCGCTCGTCGACGGCACCCTCACCCACACCGGCAAGGTCGGCGCCGAGGTCTCGCCCGAGGACGCGAAGCAGGCGGCACGTACCGCCGCGCTCAACGCGCTGGCGGCAATCGATGGACTCGTCGGCCTGGACAACATCGCCAGCATCGTGAAGGTGGTGGGATTCGTGGCCTCGGCCGAGGGTTTCACCGGCCAGCCCGGCGTGATCAACGGCGCGTCGGAATTCCTCGGTGAGGTGTTCGGTGCCGTCGGTGCGCACGCCCGCTCCGCCGTGGGCGTCGCGGAACTGCCGCTCGGGGCTCCCGTCGAGGTCGAACTCATCGTCGAGGTGCGCTGACCTCGGCGGTGACCCGATCTACGGGGGTCGTGGCCCGGGACATCGATCCGCGGCCCTCGTAGAGTGGGATCGACCACGACGTTTCTGTCAGGAAAGGCAAGAACATGGCGCTGGTCCACCCCGCGTACGGCCGGCTGCGGCAGATCACGGAGAACGCTGCCGTGGTTCTGGCAGAGAACCCCTCGGTCATGTCCTTGGAGGGCACCAACACGTGGATCCTCCGTGCGCCCGGGGCAGACGAGTGCGTCGTGGTGGATCCGGGCCCGCTCGACGAAGCGCATCTCGCGCGCGTCGCGCAGGTTCCTGTCGCCGCGACACTCATCAGTCACCGGCACTTCGACCACACCGAAGGTGCGGGCCGGTTCGCCGAACTCGCCAACTGCCCCGTGCATGCGTCGTCGGCCGATCACCGGCACGGCGGCGGGAACGAACTTTCCGACGGTGACGTCGTCGAAGCCGCCGGGCTTCGCATTCGCGTACTCGCGACACCGGGCCATACCGCGGATTCGCTGTCCTTCGTCGTGGAGGACGACAACAGTGTCCTGACCGCGGACACCATCCTCGGACGCGGCACCACGGTGCTCGACGACACCGACGGCGATCTCGGCGACTATCTCCGCTCGCTGCGTGCACTGATCGGCTTGGGGCCGGGTTACACGGTGTTGCCCGGGCACGGCCCCGAACTGGACGACCTGGAGACGATCGCGCGGGACTACCTCGCCCATCGCGAGCAGCGCCTCGAACAGGTGCGTGCCGCGGTGCGCACCCTCGGTGAGGACGCGACAGCGCGCCTCGTCGTCGAGCACGTGTATGCGGATGTCGACCGGTCGTTGTGGGACGCGGCGGAGAAGTCGGTGAACGTGCAACTCGAATACCTGAGGAGCTTCGCCTGACCGCGATACCTCATAACCCGTAAACGAGCGAGCCCGGGACGCGTGTCGCGTCCCGGGCTCGCCCGTGTGTCGTGATGCCGCGTGTCAGCGGGCGCGACGCGCCAGACGCTCCGAGTCGGAGATCAGGACGCTCTTGCCTTCGAGGCGCAGCCAGCCGCGGTGCGCGAAGTCGGCGAGAGCCTTGTTCACGGTCTCGCGCGACGCACCGACGAGCTGGGCGATCTCTTCCTGCGTCAGGTCGTGCGTGACGCGCAGAGCGCCCGCCTCCTGCGTGCCGAAACGCTGCGCGAGCTGCAGCAGAGCCTTGGCGACGCGACCGGGAACATCGGTGAAGATGAGGTCGGCGAGGCTGTTGTTCGTGCGGCGGAGCCGGCGGGCCAGCACGCGGAGCAGCTGCTCGGCGATCTCGGGACGCTGGTCGATCCACGCCTTGAGTGCCTCGCGGTCCATGCTCACGGCACGCACCTCGGTGACGGTCGTCGCGGTGGACGTACGGGGGCCCGGGTCGAAGATGGACAACTCGCCGAACATGTCGGACGGGCCCATGATGGTCAGCAGGTTCTCGCGACCGTCGGGCGAACGCCGACCGAGCTTCACCTTGCCGGAGACGATGATGTACAGGCGGTCGCCGGGCTCACCTTCGTTGAAGATGACATGGCCACGGGGAAAATCGACCGGCTGAAGCTCTTTGACCAGCGCCGCAACCGCAGAGGGCTCGACTCCTTGGAAGATGCCTGCTCTGGCCAGGACCTCGTCCACGTGCGCTCCTTTTGGGAAATGAAAAAACGTTGTCTTGCTGCTGTGTCGGCACGTCTACGGGCATCCGACGGAGGTCACCTGTCAGGCGTACGACTCCCCAGTCTACTGTGCCGAGGTCAGGCGTGAGTGACCGACACCACGGATCGGGTGTTTTGCTTCCGAAAACCTTCTCGCAGGCTACCGGCGAGTATGTGGGTCAGCTGGCGCGACGCGTCCCGAGACCGTGATGTGAGGTGCTGCCGTCCGACTCGGTCGACCCCCGGCGCCGACGGCGGTGGAACCGGGCGAGAGCCCCGGGGAAACCTTCGCGAGCGAGCGCGGCGACATCGCCCTGGTCGGCTTGGTCGAGGAATTCCTCGACCTCGTCCTCGCGGACGGAAAGACGACTCAGGCGGGACTCGACACGCTCCATGGCGAGTGCGAACAGCGTCAGCAGCACTGGGAAAAGCACCACAGCGAGAGCTTGCATACCGGGAAGTAAACACGGGTTAGGTCTCAGATGAGACACGGGGGCGGATTGATGCGGAGGGGTTTACGTACAGTGGTCCAGGTGCATGCGACCCCGTCCGAGAGCTCCGATCAGGCTCCCCGTGGTGACTCGGGCGCGGCCCCCCGCTCCGAATCCCGGCTCGCGCTGGTGCGCCGCGCGCGACGGATGAATCGGCGGCTCGCCGAGGCTTTTCCCCATGTGTACTGCGAACTCGATTTCACGACGCCGCTCGAACTGGCGGTCGCGACGATCCTGTCCGCTCAGTGCACGGACGTGCGCGTCAACCAGGTGACTCCCGCGTTGTTCGCCCGGTACCCCGATGCCCGCGCCTACGCCGAAGCGGACCGGACGGAGCTCGAAGAGTTCATCCGATCCACCGGCTTCTTCCGCAACAAGGCGAACGCACTCATCGGTCTGGGCCAGGCTCTGCTCGAGCAGTACGACGGCGAGGTGCCGGCTCGGCTCGACGACCTCGTGAAGCTGCCCGGCATCGGGCGCAAGACCGCGAACGTCATTCTCGGCAATGCTTTCGATGTGCCGGGAATCACCGTCGATACGCACTTCGCGCGCCTCGTCGGACGCTGGAAGTGGACCACGGAAACCGACCCCGTGAAGATCGAGCACGCCGTCGGAACGCTCATCGAACGCAAGGAGTGGACGCTGCTGTCCCACCGGGTGATCTTCCACGGCCGTCGGGTCTGCCACGCACGCAAACCCGCCTGCGGAGTGTGCGTGCTCGCCAAGGATTGCCCGTCCTACGGGATCGGACCCACCGACCCGCCGACCGCCGCCGCGCTGGTGAAGGGACCGGAGACCGAGCATCTGCTCGAGCTGGCCGGTAGGTGACGCCGGTGCACCCTTCCTCAGCAGGCCGTTGGAGCCTGGCAGCACTGGTCGTCGTGATCGCCTTGATCGTCGCCATCTGGCCGCGCGGCAACGATGACGCACCGGCTCCCTCGGCGACCGGCGCTGCGACCTCGGCCGCACCCGTCGACCGGCGAGCGCAGGACAACCCGCAGGCTCTCGCGCCCCTCCGGGAAACCGCCGCTCTGGATCCCTGCCCGCCGGCAGCGGGAACGCCTGCAGCGGGAGCGTCTGCGGACAGCCCGCTCGCGGGGTTGACGTTCGAATGCGTCGGCGACGGTTCCACGGTGGACCTGGCCGCCGCACTCGCGGGCAAACCGGCTGTGGTGAATCTGTGGGCGTGGTGGTGCGGCCCGTGCGCCGAAGAACTGCCCGTGCTCGAGGAATTCGCCGAACGAGCCGGAGATGCGGTGACCGTGGTGACGGTGCACACCGATCCCAACGAGGCCAATGCGCTGAGCAAGCTGACGGACTACGACGTGCATCTGCCCGGAGTGCAGGACGGCTCCGGACGAGTCCAGGCCGCGGTCGGAGCCCCGGCGGTGCTGCCGGTGACGATCCTGCTGCGAGCCGACGGCTCGGTGGCCAAAGTGCTGCCTCAGCCCTTCCGCTCCGCCGACGAGGTCGCCGCCGTGGTCGACGAATACCTGGGGGTGGCGGTATGACGCCGTACTGGTTGCGGAAGGTCACGACCCTCGAGCCGAAGGACCCGCACGACGACAATCCGATCATCAACCGGCGCGCGCCCTCCGGGCTCCCGGTCCGGCAAGCGGCGGTCCTGGTGTTGTTCGGTGGTTCGCCGACGCCTGACCCGCTCGCCCGTGGCGGCCTGCCGGCCGACGCGGATGTGCTGCTCACCCAGCGTGCGGCGACCCTGCGCCAGCACAGCGGACAGGTCGCGTTTCCCGGTGGCGCCGCCGATCCCGACGACGAGGGTCCCGAACACACCGCTCTGCGCGAAGCGCAGGAGGAAACGGGCCTGGACCCCGCCGGGGTACGTCCGCTCGCTGTGCTCCCCGAACTGTTCATCCCGCCCTCGGGCTTCGACGTGACACCCGTGATCGCGTACTGGGAGCGTCCGAGCCCCGTCGGTGTGGTCAATCCCGCCGAGGCTTCCCGCGTGGTGCGCGTGTCGCTGCACGACTTGCTCGACCCGCGGAACCGCTTCCAGGTACGGCACGCGCTCGGCTATCGCGGACCGGCCTTCCGGGTCGAAGGGATGCTCGTGTGGGGTTTCACCGCAGGAGTGCTCGCAGGCCTGTTCGCCGTCTCCGGATGGGAAATCGAATGGGATCACCACGACATTCGTGACCTCGATGTCGTACTCGCCGAAATGGAGACCGAGGTGGTCGAACCGTGACCGGATCCGGCTGGCTCGACCTGATCATCGTGCTGATCGTCGTCATCGCGGCATCGTCGGGACTGAGGCAGGGCGCGGTTGCGTCGGCCCTCGCGTTCCTGGGTGTACTGCTCGGTGCGATCGCCGGCATTCTCATCGCGCCGCACGTGCTCGTGCACGTCGAAGAGGGGCGAATGCGGATCCTGGCGGGGATCGCGTTGATCGTGGTGCTCGTCGTGATCGGCGAGGTGGCCGGGATGGTGCTCGGCCGGGCTGCCCGCAGTGGCATCCACAGCCCCGGCGTCCGGGCGGTCGACAGCGTCGTGGGCGCGGGTCTGCAGGCCGTCGCCGTGCTCGTCGCCGCCTGGCTTCTCGCCATTCCGCTGACGGCCACCACTCAGCCCGTGGTGTCCGCAGCGGTGCGGGGTTCTCATGTCCTCGGCACCGTCGACGAATTCGCTCCCGAGTGGATGCGGGCGATACCCAACGAATTCTCGGCTCTGCTCGACACGTCCGGGCTACCCGAGGTGATCGGACCGTTCGGAAGGACCCCGATCGCCGAGGTCGCGATCCCCGACGCTTCGTTGCTCGACAGCCCGGTGGCGGCAGATCTCCATCCGAGCGTGCTCCGCATCAACGGACTCGCGCCGAGTTGCCAGAAGGCACTCGAAGGGTCCGGCTTCGTCGTGGCGCCGGAACGGGTCATGACGAACGCGCACGTCGTGGCGGGCACTGCCGCCGTGACCGTCGACACCGAACAGGGCGCACTCGACGCCTCCGTGGTGCTGTTCGACCCGGCCGTGGACGTCGCGATCCTGTCGGTGCCCGGGCTCACGGCCCCACCGCTGGCATTCGCCCCCGTGCCCGCGGACTCGGGTGAGAACGCGATCGTCCTCGGCTATCCGGGTGGCGGGCCGTACACGGCGAGCGCCGCACGGGTCCGCGAAACGCTGGATCTGCAGGGACCCGACATCTACCGCAGCGGAACGGTCGAACGCGAGGTCTACACCGTGCGCGGTCTGATCCAGCAGGGCAACTCCGGTGGACCACTCGTCGACGCGCAGGGTCTCGTCCTCGGCATGGTGTTCGGGGCGGCCATCGACGACTCCGATACGGGATTCGTGCTCACGGCCGGGGAGATCAGCCGTCAACTCGCACTGGCCGGGTCGGTGTTCGAACCCGTGGAAACCGGCGTCTGCATCGTCTGACGCCGGCGCCCGGCCCGTGCGGTTGTCCGTCGGAGTCAGAGACCCCGCACGAAGCCGAGTAGTTGCGACGTCACGACGTCGGGCTTCTCCTGATGCGCGTAATGACCCGCGCCGTCGACGAACTTCAGGACGCGTCCGGGCGCGTGACGCTTGCACCGGCGCAGCGTCGCGGCCAGTACGTACGGATCGAGCACGCCGTGCAACTGGAGGACGGGCAGCGAGAGGGTGACGTCCATCGCCTTCATGAAACGTCGCCCGTCGGGCCGCCACTGGCTCCGGAACGCCCACCGCTGGTATTCCAGCGTGCAGTGCGCGACCCCCGGGATACGGATTGCCGAGCGGAGACGCTCGACGACGTCGGAGAATTCCGGCGTGGCCTGCCACTCCGGTCCCGAACGCAGGCGCGCGAGCCGTTCGATCTCGCGACTCTCGTCGCGAACCAGCCGACGTTCGGGCCGCCACGGCACCTGATACGACAGGAACGTCGGCAGGAGTGCTTTTCGCTGCGCCTTGTCGCGCAGTGCCCCGTCGCGCAGAGAGATCGGGTGGGGTGAATCGACGACGGCGATGGCACGCACGAGCCGAGGATGCAGAACCGCCGTCGCCCAGCAGACCAGCCCGCCGTCGGCGTGCCCGACGAGGATCGCCTCGCTGTGCCCGAGCGCGCGGACGAGACCCGCGATGTCGTTGGACAGGGTCCAGCCGTCGTATCCGCGCGGGGGCTTGTCCGAATCGCCGTAGCCGCGCAGGTCCACCGACACGGCTCGGTAGCCCGACTCGGCGAAGGCGGTGAGCTGGTGACGCCAGGACCACCACAGGTCCGCGAAACCGTGCACGAAGAGTACGAGCGGGGTGTCCGGATCGTGCGGGCCGGTTTCGACCGCGTGGAACCGGATTCCGTTCGCGTGGATGTCACGATGCGTCCACGGCCCGGGATAGCGGGCCGTGGACGGGTCGGGTGGAGCCACCTCTATATCGCTCGGCGCATCAGCGCGCTGCGTGATGACGACCGGCGGGAGCCTGGTCGTCCTGGTGGTTCGGCAGGACCGACTTCGTCTGCTTGAGCGAGTCGATCGTCTTGCTCGGTGCGCGCACCTTGCGCACGCGCATATATCCGATCAACGCGAGGAGCGCGGTCACCACGACCATGATCAGGAAGACGATGAGGAAGGCGAGCCAGCGCGGAACCCAGACGTCGAGGAGTTCGGCGAGGAAGAAGAAAAAGAAGAAGGAGCTGAAGGTGAGGACGGCGAGCGCCAGGACGAAGAAGAGGCTGCCCTGCAGGCCCTTCTTGACCTCACCGGTCACTTCCGCCTTCGCGAGCTGCACTTCGGCGCGGAAGAGCGTCGACACCTGAGTGGCCACGTCACGGACAAGATCACCGACGCTGGCATCCCGCGGCGTCGGAGCGTCCACCTTCGTCAGCGGAATGCCCGAGATACTCGTCGGCACACCGTCCCCGGGACGGTTCCCGTTCGTCACGCTCACTAGTCGACCCCTTTGGTTGGTTCGTTCTGCTTGCGGTGGGCTCGCCCACGCCGTAACAGTAGCGCCGAACCGAGTATCGACGCGATCAACGAGGTAACCAGGACGGCAGCTTTGGCGATCTCGGCGGCGGCGCCACCGTCGACACCCCCGAGCGAAAGTTCCGCGATGAGCAGGCTGACGGTGAACCCGATCGCGCCGAGCACCGCCAGCGCGAACAGATCTCCCCACATCAGACCGGTCGGGCGGGTCGCGATACCCACCCGGATCGCGAGCCAGGCGCTGCTGAAGATTCCCACCGTTTTGCCGATGAGCAGACCGAGGACGATGGCAAGACCGACCGGGTCGGTGAAGACGTTGCCGATCATCTCCGCGCCGAGAGGCACCCCGGAGGCGAAGAGCGCGAAGACGGGCACGCAGAATCCTGCCGACCAGGGTTGGATCCGGTGCTCGAGACGCTCGGAGGGTGCGTAGTCCTCGCCGGGGTCGGTGCGGACGCGTGTGAGCAGACCCAGAACGACTCCGGCGACCGTCGCGTGGATCCCGGCTTGGTGCATGGCGTACCAGGTGAGCAGCGCGAGCGGCACGTACAGCCATGCCGTGGTGATGCGGCGCTGCTGGGCAACCCAGTACGCCGCGGCGAGGACCACGGTCGCCACCAGCCACATCAACGCGAGTCCCGAGGTGAACAGCACCGCGATCAGCGCGATACCGATCAGGTCGTCGACCACCGCGAGACTGAGCAGGAAGACTCGTGCACTGGTCGGTATGCGAGAACCGGTGAGAGCCAGGACGCCCAGTGCGAAGGCGATGTCGGTCGCGACGGGAATCGCCCAGCCGCGATCCATTCCGGGCGTGCCCCAGCCGACGGTCGCGGCAATGACAGCGGGCAGGACGACGCCTCCGCACGCCGCGATCACCGGGAGCAGGGCTTTCTTGCGGTCTGCGAGTTCGCCGACCACGAGTTCGCGTTTGAGTTCGAGTCCGGCGACGAAGAAGAACACCGCCAGAAGCCCGTCTTTGGCCCACGTCCCCAGCGACAGGTGCAGGTGCAGCGACTCCGGACCGATCTGGAAGTCGCGCAGGGCGGTGTAGGAGTCGCCGAGGGGGGAATTGACCCAGATCAGGGCCAGCGCGGCGGCAAGAAGGAGAAGGGATCCGCCCACGGTTTCGGTACGGAGGAAACGGGCGAGCGAGGTGCTCCAGGCGGGGTTGGACAACGGGCGGCTTTCGGTTCGGCGGATTCCGGTAGGGTCGAGCGCTCGCCGACCAGACTTCCCGGCACACCGTCGAAAATTGTAGACCTGCCGGAGCGCCCGCCCCTGAGTGACCGATCGGGCGCGACCGCAAACCCGCGCTGCCCGGAGACGAGTGCGGCCCCTCCCGGGACACGAAGTCCGGAAGGGGCCGCACCCTTTGTGGAGCTACTTGCCCCGGATTGCGTCGAACACCGCGGGATCGACGAGGGTCGAGGTGTCACCGAGTTCGCGGCCTTCGGCCACGTCGCGCAGCAACCGTCGCATGATCTTGCCGGAACGCGTTTTCGGCAGTTCCGGTACGACCGTGATCTGACGCGGCTTCGCGATCGGGGAGATCTCCACCGCCACGTGCTCGCGGAGTTCCTTGATCAGCGCGTCACCGGTGTTCTCCACGTTCTCCCGCAGAATCACGAAGGCGACGATGCCCTGACCGGTGGTCTCGTCGGCCGCGCCCACGACGGCGGCTTCGGCGACGGTCTGGTGGCTCACCAGCGCCGACTCCACCTCGGAGGTGGAGATGCGGTGGCCGGAGACGTTCATGACGTCGTCGACACGGCCGAGTACCCAGAGGTCCCCGTCCTCGTCGTAGCGCGCACCGTCGCCGGCGAAGTACCAACCCTGGTCTTCGTAGCGTGACCAGTACGTTTCGCGGTACCGCTGCGGATCACCCCAGATGCCGCGCAACATGGCCGGCCACGGCTGGTCGAGTACCAGGTAGCCGTTCCCGCCGGGACCGAGCGGACGGGCTTCGTCGTCGACGATCTTCGCGGAGATGCCCGGCAGCGGCGCCATCGCCGAGCCCGGCTTGGTCGCGGTGATCCCGGGCAGCGGGGAAATCATGATCGCACCCGTCTCGGTCTGCCACCACGTGTCGACGATCGGAGCCTTGCCCCCGCCGATGACGTCGCGATACCAGCGCCACGCCTCGGGGTTGATCGGCTCGCCGACACTGCCGAGCACGCGGATGGACGAGAGGTCGTGCGCGTCGGGGATCGCCCGTCCCCACTTCATGAAGGTGCGGATCAGCGTGGGAGCGGTGTAGTAGATGCTCACCCCGTACTTCTCGATGATCTCGAAGTGCCGGTGCTGGGTCGGTGAGTTCGGGGTGCCTTCGTAGACGACCTGCGTCACGCCGTTCGACAGCGGTCCGTACACGATGTAGGTGTGTCCGGTGACCCAGCCGATATCGGCGGTGCACCAGTACACGTCCTCGCCCGCTTTGTGGTCGAACACGTTGTGGTGGGTGTACGACGCCTGCGTGAGGTAGCCACCCGACGTGTGGATGATTCCCTTCGGCTTACCCGTGGTGCCGGAGGTGTAGAGGATGAACAGCGGGTGCTCGGCGTCGAACGGCTGCGCCTCGTGCTCGGGCGATGCCTGCTCGACGGTGTCGTGCCACCACAGGTCCCGGCCCTCGGTCCACTCGACGTCGATGCCGGTGCGCCGAACCACGAGAACGTGCTCGATCGACGCGGCACCGGCGGTCGCCTCGTCGGCCGACGCCTTGAGCGGCGCGGCGGCGCCGCGGCGCCACTGACCGTCCACGGTGACCAGAAGCTTCGCCTCGGCATCGTCGATACGTGAGCGGAGCGCCGTCGCGGAGAAACCTGCGAACACCACGGAGTGCGTCAGGCCCAGACGAGCGCAGGCGAGCATCGTGACGATCGCCTCGGGAATCATCGGCATGTAGATGGCAACGCGATCGCCGGCCACCAGGCCCAGTTCCGTGAAGGTGTTCGCGGCGCGGGAGACCTCCGCCAGCAGGTCGTTGTACGTCAGTGCTCGCGTGTCGCCGGGTTCACCTTCGAAATGAATGGCGACGCGGTCACCGTTGCCGGCGAGTACGTGCCGGTCCACGCAGTTGTAGGCGACGTTCAGTTGCCCGCCGACGAACCACTTCGCGAACGGTGCGTCCGACCAGTCCAGCACCTCGGTCCACGGGGAGGCCCACTCGAGTCGTTCGGCCTGGGTCGCCCAGAATCCGAGGCGATCGGCGTCGGCAGCAGCCTGCAACTCCGGACCGGCGTTGGCGGTGGCTGTGAACTCGGCACTCGGAGGAAAGGCCTGCTGTTCGTGGTCCGGAGCTGCGCTCGTCATGATGCGGGGCACCTTTCGGGTCGTCTATCGTCGGGCTCCTGAGAGCGTAATCATCTGTGACGCGCATCGCACCGTTGCGCCTGTATATGGTCACGCCACAGTCGCCCATCGGTCGGTTTCGAGCGACGGGTGGTCTGCGGCGGGGACGAGTGGTGTGGTGCGGTGCGTACGCCCGGTCCCACCGGCGGTCGCCGGGAACACCGGCGGTACCGTCGGAGACTGTGACCGACCCGCTTGCACCGCTCCTCGACCTCCCCGGCGTGCGCGACGCCGCCGACCGTGCGCGCGACGCGCTCGCGGAGGTCCATCGCCATCGCACGAACCGGCGGGGCTGGGCGAACACCGCAGCCGAGGCGTCGGTGCGCGCGGCACGAGCCTCTGCCGCGATCGACGGTGGGTCGATGGAGCTGCCGCAGCCCGGTGAAGCCGGTGACCCGATCCTCGCCGGTGCGCTGCGTGTCGCGCAGACGCTCGACGGTGACGCGCTGGGCAACATGGTGTCGACCTGGCGCCGCGCGCCTCTGCAAGCCCTGGCCCGGTTGCATCTGCTCGCGGCGGCGGACCTCGTCGAGGACGCGGGTCAGCTCGGGCGGCCACGTACCGGGAGCGGGGTCGGAGAACGTCTGGACGCGTTGGCGCAACTCGTGACAGGTGGGTCGGACGCACCCGCGCCGGTGCTCGCGGCGATCGTGCACGGCGAACTGCAGGCATTGAAGCCGTTCGGCGTCGCGGACGGCGTGGTCGCACGGGCGGCGTCGCGGCTGGTGTGTGTGGCGACCGGTCTCGACACCCGGAACCTCGGAGTGCCCGAGGTCCACTGGATGCGCCGGCTCGACGCGTATCGCAGCGGGATCGACGGTTTCGCCGGTGGTACCGCCGAGGGCGTCGGCGGGTGGGTGATCTTCTGCTGCGGGTCGCTCGAGGCGGGAGCGCGCGAAGCCACCTCGATCGCCGAGGCGTTCGCGGGCTGATCGGCCCGGCACTCGGGAGATTCGACGGAGGCCACCGGGCCGCAGCGACAAGCGCTGGACACAGGAAAAGCGGGTGACGCGTCGATATAGAATCGGCGTACCACCCGCTGACACGGTGAACCGCGTTACCATGCGTGCTGAAATGGGTTGTGTCTCAACGGCCTCGGCGACGGTGCGATTATCTCGGCTCGGCCTCGCAACGGGTGCGGGGTCTTTACCTTCGAAGAGTCACATCTCGCAAGCCCACAACGCTTCTGCCCTTATAGTGGCACCTGCTCCGCGTGGGTACTCGGCTTCCGTGCTGGGAACTCCGGTCGGGAGATCGAATCTTCTCTTCTGATTCGCTCTTGGCCTTCCGTCGTTCCGTAGTTCCTTTCTACCCCCCTTGCGGTGGCGTAGGCAAGCCCCATGCCGGCTTCGCGTCGCATCTGTGCCGTTCGGCGAAATCGTGTTGTGCAGTGCGATATTCGGGTGGCACGGAGGGCCGCGGACGCGGTGTGCGCCATCCGCCGCGGGTCGCCCGGAATCAGTACCGCAGCGAAGCGTGCGACCGGCGCGCGAGACGGCTCGAAACACCGATGATCAGGGCGAGTGCGCCGGCGATCCCACCCGCCATCCAGAGTGCGCGAGGCGACGTCGGAATACGTCTTTTCAACGGCACGGGAAGTGTGAATCGCAGTATCGGCCAATGGTTCTCGGTCGCGACACGTCGCAACGCCCGACCGGGGTTGACGACACGGGGATTGCCGACCGCCAGGAGCATCGGCAGGTCGGTCGCGGAGTCGGAGTAGGCAAAGCTCTGTGCCAGGTCGTACCCGTACCGGTCCGACAGTTCGCGGATCGCGACGGCCTTGGCCTCCCCGAAGCAATAGAACTCGAGTTCACCGGCGTACCGTCCGTCGACGATCCGCATGCGGCTACCGACGCTGTGGGAGGCACCGAGTGCCTGCGCGATCGGCGTGACGACCTCCTCGCCCGAGGCCGACACGATGATCACGTCGTGACCACGCGCCCGGTGATCGGCGATGAGGTCCTTCGCTTCGGCGTAGACGAGGGGAGTGACCACTTCCTGCAGAGTCTCGTCGACGATCGATTTGATCTGCTCGACGTCCCAGCCCTCACACATGTGCGCGATGTGCTCGCGCATCCGCTCGATGCGGTCCTGATCCGCGGCGGACAGCACGTACAGCAACTGGGCGTAACTGCTCTCGAGCACGGCACGGCGGCTGAGCAGTCCTTCGTTGAAGAACGGGCGCGTGAAGGCGAGAACGCTCGACTTCGCGATGACGGTCTTGTCGAGGTCGAAGAAGGCGGCGATGCGGCCACTTCCTGCCGGATGATCCACTGTCGAGATGCCGGTGCTCGTGTTCCCGGACGCGTCAGTCACGAGCACCACAATAGGTGCCCGGAGGCGGACTGTGGGGGTCGCGCGTGGCCCTCGCCACGCCGGTCCGCTCAGTTGCAAACAGCGTGCACGTTCGGTGTACTATCACGATTGCCCGGATCCGTCCGGGTTGTGTTCAGCCCGACCCCCCGGGGCTGAACACAGACGACCCTCGCCTCCTCCCCCCTGGCGAGGGTCGTCCTCGTTCCGGGGGTTCCCGCCGGCCCTCGCGGCGGCGTTCCCTCCCCGAAAGCCCGCAGGTGACGGGGTTTGTCCACAGGCGTTCCGACGATCCCCAGATTCGGCGTCGCACGCAGTTCTGCGGTCCCGCCGGAGCGTTCACCCCGCACGCTCAGCACATGACCCACGTTCTCGGGCTGACCGACGATACCGCTCTGATCGCGGCGTTGCGCCGCGTCGCTGCGGCCGCCGATCGCGAACTCCACGAAGCCGTCGCGCCGCCGTCCCGCCGTTCCTGGACCGATGCCGCCGTCGTCGTGGTGGACCACGCGTCGGCGCTGGCGTGTGCCGCCGATCTTCCACGGCGCCCCGGTGTCGTACTCGTGTGTCCGGGAGCCGCCGACCTGCGGGAGTGGCAGGCCGCTGCGGTCGTGGGAGCCGAACACGTCCTCGGGTTGCCCGACAGCGAGGTGGAACTGCTCGCCGTCATCGGTGCGACCGCCGAGCCCGACGCGGCCGGCGGCACGGTGATCGCCGTCGTCGGAGGCTGTGGTGGTGCAGGAGCGTCGACGTTCGCCGCCGCCCTGGCCTGGTCGTCGGCGCGACGAGACGCCGGCCGCGACGTCCTGCTCGTCGACGCCGATCCCTACGGGTGCGGTATCGACGTGCTCACCGGACTCGAGGAACGGCCCGGCGTGCGATGGTCCGGGCTCACTGTCGAGAGCGGACGCATCTCTGCCCGGGCGCTCCGCGACGCCGTCCCCTCGTGGACTCAGGGGCTCGGGGTCCTGTCCACGGATCGGGATTCCGGCGCGCAACTCACCGCCGGCGCGGCGACGGCGGTCGTGGACGCGGTGCACCGGTCCGGGACGACCGTGATCGCCGACATCGGGCGGGCCTTCGGTCCCGTCGCCGACGCACTCCTGTCCCTCGCAGATCTCACGGCGGTCGTCGTGCCGGCCCGCGTCGGTGCAGCGCTGTCGTCGGCACGGATCGCGGATCGACTCCTCGACCGCGGTGTGCCGGCCGGCCTCGTCGTCCGGGGACCGGCCCCGGGTGGGCTCACACCCGACGACGTCGCGGAGGTCACCGGGCTACCGCTGCTCGCGTCGATGCGCCCCGAACCGGGCCTTGCCGAGACACTCGAACGCGGGGGTATCCGGTTGCGGTCGCGGTCACCGCTCGTCGGTGCGGCGGAAGCCGTGCTCGACGGGCTCGATCCGGCTCGCCCGCGAACGCGGTGGATCGCGTGACCGGGACTGTCGCCGCCGACCTGCTCGACCGGGTTCGCGACCGCCTCGCGGACGAACCCGGGGATCTCACCCCCGCGCGGGTAGCTGCGGCGCTACGCGCAGAAGCCGGGGGCGTGCTCGGCGACTCCGACCTTCTCTCCGCCCTCCGGCACCTCCAGACCGAACTCACCGGAGCCGGACCGCTCGAAGTGCTGCTCGGTGATCCCGCGGTCACAGACGTACTCGTCACCGCACCCGATCGGGTGTGGGTCGACCGAGGCTCCGGACTGCACCTGACCGACGTGACCTTTGCCGACGAGACCGCAGTACGCCGCCTCGCGCAGCGTCTGGCGTTGTTCGCCGGACGCAGACTCGACGACGCGCAGATGTGGGTGGACGGCAGGCTGCCCGGCCACGGCGAGTTCGGAGTCCGGCTGCACGCGGTGCTCTCGCCGGTTGCGCAGGGCGGAACGTGCCTGTCGTTGCGGGTGCTGCGACCCGCCACCCAAGGACTCGATGCCCTGCGGGAGCGCGGTGCGGTGCACGACGACGCCTACCGTCTGCTGCACCGCATCATCCGTGCGCGACTCGCGTTCCTGGTGGTCGGGGGCACCGGTGCGGGAAAGACCACACTGCTCGCGGCGCTGCTGGGAGCGGTGGACCACCGGGAGCGGATCGTCTGCGTCGAAGACGCTGCCGAACTGGTGCCCGCGCATCCCCACGTCGTTCGGCTGGTCGCGCGTGCGCCCAACGTCGAGGGGGTCGGGGAGGTCACCGTGCGGGACCTCGTCCGCCAGGCGTTGCGCATGAGACCCGACCGGATCGTCGTGGGGGAGGTCCGCGGGGCGGAGGTGGTCGATCTCCTGACGGCGTTGAACACCGGCCACGACGGGGGCGCCGGCACCGTGCACGCCAATTCACCGGACGAAGTACCGGCGCGGCTCGAGGCACTCGCGGCGCTCGGCGGCCTCGACCGAGCGGCCCTCCACAGTCAGCTCGTTGCCGCAGTCCAGGTGGTCCTTCATGTTCACCGCAGCCCCGGTGGTGCCCGCCGCCTCGTCGAGATCGGCGTCGTCGAACGCGATCCCGTATCCGGAGTCGTCGTGTCGCCGGCCTGGACGTACGACCACGGCGCGGTCGACGGTATGGCGTCGCTCGAACGTGCTCTTCGCCGACGGGATGTCCCGTGATCGGGGCGGCACTGTGCCTTGCCGCCGCGTTGCTCGTCGTCCCGCGTTCGTCGGGAGCACACCGAATCCGCCCCCACGTTCCCTTTCGTTTTCCCGTTGTCGGTCACCCGGGAGTGCTCGCCGCCGCTGCAGGTGTCGCACTCACCATGCTGGTCGGCGTCGCACCTGCGGTGGCCGCAGCCACGGTGGCGGCGACGACGCTGTGGCGGATACGCAGGAAACGCCGCGCGGGGCAGATCGAGGCACATCGGCGAATGTTGCTCTCCGGCTTGGAGGCAGTCATCGCGGATCTGCGAGTGGGTGCGCATCCTGCCGACGCCTGCGATACCGCAGCGCGCGAAACCACCGGACCTGCCGCAGATGCGTTCCGGGTCGCGTCTGCCCGCTCCCGCCTCGGAGGTTCCGCGTCGGACGGATTGCGGTCCTCGGTTCCGTCCGGCGACCGCGACGGACTGGCGGGAAGTCTGGCACGGGTAGCCGACGCATGGGCCGTGTCGGATCGGCACGGTCTGGCGCTCACCGAACTTCTGGCTGCGGCCCGGACGGACCTCTCCGCCAGGATGCGGATTCGCTCTCGCACGGACGCGGGCCTGGCAGGGGCGCGCGCAACCGCATCCGTCCTCGCGGCCCTCCCGTTGCTCGGAGTCGGGCTCGGGCAACTCATGGGTGCGGCGCCGGTGGGGATTCTGCTTTCCGACGGACTCGGCGGCATGCTTCTCGTCGCGGGCACGGTGCTGGCATGCGCCGGGTTGTTGTGGACCGACCGGATCGCCGACAGGGTGAGCGCATGACGGCGGCCGTCGCTGCCGCGCTCGCTGCCGCGGCCCTGCTGATCCTTCCGATCGCCGGCGGCAACGCTCGCCTCAGAGATGCGAAAGGTGTTCCCGGCCTGCAGGTATCGGCCGGACGCCCCGACCCGAATGCTGTGCCGGCTGCGTTCGACCTCTTCGCCGCATGTCTGCGCGCCGGAATGCCGGCGCCGTCGGCGGCCCGTGTCGTCGCGGAGTCGGCTCCACCGGATTTCGCCGCGGCGCTGCGCAGGGGCGCCGACAGGCTCGCGCTCGGTGCCGATCCGGCCGAGGCATGGGACGGCCCGGGTGACGACCTGCTCGAGGACTTTGCGAGGGCTGCGCGGCGTTCGGCGAAATCCGGTTCACCCCTGTCGGAGACCGTGGCCGAACTGGCCGTCCGGTACCGGACGGAGGCGGAGGACCGGGTGGCCGCCGATATCGAGCGCGCGGGTGTGCTCGTCAGCGGCCCGCTCGGGTTGTGTTTTCTGCCTGCGTTCGTGTGTCTGGGCATCGTGCCGGTAGTGATCGGCCTGGCCAGGGACGTGCTCGGGGGAGGGCTGTTGTGAAACGTCGGTGCGGACCGTCCGCGCCGCAAGGAGGGAAAATTATGCGCACCATCGGTATTCGGGGTTTCCGGAGTCGCGTGTCGGATCTCGTTGTGGACGACGACGGAATGAGTACGGCGGAGTACGCGATCGGAACCATCGCGGCAGCGGCGTTCGGTGCGGTCCTGTACGCGGTGGTGACGGGCGACTCGATCGTGTCGGCGTTGACCGGCATCGTCGAGCGCGCGCTCAACACAGCGGTGTGAGACGCCGGGGGCCGAGCGTCGGCCGGTGCGAGGCGATCCGGGGATTCCGGGCCGGGGATGCCGGCGGCGTCACCGTCGAAGCGGCGCTTGCGATCGCGAGTCTGGTGACAGTGCTGGTCCTGTGCCTCGGCGCGGTGCTGAGCATCGCGTATCAGGTGCGGTGTCACGACGCGGCGCGAGAGGCCGCGCGACTCGCCGCACGAGGTGATCGCACACGGGCGGTCGAGGTGGCCGCCCGTGTCGCGCCCCCCGACGCCGGAATCACGCTGCGAGAGGAGGGAGATCTGATCGTGGCTGTCGTGACGGCCGAGAGTCCTCTGTTTCCCCTGGTGACCTTGACGGCCGAAGCCGTCTCGGTGCGGGAACCGGAGGGGTTGCGGTGATGTCGGACCGGCTTCCGGCGGGTGACCGCGGGAGCGCGAGCGTGATCGGCTGCGCCGTGATGGCGGCCCTGATCGCCGTCACCGCGACGCTGCTTCATGTCGGATCGGTCGTCGTCGCACGGCACCGTGCGCAGGGCGCGGCCGACCTCGCCGCGGTGGCCGTCGCGTCGGCGCTCGATCGCGGTGTCGTGGCGGCGTGCGAGGCGGCCGAGCCCATCGCGCTTCGCATGCACGTGCGGGTGAGACGATGCGAGATCGAGAACTGGTACGCGCTCCTCGAGGTGACCGCTCCGGTGTCGTCGCTCTTCGGCGGGGACGAAGCGAGGGCGGTCGCGCGAGCGGGTCCGGCCGCGGTGACAGGCACCGAATGAGGAGCGGACCGCGCGAGCGGGACCAATGTGACACCCATCACATGTGACGGGTGTCACACATGACTGGGGGCTCCGGCGCCGTCGGCCACTTGCCCGATTTACGAGGCCTCGGGACGCGGTGTAGTGCTGCGATAACGCTTCCGGTGGATGGAAGCGCGGATTCGCTCGGCTCGCCCGGCCCGTGCGACCCCCGCTCGTCGCGTTAAGGACGCATTTCGTCGGGTTCGTCGGGCTTTCTTTCCGGCGGGGCGTGCACGTCCGTCGCTAGGCGTGTGTCTAGAGTCAACCGACGTTCCGGGCCGCACGGTCTTGTTCTTGTGGCTCACACCGACACCGTGGATCATCGCGGACTTCGTGGACAGCGGTGCTGTCCCGTTGGGGCTGAGGAAGGATTGATTTTGAGGATCAAGCGCACGATCGCGGTCGTGTCGGTGGGCTTCGTAGCCGTCGGCATGCTTGCGGCATGTGGCGGCAGTAGTGCTGCCGGCAGTAGTGAGGGCACGTACAGCCTGTACATCGGTCAACCCGAGAACCCCCTGGTTCCCGGCAACACCACCGAGAGTGAGGGCAACCAGGTCCTCAAGGCGCTGTTCGCGCCCTTGGTGAACTACAACGACGAGACCAGCGAGGTCGAGTACACCGGCGTCGCAGAGTCGGTCGAGTCCGAGGACCAGGTCAACTGGACCATCAAGCTGAAGCCGGACTGGACGTTCCACGACGGGACTCCCGTCAATGCCAAGTCCTACGTCGACGCCTGGAACTACACCGCGCTGAGCACCAACGCATACGGCGCGTCGTACTTCTTCGAGAACGTGAAGGGCTACGACGATCTGCAGGCCGCAGAGGGCGGCGAGCCGGCCGCGACCACCATGTCCGGTCTGAAGGCAGTGGACGACTCGACCATCTCGGTCGAGCTGAAGGAGCCCTTCGCGATCTACCCGATCACGCTCGGGTACTCGGCGTTCATGCCGCTGCCCGAAGCCTTCTTCTCCGATCCCGAGGGCTTCGGCCGTCGTCCGATCGGCAACGGCCCGTTCAAGGCCGACGAGGACTTCGTCGACGGTCAGGGCTTCACCGTGACCAAGTACGAGGACTACGCCGGTGAGAACGCCGCGCAGTCGAACGGCGTGCAGTTCAAGGTCTACACCGAACTGGCCACCGGTTACACGGACGTCCAGGCCGGCGGCCTCGACGTGATGCTGGACCTGCCGCCGGACGCGTGGGCCACCGCTCGCGATCAGTTCGGTGATCGCTACCTCGAGCGCCCGCGCCCCGACATCACCTCGCTCAGCTTCCCCACCTACGACCCGCGTTTCTCGGATCCCCGTGTCCGTGAAGCCTTCTCGATGGCCATCGATCGTGGAGCCATCACCGAGGCCATCTTCACCAACACTCGTACGCCGGCCAAGTCCTTCGGGTCCCCGGTCGTCGAGGGTTACCGTGAGGACGCCTGTGGCGCTAAGTGTGAGCTGAACGTCGAGCAGGCCAACAAGCTTCTCGACGAGGCCGGCTTCGATCGCAGCCAGCCCGTTGATCTGTGGTTCAACGCCGGAGCCGCGCACGACCCGTGGATGACCGCGGTCGGTAACCAGATCCGCAGCAACCTCGGTATCGAGTACGTGCTGCGCGGCGATCTGCAGTTCGCGCAGTACCTGCCGTTGCAGGACGAGAAGGGCATGACCGGCCCGTTCCGTTTCGCCTGGATCATGGACTACCCGTCCCTGTACAACTTCCTCGCACCGATCTACAGCACCAGCGCATTGCCGCCCGCGGGCTCGAACAACACCTTCTACAGCAACCCCGAGTTCGACGCGGCCCTGTCGGCCGGTAACAACGCCGACTCGCTCGAGGCTGCCACGACGGAGTACCAGAAGGCCGAGGACATCCTGTTCCGCGACATGCCTTCCGCGCCGCTGTTCTACGGTCTCAACCAGGCCGTGTACAGCGACCGGGTCGACAACGTGAAGATCGACGCGTTCGGCGACATCGTGGTCGAAGACGTCACGGTCAACTGAGTGACAAGTGGTGGGGTGTTTCGCACAAGCGAGGCACCCCACCACTGTGTAGGACGTTCTGTTCCGTATAGGAGAACCCAGTGGGTCGCTTCATCACGCGCCGATTGCTGCTGACCATTCCGGTCCTGATCGGCGCCTCTTTTCTGATCTTTGCGATGGTCTACGCCCTCCCGGGCGACCCCATTCGTGCCCTCGCGGGTGATCGTCCGCTCGCGCCCGCGGTCATCGCGCAGCTTCGCGCCCAGTACAACCTGGACGATCCGTTCTTCGTCCAGTACATCAAGTACGTCGGCGGACTTCTGCAGGGCGACTTCGGTTCCGACTTCTCCGGAAGGCCGGTGCTGGACACCATCGCGCAACGGATGCCGGTCACCATGCAGTTGACGGCGGTAGCCGTCGCCTTCGAGGTCGTCATCGGTATCACTGCCGGCGTGCTCGCAGCCCTGCGTCGCAACTCGTTCTTCGACAACCTGGTGCTCGTCTCGTCGACACTGCTGGTGTCGGTGCCGGTGTTCGTCCTCGGCTTCGTCTCGCAGTACGTCCTCGGATACAAGCTGGGACTGTTCCCGATCGCCGGTATCAACAACGGCTGGTACAGCTTCCTGCTCCCGGGCCTGGTGCTCGCGTCGCTGTCGATGGCATACGTTGCCCGGCTGACTCGCACCGCGGTGTCGGAGTCGATGGCCGCCGATTACATTCGCACCGCGCGGGCCAAGGGCGTCGGGTATCGACGCATCGTGGTCCGGCATGCGCTGCGTAACAGCTTGATACCCGTGGTGACCTTCATCGGCGCCGATATCGGCGCACTGCTGGGCGGCGCGATCATCACCGAATCGGTGTTCAACATTCCCGGACTGGGCCGCGCAATCTTCGACGCTGTACAGAACCAGGAAGGTGCGGTGGTCGTCGGCATCGTCACGCTGATGGTCTTCTTCTACATCTTCTTCAACCTCGTCGTGGACGTGCTGTACGCATTCCTCGACCCCCGGATCAGATACGAGTAGTGGTATGGATTCCAAAAATGCCGAGGCCGCCCGTACACATGCCGTGGAGGAGGGCGAGCCGGGCAATGTCATGACGGGCGAAGCCGTCCAACTGGTGGGCCAGGCGAGCTTGTGGGGCAACGCGTGGAAGAAGTTGCGCCGCAGCGTGTTCTTCTGGTTCGGCGGGATTATCACCATCGTCCTGGTGATGATGGCGCTGATGCCGCAGCTGTTCGCCCGCGGCATCGACCCTCGGGCGTGCAACCTGTCCGACAGCCGCCGGCCACCGAGTGCACAGCACTGGTTCGGAACGGATCTGCAGGGCTGCGACTACTACGCCAACGTGATCTACGGTGCCCGCGTCTCCCTGAGCATCGGCCTCCTCGCAGTCATCGGTGTCCTGATCATCGGTGTGCTGATCGGTGCGCTCGCCGGCTATTTCGGTGGCGCCCTCGACAGCGTGCTCGCCCGTTTCACAGACATCTTCTTCGGCATCCCGCTCTTGCTCGGCGCGCTGGTGCTGCTGACGGTGACGTCCGAGCGGACCATCTGGACCGTGTCGCTGGCACTGATCACTTTCGGCTGGATGACAGCAATGCGCCTGGTGCGTTCGTCGGTCATCGCCATCAAGGAGAGCGAGTACGTTCAGGCCGCCCAGGTGCTGGGAGCCTCGACCTTCCGCATCCTGGTCCGGCACATTCTGCCGAACGCGCTGACCCCTGTTCTGGTCTACGCCACCATCGCCGTCGGTACGTTCATTGCCGCGGAATCAGCACTGTCGTACCTCGGTATCGGGCTGCAAATGCCCGCCATGTCATGGGGCCTGCAGATCAACCTGGGCCAGAACTACATCTCGACGTCGCCGCACCTGGTGCTGTTCCCGGCCGCGTTCCTGTCGGTGACCGTGCTGGCCTTCATTCTCATGGGTGATGCGCTGCGAGATGCGCTCGACCCGAAACGGAGCTGACGCAATGAGTGTCGACACGATCGACGAGACCACGACCGACCGCGCAATCCTCGGAGTCTCCGGTCTGACCATCGATTTCGAGGTGGACAAGACCTGGAGAGCAGCCGTACGTGACGTCTCGTTCGAGGTGGCGCGGGGCGAAATCCTGGCGATCGTCGGCGAATCCGGATCGGGTAAATCGACGACGGCCATGGCCGTACCGGGTCTGCTCGCCGACAACAGCCGTGTCCGCGGCAGCATCACTCTCGACGGTCGTGAACTCGTCGGTCTGTCGGAACGTGAACTGAACTCGGTGCGCGGCAAAGACATTGCCGTGATCTTCCAGGAGCCCATGACTGCCCTGAACCCCGTCTACACGATCGGGTGGCAGATCACCGAGGCCATTCGCTCGCACTCGGACATGACCAAAGCGCAGGCCAAGGAGCGTGTGATCGAGCTGCTCCGTCTCGTGGATATGCCCGAACCGGAGAAGCGGGTCAAGTACTACCCGCACCAGCTTTCCGGCGGGCAGCGCCAGCGAGCGATGATCGCCCAGGCGCTGGCCTCCGAACCGTCGGTGCTCATCGCCGACGAGCCCACCACAGCGCTCGACGTCACGGTGCAGGCCGAGATCCTGCAGCTGATGCGGGATCTGCGCGAACGCGTGGACGCGGCGATCGTGCTCATCACGCACGACATGGGTGTCGTCGCCGACATGGCCGACCGCATCCTCGTCATGCGCAACGGTGCCATCGTCGAGCAGGGGACGTCGGACAAGGTCTTCAACAAGCCGGAGCATGCCTACACCCGTGAACTGCTGGCGTCGGTGCCCCACCTCGGCTCGCGAGTCGGCGAGGCCGGAACCGACGACACTCCGGACGTGCGGTACGCACTCGAAATCGTCGACGGCGTGATCGAGTACCCCGGGGCGCGTCGCAACAGCGGCTTCCGCGCGGTCGACGGCGTGAGCCTCAACATCGAGCCCGGTGAGGTCGTGGGACTCGTCGGAGAGTCCGGCTCGGGCAAGTCGACGATCGGCAAGGCCGTAGTGGGATTGCTCAAGTTGCACTCCGGCTCACTGTCCGTTGCGGGCACCGACATCACGAAGATGTCGACACGCGATCTGCGCCCGGTCCGCCGCAAGGTCGGCATCGTGTTCCAGGACCCGGGTTCGTCGCTGAACCCGCGCTGGCCCATCGGACAGTCCATCGGCGAGCCGATGCTGCTGCACACCGAAATGGACCGCACCCAGCGCGACAAGAAGGTCGAGGAACTGCTCGATCAGGTTCAGTTGCCGCGAGACATGCGCAACCGCTACCCGCATCAGCTTTCCGGTGGTCAGCGTCAGCGCGTGGGTATCGCCCGGGCGCTGGCTCTCGAACCGACACTGCTGGTGGCGGACGAACCGACGTCGGCGCTCGACGTCTCGGTGCAGGCCAAGGTGCTCGAGCTGTTCCAGGAATTGCAGCGCGAATACGGCTTCGCATGCCTGTTCATCAGCCACGACCTTGCCGTCGTGGAGGTGCTTGCACGTCGTATCGCGGTGATGCGGGCCGGCAAGCTCGTGGAGTTCGACCGGACCGATCGTATTCTGCGGTCGCCGTCCGATCCGTACACCAAGCGGTTGCTGGCGGCTGTCCCGGTTCCGGACCCGGCCCAGCAGGCGCTCCGGCGGAAAGAGCGTGCGGCACTGCTGGCCGCCGAACGTGCCGAGGACGAGCACAGGCCGGCGGTCTGACGGTTGTAATGCGGTGTCAGTCCTGGCTGCCGATCGCGTCGAGCACGGCGGTCAGGACGAGCACGGCGCCCGACTTGTCGAGCGGATCGTTGCCGTTGCCGCACTTGGGTGAATACACGCAGGACGGGCAACCCGAGACGCACTCGCACGCTGCGACGGCGTCTCGGGTTGCCTCGAGCCATTGCGAGATCCGGCGGTAGCCGCGCTCGGCGAATCCGGCTCCGCCGGGCTGCCCGTCGTAGACGAAGACCGTGGGAAGACCGGTGTCCGGGTGCAGGTCGGTGGAGACGCCGCCGATATCCCCTCGATCGCACGTGGCGACGAGGGGGAGCAAACCGATCGCCGCGTGTTCGGCGGCGTGGAGCGAACCCGGGATCCGCTCGGCCGTGAGGCCGATCTGCGAGAGCAGTCCGGGATCGACGGTGTACATCACAGCGCGGGTCGCAAGGGTCTGCTCGGGCATCTCCAGCGGGATCTGATCGAGGATCTCGCCGGAGGGCAGACGCCGGAGATATCCGACCACCTGATGCGTCACCTCGACACCTACCGCCGCGACGGTGACGGGGCCGTGGTCCCGATGCTCGTCGATCGACGTGCAGCAGATCTCCGTGACTTCCCGTGCGCTGGTGGACCATTCGGGGTCCTCGGCGTGGACGAGTGCGATTCCGTCGTCAAGGTGCAGTTCGTCGACAACGAAGGATTCCCCCCGATGCAGGTGTACGGCACCCGGATGCATCGTCGCGGGCGCGCGACTGCCTTCGACGGTGCCGAGCATCCGCCCGGTCTCCGCTTCCACGATCGCGACCTGCCCGCCGATGCCGCCGCGGATGTCGATCTCCGCGTGCGGATGCGTACCGGGAGTGACGAACCAGCCGTGGGGACGTCTGCGGACGAGGCCGTCCTCCGCGAGGCGAGCGAGGACTTCCCACGCGTCGTATTCCTCGACTTCGTCGTCGCTCAGCGGCTTTTCCGACGCCGCGCAGAGCAACTGCGGCCCCAGGACGTACGGGTTCGCCGGGTCGGTCACGGTCGACTCGACCGGCCTGCCCAGCAACGCCTGAGGATGGTGCACGAGATACGTGTCGAGGGGGTCGTCGCGGGCGACCAGCACCACCAGCGATCCCTGCCCGCGCCGCCCGGCGCGGCCGCCCTGCTGCCAGAACGAGGCCACGGTGCCGGGGAATCCCGCGACGACCACCGCGTCGAGCCCGGCGATGTCGACTCCGAGTTCGAGTGCGTTCGTACTCGCCACCCCGAGCAGACGTCCGTCCGAGATCGCCGCCTCGAGGTCGCGGCGATCTTCCGCGAGGTAACCGGCGCGGTAGGCGGCAACGCGATCGACGAGGTCGGGCGCTGCCGCGGCGAGCAACCGTCGCGCGCCCATGGCCGTGAGTTCCGCACCGTGCCGGGATCGCACGAACGTCAGCGTTCGTGCACCTTCGACGACGAGGTCGGCGAGCAGCCGGGCCGCTTCGGTTCCGGCCGCGCGTCGCACGGGAGCCCCGTGTTCTCCGGTGACCTCCCGCAGCAACGGAGGTTCCCACATCGCGACGGTCCTGGGTCCGTGTGGCGACCCGTCCTCGGTCACCGCACGGCACGGTGCACCGATGAGCCTGGACGCCGCGTCGGCCGGTTCGCCGGTGGTCGCGGAGGCCAGGATGAACACGGGATCGGCGCCGTAGTGTCGGGCCAGCCGCCGGAGTCGGCGCAGGATCAGTGCGACGTGCGACCCGAAAACTCCTCGGTACGAGTGGCATTCGTCGATCACCACGTATTTCAGCCGACGCAGCATCCGCGCCCACCGTGCGTGCCCGGGCAGTAGCGACACGTGCAACATGTCGGGATTGGTGAAAATCCACCGTGAGTGCCGGCGCGCCCACTGCCGCATCTCCGTGCTGGTGTCGCCGTCGTACGCGCACGCCGCCACCGTCGACAGTTCGGGCTCCATCATGGTCAGTTCGGTGACGGCGCGAAGCTGATCGGCCCCCAGTGCCTTGGTGGGGGAGAGATACAGCGCGGTGGCCTGCGGGTCGGCTGCCAGGGCAGTGAGCACGGGAAGTTGATACGCCACCGACTTGCCGGACGCGGTTCCGGTGGCGACGACCACGTTCTCCCCGGCGGCGGCGAGATCGGCGGCGGCGGCCTGATGGCTCCACAGCTGCGGTACCCCGTGCTCGCGCAGCGCCCGGACCACCGGCTCGGCTGCCCAGCGAGGCCAATCGGTGTGCTGCGCCGGCCGGGTGGGCAGCGCGGCGACGTGGGTGAGCGGGGACTCGCCGGCGGGTGTTCCGGCCAGGAGGCGGTCGAGGAGTTCACGTCCGTAGGTCGCAGCCGTGCCGTTACCCGGATCGAACGGGGGTGAGCTGGGCACGGAGCGCTCCGGGGGTTGCGGGGTCGAACGGGGGCGGCGGTTCTGCCGTCTGCGGCGGGCGGAAACCACTACCGATCGGTAATCGTACCGACGGTCGGGGACCTTCGATTTTTCTGGGACGTTTGTGCCCATTACTACTGTCGCGACCGCTCCGGGCATGGTTGACTGGCACGCGGTCGCAGCTTCTGTGTTCGTGGACTTGAGAGAGTGAACGCTCGCAGGATCGATGGTTGCGGGCGCGGTGCTTTGCTCTTCCCACGGGGGTTCGGAAGTACAGCGGTCGGAACCGGGGCCGGGCGGGCCGCGTTTCCGGTGGTCTGTCGAATCCGGTGGTAAGAAAGAGAAGGAAAAGCATGGCACAGGGCACTGTGAAGTGGTTCAACGCGGAGAAGGGCTTCGGCTTCATCGCTCCCGAGGACGGTTCTGCAGACGTGTTCGTTCACTACTCCGAGATCCAGGGCGCCGGTTTCCGGACCCTCGAGGAGAACCAGCGCGTGGAGTTCGAGGTCGGTCAGGGCACCAAGGGCCCGCAGGCCACCGGCGTGCGCGCTGTCTGAGAGATTGCTCCCATGAGCGCAAGGTGAGGCTCGACTCCTCATCTGAATCGTCCCCCGTCACCTCCGGTGATGGGGGACGATGCATTTTCGGGTATCGATCGACCGGAAGGAGGATCGTGAGCCAGCTGTCGTTCTTCGGCGCCGAGCTCGGGCCACCTTCGGTCGCAGACCTGAGCGGGGTGCTGGCAGCCCAGGGCCGGGTCGCGATTCGCGGAGACCGGGCCCGGATCTCCGCCGTTGTCGATGTCCCCTGGCGCGCTACCGGGATCGCACACCTGATGTCCGAGGCGGGGCTGGAACCGGAGATCGGCACCACCGACGACGGCCGCACGACAGTGTGCACGGCGTTCGCCGCAGAGACGGTGCCATTGGCTTTGCTGTGGATGCGCGGCACGGTGAAGACGGTGCCGTTCGAGTGGGTGCCGAGTTCGCGTGCTCAGCGCGCATGGTTTCTTGCCGCGGGTACGAAAGAAGTGGACGGAGAGCGATACGTCCTCGGCCTCGATCCACAGACACCCATGCGCCCCTCGCCGAGGCGTTCCTGCGGGCCGGTATCGCACCCACTCTCATCGGCACACGCGGGTCGTCGCCGGGCCTGCGAGTGTCCGGCCGCAAGCGCCTGACCAGGCTCGTCGAGAACATCGGGGCACCGCCCGACGACCCCGGGGCGTGGGAGGTCTGGCCTCGTGCCGCGCCGTGGGACCACCACACGTGATGAGGCGTCCGCCCAGGATGTGCGACCCTGTGTGTGGCTACGTCGGGGGGACGTGGTCGGTATACATGTCTTCGAGAAGCGCGACATGTCGGTAGAGGGAAGGCACAGGCGGCACGGTGGCAGCAGACAAGAGCACTTCGGACGGGTCCTCGGGTACACGTCGGCTGGTCATCGTCGAATCCCCGACCAAGGCGAAAAAAATCGCCCCCTACCTGGGGCGCGATTACGTCGTCGAGGCGTCGGTCGGTCATATCAGGGATCTGCCGCGCGGCGCCGCGGATGTCCCTGCCAAATTCAAGGGTGAGTCGTGGGCCCGCCTCGGTGTCGACGTCGATCACGATTTCGAGCCGCTCTACGTCGTCAGCCCGGAGAAGAAGTCCAAGGTCTCCGAACTGAAGAGTCTCCTCAAGGACGCCGACGAGCTCTATCTCGCCACCGACCCCGACCGTGAGGGCGAGGCGATCGCCTGGCATCTGCTCGAGACCCTCAAGCCCAAGGTTCCGGTCCGGCGCATGGTGTTCCACGAGATCACCGAATCCGCCATTCGGGCGGCCGCGGAGAACACCCGCGAACTCGACACCGACCTTGTCGACGCGCAGGAAACCCGGCGCATCCTCGACCGGCTGTACGGCTACGAAGTCAGCCCGGTGTTGTGGAAGAAAGTCATGCCGCGCTTGTCGGCCGGGCGCGTGCAGTCCGTCGCGACCCGCATCATCGTGCAGCGCGAACGCGAGCGGATGGCATTCAGGTCTGCCGAGTACTGGGACATCGCGGCGACCATGGACGCGGGCGAAACCGCGAGCCCCCGCTCGTTCGGTGCGCGTCTGGTCGGAGTGGACGGCTCCCGCGTCGCTTCCGGCCGTGACTTCGGTGCCGACGGCAAGCTGAAGTCCACCGGCGTCGTGGTTCTCGACGAGACCTACGCGCGTCGTCTGGCCGAGGCGCTCGCCGGAACCGCGCTGACGGTGTCGTCGGCCGAGAGCAAGCCGTACACCCGTAAGCCGTATGCGCCGTTCATGACCTCGACGTTGCAGCAGGAAGCCGGGCGCAAGCTCAGGTTCTCGTCGGAACGCACCATGCGCATCGCGCAGCGGCTGTACGAGAACGGCTACATCACGTACATGCGTACGGACTCCACGACGCTGTCCGAGTCGGCGATCAGCGCAGCGCGCGCCCAGGCCACCCAGCTGTACGGCGCCGAATTCGTGCACCCGACGCCGCGCCAGTACACCCGTAAGGTCAAGAACGCGCAGGAAGCGCACGAGGCGATCCGCCCCGCCGGCGACGTGTTCGCCACCCCGGGTGAGTTGCATGCGCGTCTCGACGGCGACGAGTTCCGCCTCTACGAGCTGATCTGGCAGCGCACCGTCGCGTCGCAGATGGCTGATGTCCGCGGCACCACCCTCACCCTCCGGATCACCGGCACCGCCGGCACGGGGGAGGAGTGCACGTTCTCGTCGTCGGGCCGCACCATCACGTTCGCAGGCTTCCTCAAGGCCTACGTCGAGAGCGTCGACGAAGAGGCAGGCGGCCAGTCCGACGACGCCGAGTCGCGCCTGCCCAACCTCAGCGAAGGCTCCGCGGTCACCGCGACGAAGCTCGATCCCGACGGCCACTCCACGAACCCGCCGGCGCGGTACACCGAGGCGAGCCTCATCAAGACGCTCGAAGAACTCGGCATCGGCCGGCCCTCGACGTACGCCTCGATCATCAAGACGATCCTCGATCGCGGATACGTCTACAAGCGAGGCAGTGCGCTCGTCCCGTCCTGGGTGGCGTTCGCCGTGATCGGCCTGCTCGAATCCCACTTCTCGCAGCTCGTGAACTACGACTTCACCGCGGGTATGGAAGACGACCTCGACGAGATCGCCTCCGGTCACGAACACCGGACCGACTGGCTGACGAGGTTCTACTTCGGCGGCGAGCACGGCGGCGAGCAGTCGGTCGCACGACAGGGCGGCCTGAAGAAGCTCGTCAGCGAGAACCTCGAGGACATCGACGCCCGCGAGATCAACTCGATCCGCCTGTTCGACGACGCGGAGGGCCGCGAGGTCCATGTTCGGGTCGGGCGGTTCGGCCCGTATCTCGAGCGGATGGTGGTCAACCCGGACGACCCGGACGGCGACCCGATCTCCCAGCGCGCGAATCTCCCCGACGACCTGCCGCCGGACGAGCTGACGCTCGAGTACGCGGAGAAGTTGTTCTCCACGCCCCAGGAGGGGCGCGTGCTCGGTGTCGATCCCGCAACCGGTCACGAGGTCGTCGCGCGGGAGGGCCGCTTCGGTCCGTACGTCACCGAGTTGCTGCCCGAGCCCACCCCGGAGCCGGAACCCGAACCGGACGTGACACCGATCCCCGTCGAGGAGGTCGAGGCCGCCGGCGGTGGCACGAAGACCGCGACGAAGAAGGCTGTCGCCAAGAAGGCGGCGAAGAAGGCACCCGCGAAGAAGGCGGCCAAGAAGGCCACCGGTCCGAAGCCGCGCACCGCGTCGCTGCTCAAGACGATGGATCTCTCGACGGTCACGTTGGAGGACGCGCTCCGGCTGCTGTCTCTCCCGCGCGTCGTGGGTGTCGATCCCGAGTCGGGTGAAGAGATCACGGCGCAGAACGGCCGTTACGGTCCGTACCTGAAGAAGGGCACCGACTCGCGGTCCCTGGCGGACGAAGAGCAGATGTTCACCGTCACGCTCGACGAGGCGCTGAAGATCTACGCCGAGCCGAAGCGCCGTGGCCGGCAGGCGGCGGCCACTCCGCCTCTCCGTGAACTCGGAGTGGACCCGGTGAGCGAAAAGCCCATGGTGATCAAGGACGGGCGGTTCGGTCCGTACGTCACCGACGGCGAGACCAACGCGAGCCTGCGCAAGGGCGACGAGGTCCCGACGATCACCGACGAGCGGGCTTCCGAGTTGCTCGCCGACCGGCGTGCGCGCGGCCCGGTGAAGAAGGCCACCAAGAAGGCCGCGGCGAAGAAGTCGCCCGCCAAGAAGGCAGCGAAGAAGACCGCAGCGAAGAAGGCTCCGGCCAAGAAAGCCGCGGCGAAAAAGACAGCAGACTGATCCCGGCCCGGACGCCTACCCTTGCGGTGTGTACCGCGAATGGGCGTCCGGGATACCCGGGGTCATCGCTTGGGCGTCGACGCCCGATCCCGCCGGATCGGCAGGAAACACCGTTCTGCCCGACGGATGCATGGATCTGATCTGGCACGAAGACGGTCTTCTCGTTGCGGGTCCCGACACGCGAGCACAGTTCTCGGACCTCGCGGCGCGGCGAAAACTGGTGGCGGTGCGGTTCGCACCGGGCCTCGGGCCCGCGTTCCTGGGTGTCGACGCCTCCGAATTGCGCGACCGGCGCGTCTCCCTGGACCAGATCTGGGCGCCGCGTCGGGTCCGCGACATCGTGGAGGCCGTCGAAGACGACCCGGTGTCCGGGCTCGTCCATGCCGCTCGCCGCGATCTGGACGAGGCACCTCGAAGTCCTCTGTCGGGGCTCGCGCATGCATTCGCATCCGGTATGACGGTCGCCGATGCCGCGACCGCGGTCGGCTGGAGTGAACGAACCCTCCGCCGTCGCGCGCACGAGGCGTTCGGATACGGGCCGAAGACGCTGGTCCGCGTCCTGCGATTCCGGCGGGCGGTGGAACGCGCTCGTGCGGGCGAAGACCTGGCCAGGGTTGCGGTCGAGTGCGGTTACAGCGACCAGTCGCACCTCGCGCGTGAGGTGCGCGCCCTGTCGGGATCGACGCTCGGTGACCTCGTCCGTCCGCCCGCCGGGCCGTAACTATTCGGAAAGGGCAGCGAACAGGTCGATGCCGTGGCCGTCCGGATCGAGCAGGCTCGCGTAACGCTGCCCCCACGCCGCATCCCAGGGCTTCATCGCCGAAGTGCATCCGGCGACAACCAGTGCCGCGTACATCTCGTCGACCTCGCCCGGTGAACCGCACTCGAATGCGAGGCTCGGCCCGCCCGTCCCCGGTTCGAAACCGGGATCGAACGACTTCACGGAGTCGATCGTGTCCCACATCAGACGGACACCCTCGGCCGCCGTCACCTCGAAGTGCGGGCCGGCGGGCGCTTCGGTGGGCAGGTCGAGGCCGAGTGTGCGGTAACACGCGAAGGAGCGCCCGAAGTCCTCGACAACGAGGCCGATGGCAGAGAATCGAATGGTCATGACCCGACGGTAGAGCGGGCGGGGCAAGTAGGTCTTGAACGTTTCGGACAGCCGGACGGAACAGGTCGGTGCCGGTGGTTACGCTGGTCGGCATGTCCGGTGTCTTCGATCGTCTCGTCGGCCAGCACGATGTCGAGACCGATCTCGTCGCGGCTGCAGTCGCTGCGCGCAACGGCGATACCGGCTCGGCGATGACGCATTCGTGGCTGTTCACCGGTCCTCCCGGATCGGGCAGGTCCATCGCAGCGTTGTGCTTCGCGGCCGCGCTGCAGTGCACCGCCGAACAGACCCCCGGATGTGGGTACTGCCACGCATGCACCACCACGATGGCCGGTACCCACGGCGACGTGCGGCGGGTGATCCCCGAGGGCCTGACCATCAGCGTCAAGGCGATGCGCGCGATCGTGCAGGTCGCGTCGCGCCGGCCCAGCACCGGCCGGTGGCAGGTCGTGGTGATCGAGGATGCAGACCGTCTCACCGAGGGCGCGGCCAACGCGCTGCTGAAGGTGGTGGAAGAACCGCCGCAACGCACCGTGTTCCTGCTGTGTGCCCCGTCGACCGATCCCGAGGACATCTCGGTGACGCTTCGGTCCCGCTGCCGGCACGTCGGTCTCGTCACGCCCAGCGCCGCGTCGATCGCGGAGGTCCTGCAGCTCAGCGACGGCATCGACGAGAAGACTGCGCGGTGGGCCGCGTCGGTGAGTGCGGGCCACGTCGGCAGGGCCCGCCGTCTGGCCACCGACACGATCGCCCGGGAAAACCGCAACCGCGCCCTCGAGCTTGCCGGAGCCGTGCTCCGGCCTGCGACGACGTACTCCGCAGCCGAGGAACTCGGACGCCGCGCCGAGGTGGAAGCCAAGGAGATCAGTGTCGAACGCGACGAACGTGAGACAGAAGAGCTGAGGACGGCGCTCGGCGCCGGCGGTACGGGTAAGGGAGCCGCGGGCGCGCTGCGCGGTTCGGCCGGCGTACTGAAGGAACTCGAGCGCACGCAGAAGTCTCGCAAGACCCGGACCGAGCGCGACATCATGGACCGCGCACTCATCGACCTCGCGGGGTTGTACCGGGATGCCCTTGCCCACGCGTTCGGTTCCACCGCGACGCCCAACCATCCGGACATGACCGAACGTGCAGCCGATCTCGCCTCCCGTACCAGGCCGGAGGCCCTGCTCGACTGCATCGAAGCGATCCTCGAGTGCCGCGAGGCTCTCGCGCAGAACGTCAAGCCCAAGTTCGCGCTGGCAGCCATGGCGGCGCGCTTGAGCGCCGCATTCCGGTGACTGAAGTGCCGGTTTGCATCCCGGTGGGGGTAGTCCGCTAGACTTCGGACGCCGAACGGCATGCTGCCTTAGCTCAGTCGGTAGAGCATTTCACTCGTAATGAAAAGGTCGTCGGTTCGATTCCGACAGGCAGCTCCACGAAGAGCCCCTCACCCACCGGTGAGGGGCTCTTCTGGTTCCAGGGCTCGGTCGTCCTCGCGCGATGTCGCGCGGACATGGACCATGGAGTCATGTTGATGGAAATCTTCTCCCTGATCCTGATCATCGGTGCGCTCGTCGTGGTGATCCCCATGGCGATCCGCGTGTTCCGGGATCGCGACGACCGGTGACACGCCCTCCGCGGCGCTCGACAACCGCAACCGGCGCACTCATGCTCGGTATATGGGTGACTCTCTGAGGGACCGGGTCCGCGACAAGATCATGCGTCAGCGTGCGGAGGACGGGGGCCGGCCGATCGACGCCGCGGAGTCCGACGACCCCCGCCTGACGGATATCGACGGCGATCTCGCGTTGCTCTCTCAGGCCGGCGAGGACGACGAGGTCGTCCAGAGCCTTGCTGCGAAGTACTGGGTGCCCTGACCGCGGCCGGAATCGGCGTTGACCTGGCGATTTGGTGTTTGTGGGGGTGCTCGCGTAACTTAATCCAGGTCAGAGCGACACGGACAC
>NZ_JBNCLW010000010.1:0-14064 GCF_049844875.1 Rhodococcus sp. DT1
AACGTCGACTCCTCCGGCAGATCCGCCAAAGCACTGCGCCAGAACTCGGTTTGCCGCGCAAGCAGCGACTCCGGATCCGACTCGTCACCGAGAACCTCACGCTGCCACAACGTGTAATCCGCATACTGGACTTCCAAAACCGACCACCCCGGGACCGCGCCCGCAGCCCGCGCCGCATACGCCGTGACCACATCCCGGGTCAACGGCCCCATCGAGAACCCGTCGCCGGAAATATGATGAACCACCACAACCAGAATGTGCTCGTCCGGCGCGACCCGCAACAACCGCACCCGGATCGGAACCTGCTGCGTCACATCGAAACCGGTAGTCACAACCTCCGCGACACGTGCCGGGACCTCCTCGGCCGCAACAGTTTCCGGACGAACCTCGACCACGGCCTCCAATGGGGACAGGATCTCCTGGAAGCCGACCCCATCGACCTCCGGATACACCGTCCGCAACGACTCGTGCCGCGCCACCACATCCGACACCGCGGCCTGCAACGCGTCGACATCCAACGAGCCCGACAACCTGATCGCCACCGGAATATTGTTGACCGCCGACACCGGATCCAACCGGTTGAGGAACCACATCCGCTGCTGCGCCAACGACAACGGCACCCGGCCCGGACGTTCCCGCGCCGACAGCACCACACCCGGTCCCCCACCGGCCTCCGACACCCGCGCCGCCAGCTCCTCCACGGACGACGTCTCGAACACTACCGGCACCGCCACCCGACGCCCCACCCGCGCCGACAACCGTGCCACCAACCGCGTAGCTGCCAGAGAATTGCCACCCAGATCCACGAACGAGTCGTCCAATCCGACCCGCTCGAGACCCAGCACCTGCGCCACCTCCGACGCCACCAATTCCTCGGTCGGCGTCCGCGGCGCCCGGTACTCCCGCACCTCGAACACCGGTTCCGGCAACGCCGCCCGGTCCACCTTCCCCACCGCCGTCAACGGCACCGCATCGAGAACCACCACCAACGACGGGACCATGAATGCCGGCAACACCTCCGCCGCAGCCGCGCGCACCCGATCACCCTCGAGCGCGGCCCCCGGCGCCGGCACCACATATGCCACCAACGCCGACTCGCCCGACGGCAACGATGCCCCCACCGTTACCGCAAACCCCACCTCGGGCAACGACGACAACACCGCATCGATCTCGCCCAACTCGACCCGGAATCCCCGAATCTTCACCTGGAAATCGCTGCGCCCCACATACTCCAACACTCCGTCGGCGTCGCGGCGCACCAAATCCCCGGTCCGGTACATGCGCCCACCCGCACCGAACGGATCGGCCACGAACCGCGCCGCGGTCAGCGCCTCTCGCCCGTGATAACCCCGCGCCACCTGCGCCCCCGCCACATACAACTCGCCGACCACACCCTCGGGAACCGGACGCAGACGCTCGTCGAGGACAAAACACCCCACCCCCGCGATCGCCGACCCGATCGTCACCGGCGCACCCGGCACCAACTCCCCCGAGCTCGCCAGGATCGTCGTCTCCGTCGGTCCATATGCATTGAAGAATCGGCGACCCTCGACCGCCCACCGCCGCACCAACTCCGGCGCGAACGACTCGCCGGCAACCACCACCACACGCAACGAATCCATACCGGCGGGATCCATCGATCCCAACGCACCCGGCGTCATCAGCACATGTGACACCGACTGCGCCACAATCACATCCGCCAGCTCGGCGCCACCACCGACACCTGCCGGCGCCACCACCACCGTCGCACCCGCCGAGAAAGCCACACCCAGCTCGAGCAACGACACATCGAAACTCGGCGAACACACATGCAACACCCGAGACGACGACTCGACCCCGAAATGCTCACGCTCAGCCGAAATCACTCCACCGACACCCGAATGCGATACCACCACGCCCTTCGGCCGGCCAGTCGAACCCGAGGTGTAGATCATCCACGCCGCATCCGACGCCTCCAGCGAGCGCACCCGATCCGCGTACGACACCGGTCGCGAGGACAGCGCCTCCACCTGCGCGACCACCGACACGTCGTCGACAGCGACCACCGGCACCGACCCCGCCACCGACGACACCGTCTGCACCGACGACCCCACCGACAGACACAACACCGCGCCGGAGTCGGACACCATGAACTGCACGCGCTCAGCCGGATAACCCGGATCCACGGGCACGAAAGTCGCCCCCGACTTCGCCACCGCCCACAACACCACGACCGACAGCAGCGAGCGCGGCACCGCGACCACCACCGCGTCGCCCGGTCCGACACCCCGACCGATCAGCCACCGCGCCCACCGCGACGACACCTCGTCCAGCTCGCGATACGACAACGACCCCTCGGCTGCGACCACCGCCACCGCGTCACCACGCGACTCCACCGCCGACACCAGCAACTGCGGCAACAGCACACCGCGCCGACCGTGCGCGCGGTTTCCTCGCGCCGGTCGAGGAGCACGTTCGGCACGTGGTGCCCGTTCGGGTCGCTGGCTACGTGCACCGGTACGGGCGCTTGCCGCGTCGCGGGACTCCGGACGTGCCGATCGAGATGCGTTCACCGGAGTGGCCTCGTTCGAACTGCCGTCGTGTCGTGACATGGAAAGCCCACACCCTTCGCTTCAGATAATCCAGTGGTCGCGCCCGTAATCGAACAAGCACTTCGCCGCCTCGAAACGGGCGACGCTAATCGAAAGTAATCTTCCCGGTCCATCCCCGGAGCAGGCCCCGACGTTACCCGCGGTGCGTCCGGCGGTGCGGGATCCGGGCCACCGGTGGGGCCGAAGGCGAATCGGCCCCACCGGAATCAGCCCAGGTCGGGAAGCTGGTACACGCGGTGCGCGGCACCCCACTCCTCCAGCGGTACCCCGGATACGTCGTCGAGCACAACGACGGTTGCGAGATCCTCGAGTGTCCCCGGTTCCAACGTGCCCAGCGACGCGCCCGGCAGATGGACGTGCGTCACCCACTGGTCGTACAGCACCCCGTCGAGGCCCGGACCCGATGTGGCGTCCGCGGGCACAACTACGACCACGGCACCTGTCGCGGTCACGACCAAGGGTTCGAGTGCCACGACCTCGATGTCGACACTGCCCACAACGGCACTTCTGGACTCGTACGTCAGCCCGTACTTCTCACGCAGCGACCCGATACGGTCGATCAGTTCCTCGTTGGTGAACGTCTTCGATGCTGTGACGACTGCGGGGTCGGTCGCACCGACCGGCCGTATTCTGTCGCTGTACGTCACAGGATCCGACGGCAGAGCGGCCAGTTCGTCGCGCACATCCGGATCGTCGACGACGATCCGTTCACCATCGGGCGAGGAAACGCCGGTAACAGTGAGGGTCACCACAGATCCCTCCGACTGGTGCGGCATCTCTCCGCCGGGATCGATCATGGCGAGGGCAGCGCCGGTCTTGACGACCGCCCATTGAGCGACCACCGACTCCACCGATCGAGGCATCGCGACCGCGACCACGTCGCCGGTGCCGACCCCGCGGCCTATGAGGAGCCTGGCGAGACGCGACGAGCGCGCGTCGAGTTCCCGATACGGGATTTCGGTGCCCTCGCCTCCGACCGACGGATCTGCCGGCACCGCCAGAGCGGGGGCCGACGGATCCTCTTCGACCACCTCCGCCAGAACCATCGCGAGTGTCCGCGCTCCGGTGTCGACGGCGCCTGCGGACGGCCCGGACTCGGCGACAAGACGTGCGCGTTCGTCCGCATCGACCAGGTCGATGTCGCCGACAGCTCCTTCCGGCTCGGACACGAACGAATCCAGTACTCGCACGAGCTGTTCCGAGATCCGTCCGATCCCTGCCTCGTCGAAGAACCTCTCCAGGTACTTGAACGTCAGCTCGAGTTGTCGATCCGCAACGGCCATCAGCGTGATCGGGTAGTGCGTGGCATCGTCCAGCACCACGTCGGTGATCGTCATACCGTCGAGGGATCCGGCCGCGTCGGTCAACGCCTCCCTGTCGATCGGATACGACTCGAACACCAGCAACGAATCGAACCCGATCGGGGTCCCGATCCGCTGCTCGATCTCCGACAGCCCGACGTAGTGGTGATCCAGCAGGTCGGCTTGTTCCGATTGCACGCGGCGCAGCATCTGCACTACGGGTTCGTCCGGGTGGATCCGGACCCGCACGGGCAGTGTGTTGATGAACAGGCCCACCATCGTCTCCACGCCCGGCAGGTCTGCGGGGCGACCCGAGACGGTCGCACCGAACACGACGTCGGCGCGACCTGTGATCCTGCCCAGTAGAACGCCCCACGCAGCCTGGACGAGTGTGTTGACCGTGACGCCGCTTTCGGTGGCGAGCGCGGTCAGCCGCGCTGTTCGGTCGGTGTCGACGAGGACCGACATCTTCGACATCGTGTCGTTGTCCGCGTCCCGCCGGACCGGAGCGACAATCGTCGGTTCCGAGATGTCGCCCATCGCCTCGGCCCACCTGTCCAGCGACGCGGCATGGTCCTGCTGCTCGAGCCACGCGAGGAAGTCCGCGTAGGAACGCGTGGGTGGCAGGGCCTCTCGGTCACCGCGCAGCACGTACAGAGCCATGAGGTCCTGCATGAGCACCGGCATCGACCAGCCGTCCAGAAGGATGTGGTGGGCGGTGACCGCCAGGTGATAGCGGTCCTCGTGCGACTTCACGAGCAGGAATCGAATGAGAGGCGCACGCTCCATGTCGAAACGTCGAGCCTGTTCCTCGGCCAGCAGCGCCGGCACCCCACTCTCACCGGCACCGCCGGAGAGATCGCTCGCTTCGATGACCCGCCAAGGCAACTCGACCTGGTCGAGAACGAGTTGCAGCGATCGGCCTGCCTCGTCGGTGACGAACACGGCCCGCAGATTCCTGTGTCTGTCGAGCAGGGCTTGTCCCGCGCGTCGCAGACGTTCGGGGTCCACCTCGCCCGCGAGATCGAGGACCGCCTGCATCGTATAGACATCGGTGCGTTCGTCGGCCGTCATCGAAGCGTGGAAGAGCAAACCGGATTGCAGCGGCGACAGCGACCACACGTCCGTGAGCGAGGGGTATCGCTGCTCCCAGATCTCGATGTCGCTCTGGTCGAGGTCGACGAGAGGGAGATCCGACGGTGTCAGCCCACCGGCACCGGGCGAAGACCCGTGCCGCGCAAGCGCATCGAGCGCTTCCAGCCAGTGCTGCGACAGTTCGTCGATATCGTCACGGTCGAACAACCCGGCGGGGAACGCGATGGTCGTATGAAGGCGCGTGCCATCGGAGCCGTCCGAGATCACAGCCTCGATATCGACGCTGATGTCGGCCGGAATCGCCGTGGACAGTTGCACTTCCAGTTCGCCGAGGGCATCGGTCGGTGTCCAGACGGACTCGGTCGTGCCCTGCCCTGCATCCGAGCGCGACCGCCGGTCCAGATACGTGAAACGCACCTGCGGCGACCGCTCCACCGATGCCAGGCGATCCCGTGCCTCCGGATCGAGATACCGCAACACGCCGAATCCGGTCCCGTCGGCGGGGATGGCCAGCAACTGCTCCTTGACCGCCTTCATCGCCGCACCCATCGCCGGCCCGCCCGCGAACGCCTCGTCGATATCCACACCGGAAAGTTCGACTCGCACCGGATACGCAGCGGTGAAGCAACCCACGGTTCGTTGCAGGTCGGCCCCGGCCACCGCGGTGTCCGCACGTCCGTCGGCCTCGAACCGGACCAGCGCGGACGACGACTCCACACCACGATCGCGGCGCCAGCGCACCAATGCCAAACCGAGGGCCGTCATCAGGCCATCGGTGACCGCGCCATTGAACAGCGCCGGCACCGAGGTCAGCAGCGCATCGGTGTCGGCGGCGGGGACGGACACCTCCAGCCGTTGCACCGTCGACGTCGTATCGACGGCCGGATCGAACGGTCTCATCCCCATTTCGGGATCCGGTCCGTCCAATGCGCGCTCCCACCAGGACAACTCTGATCTGTGTTCGGGTGCGACCTCAAGAACGCCGTGCGCCCACCGCCGCAGTGACGTGCCGACGGCGGGAAGTCGCGGTTCCTGTCCCGCGGCGATCTGCTCCCATGCCAGACCGAGGTCGTGAAGGATGATGCGCCACGAACCGTCGTCGACCACCAGACGGTGTGCGACAAGGAGCAGGATTCCCTTTCGCTCGCCCGGGCCGAAATCGAGCCAGACGAGACGCAGCATCGACCCGGCGTACGGATCGAGGGCCGTGAGAGCGGAGTCGAGGTGTGGTCGTGCGATCTCGGCGATCCGGGCATCGTCGGTATCGGCCGGAGCCTCGACCCTGGCGAGCAGTTGCGCCGGATCGACGGTGCCTGCGTTGCGCACGCGCAGCATCGGTTCACCCTCGGCGCCACCTTCGAGGGCCGAACGCAGTGCATCGTGGTGATCCACCACGACGCCGATCGCGCGCTCGAGTGCATTCCGGTCGATATCCGACGGGATCTCCACGGCGACGGTCTGTGCGGCGTGGTCGAAGCCACCCGGCCGGCTCAGCACTTCGCGCATACCCGGCGTGAGCGGAACCTCGCCGATTCCACCGCCCGGCAACTCGTCGAGCGACGCGGGCCCGGTGCTCTCTTCCCACGTGGCCACTTCGGCGAGGCCCGCAACCGAACGACGGCCGAACACGTCTCGCGGCGTGAAGTGCACACCTCGGGCCTTTGCCCGCGACACCAATTGGATCGAGACGATGCTGTCCCCACCGAGCGCGAAGAAATCGTCGGTCGCGCCGATCTTGTCGACATCCAGAACTTCGGCGAACACGTCCGCGATGACCTGTTCGATCCTGGACCCGGGCGCCCGGAACGCTGTCGCCTCGAACACCGGATCCGGCAACGCCTTACGGTCGAGCTTGCCGTTGATGTTGAGGGGCAATGCGTCGAGCACCACAAAAGCCGACGGCACCATATAAGCCGGCACACTCCGACCCAGCGCGAATGCAACCTCCCCGGTATCGAGATCGACACCCGGCCGAGACACCAGATACGCAACCACACGGGTACCCACACGCTCGCTGCCACGAGCAACCACCGCCACATCACGAATGCCATCCATCCGCCGCAGCGCCGACTCGATCTCACCGAGCTCGATCCGGAAACCACGAACCTTCACCTGGAAATCCGTACGACCCAAATACCCGAGCTCACCGTCACTCGTCCACGCCACCAGATCACCCGTGCGGTACAACCTCTCACCATCACCCCACGGCGACGCCACAAACCGCTCCGCCGTCAGATCAGGCCGCGCGAAATACCCACGAGCAAGCTGCGCACCCGCAAGATACAACTCACCCGGAACACCCACCGGCACCGGCTGCAAACGCGCATCGAGCACATACAACCGCGTATTCCACTGCGGCGACCCGATCGGCACAGACACCACATCGGACACCTCGACAGTGTGACCGGTCACCGACACCGCAGCCTCGGTCGGACCGTAAAGATTGTGCAACCGCGCCTCATTGCCGGCAAGGAACCGCTGAGCCGTGGACGCAGGCAACGCCTCACCGATAGCGAGCACCCGGCGCAAAGACGACGGCAGAACACCATCCGAGTCCGTCATCAACGCCGTCAGCATCGACGGCACCACATGCAAAGTCGTCACACCCTCCGACGCGACAAGACCGTTGAGATACGCCGGATCACGATGACCGTCCGGCGCCGCAACAACGACACGGCCACCGGATACAAGCGCCGACCAGAACTCCCACACCGACAAGTCGAACGTCGCAGCGGTCTTCAGCAGCAAAGCATCATCGGGCCCGAGATCGTATTCGTCCCGCATCCACAGCATTTGGTTGACAATCGCCGCATGGGACACCGCCACACCCTTGGGCCGACCGGTCGAACCCGACGTGAAAATGACATACGCCGTGTTCTCCGGCCGCAACGGCGCCACCCGATCGACATCCGTGACCGGCGAATCCGAGTACCCATCGAGGTCCGCAGTGTCGAGCCGAACGACGACGATCCCGGAACCCAAGTCCTCGGGAACATCGAACTCGTCACGCGCGGTGGTCAAGACCACCGCAGGAGCCGCCACCGACACAATGTAATGCGTGCGCTCCTCCGGCTGATCCGGATCCAGCGGCACATACGCACCACCTGTCTTGGCCACCGCATACATACCCACCAGCAGCTCGACCGACCGCCGCATCGCCAACGCCACAGTCGATTCCGGCCCAACCCCCACCGAAATCAAATGACGGGCAAGCCGGTTCACCCGAGCATCGAACTCCTGATACGACAGCGACAAGCCCTCGAACACAATCGCGGTCGCCGCAGGATCACGCCGGACCTGAGTGTCGAACAAGTCCACCAACGTCACCGGCGCCCCGAACGGGCGGCTCGTGCGGTTCCACTCCTCCAAAACCAGATTCCGCTCCTCGACCCCGAGAATATCGAGGTCCCCCACCGCACGCCCCGGCTCGGCGACGATCAGCTCGAGCACTCGCACGAACCGCTCCGCGATCCCCGCCACCGTCGACCTGTCGAACAGATCCGTCGCGAACGTCAACACGCTACCGATCCCCGCCGGAGACCCGTCCTCGTGGTAACGGTCCGCGGCGACCAAATGCAGGTCGAACTGCGAGGTCTGCACCTGCGCATCCAACCCCGACACCGTCAGACCCGGCAGCTCCAGGCTCGTCGCTGCCAAGTTCTGGAACGACAACCCCACCTGGAACAGCGGATGCCGCGCGGTGGACCGTTCAGGGTTGAGTACCTCGACGAGACGCTCGAACGGAACGTCGGCATGCACGAACGCCTGGAGATCCCGCTCGCGTGTCTGCTCCAACAGAGCATCGAACGAACCGCTCACATCCACGTGGGAACGCAGAACCAAAGTGTTGACGAACATGCCGATCAGATCGTCGAGCTCGCGACGTCCCCTACCCGCAATCGGCGTGCCGACCGTGATGTCCTCGGTGCCCGACAAACGCGCGAGCAACACAGCGAAAGCCGCATGCACCGCCATGAACAACGTCGAATTCCGCGCTCGCGCGAGCTCAACCAGCTTACGATGCAGATCAGCGTCGATGTCGAACTCGACCCTGTCGCCGGCAAAGGACTGTTCCGCCGGCCGTGGCCGGTCGGTCGGAAGGTCCAGCTGATCGGGAAGGCCGTCCAAGGACTGTTTCCAGAACGCGATCTGCTTGGCCGCCAACGACTCCGGGTCCGACTCGTCACCGAGTACCTCACGCTGCCACAACGAGTAGTCGGCGTATTGCACCGGAAGCGGTTCCCAGCCGGGCTCGTATCCGCCGGAACGCGCCACATAGGCCGCAACCAGGTCACGGGTCAGTGGACCCATCGAAGAACCGTCGGCAGAGATGTGATGGACGACGAAGGCGACGATGATCTCGTCGTCCCCCACCGCGTACAGGCGAATTCGGATCGGCACCTCGGCGGTGACGTCGAAACTCGTATTCGCCAACTCACGAACGAGGCCGGGCAACTGATCCCAGTCCGTCCGGACGGGCTCCAGATCGGGCGCTACCGATGAGACCGGCAACACGATCTGAACGGCACCGTCGTCCGACTGCGGGTAGGAGGTGCGCAGCATTTCGTGTCGTTCGAGCACATCGCGGATGGCTGCCTGCAGTGCAGCGAGATCCAGTCGTCCGCTGAGTCTCAACGCGATCGGCAGGTTGTATGCCACGGAGTCGGGATCGAACCGGTTGAGGAACCACATCCGCTGCTGCGCCAGCGACAACGGAACCCGGTCCGGACGCGGCCCAGCAACGAGAGGCACCGTTCCCCCCGAGCCGGCATGTTGCCCGACGTGTGCGGCCAACGCCTCGACGGTCGGTGCGTCGAACAGGGCTCGCACCGGCACCCGAGTGTCGAGCGCCGAGCCCAGCCGTGCGACCACTTGCGTGGCGTTCAGCGAGTTGCCACCCATTGCAAAGAAATCGTCGTCGAGCCCGACCCGCTCGACACCCAGCACGCCGGCGAACGTCGACGCCACAATCTCTTCCACCGGGGTCCGTGGCGCCCGGAATTCGCGGGCTTCGAACTCCGGCGCCGGCAACGCCTTCCGATCCAGCTTGCCCGACGTATTGAGCGGGAACTCATCGAGAACCACCACAGCGCCCGGGACCATGTACGACGGCAACAACCCGGACACGAACTCGATCAACTCACCACGATCTACGGTGGCCCCGGGAACCGGAACCACATACCCCGCGAGTTGATCCCCGGCGCCCGACGACGAGACCACGACCGCAGCCTGACTGACCGAGCCGTGCGCCAGCAACGCACTCTCGATCTCACCCAACTCGATGCGCTGGCCCCGGAACTTCACCTGGAAATCAGTGCGCCCGATGTACTCCAGTTCACCGTCGCTACTCCACCGAACCAGATCACCGGTGCGATACATCCGGTCCCCGGCCGGCCCGAACGGGTTCGCCACGAACCGATCCGACGTCAGATCCGGCCGGCGCACATACCCGCGCGCCAACTGCACGCCGGCGAGGTACAACTCACCCGGCACCCCGGCCGGCACCGGACGCAGGCGGCCGTCCAGCACGTACACCTGCACGTTCCATTCCGGCTCACCGATCGGCACAACATCGACCGATCCCTCCGACGGCGCCTGCCAGAACGTAGCCGACACCGCAGCTTCCGTCGGCCCGTACAAATTGTCGATCCCCGCCGCACTGATACGGCGCACCCCGTCGACCGTCTCCGGCGGCAGCGCTTCACCGATGACGAAGATCTCCCGCAACGTGCTGCACGATTCTGCAGCAGCGTGCGCCGCGAACACGGTCAGCATCGACGGCACGAAATCGGTGATCGTCACCTTCTCCCGCGCAATGACCTCCGACAGATATATCGGATCGCGGTGTCCGTCCGGAGTCGCGAGTACCAACTTCGCACCCACACTCAGCGGCATGAAGAACCCCCACAACGACACGTCGAACGTCGTGGCGGTCTTCTGGAAATACACATCCTCCGACGTCATCGCGAACTCGTGCAGCATCCAGTCGATCTGGTTGACGATCGCGCGGTGCGTCACGGCCACGCCCTTGGGCTTGCCCGTCGAACCGGACGTGAAGATGGCGTAGGCCGTGTTGTCCGGGCGGAGCGCGTCCCGTCGCTCCTCGTCACCGATCCGCTCGGCAGAGACTCCCGCCAGATCCAGCCGATCGATCTCCATCGTCTCGACATCTACCCCGGACGGCACCTCGAACCCATCGCGGGCCGTCGTCACCAGACACACCGGGTCAGCAATATCGAGCACATGCCGGATGCGATCGGCCGGATGGTCGGGATCGATCGGCACATACCCGCCGCCCGCCCGCACGATCGCATACATCCCCACCAACAGATCCAACGACCGGCGCACCGCCAACCCCACCGTCGTCTCCGGACCCACACCCCGCGAGATCAGATACCGCGCAAGCTGATTGACCCGCGCATCGAACTCGCCGTATGTCAACGACTCGCCCTCGAACACCACCGCCACCGCGTCCGGCGACGCAGCGACCTGCGCATCGAACCGATCCAGCAACGTCGACTCCGGCACCGGATGCGACGTATCGTTCCACCGCTCGAGCACCCTCACCCGCTCATCGGCGCCCAGCAGATCGATATCGCCCACCCGCCGCGACGGATCAGCCACCACCGCCTCAAGGATCCGCACGAACCGATCCGCAAAGCCCTCCACCGTCACCGCATCGAAGAGCTCGGTGGCGTACGTCAATTCCGCACTCCAGCCGACCGGCGAACCGTCTTGGACATACCCCTCCGACAACGTCAACTGCAGATCGAACTTCGCGATCTGCGCATCGAAGTCGACACCCGAGACACTCAGACCAGGCAACTCGAGCTCCGCAGCCGCCAAATTCTGGAAAGTCAACATCACCTGGAACAACGGATGACGCGCCTGCGAACGCGCAGGATCGAGCACCTCCACCAACCGCTCGAACGGCACATCCGCATGCGCGAACGCATCGAGATCCACCCGGCGGACCTCATCGACGAACTCCCCGAACGACACCCCCGCATCGACCGACGTCCGCAACACCAACGTATTGACGAACATGCCCACCAGATCATCGAGCGCAGCCTCACCACGACCCGCGATCGGCGTGCCTATCGCAATATCGGACTGGGCGCTCAACCGGGACAGCATCACCGCAAGAGCAGCATGCACCACCATGAATTCCGTTGCGCCACTGAGACGGGCGAGATCGGTGATACCCGCACGGACGCGCCGATCGATCACGAAACCATGTGAGGCGCCCCGGTAACTCGACACCACCGGACGAGGCCGATCCGCCGGCAACGTCGACTCCTCCGGCAGATCCGCCAAAGCAGTGCGCCAGAACTCGGATTGCCGCGCGAGCAACGACTCCGGATCCGACTCGTCGCCGAGAACCTCACGCTGCCACAACGTGTAATCCGCGTACTGGACTTCCAACGCCGACCACTCCGGGACCGCGCCCACGGCCCGCGCCGCATACGCCGTCACCACATCACGAGTCAGCGGTCCCATCGAGAACCCATCACTCGAGATGTGATGAACCACCACCACCAGAATGTGCTCTTCCGGCGTGACCCGCAACAGCCGCACCCTGATCGGAACCTGCTGCGTGACATCGAAACCGGTCGTCACAACCTGCGTGACACGTGCCGGCACCTCGTCGGGCGCGATGTCCTCGACACGCACCTCCACGACCGCGTCGTCGGCACCGAGCACCTTCTGGAAACCGACCCCGTCGATCTCCGGATACACCGTCCGCAACGACTCGTGCCGTGCGACCACATCCGACACCGCGGCCTGCAACGCATCGACATCCAACGAGCCCGACAACCTGATTACCGCCGGAATGTTGTTCGCCGCCGACCCCGGATCCAACCGGTTGAGGAACCACATCCGCTGCTGCGCCAACGACAACGGAATCTGCGCCGGCCGAACCCGAGCAACCAACGGCACCCCGGCATCACCACCGGACACCTGCTCCACCCGCACCGCCAGCTCCCCGACGGTGGACGCCTCGAACAACACCCGCACCGGCACCCGGGTATCGAGTGCCGCGCCCAGGCGCGCGACCACCTGGGTCGCAATCAGTGAGTTTCCACCCAAGGCGAAGAAATCATCATCGAGCCCGACCCGCTCGACACCGAGCACCTCGGAAAACACCGACGCCACAACCTGTTCGACGGTTGTCTGCGGCGCCCGGAACTCCCGAGCCTCGAAGACAGGGGAAGGCAACGCCTTGCGATCGAGCTTGCCACTGCTGTTGAGCGGGAACTCATCGAGCACCACCATCGCCGACGGCACCATATAGCCCGGCAACACCGCACCCAACCGACGCAACAACACCACAGAATCCACCGACGCACCCGCAGCCGGCACCACATACGCCACCAACTGCTCACCCGCATGCGCATCCGAACGCACCAGCACCACAGCCTGACCGACACCATCCAAGCCCAGAAGAGCAGATTCGATCTCACCGAGCTCGATCCGCAACCCCCGCAACTTCACCTGAAAATCGGAACGACCGATGTACACCAACTCACCATCGGCATTCCACCGCACCAGATCACCCGTGCGATACAACCGCTCCCCCGCACCGAACGGCGACGCCACAAAACGCTCCGCCGACAAATCCGGCCGACCCACATACCCACGAGCCAACTGCACACCCGACAAATACAACTCACCGACAACTCCGACCGGTACCGGCACCAGCCGCTGGTCCAAAACATAGGTCCGGGTGTTCCACACAGGGGTCCCGATCGGAACCGCACCCGCACTACCCGCCTCGGCCGGCCCCGCCGTGACATGCACCGTCGCCTCGGTCGGACCGTACAAGTTGTGCAACCGCGGCAACCCCAGAGCAGCACACTGATCGACCAAAGCCGCAGGGAACGCTTCACCCGCAACAAGAACCACACGCAACGACGCGCACTCCTCGCGCGTGGCGACAGCAGCGAACACCGCAAGCATCGACGGCACAAACGACGTCGCAGTAATCCGCTCCCGACCGATCACGCGAGCAAGATACGCCGGATCCCGATGCCCGTCGGGGCTCGCGATCACCACACGCGCACCCGCTGCCAACC
>NZ_JBNCLW010000011.1:0-9589 GCF_049844875.1 Rhodococcus sp. DT1
TGCTGTCGCCACGCGCGAGGAGTGCGCGTCGTTGCGTGTGGTTCTTGTTGCGGGTGAAGCGTTCCCTGCGGCTTTGGCCGATCAATGCGCTGCCCTCGGGCTACCTCAGCTCCATAACCTCTACGGCCCGACCGAAGCGACAGTGCATGTCACGGCGTCGCCGGTCGACGGAGTCGGCACCGGTGCCGTCCCGATCGGGACACCTGTATGGAACACCGGGACCTACGTGCTGGACCAGCGACTCGTACCGGTACCGGTCGGAGTCGTGGGAGAGCTGTACCTCTCGGGTGCGCAGATCGCGAGGGGATACTTCGGGCGTACAGGAATGACGGCGGAGCGGTTCGTGGCGTCGCCGTTCGCTGCGGGTGAGCGCCTCTACCGCACCGGTGATCTTGTCCGGTGGAACAGTGACGGCGAACTGGAGTACATCGGTCGTACCGACTTCCAGGTGAAGTTGCGGGGTCTGCGGATCGAGCTCGGTGAGATCGAGGCGGCGCTGGCAGCGCACGAATCGATCACCCAGGCTGCGGTCGTGGTGTCGACCGCCGGTCTCGGGGACCAGCTCGTGGGATATGTGGTGCCCGTCGCGGGGGCCACGGTGGATCGTGACGAGTTGGCCGAGTTCGTCTCGGGGCTGTTGCCGGCGTACATGGTGCCGTCGGTGTTTGTGGTGCTCGACGAGTTCCCGTTGGGTTCGTCGGGCAAGCTGGACCGTAAGGCGTTGCCTTCCCCTGTCTTCGGAGATCGCGAATCCCGCGATCCCGCAACCGAATCCGAGATCGCGATCGCGAAGGTATGGGGCGAGGTCCTCGGAATCGATCGAGTCGGTGCGGAGGATTCGTTCTTCGCGCTCGGTGGCAACTCTCTGGTCGCTACCCGGGTGATCGCCCGAGTCAACGAGGCCCTCGGTTCTTCACTGGCGATCCGTGAATTGTTCGAGGAGCCCACCGTCGCCGGCCTCGCAGCGCGTATCGACGCGGGTCCCGTCGCATCCGGGAGGCCGGAACTCGTGGCGAGAACCCGCCCCGAACGGATTCCGCTGTCCCTTCCTCAGCAGCGAATATGGGTGCTGAACCAGCTCGACCCCACGTCCGGCTCCTACAACATCCCGCTCGGCATCCGGTTGCGTGGCGAACTCGATGTCGCGGGCCTGGGTGCGGCGGTGCGTGATGTCGTCGAACGTCACGAGGCACTGCGCACCGTGTACCCGCACGACGAACACGGCCCTCGGCAGCAGATCGTTCCGGCCACCACGGTGGAGGACCTGACGGTGGTGACCGCAGCCTCGGAGCAAGAGGCATTCGAGACCGTGGCGGAGGTCGCCGGGCGCGGATTCGACGTCACCACCGAGGTGCCTGTTCGAGGTCTTCTCGTAACGCTCGGTCCGGACGACCACGTGCTCGTGCTTGTCGTGCACCATATTTCGGCAGACGGTGCGTCGCTGCCTGCGCTGGCCCGCGACCTCATGGGCGCATACATCGCCAGGGCGGCAGGAACGGCCCCGGCCTTGCCTCCGCTCGAGGTGCAGTACGCCGACTTCGCGCTCTGGCAACAGGAGGTACTGGGCGACGCCGACGATCCCGACTCGCCCGCCGGGGTCCAACTGGCCTACTGGCGTGAGAGGCTCGCGGGCATACCGGATCTGCTCGACCTGCCCACCGATCGTCCGCGTCCCGCCCAGGCGAGCGGCCGGGGTGCAACCACGACGATCGAGGTGTCGGCGCAGACCCATGCCCGTCTCGACTCACTCGCCGGGTCGCGCCGGGCATCCCTGTTCATGGTGGTGCACGCCGCTCTCGCCGTCCTCCTCTCCCGGCTGAGCAACTCCCGCGATGTGGTCGTCGGTACCGCGGTGGCGGGCCGTGGCGCCCGAGCACTGGACGACGTGGTCGGCATGTTCGTCAACACGCTCGCGCTGCGCACGGACGTCGATCCGGCCACGGCCTTCGAGTCGCTGCTCGACGCAGTGCGATCCGGTGACCTCGAAGCGTTCACGCACGCGGACATTCCGTTCGAGCGTGTCGTCGACGAATTAGGGATCGCTCGGTCGTCCGCTCGTCATCCCGCGTTCCAGACCGTCCTGTCGTTCCAGAACCTCGAGCAGGCACGGATGGAACTGCCCGGTCTGACGGTCGACACGATCGGCACAGGGGAACTCGCGGCCAAGTTCGACCTGCAGGTCACCGTCGAACCTCACGACACCCCGGAGGGAACGCCGGCAGGCATGTCGGTAGCACTGACCTACGCGACCGATCTGTTCGACGAGGGCACCGTGGATGCGTTCGCCCGTCGTTTCGTGGCTCTCTTGGACAAGGTGGCTGCGGATCCCGCGGCGATCGTCGGAGACATCGAACTCCGCACGGAGGACGAGATCACAGCGGTGACAGGCAGCGCTCCGCGTCAGGACACCACGACGGTGCAGGACGCCGACGTCACCATCGCGCAGGAGTTGCGCGTCGCCGTCGAGTCCGATCCCGATGCGCCGGCAGTGGTGGTGGGCGACGTCGAGTCGACCTACGGCGAGGTCGAACAACGCTCGTCGCAGTGGGCTCGCTACCTGATCGCCCTCGGAGCCGGCCCGGGGGAGACGGTCTGCGTCGATCTGCCTGTAGGCATCGACTTGGTGATCGCTGCGTGGGCAGTGGTCAAGTCGGGTGCGGCACTGGCAGTCGGGTCGTCGGAGGCTGCCCGCTGGGTACTGACGACCACCGACCGCGACGTTCACGGCTCCGGCCGACGACTGGCTATGGACGCACCGGACCTGGTCTCGGAGGTGTCCGGCCTCTCGGCGCGGACGATTGCCTACACCGAGCGGACCGCCGTACCGAGTCTCGGGGATGCGGGGATCCGCTTCCCGGACACCGCGCTCTCCCAGGGAAGGGCGGTCGCGCTCCTCCGCAACGGTATCGTCGGCAAGGAGTTGACCTACGACGCAAGGATTCTCGTTGCCGGTCCGGACGCGAATCGGTGGGTGCTCCATGCCGTACTTGCTGCCGCCCTCGCGGGTGCCGTAGTGGTGATGGCGGACAACGCGTCCGATGTCGCCCATCTCGCGGAGGAAGAGTGGGTGACCCACGCGTTCGTGCCCCGCGATGCGGTGGATGCCCTGGCAACGTGCGCCGACCTCGAGACGGTGTTCGTGACCGACGGCGAAGACGTGAGCGCGCCGTCCGATGCGGCGTGGGTTCTCAGCCCGTCCAGAGATCCCTGGGCCACGGGTCGGTGAGGGACGCCATGGGAGCCGGGGCCGGCGGTCACTCGGGAGGACATGATTTGCACCCTGAACAGGAAGAACGCCAAATTTCCTTGTGTTGCGGGGGCTCTCGCGAGGTCATCCCAACGGGTGCGACCCACCAGTAGCCGTAACATGACCCCCGGCCCACGATGCTCTATTGGGCAGCTGACGACTGTCCGGTAACCAACGGGCGGCGACGGCCGAAACGGAGATATGAGGGAAGCGAGACCAGTGGTGAGTGAAGCCTCGCGCAAGGCCGGCATGCAGCAAGGGGACGGCGTCGCACGGGAAAACGTCGGCGAACCCGAGAGTGGACGGCCGCCAGTGTCCGAACGTGGACGGGAGCGTCGACGTCCCGCACGTCGGCGGGGTTCGCGCGCGATACTTCTGCCGCAGTTGCTTGGGACCGCGGTGGAACGTAACCCTTCTGCTCCCGCGGTGATGTTCGAGGATCGCTCGTGGACGTACGCGGAAATCGACGCCGACTCTTCGCGCCTCGCGCGAGCGTTGATCGACCGTGGACTCGGCCCCGAAGACATTGTCGCAATCTCGCTGGCCCGGTCGTTCGAGTCCGTGCTGGCCATCTGGGCGGTGGCGAAGACCGGTGCGGCCTTCGTTCCGGTAGATCCGAACTACCCTCCCGATCGCGTCGCGTACATGCTCGCGGATTCGGGTGCGGCGATCGGGCTTACGCTCGCGGCGACGGTGTCGTCGCTGCCGGACACCGTGGAGTGGCTCGCGCTCGACGACCCGCAATCGAGGGCCGAAGTGGAAGCGCTGTCGCCCGCTCCGGTGTCCTTCGACGAGCGCGTGAGTGTCCTGCGACCCGAGAACCCGGCGTACGTCATCTACACCTCGGGGTCCACGGGCCGCCCGAAGGGCGTTCCGGTGACGCACAGCGGTCTGTCCGACCTGGTACAAGAGATGGTGGACCGCTTCGGGGCCACTGCATCCTCCCGCACCCTTCACGTCGCCTCGCCCAGCTTCGACGCGTCGGTGCTCGAATGGCTGATGGCGATTTCCGTGAGTGCTGCCATGGTCGTCGCCCCGCCCGATGCGTTCGCCGGCGCCGAACTGACCGAGCTTCTTCGTCGTCACCGGGTGACCCACGCGCTGATTACGCCCGCGGTGTTGGCGTCGCTCGATTCCGAGGGACTCGACGGACTCGAAATGGTGGTGTCGGGCGGCGAGGCGTGCCCGCCGGATGTGGTGGAGCGGTGGGCACCGGGACGGCGGTTCCTCAACGCCTACGGGCCGACCGAAGCGACGATCATGACGCATTGCAGCGGTGCTCTCGAGCCGGGGAGGCCGGTGACCATCGGTACACCGGTGCGAAATCTGGGTGCGTACGTACTCGACAGCCGCCTGAATCCGGTCGCGCCCGGCGTTGCGGGTGAGCTGTATGTGTCGGGTCCCGCTCTTGCTCGTGGTTATCGGGGCAGACCGGGTCTGACAGCCGAACGTTTCGTTGCGGGTCCCGACGGAACGAGGCTCTACCGCACCGGTGATCTCGTCCGTGCGCCGCGTAGTGGCGACGACGAACTGATCTACCTGGGGCGCAACGATTTCCAAATCAAAATCCGCGGCCTTCGGGTCGAACTCGGTGAAATCGATGCCGCGCTTGCGACCTCCGATGGAGTCGATTTCGCGATCACTGTGGGCCGCGAGACGCCGGCGGGTGAGATGCGACTGGTGTCGTATGTGCATTCCGCGGGAGGTGTCGAGATCGATGCCGGAGAGATATCCGCAACGGTGTCGGAAATGCTTCCGGCGCACATGGTTCCGTCGGCGATCGTCGTGTTGGATGATGTGCCGTTGACGCCGTCGGGCAAAATCGATCGTGCGGCGTTGCCTGAGCCGGAGTCGGTTTCGGTGCAGTTTCGTCCACCCGCAACTGCGCTCGAGGTTGCCGTGGCGGAAGAGTTCGGCGCACTCCTCGGTGTCGAGTGCATCGGGCTCGATGACGACTTGTTCGCACTGGGTGGCAATTCACTCGTGGCGACCCGACTCGCCGCGCGCCTCGGTGAACGCCTCGGCACCCGCGTACCCGCGCGCCTGCTGTTCGAGCACTCCACGGTGGGAGAACTCGCGGCCCTGATCGAACCCCTCGCGGTAGGGAACGAGACCCCTCTCGTCGCGCAAACCCGTCCCGAGCTGGTGCCGTTGTCGCTGGCGCAGCAACGGATGTGGTTCCTCAACCGGTTGAATCCGGGGTCGGCGGCGAACAACATCCCGGTGGCGATCAGATTGTCGGGCTCGCTGGATGTCGACGCTTTGCAGGCGGCGGTGTCGGATGTGGTCGCGCGGCACGAGTCGTTGCGGACGGTGTATCCGGAGGTCGACGGGGTCGGTTTCCAGAAGGTGCTCGGTGCCGGCGATGCGGTCGTGGAGGTACGGGTCGAGGACGTGAGTGCCGACGATGCACCGGGGCGGGTCGTTGAGGCTGTGACTACCGGTTTCGATGTGACGCTCCAGGTTCCGGTGCGGGTGCGGTTGTTGCGGGTCGCGCCGCAGGAGCATCTGCTGGTGGTAGTGATTCATCATATTTCCGGTGACGGGTTCTCGATGGGGCCGTTGACCCGGGATGTGGTCACTGCGTATGCGGCGCGGGCCGCGGGCGCGGCCCCAGGGTGGTCGGCGCTCGAGGTGCAGTACGCGGATTACTCGTTGTGGCAGCGTGAGGTACTCGGCGACGAGTCGGACCCGGAGTCGTTGGCAGCCAAGCAGATCGCGTTCTGGAAACAGTCTTTGGACGGCCTTCCCGATCAGCTGGACCTTCCGACCGACCGGCCACGGCCGGCGGAACAGTCCTTTGCCGGCGACGACGTCGAGTTCGACATCGACGCAGATCTGCATCGTAAGCTGGTCGAGCTCGCACGAGCGCGGAACTCGACGTTGTTCATGGCGGTGCATGCGGCTTTCGCTGTGTTGCTCGCGCGTTTGTCGGGTACCGAGGACATCACGGTCGGCACTCCGATTGCGGGTAGGGGACGTCGCGAGCTCGACGATCTGATCGGTATGTTCGTCAACACTTTGGTTCTGCGTTCCCACGTGGATGTGAGCGGTTCGTTCGATGCTCTGCTCGAGCAGACACGCGAGCGGGATCTTCAGGCGTTCGCGCATGCCGATGTTCCGTTCGAGCGTCTCGTCGAGGTTCTCAACCCTGAACGGTCCACCGCGCGGCATCCGCTGTTCCAGGTGGGGTTGTCGTTCCAGAACTTGGCAGCGACGAGCCTGGAGCTGCCGGGTCTGACGGTGTCGGGGTTGGATGCGCAAGTGCAGACCTCGCAGTTCGACCTGCATTTGGTCGCCGCGGATCGTTACCACGAGGATGGGTCTCCGGCGGGGATCGGTAGCGTGTTGACGTTCGCGACGGATCTGTTCGACAGGTCGACGGTTGTGGGGATCGCGGAGCGGTTCGTGCGAGTGCTCGAGCAGATCGTCGCCGAGCCGGGGCTTCCGGTGGGAGATCTCGATATTCTCGGGGTCGAGGAGCGGAACCTGGTGCTGGAGGAGCACAACCGCACGAGCTGCCCGCTCGGGGCGCCGGTGACGTTGGTGGACTTGTTCGATACTCAGGTACGGCGTGATCCTGCGGCGACGGCGATTGTTTTCGAGGGCGTGTCGCTGTCCTATCAGGAGTTCGATGCTCGGGTGAACCGGCTTGCCCGTCATTTGATTTCGGTGGGGGTTGGGCCGGAATCGACTGTGGCGTTGGCGATGCGGCGGTCGGTGGAGCTGCTGGTGGGTATGTATGCGGTGGCCAAGGCCGGTGGTGCGTACGTGCCGCTGGATCCGGATCAGCCGGCGGAGCGTACGGGCTACCTTGTGTCGGTGGCGGCTCCTGCGGTGGTGTTGACCACCGCGCGTGACGAGTTCGATGTTCCCGAGGACTTGGGTTCCGGGATCGTCGTCGTTCGGCTCGACACTGCGGACCTCGATGGGTACTCGGATTCGCCGGTCACGGATGTCGATCGGGTGGCGCCGTTGCGGCCGGAGAACACGGCGTATGTGATTTTCACGTCGGGTTCGACGGGGCGGCCGAAGGGTGTGGCGGTCTCTCATGCGGCGATTGTCAACCAAATGCTGTGGATGCGGGATGAATACGGTCTCGGTCCGGATGATGCGCTGTTGCTGAAGACGGCTGCGACGTTCGATCTGTCGGTGTGGGAGTTCTGGTCGGCGCTTGTATCCGGTGGTCGTGTTGTTGTTGCGGGGCCGGACGGTCATCGTGATCCGGCGTATCTCAACGATCTTGTCGCATCGGAGGGTGTGACGACTTTGCATGTGGTGCCGTCGATGCTGTCTGCGTTGATGACGGACAGGGACGGTGTTCTGCCGTCTTCTCTGCGCCGGGTGCTCGCTATCGGTGAGGCGTTGCCTGCGTCTACAGCGCAGCGGTTCCTTGCCGGCAATGAGGCCCGGTTGGACAATCTTTACGGTCCGACCGAGGCTGCGGTGTCGGTTACCGATCACACTGTCGATGTGTCCGATGTGGTGTCTGTGCCGATCGGATCACCGCAATGGAATACCCGGTTGTATGTGCTCGATGCGCGTTTGCAGCCGGTGCCGGTGGGTGTTCCGGGTGAGTTGTATCTTGCGGGTGCGCAGCTTGCTCGTGGGTATTTCGCGCGGCCTGATCTGACGGCGGAGCGGTTTGTGGCGTCGCCGTGGGGTGATGGTGAGAGGTTGTACCGTACGGGTGATCTGGTGGCGTGGACGAGTGACGGTGAGCTCGAGTATTTGGGTCGTACGGATTTCCAGGTGAAGGTTCGTGGTTTCCGGATCGAGCTCGGTGAGATCGAGTCGGCGCTGCGGCGGATGGACGACATTCGTGACGTGGCTGTGGTTGCTCGTGGCAGTGAGCGTGTGGGTACTCGTGTGGTTGCGTATCTGGTTCCTCGGCCGGGTATCGATCTCGATACCGGGGAGGTTGCATTCGCGCTGGGTCGGAGTGTGCCGGCTTATATGGTGCCGTCGGCTTTTGTGGTGCTCGAGGGGTTGCCTCTCAACGCTAATGGCAAGCTGGATCGTAGGGCGTTGCCGGATCCGGTGTTCGAGGTCACGGAGTTCCGGGCTCCGGCTACCTCTGCCGAGCAGGTCGTGGCGTCGGTGTTTTCCGAGGTGCTCGGTGTCGAGCGGGTCGGGCTCGATGATGATTTCTTCGCTTTGGGTGGTAACTCGCTGATTGCGACCCAGGTGGTCGCGCGCCTGGGTGCGGCACTCGATACTCGGGTGCCGGTGCGCGTGCTGTTCGAGGCGTCCACCGTCGGGGAACTGGCGGTGCGGGTGGAGCAGGTGTCCGGTGGGGGTGTCGGGGTTCCGTTGGTTGCGCGGGTGCGTCCGGCACAGATTCCCCTGTCGTTGGCGCAGCAGCGGATGTGGTTCCTCAACCGGCTGGATCCAGAATCTGCAGTCAACAATATTCCGGTGGCGATCAGGTTGTCGGGCTCGTTGGATGTCGATGCGTTGCAGGCGGCGGTGTCGGATGTGGTCGCGCGACACGAGTCGTTGCGGACGGTGTATCCGGAGATCGACGGGGTCGGATTCCAAGAGGTCCTGCCCGCATCGGACTCGATCGTCGAGGTACGTCCGGAAACTGTCGCGGCCGACGAGGTCCCGGCACGTGTCACGGAGGTTGTGGCTGCCGGTTTCGATGTGACGCAGCAGGTTCCGATCAGGGTGCGGCTGCTGCGAATCACGCCGGAAGAGCATGTGCTGGTGGTCGTGGTCCATCACATCTCCGGCGACGGGTTCTCTATGGCGCCCCTGACCCGGGATGTGGTCGCCGCGTACGTGACACGGGTGGAGGGCAAGGAACCCGCTTGGGCCGAACTCGAGGTGCAGTACGCGGATTACACGTTGTGGCAGCGTGAGGTCCTCGGCGACGAGTCCGATCCGGAGTCGTTGCTCGCGCGGGAAACCGAGTTCTGGCGCACTGCTTTGGCGGACCTGCCGGAGGAGTCGACGTTGCCGTCCGACCGGCCCCGCCCGGCGGTGTCGAGTTACCGGGGTGCCTCGCACGGATTCACGATCGATCGGCGCGTCCGTTCCGATCTAACTGATCTCGCACGCCGCAGTGGTGCAACGGAATTCATGGTCGTGCATGCAGCTCTAGCGGTGCTGCTGTCACGGTTGAGCGCCCAGTCCGATATTGCGATCGGGACGCCCGTCGCGGGTCGTGGTGAGGCTGCGCTCGATGATCTCGTGGGTATGTTCGTCAACACGCTCGTATTGCGGACGTCGGTTGATGGTGGGGTGTCGTTCGGGGACTTCCTCGATGAGGTCCGCCGGGTGGATCTCGATGCGTTCGCGCATGCGGATGTGCCGTTCGAGCGGTTGGTGGAGGTGCTC
>NZ_JBNCLW010000012.1:1849-3500 GCF_049844875.1 Rhodococcus sp. DT1
CGGTAGGGGTTGTTGTGTGTTGTTTGAGAACTGCACAGTGGACGCGAGCATCTTTGTTAGTAAGTGTTTATGAGCGTACGGTGGATGTCTTGGCACCAGGAGCCGATGAAGGACGTGGGAGGCTGCGATATGCCTCGGGGAGCTGTCAACCGAGCTGTGATCCGAGGATTTCCGAATGGGGAAACCCAGCACGAGTGATGTCGTGTTACCCGCATCTGAATATATAGGGTGTGTGGAGGGAACGTGGGGAAGTGAAACATCTCAGTACCCACAGGAAGAGAAAACAACATGTGATTCCGTGAGTAGTGGCGAGCGAAAGCGGAAGAGGCTAAACCGTGTACATGTGATACCTGGCAGGGGTTGTGTATGCGGGGTTGTGGGGTTCATTGTGTCGGCGCTGCTGAGCCGGCCAACAGTAAGAAATCATCGTGTTAGTCGAAGTGGTCTGGAACGGCCTGTCGTAGAGGGTGAGAGTCCCGTAGACGAAAACATGGTGACTGTTGATGTGAATACCCAAGTAGCACCGGGCCCGTGAAATCTGGTGTGAATCTGTCGGGACCACCCGATAAGCCTGAATACTCCCTGGTGACCGATAGCGGACAAGTACCGTGAGGGAAAGATGAAAAGTACCCCGGGAGGGGAGTGAAATAGTACCTGAAACCGTGCGCTTACAATCCGTCAGAGCCTGTGCATGATTTAGTTCATGGTGGGTGATGGCGTGCCTTTTGAAGAATGAGCCTGCGAGTTAGCGGCATGTCGCGAGGTTAACCCGTGTGGGGTAGCCGTAGCGAAAGCGAGTCCGAATAGGGCGTTGCAGTGGCATGTTCTAGACCCGAAGCGGAGTGATCTACCCATGGCCAGGGTGAAGCGACGGTAAGACGTCGTGGAGGCCCGAACCCACTTAGGTTGAAAACTGAGGGGATGAGTTGTGGGTAGGGGTGAAAGGCCAATCAAACTCCGTGATAGCTGGTTCTCCCCGAAATGCATTTAGGTGCAGCGTCGCGTGTTTCTCACCGGAGGTAGAGCTACTGGATGGTCTAGGGGGCCCACAAGCTTACCGAAATCAGCCAAACTCCGAATGCCGGTGAGTGAGAGCGCGGCAGTGAGACTGCGGGGGATAAGCTTCGTAGTCGAGAGGGAAACAGCCCAGATCGCCGGCTAAGGCCCCTAAGCGTGTACTAAGTGGAAAAGGATGTGGGATCGCTGAGACAACCAGGAGGTTGGCTTAGAAGCAGCCACCCTTGAAAGAGTGCGTAATAGCTCACTGGTCAAGTGGTTCTGCGCCGACAATGTAGCGGGGCTCAAGTACACCGCCGAAGCCGCGGCATTCACATAACACCCGCATGTTTCTACGGAAGTGTGTGCAGTGGTGTGGATGGGTAGGGGAGCGTCGTGTGGCCATGGAAGCATCGGGGTGACCTAGGTGTGGAGGCCATGCGAGTGAGAATGCAGGCATGAGTAGCGAAAGACGAGTGAGAAACTCGTCCGCCGAATGACCAAGGGTTCCTGGGCCAGGTTAATCCGCCCAGGGTGAGTCGGGACCTAAGGCGAGGCCGACAGGCGTAGTCGATGGACAACGGGTTGATATTCCCGTACCCGTGTGAACGCGCCCATGATGAATCATCGGTACTAACCGTCCAGAAGGTTCCTT
>NZ_JBNCLW010000012.1:3598-5182 GCF_049844875.1 Rhodococcus sp. DT1
GTTTCCCTTCGGGGGATTGGGGATTGGATGCACGGGATCTTCGGTGGTAGTAGTCAAGCGATGGGGTGACGCAGGAAGGTAGTGGGGCCAGTCAGTGGTAATACTGGTGTAAGCCTGTAGGGCGTGACATAGGTAAATCCGTGTCGCATGTAGCCTGAGAGGTGATGCGTACCCGTTGAGGGGAATTCCATGATCCTATGCTGCCGAGAAAAGCCTCTAGCGAGCTTTCACACGGCCCGTACCCCAAACCGACACAGGTGGTCAGGTAGAGAATACTAAGGCGATCGAGATAACTGTGGTTAAGGAACTCGGCAAAATGCCCCCGTAACTTCGGGAGAAGGGGGACCATGTCTGGTGATGGAATTTACTTCCTGAGCTGGGTGTGGTCGCAGAGACCAGAGAGAAGCGACTGTTTACTAAAAACACAGGTCCGTGCGAAGTCGTAAGACGATGTATACGGACTGACGCCTGCCCGGTGCTGGAAGGTTAAGAGGACCGGTTAGTCACTTCGGTGGCGAAGCTGAGAATTTAAGCCCCAGTAAACGGCGGTGGTAACTATAACCATCCTAAGGTAGCGAAATTCCTTGTCGGGTAAGTTCCGACCTGCACGAATGGCGTAACGACTTCTCTGCTGTCTCAACCACAGACTCGGCGAAATTGCATTACGAGTAAAGATGCTCGTTACGCGCGGCAGGACGAAAAGACCCCGGGACCTTCACTATAGCTTGGTATTGGTGTTCGGTTCGGTTTGTGTAGGATAGGTGGGAGACTGTGAAGCGGTGACGCCAGTTACTGTGGAGTCGTTGTTGAAATACCACTCTGATCGTATTGGATATCTAACCTCGGACCATGATCTGGTTCAGGGACAGTGCCTGGTGGGTAGTTTAACTGGGGCGGTTGCCTCCCAAAATGTAACGGAGGCGCCCAAAGGTTCCCTCAGCCTGGTTGGCAATCAGGTGTTGAGTGCAAGTGCACAAGGGAGCTTGACTGTGAGACTGACAAGTCGAGCAGGGACGAAAGTCGGGACTAGTGATCCGGCACCGGCATGTGGAAGCGGTGTCGCTCAACGGATAAAAGGTACCCCGGGGATAACAGGCTGATCTTCCCCAAGAGTCCATATCGACGGGATGGTTTGGCACCTCGATGTCGGCTCGTCGCATCCTGGGGCTGGAGTAGGTCCCAAGGGTTGGGCTGTTCGCCCATTAAAGCGGCACGCGAGCTGGGTTTAGAACGTCGTGAGACAGTTCGGTCTCTATCCGCCGCGCGCGTTAGAAACTTGAGGAAGGCTGTCCCTAGTACGAGAGGACCGGGACGGACGAACCTCTGGTGTGCCAGTTGTCCCGCCAGGGGCACTGCTGGTTGGCTACGTTCGGAAGGGATAACCGCTGAAAGCATCTAAGCGGGAAGCCTGTTCCAAGATGAGGTTTCTCACCCCCTCGAGGGGGTAAGGCCCCCGGCAGACCACCGGGTTGATAGGCCAGAACTGGAAGTGCGGTAACGCATGGAGGTGACTGGTACTAATAGGCCGAGGACTTTCTAACGAAGGTGCTACGCGTCCACTGTGCGGTTTCTGAAACAGCACAC
>NZ_JBNCLW010000013.1:0-682 GCF_049844875.1 Rhodococcus sp. DT1
TGTTGGGGTTGTTGGGGGTGTGGTACACGTCGGTGCTGGGGGCGCAGTCGCGGGTGGTGTTGCCGTATGCGAATGATCTGGTGCGGTTTCCGGCGTATCTGCAGCAGTTGGCGATGGAGTCGAACGGTAAGTCGGTGCGGGTGGACGGGTCGGCGGTGTCGTATCGGACGGGGGAGATTTTTTGGGGGGAGCCGGGGACGAACGGGCAGCATGCGTTTTTTCAGTTGTTGCATCAGGGGACGCATCTGGTGCCGGCGGATTTCATCGGGTTCGGTCGGTCGACCGATGATCTGCCGACCGTGGGTGGGTCGGGGTCGATGCATGAGGTGTTGATGGCGAACATGTTTGCGCAGGCGAAGGTGTTGGCGTTCGGGAAGTCGGCGGCGGAGCTTCGGGCGGAGGGGGTGCCGGAGGGGTTGGTGGCGCACAAGGTGATGCCGGGTGATCGGCCGTCGACGACGGTGTTGGCGCCGGTGTTGTCGCCGTCGTCGTTGGGGCAGTTGATTGCGTTGTATGAGCATCAGGTGTTTGTGGAGGGTGTGGTGTGGGGGATCGATTCGTTCGATCAGTGGGGTGTGGAGTTGGGGAAGGAGCAGGCGTCGGTGTTGGCGCCGGTGTTGGGGGGTGTGGGTGAGCCGGAGTCGGGTGATGCGTCTACGGACAACCTGATCCGCATATACCG
>NZ_JBNCLW010000014.1:0-467 GCF_049844875.1 Rhodococcus sp. DT1
CTGCTGGTGGGGATGTATGCGATCGTGCGGGCGGGCGGCGCCTATGTGCCGATCGATCCGGATCAGCCTGCCGAGCGGAATGGTTTCATTGTGGAGTCGGTGTCGCCGGTGTTGGTGGTGTCGACGTCGCGGGACGGGTTCGAGCTTCCCGGTTCCGATTCCGGGTCCGGGTCGGTGCCGGTGGTGTCGATCGACACGCTGGATCTTTCGAGCGTTGCGGCCGGTCCGGTGTCCGATGATGAGCGGATTGCGCCGGTGCGGCCGTCGAATACGGCGTATGTGATTTTCACGTCGGGGTCGACGGGCCGGCCGAAGGGTGTGGCGGTCTCGCATGGGGCGATTGTCAATCGTCTCGAGTGGATGCAGCACGAATACTCGCTCACCCGAGATGATGTGGTGTTGCAGAAGACGCCGTTTACGTTCGATGTGTCGGTGTGGGAGTTTTTCTGGCCGTTGGGTGTGGGTGC
>NZ_JBNCLW010000015.1:0-391 GCF_049844875.1 Rhodococcus sp. DT1
ACGCTCATAAACACTTACTAACAAAGATGCTCGCGTCCACTGTGCAGTTCTCAAACAACACACAACAACCCCTACCGGAACCCACCCACAGGCGGAGAACTTTCGCAGATCATCGTCGCTGATCAAACACTCGCGTGTTCTCTCAGGACCCAACAGTGCACCGATATAACCCCTCGGCCTCTCCACTCAGGAAGAAACCGGATGAGAAGTAGCTGTCAGCGTTCCACCCATGAGCTCCTGCCGCTCCACATACGGGAACGAAACAGTCTCTGCCCCACAAGAAGTCCACCATTGTGAACCCTCGCCGGGAGAAGTGCTCCTTAGAAAGGAGGTGATCCAGCCGCACCTTCCGGTACGGCTACCTTGTTACGACTTCGTCCCAATCGCCGAT
>NZ_JBNCLW010000016.1:0-384 GCF_049844875.1 Rhodococcus sp. DT1
ATTGGGACGAAGTCGTAACAAGGTAGCCGTACCGGAAGGTGCGGCTGGATCACCTCCTTTCTAAGGAGCACTTCTCCTTCTCTTTCCTGCACACAGGTGTGGGGGAGGTAGGCAGAGACTGTTTCGTTCCCGTATGTGGAGCGGCAGAAGCTCATGGGTGGAACGCTGACAAGCATTATCGCGTCGGAGAGAACATCATGTTTTCTTCTGCGGTGGTTATATCGGTGCACTGTTGGGTCCTGAGAGAACACGCGAGTGTTTGATCAGCGACGATGATCTGCGAAACAAGAGAACTTGAGTTTTCTTGCGGTAGGGGTTGTTGTGTGTTGTTTGAGAACTGCACAGTGGACGCGAGCATCTTTGTTAGTAAGTGTTTATGAGCGT
>NZ_JBNCLW010000017.1:0-360 GCF_049844875.1 Rhodococcus sp. DT1
CGTGCGGGCGGGCGGCGCCTATGTGCCGATCGATCCGGATCAGCCTGCCGAGCGTAATGGTTTCATTGTGGAGTCGGTGTCGCCGGTGTTGGTGGTGTCGACGTCGCGGGACGGGTTCGAGCTTCCCGAGTCCGAGTTCGGGTCCGGGTCGGTTCCGGTGGTGTCGATCGACACTCTGGATCTTTCGGGCGTTGCGGCCGGTCCGGTGTCGGATGCGGAGCGGATTTCGCCGTTGCGGCCGTCGAATACGGCGTATGTGATTTTCACGTCGGGGTCGACGGGCCGGCCGAAGGGTGTGGCGGTGTCGCATGGTTCGGTGGTCAATCAGGTGTCGTGGTTGGTAGCCGAGTACGGGCTGTC
>NZ_JBNCLW010000018.1:0-359 GCF_049844875.1 Rhodococcus sp. DT1
CCCACATACCCACGAGCCAACTGCACACCCGACAGATACAACTCACCCGCCACACCCACCGGCACCGGCGCCAGTCGGCTGTCGAGCACAAACACCTGCGTATTCCACACCGGCGCACCGATCGGAACCCACACGGTATCGGCCGAGGTCACCTCGTGGAACGTCACATCCACCGCGGCCTCGGTCGGACCATACAAATTGTGCACCGCAGCATTCGGAAGCATCGCACGCGTCCGCGCCGCCAACGACGGCGACAACGCCTCACCCGAAGCAAACACGTAGCGCAGACCCGACAGATCCGAGACCCCGGCCTCGGTTACGAACACCGCCAACATCGACGGCACAAAATGCGCCACCGA
>NZ_JBNCLW010000019.1:0-342 GCF_049844875.1 Rhodococcus sp. DT1
ATCGGCGATTGGGACGAAGTCGTAACAAGGTAGCCGTACCGGAAGGTGCGGCTGGATCACCTCCTTTCTAAGGAGCATCTGCCCACACCCCCTGAAATGTCGGGGTGCGTGTGTGGCCAGAGACCGTTTGTCTCCGTATGTGGGACACGGTTGCTCATGGGTGGAACGCTGACAGCTACTTCTCATCCGGTTTCTTCCAGTGTGGAGAGGCCGAGGGGTTATATCGGTGCACTGTTGGGTCCTGAGAGAACACGCGAGTGTTTTGTCAGCGACGATGATCTGCGAAAGTTCTCCGCCTGTGGGTGGGTTCCGGTAGGGGTTGTTGTGTGTTGTTTGAGAACT
>NZ_JBNCLW010000020.1:0-298 GCF_049844875.1 Rhodococcus sp. DT1
TGCCGGAGGAGTCGACGTTGCCGGGGGATCGGCCTCGTCCGGTGGTGTCGAGTTACCGGGGCGCCTCGCATGGGTTCGTGATCGATGGTCGTGTTCGTGCGAGCATCACCGATCTTGCCCGACGCAGTGGCGCAACCGAATTCATGGTCGTCCATGCTGCTCTGGCGGTGTTGCTGTCGCGGTTGGGTGCGAGTTCCGATGTTGCGATCGGCACCCCGATTGCGGGTCGTGGTGAGGCTGCGCTCGATGATCTGGTGGGTATGTTCGTCAATACGTTGGTGTTGCGGACGTCGGTTGA
>NZ_JBNCLW010000021.1:0-260 GCF_049844875.1 Rhodococcus sp. DT1
AAGGGTGTGGCGGTGTCGCATGGTTCGGTGGTCAATCAGGTGTCGTGGTTGGTAGCCGAGTACGGGCTGTCGCCGGAAGATGTGGTGTTGCAGAAGACGCCGTTTACGTTCGATGTGTCGGTGTGGGAGTTGTTCGGCGGGTTGGCAGCGGGTGCGCGTGTGGTGATCGCGAGCACCGACGGACATCGGGATCCGGCGTATCTTGCTCGCGTGATCCATCGGGAGCGGATCACTGCGACGTCGTTCGTGCCGTCGATGCT
>NZ_JBNCLW010000022.1:0-246 GCF_049844875.1 Rhodococcus sp. DT1
GAGGCGATGTTCACCGGCGAGCACGTCAATGTCACCGAGGACCGGGCGGTGCTGCACACCGCGTTGCGGTTGCCGCGCTCGGCGCGGTTGGTCGTGGACGGGCGTGAGGTCGTCGCCGATGTCCACGAGGTGCTCGACGCGATGGGGGAGTTCACCGATCGGGTGCGTGACGGCCGGTGGCGGGGGGCGACCGGGGAGAAGATCACCACGGTGGTCAACATCGGGATCGGGGGGTCGGATCTGGGG
>NZ_JBNCLW010000023.1:0-218 GCF_049844875.1 Rhodococcus sp. DT1
CACCACCGCCTCGAGGATCCGCACGAACCGATCCGCGAACGTCTCCACCGTCGAAGCATCGAACAGCTCGGTGGCATAGGTGAACTCCGCACGGAAACCGGCCGGCGAACCGTCCTCCGCAAACCCCTCCGACAACGTCAACTGCAGATCGAACTTGGCGATCTGCGCATCGAAGTCCACACCCGAGACACTCAGACCGGGCAGCTCGAGCTCCGCAG
>NZ_JBNCLW010000024.1:0-217 GCF_049844875.1 Rhodococcus sp. DT1
TGCAGAAGACGCCGTTTACGTTCGATGTGTCGGTGTGGGAGTTTTTCTGGCCGTTGGGTGTGGGTGCGCGGTTGGTGATGGCTGCTCCGGACGGTCATCGGGATCCGGCCTATCTGGCGACGGTGATGGCCGAGCGTTCGGTGTCGGTGGCGCATTTTGTGCCGTCGATGTTGGCGGTGTTCGTAACCGAGGCCGGGGTCTCGGATCTGTCGGGTCT
>NZ_JBNCLW010000025.1:0-216 GCF_049844875.1 Rhodococcus sp. DT1
CCCGCGAGATCAGATACCGCGCAAGCCGATTGACCCGCGCATCGAACTGCGCATACGTCAACGACTCGTCTTCGAACACCACCGCAATCGCGTCGGGATTCGAAAGGACCTGCGCATCGAACCGGTCCAGCAACGTCGACTCCGGCACCGGATGCGACGTATCGTTCCACCGCTCGAGCACCGCAATACGCTCATCGGCGCCCAGCAAATCGATAT
>NZ_JBNCLW010000026.1:0-211 GCF_049844875.1 Rhodococcus sp. DT1
GAGATCAGATACCGCGCAAGCCGATTGACCCGCGCATCGAACTCGCCGTATGTCAACGACCCGCCCTCGAACACCACCGCAATCGCATCCGGCGACGCAGCAACCTGCGCATCGAAGCGATCCAGCAACGTCGCCTCCGGCACCGGATGCGACGTATCGTTCCACCGCTCGAGCACCGCAATACGCTCATCGGCGCCCAGCAAATCGATAT
>NZ_JBNCLW010000027.1:0-210 GCF_049844875.1 Rhodococcus sp. DT1
GGGTCATGATCAGAAGCGGTTTTTGGAGTTGTTCGAGCGGGATTTGGCGCCGCGGTTGCGCGCACTCGCCTGACCGGGAGGAACGAATGAACGAGATATCCTCGGCAGCAAAAACTTTGACGGAACTCCCGGAGTGGCAGAAGTTGGTCGATCATCGCGCGGAGGTCGAGGGGATGCATCTGCGGGAGATGTTTGCCGCCGATCCCGGCC
>NZ_JBNCLW010000028.1:0-200 GCF_049844875.1 Rhodococcus sp. DT1
GCCGCACCCTCCGCCACCGCCGGCAACAACTTCTCCGTATACAACTCCATGCCCTTACCCGACGTGCAGATGAACCCGTCCCCCGCACGACCCGCATACCGCGCCACCACCGGACCACCCGCAGCCACATACACCGGAACCCCACCCTCGGGCACGTCGTAGATCGACGCCCCCTTCGTCGAATAGAACTCCCCCTCGAA